>NZ_JBNKYN010000047.1:0-34021 GCF_050300915.1 Amphritea sp.
TTTCATGCTGGCCGTGATGAACGCCGCAACACGATTACCTTCCGGATCGACCACCTGTTCGGCCAGATCAAAGCCCAGCACCTCGCTGAACAGCGCATAGGTGGCTTCGACATTCGGCCCGTACAGCAGGCAGTGATCAAAACGGGTGGCTTTCATCCCTTTCAGGTCCATCGGCCAGGCTTCCGGATTGACGCTGGATACTCCCCATTTACCGGTGTGCTCTTTTTCCGCATAGAGTTCAAAGCGATGACCTGTCGGTGCTTCAAAACGGATGCGACGGCCACAGCCACTCAGATCACCCGCTGGGATATGCTCGACAGCACAACCGTAAGCCTTAAGATCACTTTCCAGCTGTTCTAACACGCTGCTGTTAAGCACTTTAAAGCCCATAAAATCCATACCCGGCTCATCAGCCTGGCGCAGGACAATGGAGAACTTGTCCACTTCGGTCCAGCCTTTCAGGTACACGCGCCCCTGATCGTCACGGCCCACCTCAATCAGTCCCAACAGATCGCGGTAATGAACCAGCGCTTCTTCAATATCCAACACCCGGAGCTGTACATGGCCGGGACGCATTACACCTTTTCTCATATCTATTTTCCTGATTATTATTGTTCGGCTCAGCTGGCTGAGAATTTCTCGTAGTGGACATGGCTGTTGCTCATCTCCCGCTGGTCGAGCCAGTTTTTGACCGCATCGACCATCGGCGGTGGACCACAGAGGTAGGCGTCGATCTCACCCCCGTTAAAGTGATGCTCTTCAAACAGGTCAGTCACGACACCTACCGGCCCCTGCCAGCCACCATTTTCTTGCATAACGATGTTGTGGTAACTGAAGTTAGGCAGTTTCTCTGCATATCCCTGAATACGTTCGATCTCGCAGAGATCTGCCGCCTGGGTGACGCCATAGAACAGCGTCACCGGCTGCGTGTAGCGGGCAGGGTGGGCCGACATCTCATCGAGCATGCCGAGGAAGGCTGCCAGACCGGTACCTCCGGCGACCAGAATCAGTGGTCGGGTGATCTGGTGCAGATAGAAAGCGCCAAGGGGGGCTTTAAGACGCAGGGTGTCACCAGGTTTGACACGATCGCGCAGATAGTCACTCATCACGCCCTGGGGTAACAAACGAATCAGGAATTTCAGCTGATTCCTGTCATTGGGCGCGCAGGCAAAGGAGTAGGAGCGCCATTCATCGGTGCCGGGTACCTGCACGTGGGCGTACTGGCCCGGCAGGAAGTCCAGCTGACCCGCGCGCACGCTGGCATCGATGTGGACCACCGCGGTGGACTCGGACACGATCTCGACCGCTTTGACCGTCGCGTCGATCTGCTCGGGGCCGGCACTGGTGCACAACGTTGAATCGAAGTCGAACTGCAATGCACTGTCGGATGACACCCGCATCTGGCAGGTCAGTACGGCACCCTTTTCAAGCTCGGCTTCGCTGAGGGCATCCTCATCAACATAATCCAGCTCATAGCTACCGGACTGACAGGTTCCCTTGCAGGTGGCGCACACCCCTTCGCGGCAATCGACAGGAAGAGTCATGCCCTGGCGCAGGGCCGCATTGAGCACGGTTTCGCCAGCGTTGACGCCGATAAAGTGGGTCCGGCCATCACTGAAGTTCAAGGCTACTTTATACATAAGGTATCTCTTTTAATTATCAGCTCGATCAGGCTGGCAGCCCGATCGTCGCCCTCAGAGGCCGGGTGGGTTTTGCGGCAACCCGGCCTCCCGGGACACCATTGACCGTGGGCCAATGGCGCAGTCTCTGGGGTTAACGCTCAGACGTGGTAGAAATCCAGCACATGGCGGATCTTGTCGTTCAGCAGAATCGCTTGCTTACGGCAGACCTTCCAGCTGTCGTTATCCGGGCGCAGGCGATATTCCACCCGGCCAAAGAAGGCTTCCGACTCGCCGAAGCGATAGAAGTGGGTGATCCAGTTGGCCTTAACCAGCCAGGTACCGTCTTCCTGTTCTTCGCCCTGGACGTTATTGATCAGGTGCAGAGTACGGGGCATAGGGGTACAAGCGGCCGATTTACCGGTGCGGATACGGAAGACCCGATCTTCAAGGCCGGCCCGGTTAGGGTAATAGATCAGTGACATTTCGCGTTTCGGGTCAGTGGTGTGAATATGTTCCGAATCCCACTGGGGAATATGGAACTCTGACTCTTCGTCAAACAGCGCCAGATATTCATCCCACTGCTGACGGTCACAGTATTCCGATTTGCGGTAGAGAAACTGCTCAATGCTGGTCAGTACGTTGCTCATCGTTCAGTCCTCCTGTGCCTGTTGTAGTTTGGCATTCAGTCCATCCAGCAGATAGCGCTGCCAGTTCGCGTGTTGGTTGACATACAGCCCTTCGTGAGTGAACTCAGTCCCGGTGATGGCTGGCTGGATATCCAGCGCTTCGGTATTAGCGGTTGGCTTACGGGTCCACTTATCGCAACCCCGGGAGATATCATTCCACTTTTCCAGACGTGCTTCGAAGCCGATCTGCGCTTCGCGGAATTCAACCAGGTCATCCGGCGTCCCCATGCCGGAGACGTTGAAGAAATCCTCAAACTGACGAATACGGTTTTCCCGATCGGCGTCGGACTCTCCCTTCACACCCAGACAGAAACTATGCACCTCGGTCTTATTCCAGGCGACGGGGCGTATCACACGCAGCTGCGAGCTGATCTGATCCATAAAGAACAGGCTTGGGTAAAGATTCAGGTTACGCAGACGATGCATCATCCACTCTGCACGCTGCTGGCCATACTCTTCAATCAGGCGCGGCATAACCGTTGCGTAGCCCGGTCGCACCTCGGGGTTTGGCATGTCGCTGAACAAAATGGTGTGGCCGTTTTCAAAACCAAACCAGCCATCGTCAGTTTCGCTGTCGCCGGCCCCTAACTTACTGTAATCGAGGGTTTTGTTGACCATGCCTTCTTTCTTGGCATTCTGCTGCTGACGCTGCTGCACGGTCGCCACGTAGTTAAAGTGCACGGTGCTGACGTGGTAACCGTCCAGGCCATTCTCGTTCTGCAGTTTCCAGTTGCCGTCATAGGTGTAGGAGGAGCTGCCCGGCAGTACTTCCAGCTCACCCTCTTTGGCCTGGGCCACCATCATGTCAATCCCGATACGGGCGTCTCCGAGGAAATCCTCCAGACTCTGCTCGCACTCAGTGTTCAGGTTTATAAAGATAAAGCCTTTGTAGTTGCTGATCAGCGCCTTGCGCAGACCCCGTTTCGACTTATCGAAACCGGCCTGGTACTCATTCTCGGCCTTCACTTTCACCAGACGGCCATCGGTTTTGTAACACCAGGCGTGGAATGGGCAGGTGAAGGTGGACTGGTTGCCACGGCAGACCCGGGTCAGGGTGGCACCACGGTGTTGGCAGGCGTTAATCAGGGCGTGCAACCGGCCCTTGCTGTCGCGACTGATAATCATCGACTGACGACCCGCCTTCATGGTGAAAAAGTCGTTCGGGTTGGCAACCTGGCTTTCATGGCAGGCGAAGATCCAGGTGTTCTCGAAGATCAACTCCATCTCAAGATCAAACAGATCCCGGTTGGTAAACATCTCGCGGGCGACGCGGTAGACGTTCTCCTCCGGGCGGAAGTCCACCCAACCGGCGATTTTTTCCCGCCAGTCGTTCAGTGCTTGTTTATTATTATTGCTCATGCTTTCGCTCTCCACACTTGGGCATCAATACGTCCGATGCCACTGCATCAAACTGGTGTATCTATGAAAACAAAGTGCTCCTGTCACTGGCTATCCAGTTATCCAAGTAGCTTTATCCTCTTTTCACTGTCACCAGAGACAACATTTGCTCCAATCTGAGCCATCAGGCAGACCAAATTACACTCAATTGACACATATCATTGACTGATGCTATTTTGACCAACAAGCCATTCTCAACTCTTCCCCAAGCAAGAGCAGCAATCGGGCAATCATCCGAAGAATAAAAAAATAGGGACTCGCTATGCTGAGCAATCACGATGCTATTGATGGTCATCAACCACAAGTCATGGCCGATATCCTTGATGCTGAAGGCGCCCGCTCCTGGATGGAATCGATATGCGGACCGCATTATCTCAGGGCGGATAAGCCCAAATCCGTCCGTTTTCGCCATGTCGGCAGCATTCTTTCGTCGACCACCACCGCCATAGGCCATATTGAGTACGGCACCGACGTCACGATTGAAACTGACGACCTGCAGAACAGTTACAGCATCAGCTTACCAATGAGCGGTTATCAGCAATTGCAGACTCACAACAGAGAAGAGCTGTCAGATCCGGCCAGTGGAGTTATCATCTCTCCGTCTCAACCCTTCGCTCTGCACATCAGTGGCAATTGCAAAAAAACCCTCGTCCGGATTTCCCGTCAGGAGATGGAAACCGAACTGGAAAAACTGATCCGCCAACGCGTGTCCAAGCCGCTGGTGTTCGCGCCCATTATGGATGCGGCAATAGGACCAGCCAGCGCCTGGTGGCGTACGGTACGATATATCGAAAGCGAACTGAGCAGGCCTGACAACCTTTATACGAATACCCACTTCATTCGTGAAATGGAGCAGGCGCTGATTAAGGGGATTCTGCTATCCCAGCCAAGCAACTACTCAGAGGTTATCGAGCTTGCTGCTAATCAGTCGTTACCGGCTTACCTGGTGCATACAACTGATTTTATTCGCCGCAACGCCAGCAACGATATCACCATCGAGGACATAGAGAGCACCGCTGGCGTTTCACGCAATAAACTCTATGCCGACTTCAAACGGTATTTTGGTGAACCGCCAACGACCTACCTGAAACGCATACGCCTGGAGTGCGCACGGCAGGATATTCTGCAAGATCGTGGTTACGAAAATATCTCCTGCATCGCGATGAAGTGGGGCTTCAATCATCTGGGCCGGTTTTCGGCCGACTACAAGAAGCAGTTTAACGAGTCACCGTCAGAGACACTGCAACGCGTCAAAACAAAAATCTAAGCGGAGGGGTAGTCTTCGCGGCAACGCAAGACCGCCTGACACCTGACGGTCATTCTGTGTCTTACAGAACAAAAGCGGGCGATTGGTCACCCTCAAACGGTCAGCAGGGACAGGGCAAAAGCTATTCCGGGATATGCCAAGGGTAGAGAAATTGAGCTACGCCAGGCATAACCAACAGACTTAATCTTCTAAATTTCGGACAAAACGGTACTGCTCAGCATCTGCTGTAAGGCGGTATAAAATAGCCGGTCTCCCAGCGTCTTTGCGAAACTTACCGGTATCTTCCAAAAGATTTGCCTGTTCAATACGGCGACGAAACGAACGCTTTTGCAACGGTTTGCCAATGAGCAGCTCATGCAGGTGTTGCAACTCAGGAAAAGTAAACTCCTCCGCCAGGGCGTAAGCGGGCACGATAGAGTAGAGCGCTTTTTGCTTTAGCCTTTCACGCCCAGCCTCAATGATCGTCATATGATCAAACGCCAGTGTCATCTCTGGCAGTTGTTCAACATCAACCCACTGCGCATCAGCCACCGTTGCTATTCTGACCTCGCAGGCCTGATAAGCCATCAGCGCGGTATAACTGACCGTAACCGACCAGCCCCGTTTGTCGCGCCGGTTGTTGCCATAGCTGGCCAACTGCTCAAGGTAGGGCGCGGTTATTCCGGTTTTATCCTCAATGACACCATTAATCGCCTGTGTCAGATCAGCCACCCGATGGACATCGATAAAGCCCCCCGGTAACCCCCATTTTCCCAGCTCCGGATGGCTCGCCCGTTCCACCAGCAGCACCTTCAACACGCCATCATGATAGGTAAACAGTGCAGCGTCGACGGTCACCAAAGGGCTATCGAACTGCTTAGGGTCATATTGCTGCAGGTAAGTTGCTTCATCGATTACTGATGGTTCTGACATATTCAGGCTGCTTTAGGGTTTAGAAGGGGATAACGCCATTCTAATTAATTTGTATCTTTTTGTCACTTAGTGCTTGACACAATAAGTGACCATAAGCCACTATTTATATTAGTGACATAAAGACACTATTAAAAAGGAGAGACAATCATGTTTGGAATTAAATTCTTTAAAGCCGACGCTGCAACTTACGCCATTAAAACAGCCAACGGAAAAGTCCGCCGAAAAGGCCAGGGCATCAGTTTCTGGTATAACCCGGCAACAGCCTCCATAGCCTGTGTGCCGACCAGCGTGCAGGAAGCCTCATTTATCTTCAACCTACAGACGGACGACTTCCAGGAGGTGCGGGTTCAGGGGCAGCTGAGTTATCGGATTGTTAACCCCGACCAGTTGGCGGAGGTGATGAACTACACCGTGAGCCCCAGAGAAAATCGTTACACAACAGAAGACCCTTTGCGCTTAGATGATCGCATGATCCGCTTCGTACAGAACCGCTTTCAGGCAGATATACAGGCCGTCAAACTGAGAGAAGCCCTGAAACTGACGAAACAACTCATGACGAACACTCAGCAGGGGCTGGCAGATGAACCGGCACTGCAGACCCTGGGCATCGAGGTGGTGGATCTGAGTATTACCGGCATTACCCCCGCGCCGGAAACCGTCCGGGCACTGGAAGCGGAAGCCCGGGAATCAATTCTCAAAGAAGCGGATGACGCCATCTATCTGCGTCGTAAAGCAGCAGTAGAACAGGAAAGAACCATCCGGGAAGCCGAGTTACAAACCGATCTGGAAGTGCAGAAAAAAGAGCAGGAAATTAAACAGGAACAGGTTACCAACGAGCGCAACCTGATGAGAGCGCGTAAGGAGATCGAACAAGAGAGACTTCAGGCCGATATCGAAGCGGAAAGTCAGCGAATCGAGCTGGTACAACTGAATGCTAAAAACGGAAAAATTGAAGCGCAAACACAGGCCTACGCGATTGAAGCGCAACTGAAAGCCTATCAAAGCATCCCCGTGGAAAACCTCAAAGCCATGGCAATGGGCAACATGCAGGCCGATCAGCTGTTCGCTTTTGCTTTCGATTCTTTAGCACAAAACGCCGCGAAAATTGGAGAGTTAAATATCTCTCCAGATCTGTTTTCTCAACTGATGAAAAAGGCCGGATAATGACTACGACAAATCAAACCCGCTATGTACTGGTATGGCGAAAAACAAGGCTGGAAGAGCTGGTAGGGCGGTTTAATACCTGGCCTCAGGCGCAATTCTACCTCGAACACAATCAGGCTGATCCCAGTGACTATCTGGCCGAACATGATCTTTACCGACAGCGCGTACAGGAGATAGAGCAGGTATTAAAAGCCCGTGGGCGGTTTCAGTCCCTCAGCCGTCAATACCTGCCCAGTTTCCAGTTCGGGCCTGATGATGTGGTCGTGGTGATTGGCCAGGACGGTCTGGTGGCAAACACCCTGAAATACCTCGACGGACAGCCGGTGATCGCCATCAACCCTGATCCTCAGCGCTGGGATGGCATCCTGCTGCCTTTCGAAACGAAAGACCTGAACAGCGTTATCAGCACCGTCAGCAAAGGACAATCAACGGTTAATGAGATCACCTTTGCCCAAGCGCGAACCAATGATGGGCAGACCCTGTTAGCCATCAATGACCTGTTTATCGGGCCAAAAAGTCACACCTCGGCCCGTTATTCCCTGACCTGGGACGGGCAGACGGAACAGCAATCCTCGTCGGGAATCATCGTCTCCACAGGGTTTGGCTCTACCGGCTGGTTTGCGTCTGTCTTGGCCGGTGCTGTTGGCGTCATGAAAGAAACCGGCACTCAGAACCACCCTCTACAGGGTGGATTTGACTGGAGTGCACCGAAACTGCAATTTGCCGTGCGGGAACCTTTCCCCAGCCGAACCTCATCCACCTCATTAGTATTTGGTGAGGTAAGCCTGAACAAACCACTGAGTTTAGAATCCATGATGCCGGAGAATGGGGTTATCTTCTCCGATGGTGTGGAAAACGACTACTTACTGTTTAACTCTGGCTGCAGGGTAACCATTGGGCTGGCAGAAAAGCGGGGGAGGCTGGTAACGGGATAACCGGTCGGCAGGCTAGTATCGTTACACTAAACTCACCACAGAGGACACCGAGGGCACAGAGATAAAGCGATAACAGAGGAAAGTAAGGCCAACGCTCAGCACGACTAAAGCATCAGGGGCAATATTGGAAACCATAGTTGAAAGGAGGCATGAATGAATGATGAAATGTTTAATGAGCTTTCAGATAGCGTCCAGCAGATGGATAAGATTGTAAAAGAGAGCAAAAAAGCATCTCGTATCTTTGATTTTCCTGACCCTGAGGTTAAGGCTATTCGTGAGCGTTTGGGCGTTTCTCAGGAAAAATTTGCAACCATTCTGGGCCTGAGCAAGCGTACCTTAGAAAATTGAGAGCAGGAGCGTCGGTTTATGGAAGGGTTACCGCTATTCATCGTCATACGGAAAAAAATCTCTCCCCCTTATCTGCTACTTCGGGTAACCATTAAGCAATCGCCTGCAGGCCTTTTTTTTCTGCGATAGCCAGCAATTTAGCCGTTGCACCAGAAGGTTTAGAGGTACCTTGCTCCCACCGCTGCACCGCTTTGACAGTAACGCACAGGTAAGCGGCCAGCACAGACTGGCTGACATGGTTTTTTTCCCGGACCGCTTTGATTCGTTCTGGAGTATAGGTTGGGACAGGTGTCAGACATAGCGCATCAAAGTTGCGCATAGTAATCTCATCCACCGCTCCACTGTCATACAGAACGATCATATCTTCGTGTATGGAGTTAAGAATATCACTCATGACGGTTTCTCCTCAGAACGCCTTGTTATCTCGCGTATTGCAGCACTCTCCAGAGCTATCTTCAGCTGCTGAATATTCAGCTCGAAATACACTTTGGCCATTTCCTTAAGTGCTGCTTTTTCTTTCTTAGTGATATTATCTCGTTCACCTTTGGGAAAGCCGTAAAGGAAGAAAGCTCTTTCACCCTCTTTAAACCCAATAATGGTGCGTAGACTACCACTTTTACCCTGCCCATTAATGCCAATACGCTTCTTAAAAACAGAGCCGCCCAGATCTGCATCAATAAGTCCATTTTCAATTTCAGTGATGGTGCTTTCGAGCTTTTCATCTGCCAAACCAACATCACCGGACCATTTAGCAAACTTTTTCGTTAAGAAAATCCGTGTCACCCAAGTCTTCCTTATCCATAAGGCTCTCATAACTATACTACTGAGTAGTATACTACAAAATAGCATAATGTGATTTTTCCCATCAACAGAAGACAAAGCCAGTCTCGTCAGGGTTATGGCCGATGGAATAGTTATTACTATTCATCGTCCTACAGAAATATCGTTACACTAAACTCACCACAGAAGACACTGTAAACCTCCCCTAGAATAAGCGCTTTGACCTCTTTAATTCCGGCCCAGCAACAAAAGCTGACTAACCCCGGTGGTAACACACCCACTAAACTCACCACAGAGGACACCGAGGGCACAGAGATAAAGCGATAACGGAGGGGAGAAGGGCCAATGCTCAGCACGGCTAAAGCATCAAGGAGCAGTGTTGTTAAGTTTGAATCAATGACTCTGACCCTTTGATCCCCAGACCCTTTGATCCCGTATTAATTTACAGGCTGTATATATAAACACATATTATTTTTTCAAAATCAGAATTTTTCAAAGCAACAAAGCGATTATACTAATCGAACTTATTTAGAGTTTGATGGATATGAACTGGACACATATTTGGAACAATGATGTAAAACATTGTTTAGAGCATTTGCATGCTTTTGAGATGGTAACGCAGGTAGATGGAGTTGAAACAAAAATACTTGTCCACTTCGGCCATCATACATTTACAGATGACAAAGAGACTGGGCAGAAGTTCCAATGGGCTGAGCGAATTAATGATCATAGATATTTCAGTGCAAGCAGATATGAAGCAAGCAAAGACCTGCCAGGCATTATTAGGTCTGAGCTAGCTAAGCAACAATCATACATCACCGCATACTATAATAAGAAAAATATAGAATGTTATTACTATATAAACACTGTTGACTATGTCATGTTCTTAGAAATAAGGAAGCCACAAGATATAGATAATTACTTAAAGGTTAAAGTAGTCTCTGCTTATGAAAAAGATCAGTGGGGCACATTCCCTAATGGAAAAAAGTACAAATTGAGCTACCTTCTTTCAGAGCGCGTAAAAGGAAACTATCTACTAAAAAGGAAAAAAGGATAACCTAGACACAAAAAAGGCATCCATTGGATGCCTTTTTGTAAAATCAAATCGGTCTGCTCTTTTGATTAGGTTATCCCGCACACAGGCTGGGGGTGCCTCCACCGACATCAATACCCCTTAAACCATACCTAGTTGTCTAAGATACACTTTAAGGTTCCGGTCTGTACTGACATATATATATTGTCAGTATAGGGTAATAATGTCAAACACTGTCTACTAAGATACACCGCATAGACTAAGTAGGAAATCATAGCCTACATACTGTCATAGTCTAAACCACCTCACACTCTCTAAGCTCTATATAATCCGCAATCGTCGCTTTACCTCGATACAAGCTTTTAAGAAAAGTAGAGCGGCTAACGAGACTGTCGGATTAGACATTTTGACATAAAAGTATCCATCTATCGCAGCCTGCCCTGTTCGTTTTAGCATTTTTGACTGGTGAGATTGAGCTTTCACCCTTCAGTTCAAACGCTCTGTATCTGTTCTTTTAACCTGAGATGAAAAATTAAAGGGGTCAATTAAAGGGGTCAAGCAATTAAAGGGGTCAAAGCCCTTTTACCTAAGAGTACCTCAAAGAGAACTCAACTCATTAACCGAATCAACAATCTCGCTCATTGATGATCCCTCTATAAAACCGAGGATTGGAGTTTTTCCATACCTTTGGAAAAGAAAATTCGCAGGGAAATTGGCTAAGCCGACCAGGCAGTGGGCGGTTTTTAGATTATTAAGACTATTATTCGATATTAAGTTGCTCCAACCCAAGCAATATTCAGACATAAAAAAGCAGCCATTTCGGCTGCTTCTTCGTTTATATCACCCTAAATGACCCATCAAATATCCAGATTGGACACATTCAGCGCATTAGTTTCGATGAAATCACGGCGCGGTTCTACTTCATCGCCCATCAGGGTGGTGAATAGCAGGTCGGCGGCGATGGCATCGTCAATGGTGACGCGCAGCATACGGCGCTGTTCCGGGTCCATGGTGGTTTCCCACAGCTGTTCCGGGTTCATCTCGCCCAATCCCTTATAGCGCTGGATGTAGTAGCCACGCTTGGACTGTTCCATCAGCCAGTTAAGACCGGTAGTGAACTCCGTGGTGGCAAGGGTGCGCTCACCGCGTTTGAAGTAGGCAGTCTCTTCCAGCAGGCCATCCAGGGTTTCGCCCAGATTGGTGAGAGCAGCGTAATCTTTCGATTCGAAGAAGGACTGGTCGAAGGTGTAGTGGTGGCTGACGCCGTGCTGGATCACCTTAACGCTGGGCAGGAAGATGCCCTGATGTTCCATATCCTCAGCGGCGGAGGAGGTGTAAACATCACCTCCATCCAGGCTGTCGCCCAGACCGTCACACACTTTATCGATCCACTCTGCCACAGTCTGTTCATCTTTCAGCTGTTCGGTTGTCAAGCGTGAGGTATAGACCATCTGCCGCAGAATCGGCTCGGGATAGAGGCGGGACAGACGCACAAGCATCTTATCCACCGCACGATAGCGGTTTACGATCTCTTCCAGACCGGTGCCGCTGATCGGTGGGGCTTCGGCATTCACATGCATCGATGCGCCTTCCAGCGCGCCCTGCAGCAGGTAGTTTTCCAGGGCATCATCATCTTTCAGATACTGTTCCTGCTTACCTTTCTTGATTTTGTACAGTGGCGGCTGGGCGATAAACACATGGCCGCGCTCGATAATTTCTGGCATCTGCCGGAAGAAGAAGGTCAGCAGCAGGGTGCGGATGTGCGATCCATCCACGTCGGCATCGGTCATGATAATGATGGAGTGGTAACGCAGTTTGTCGGCGTTAAACTCTTCCCGGCCGATACCGGTGCCCAGTGCGGTAATCAGGGTGCCGACTTCAGCGGAAGCCAGCATCTTGTCAAACCGGGCTTTCTCGACGTTGAGGATCTTACCCTTCAGCGGCAGAATCGCCTGAGACTTACGGTTGCGACCCTGTTTGGCTGAGCCGCCCGCAGAATCACCCTCCACCAGGTAGATTTCAGAGAGGGCCGGGTCTTTCTCCTGGCAGTCGGCCAGTTTTCCGGGCAGTCCGGCGATATCCAGGGCACCTTTACGGCGGGTCATCTCCCGGGCTTTACGCGCCGCTTCACGGGCACGGGCGGCATCAATCATCTTCGAGACGACCGCTTTAGCGTCCTGGGGGTTTTCCTGCAGGTAATCGTTAAGCTGTTCATACATCGCCTGCTCAACGGCGGTTTTCACCTCAGAGGAGACCAGTTTGTCCTTGGTCTGGGAGGAGAATTTAGGGTCGGGCACTTTAACCGATACGATGGCGGTAAGACCTTCACGACAGTCATCACCCGTAGTCGTGCCCTTAGC
The DNA here is from genome assembly GCF_050300915.1 of Amphritea sp. Classification (GTDB taxonomy): domain Bacteria; phylum Pseudomonadota; class Gammaproteobacteria; order Pseudomonadales; family Balneatricaceae; genus Amphritea. The sequence goes on from NZ_JBNKYN010000047.1 coordinate 12,506, forward strand.
ATTTTTATTGAGCTTTTCGGCTTCAATGTAGTTATTCAGAGCACGGGTGAGGGCGGTACGGAAGCCGGACAGATGGGTGCCGCCATCACGCTGAGGAATGTTGTTGGTAAAGGAGTGGATATTTTCCTGATAGCTATCGTTCCACTGCATCGCCACTTCAACGCCAACACCGTTCTCATGCATGACGTTGATATGAAACATCTTGTTGACGGGGGTTTTGTTGGTGTTGAGGTAATCCACAAAGGAGCTCAGACCGCCTTCGTAAGCAAACAACTCCTCCTCGCCGCTACGTTCATCCTTCAGGCGGATCGCCACACCGGAGTTGAGGAAGGAAAGCTCCCGCAGTCGTTTCGCCAGGATATCGAACCTAAACTCCAGCTGATTGTGGAAAGTCTCTTCAGAGGGCCAGAAACGTACCGATGTACCAGAGGTTTCGGTCTGACCGACGACTTTCAGTGGCTCATCCGGCACCCCGTGACGGTAGGTCTGCTCAAACACTTCACCTTTACGGCGGATGGTCAGTCGCAGCTCAGCGGACAGGGCGTTAACCACAGAGACACCCACACCGTGCAGACCACCAGAGACTTTATAGGAGTTATCATCAAACTTACCACCGGCATGCAGTACGGTCATGATAACCTCTGCAGCCGATACACCTTCCTCTTCGTGCATATCGGTGGGGATGCCCCGGCCATTGTCTGACACCGTGACGCTGTTATCCCCGTGGATAACCACCTTAACTTCGCTACAGTAGCCAGCCAGAGCTTCATCGATCGAGTTATCCACAATCTCGAAAACCATGTGATGCAGACCAGTACCATCGTCGGTATCGCCTATGTACATTCCCGGGCGCTTACGAACCGCATCAAGCCCTTTAAGGACTTTAATACTGGAAGAATCGTATTCGTGATTTTCGCCGCTCATTCAGATCTCCTGGCTGTCTTACTGAGTGCTAAACGCACCCTTCTTGTAGGTTGAAAAAACGCAGCTCGGCCTTATCGGACCAGTAACCGGTCAGCGCATCCCGATCAACACAGGTAATGAAACACTGGCTGGCGGTTTTTTCTAAATAGTTACAGAACAGTCGGCTATGGTTCTGATCCAGCTCTGACGGAAGGTCATCAATCAGATAGATGCAGGCCCGACTGTTCAACTTGTAAAATAAAACGCCCTGCGCCAGCTTAAGGGCGCTCACCACCACTTTTTTCTGCCCCCTTGAGAGACGTTCTGAAGCGGTGTGACCCTCAACCTTAAGCCGCAGGTCAGCCCGTTGTGGACCGGCACTGGTATAACCCTGGCGCAGATCGCGTTCAAAGTTGTCATCCAGCACCTGATCAAGGCCGCGTTTTTTATCCCATCCGGGACTAAAACTCAGATCGATGCTGACGCCCTCAAGCAGGTCAGCAAGAATCAGATCAAATTCGGGTTTTAATGCTTCAATATACAGTTCGCGGAGCGTATTTAGCTGTTCAGCATAGGTAATAAATTCCCGGTCCCAGACCGCCCGAATCCGTTGCTCGATTTTACCATATTTCAGCAGAGAATTTCTCTGTTTTAATACCCGCCTGAAACCACGCCAAAGCCTTATAAATTCTGGATTGGAATGAAATGCACCCCAGTCTAAAAACTGCCGTCTGATGGCCGGACTGCCCTCCAGAATCATGAAGGTTTCTGAGTTGATCACCTGAATGGGTAACAGCTCAGCGAGGGTGGTGATATCGATGTTGTTACCGGCATAACGGATGCGGCAATCGCTCTCCAGATTGCGCTCGACACCCAGCGGCTGACTAACACCGCTGCCCATTGCATCCAGCTGGGCAAACACCGTACAACGCTGTGAGCCGGTCTGAATCAGATGATTAAGTTTATTGGTGCGGAACGAGCGGCACAGACCCAGCAGGTGGATCGCTTCAAGCACACTGCTTTTACCACTGCCATTGGCGCCGTGGATAATATTGATGCTGGAGGAGGGTGACAGGGTCAGGTCGCTGATATTGCGAACCGCACGGATATTGAGTTGGGTTATCGGCATATCGGCTGTATTGAGGCGAACGCTATAAAGAAGGGGGCCAGTGGCCCCCTGCGAGGATTACATCCGCATCGGCATGACAACGTAGAGGGAGTTGGCGTCATCCAGCCCCTCGATCAGTGCACTGCTGTTAGAATCGGCCAGGGTAAAACGAACCACTTCAGAGCTGACAATCGACAGCACATCCAGCAGGTAGTTAACGTTAAAGCCGATCTCCAGGGTATCGCCTTCATAATCCACAGCAACGGTTTCTTCCGCTTCTTCCTGCTCGGGGTTATTGGCCATTACCTGCAGATAACCGTTGGTCAGCGACAGGCGCACACCACGGTATTTTTCGTTCGACAGAATCGCGATACGGCTGAACACCTGGCGCAGCTCCTGACGGGTGCCCAGCATAAACTTGTCGCCACCCTGAGGAATAACCCGCTGATAATCGGGGAACTTGCCGTCAACCAGCTTCGAGGTAAAGGTGAAGTCACCGGCATGGGCGCGGATATGGTTGGCACCCACCACCAGTTTTACCTGATCATCACCGCTCTGTAACAGACGGGCCAGTTCGAGAATACCTTTACGGGGCACGATAAACTGATGGTTTGCCGGACCGTTGGTGTCGACCTGCGCGACACTGGTTGCCAGACGGTGACCATCAGTAGATACAGCGCGCAGGCTGTTCTCGGTGATCTCCAGCAACATACCATTGAGGTAATAACGCACATCCTGCTGCGCCATGGAGAAACCGGTCTGGTCAATCAGATGGCGTAACTGGCTCTGCAGTACATCCAGCTCAAAGGATTCCGGGCTATCTTCAACATTGGGAAACTCAGCCGCTGGCAGGGTAGAGAGAGTGAAACGGCTGCGGCCCGCTTTGATCACCATCTTCTGGCCGGTGAGGGTCAGTTCGATCTGGGCAGAGTCTGGCAGGGATTTACAGATATCCATCAGCTTGCGTGCCGGAACGGTAATTGAGCCCGCTTCCGCCGGTTCATCCAGCTGCACCCGACCCACCAGTTCAACTTCCAGGTCGGTACCGGTCATCGACAGTTGATCGCCCTCGGCAACCAGCAGGATATTGGAAAGCACTGGCAGAGTCTGACGACGTTCCACTACGCCTGCAACCAACTGCAGAGGTTTAATTAGCGCTTCTCGCGAAATAACAAATTTCATCTTTTTGCTACCCTTAATTGATCAGCCTGTTACGCGGTCAGATGACGCAACAGATTCTGATAATCCTCTCTTATATCCGTATCGGTCTCACGCAGCGAAGCTACTTTACGACAACCATGCAGTACCGTGGTGTGGTCCCGCCCACCAAAAGCATCGCCAATCTCAGGCAAACTGTGATTGGTCAGCTCTTTAGACAGGGTCATAGCAACCTGTCTTGGCCGGGCTACAGAACGGCTGCGTCGTTTCGAAAGCAGGTCCGATACTTTGATCTTATAGTAATCGGCTACAACCCGCTGAATGTTATCAATACTAACCTGTTTATCCTGCAATGCCAGCAGGTCTTTCAGTGATTCTTTAATAAAAGGTGTGGTTATTGCGTTTCCGGTGAAATGGGCATTGGCGATCACCCGTTTCAGTGCACCTTCAAGCTCCCGGACATTGGAACGAATTTTCTGTGCCAGGAAGAATGCCGCATCATCCGGCAGGCGAACCTGCGCCTCCTGAGCCTTCTTCATCAGGATCGCCACCCGGGTTTCCAGCTCTGGAGGCTCAATCGCAACGGTCAGCCCCCAGCCAAAGCGGGATTTCAGCCGCTCTTCAACACCGTTAATCTCTTTCGGATAGCGGTCACTGGTGAGGATCATCTGCTGACCACCCTCCAGCAGGGCATTGAAGGTGTGGAAAAACTCCTCCTGTGAACGCTCCTTACCGGCAAAAAACTGAATATCATCGATCAGCAGCGCATCAACCGAACGGTAATAACGCTTAAAGTCATTAATGGCGTTCAGTTGCAGCGCCTTCACCATGTCCGCCACAAAGCGTTCAGAGTGCAGGTAGACGATCTTAGCCTTGGGGTTACGCTGCAACATCTCCATGCCCACCGCATGCATCAGGTGGGTTTTACCCAGACCCACGCCACCGTAGATAAACAGTGGGTTATACGAACCGCCCGGGTTATCCGCCACCTGCTGTGCGGCTGCAAGCGCCAGCTGGTTGGACTTACCCTCAACGAAGGAGTTAAAGGTAAACGATTGATTCAGGTTGGACTGGTGCCGCACGCTGCCTTCGACATCGACGTTGCGCGAAGAGGATGACAGGGCCGACGGTGGAACAATAATTTCCCGATGGTTGATCGGTTGAAAGCTGCTGTCATCAATCGCCAGCTGATAAGGGGTGTTTTCCTCCACCGCTGGCGCCATATCCACAGAGGCTACCGCCTGAGTGTTACGCGCAGAGGGGGCGGACGAGAACGATTCATTATCATCAAAACGGCTGGCGGAACGACGGGTTGCGGTCGGCGGAGGTGCCGGGCGCACCGGCCTCTGGGCAAACCCATTTGCACGACCGGCAATATCAATGCTCACCTTGGCGGCGATATCGCCACTGACCGTATTGACGATCTCACGAATCCGCTTCAGGTATTTGTCGCTTACCCAGTCTTTAACAAAACGATTAGGCGCCAGCAACACCAGCCCGCTATCAGATTCATCTGACACCTTCAGGGGCCTGATCCAAGTGTTGTATTGTTGTGAGGGGAACTCATCCTGAAGATTCTGAAGACACTGTTCCCACAACTCAGCCGACATAGCTAATCCTTAAACATCCTCTGTTTTCACTACTACGGAGTGATCGAGAACAAGAGCATAAACATAAAAAATATCAGCAGATAATACCCTTTAACCGGCCGCTTATCCACAGTTTGAAGCAATCTGTTACTAATTCTTTTCTGCATGTTTTTCAATCAATTAGCAATAAATCCACAGGTTACGGGGGAAACAGGGCAAGCAGCAAAAAACTATCCATACTTTAAAAACAGTTAATATTCAGACCTATCAACAGGCTATTTTATTGTTTTTAATAGATTAAATTAAGTTAGTAACAAATTATTGTGCATATCTGAATAAAATCATAGAGAGGTGTCATCCGGGCGAAAAAACGACTTCAACTGAACACAAAGTCTGACAGCAATGCAGCTGATATCGCTTTTTTAGGTTTCTTTAAAGGAATTGTTTGCAAAGCGGATATGTTTTCTCTACAATTTCGCGTCTGTTTTTGACCGTGGGATTCAGCCAACCTTACTGATACCACCACACTGTATGTTAGTAGGACTGACCAATGAAAAGAACATTTCAACCAAGTAACCTTAAGCGTAAACGTACACACGGTTTCCGTGCACGTATGGCAACTAAAAACGGCCGTGCGGTAATTAACCGTCGTCGTGCTAAAGGCCGTAAGCGTCTGTCAGCATAAATTTTTGCCTGTCAGGCTCTCTGAATGAATGAATTCAGCTATCCCCGCCAGTTAAGACTTTTAACCGGCGGGGATTTTAAACAGGTATTCAGCCGAGCCAGCCTCAAGGTTTCAGATAAGCATCTGTTGATCCTTGCCCGTCCAAACGATCTTGATCACCCCCGTGTCGGCTTTGTCTTCTCCAAAAAAAATATCCGTTTAGCTGTTAATCGTAACCGCGTTCGGCGTATCATTCGCGAGTCTTTCCGTCTTAATCAGCATACGCTGCCTAATGTCGATATCGTCATTCTGGCCAGACAGGGTCTGGGAGATATTGATAACAGCGACGTTCAGGCCCTTATTTCAAAGAGCTGGAAGCGACTGATTGGCCGAGCCAAGGCAAAATCTGACAAATCAACTTAAAACTTATAACTGAATGGTCCAGAAACCATGGATGTACAGCGCATTATATTGATCGCAGCACTGGCAATTATCTCCTATATGCTGGTGCTTCAATGGAACCAGGACTACGGGGTTAAACCGGTAGCGGTTGCCCAGACCGAGTCTGTTTCAGCTTACCAGTCCAGCACTGATACGGTTGCTAATGAAGGAAGTGATCTGCCGACGGTCGCCGATGCTTCTGTTAATAGCGATCTGCCCGACGCTAAAGCAGCCGTTACTGCAGCACAGCAGCAACTGATTTCCGTTAAGACCGATGTGCTGGAACTGCTGATCGATACCAAAGGTGGCGATATTATCGAGCTGACTCTGCCGAAACATAAAGCAGCGCTGAATGATGATAAGCCTTTTGTATTGCTGGAGCAGAACGGTAATCGTACCTATGTTTCTCAGAGTGGTCTGATCGGTAAAGATGGCCTCGACGCTAAAAAAGGGGGTCGGCCACAATACACCACAGCCAAAAACAGCTATCAGCTGGAAGGTGACAAGCTGACGGTTGACCTGGTACATACGGGTGAAGATGGCGTCGTGGTAACTAAGCGCTTCGTCTTTACCAAGGGCAACTACAAGATTGAACAGGATTTTCTGATCAACAACGGTTCTGCTGACGCGTGGCAGGCCAAGCTGTTTGGTCAGATCAAACGTGACGGTTCTAAAGACCCTTCACAAACCACCAGTATGGGGATGCAGGCATTTCTGGGTGCCGTGTTCTCAACGACGGATGAACACTACGACAAGTATTCGTTCAAAAAACTGGATGAAGCCAATGTGAAGAAAACCAGTCTGGGGGGGTGGGTCGCGATGTCCCAGCACTATTTCCTCAGTGCCTGGATTCCTGCGGCGGATGAGGAAAATAGCTATAGCAGCCGGGTAAGTAACGGCAACTATATTGCAGGGTTTGTCTCCCCTGAGTTTACGGTAGCCCCAGGCGAAACTAAAACCGTCAGCGCTGGTTTCTACGCCGGACCAAAAGAGACCGATCTGCTGGAGCAAGCCGCGCCTAACCTGGATCTGACGGTTGATTACGGCATTCTCTGGTTCATCGCCACACCGTTATCCTGGTTGCTGAAAACCATTCATAGCTTTGTGGGTAACTGGGGTGTATCGATCATCTTCATCACCATCATCGTTAAAGCCCTGCTGTTCCAGGTGAATGCCAAAGCATTCAAATCGATGGCTAAAATGCGCAAGTTCGGCCCGGAGATGACCCGCCTGAAAGAGCTGTATGGCGATGACCGTCAGAAGATGTCTCAGGCGATGATGGAACTGTACAAAAAAGAGAAGATCAACCCACTGGGTGGCTGCCTGCCTATTGTCGCGCAGATGCCAATATTCATCGCCCTGTACTGGACACTGATGGAGTCGGTTGAACTGCGTCATGCGCCGTTTGCACTGTGGATCAATGACCTGTCAGTGATGGACCCATACTTCATGCTGCCCATCCTGATGGGTGCAACGATGTTTATTCAGCAACTGCTGAACCCGACCCCTCCCGATCCAATGCAGGCGAAGATTATGAAGATGCTGCCAATCGTCTTCACCTTCTTCTTCCTCTGGTTCCCGGCTGGTCTGGTACTGTACTGGCTGGTAAACAACATTCTGTCGATTGCACAACAGTACCTGATTAACAAACAGATTGAGGGTGAAGGTTCGAGTAAGTAAGCCTTCACTAACGAAGTAAAAAGGCCTCTGATGAGGCCTTTTTTTCGCTTCGCTTAATTAAATAGCTAGAACGGAAACTCCATTTCCTGCTAGTGGTTAGACACGACTACGTCGCTTGCTAGAAAAAACTTAAGCGCCTCTCAACGTTTTGGCAATAGCACGATTGCAGGCTTTTTCTAACGATTAGCGAGCACGCAGTGCCGTTCTGGCTACTTAAGCGAAGCTGCGTCTGAGTTGTGATAAAATCCCCTCTTTCTCAAAGCAAATAATAAAGCGCTTATAACAAAGCACCTATATAACGTTTCCGAGGCTTCAATGACGCTGATAAACCAGGACACCATCGCCGCACAAGCCACGCCGCCGGGACGCGGAGGTGTGGGTATTGTCCGGGTTTCAGGAAAGCTGGCTGCAACGATTGCCCAGCAGGTGGTGGGGTTTGTGCCGAAGCCCCGTTATGCCCATTACGGGCCCTTCTTCGATGCCGATAACAATCAACTGGATCAGGGGATAGCGCTCTATTTTCCCGGCCCTAACTCCTTTACCGGAGAGGATGTACTGGAGCTTCAGGGCCATGGTGGCCCGATTATCATGGACTTTATCCTGCGCCGGGTAGTGGAGTGCGGTGCGCGGCTGGCCAATCCCGGAGAGTTTTCTGAACGGGCGTTTCTTAATGACAAGCTGGATCTGACTCAGGCCGAAGCGATCGCAGATCTGATCGACTCCAGTTCAGAGCAAGCGGCCCGCTGCGCTCTGAAGTCCCTGCAGGGGGCCTTCTCCGAGCGGGTGCATCAGCTGGTTGAAGCGCTGACTCAGCTGCGTATCTATGTGGAAGCCGCTATCGACTTCCCGGAAGAGGAGATCGACTTTCTCGCTGATGGTAAGGTCGCCGGGGATCTGCAACGGATCATCGATAAGCTATCCGAGGTTAAGCAGGAAGCCCGGCAGGGCAGTATCATCCGTGAAGGGATGAATGTGGTGATCGCCGGACGACCCAATGCGGGTAAGTCCAGTCTGCTGAATGCACTGGCGGGTAAAGAGTCAGCGATTGTCACCGATATTGCCGGCACCACACGGGATGTACTGCGCGAGCATATCCATATCGATGGTATGCCCCTGCATATTATTGATACTGCGGGCCTGCGCGATGCCCCCGATGAGGTTGAACGGATCGGCATCAGCCGCGCCTGGGATGAGATACAGAAGGCAGACCGGGTGCTATTGATGGTGGATGGTACTACGACTGCGACGGATGACCCGGAACAGATCTGGCCAGAGTTTGTCAGCCGTCTGGAAGACAGAAGTAAGATCACCGTTATCCGCAACAAATGTGACCTGACCTCGGAACAGCCGGTTATCGGTGAACATAAGGGCCATACGCTGATCTCTCTCTCAGCCAAGGCAGATATCGGCGTGGATAACCTGCGCCAGCATCTGAAAGATTGTATGGGCTATGCCAATACCACTGAGGGTGGCTTTCTTGCCCGGCGTCGCCATATCGATGCCCTGAACCGGGCAGAGAGTTTACTCCTCACCGGACAGGAACAGCTGATCTACGGCGGTGCCGGAGAGTTGCTGGCCGAAGACCTGCGCCAGGCACAGCAACATCTGAGTGAGATCACCGGCGAATTCAGTTCCGATGATCTGCTGGGACGGATCTTCAGCTCATTCTGTATCGGTAAATAGTCAGTGTCGAGAAACGCTCCCGCTGCGCAACAAATATCAGACCTTAATAAAGGTTAATGGATCTGCTGTGGAGCCTACCGGCGTTGTTTTCAGGCATTTCAGGAAAATTGAAAACAGTTCACCGTGAGAGGTAATATCTAACTTCTGGTGGACCCGCTTGCGGTAGACTTTAACGGTTTCCGGACTGATATCCAGCAACCGGGCGATGGATTTACTCGAATGGCCCCGCAGGATATAGCGCACAATTTCACACTCCCGTTCGCTCAGGCAGGATGAACCAAACAGAGAGAAAGCGTTTTCCAGATGAGCCCCCACCCGCCCGATACCCTGAGGCTGATCGGGTTTGATATCCGGCCAGTGACTTCGGGTCAGTGCGATCAGCAACCCGGCGATAAGATCAAGACGATGCAGATCATTGGTAGTTAGCGAAGCCTGATTATCTCGCAACCCCAGAGACAGGTGTACCTGTACATTCTCATTCAGATTAACAATCAGAGTGGTTTCATCCCGCAGCCGGGTAGGGCGAAAGAAGCTATTGAAATACTCACTTTCAAAGAAATCATCCGGGGCGATATCCCGCAGATGATAGAAGCCGTCATCCACCTTTTGTTTAGACAGTTCATAAAAGGGATCTAACAGATAGGCCCCTTCAAAATAGGGAACCCAGCAGTTATTTATCTCTTTTATCTTAAAGTTATTAAACAGGGGTTGAGGAACCTCGTCTTTAACAAAGGCATACACCATCATCGTGTCATAAGCGGAGATATATTCACAGATTCGTGAAAGCACTATGGGTAGTTCATCACAACCCAGACTGTCCACCGCCTGCGCACTCAGATCAAAAAGTTCTTTAATCTCATTGTTGCTAATCAGTGGTACCTGCATATCTATATCCGCTTTAACTGACTACGTCATCGTCTGTTACTCCGTTTCAGAAAAACATAAAACAGGCTGTTTGCACAGCCTGTTGCCATTTATTTTAAATTAAATGATAACACTCCCTCGTACAGCTCTGGTCGGCGGTCTCTGAAAAGCCCCCACTGATCACGGTGCTTAGCCACGCGATCAAGATCAAATGTCGCCAGCAGAACCGATTCACTTGTCCTATCCGCATCAGCAACCAGTTCTCCAAACTCATTGCTGATAAATGAGGAACCATAGAATCTGATCGGTGTGTCGCCCTCGGTCTCCTGACCTATCCTGTTTGAGGCAGCAACAGGGACAAGATTAGCCCCGGCGTGGCCCTTCATAACATTCCTCCAGTGAGGTGCGCTGTCATAATCAGGATCGGCAGGCTCACTGCCAATGGCGGTAGGATAGAAAATTATCTCCGCCCCCATCAGAGCCATTATCCGTGCAGCTTCGGGGAACCATTGATCCCAGCAGATGCCAACACCGATGCAACCGAAGCGGGTTTCATGAACCATAAAACCGGTATCTCCAGGGCTGAAATAGTATTTCTCTTCATAACCCGGGTTCTGTGGAATATGGGTCTTACGGTAGGTTTTACCCACTGTTCCATCCGCATCAATGACGACCAGCGAATTAAAACGCGTATTGCCGGCACGCTCAAAAAAAGAGAGCGGCAGAACAACATTCAACTCTTTAGCAAGCGCAGAAAAATGAGCAATGAGAGAGCTCTCAGCTACTGTTTTTGCCAACGCATTGTGATCTGCATGCTGCTCAGCACAGAAGTAGGGCGTTTCAAACAGCTCCTGTAGCAGAACAATCTGAGCACCTTGTGCTGCCGCTTCTCTGACCAGCTTTTCAGCGGTCATTATATTTTCTTCAATATCCCAGGAACAGGACATCTGGGTTACCGCTATCGTTACATTTCTCATAGGCTCTTATCCAAATAAACCGTCGACATATAAAGGAAACTATCAACTATTCTGATCAGCAATCTCCGCTCTGCCGCAGATACATTTCAGCGCCCTGTTTTAATCGAGGTCCAGGCGCTGGTTAGTCTGCGGTCAAATTTTGCTGAATGGGCTTTTTGCGAGAAAAGTTTTGCTTTGATCTCATCACCCGGATAGATACCGGGGTTGGTCCGTATAGAATCCTCTAAAAATGGAGCAACCTGAGTATTGGGTACGGCATACATAACGAAATTTGAGATTCCAGCTGCATTTTCAGGTTGTAGCAAATAGTTAATAAACTTATGCGCTGCTGTTTTATTCTTTGCATCAGCCGGGATGGCAATCAGATCAAACCACGCCACGCTACCTTCAACAGGAATAACATATTTAAGTTTGGCTTTAATACCCGCTTCGACCGCCCGCTGCTGAGCACGAAGCAGATCGCCGTTATAGCCTAACGCCAGGCAAATATCGCCATTTACCAGATCCTGAACAAGGGTTCCGGAATTGAAGTACTTGATATTTTTGCGAACCTTTTTGAGCAGTTGCATACCTTTTTCAAGGTCGTCTTTATCCTCACTATTTGGATCGAGCCCCAGGTAGTTAAGTGTGATTGCCATCACTTCAGAGGGAGAATCTAATAGTGCAATACCGCAATCCTGTAGCTTTGAAGAGATATTTTCGTCAAACAGAAGGTCAAAACTATTGAAAGGACGATCACCCAGGCGTTCCTTTAACAGATCTTCGTTGTAACCCAGGCCGATGGTACCCCATGCATAAGGAACACCATATGCATTCCCCGGATCACTGATTTCAGCGGTTTTCAGCAGAGTTGGGTCAAGATTTTTATAATTCGGTAGCTCTGAGCGGTCTATTTCACTGTAAATACCCGCCTTCGCCTGTCGCTCCAGAAATGAACCCGATGGCACGACAATATCGTAGCCGGAATTACCCGCCATCAACTTTGCTTCAAGCGCCTCGTTAGAATCATAAACATCATAGTTAACTTTAATCCCAGTCTCAGTCTCAAAGCTTTTGACTATCTCCGGATTAATATAATCCCACCAGTTATAAACATTCAGAGTCTCAGTTTCTGCCATCGCGGCCCCTGAAAAACCCAGTATAATGGCTGCCGTAAGTCCTGCCTTTTTTAAAATCATCTTGATCACCATTTGCGTTTTCTGTTGCTTAAGAGCCTAGGAGTATTTGCAAGAGGCTGGTATCCCCACTACGTGGTACACTTAAAGCTGCCAATGAATTGGCTTTTGCGTAAAATTTAACCTTCTGAATATCAACTAAAACCAGTTAATTTTTTTGCATAAGTAAGGACTCACTATGACTTCAAATATCAGCTGTCCTCATTGTTCGGCCACCAATAAAGTACCAACTGAACGACTTAGTGATGGCCCTAAATGCGGTAAATGTAAGCAGCCTTTGTTTCAGGGCAAACCGGTGGATCTGAGTGCCACAAACTATCAGAGCATGATCAGTCGCAACGATATTCCGGTTCTGGTTGATTGCTGGGCCAGCTGGTGCGGCCCCTGTAAACAGTTTGCTCCGGTGTTTGAACAGGCTGCCGGACAATTTGAACCCCGGCTGCGCCTGGCTAAACTTGACACTGAAGCGCAACAGGCGATTGCCGCCCAACTGCAGATCCGCTCAATACCCACTCTGATTCTGTTTAAACAAGGCAGAGAGAGTGCCCGTATCAGTGGTGCACTACCGCTGGGCCAACTTAAGCAGTGGCTAATGCAAAACGGGGTTGATCTCTGATCACCCCCCAGATCTGCTGAAACAACAGATATTCTCTCTACTAGCTTGCTCCATTTCCCGCGAGCAAGCAGATCTCTCAATTCAAGAGTTACTCACATCGTTTTATCCCCAGCCCCTCTATCCTCTGCACAAAAGGCACCTCTTAAAGTTATAAACAACGGTGATAAATTTGCATAAAGACAAACACTCTTTAATTTCAATAAGTTATATGTAAACTAAACGAATAAAGCAAAACTTACTAACAAAAGATTGTGGATAAGCGTTGGATTAGCCGCGAATAAACTGTGCAGAGCCGGTGTTTATCTTATCCCTCTTGAAAAATAAACAATGGGAGAAGAAACGGTATAACTCTCTCAGCCGTTGGCTATTGTCGACATAAACTCTTTTAAGCTACTGAAATTATGAGTGTTTACTTTTGTTAGGCGATTATCTTAGCGCTTACCCGGCTGAATCACTTCAGATAGCTTATCCACGCGACATCTTAATCTGCAGCCACAGCAACTCTTTCTCGAGAGACCTTCTGAACAGATCAACCTGCCAGCTGAATTTATCCCCTAAACCCTGTGAGTAAACTGTATAACTACATGGGAACAACGGGTTAACAACACTGTGGGTTGTTCTGCCTGTGCATAAACAGCGATGTTACGCACAGCTCTGTGACATCCTATAAAGAGGTTAACCGCAGTTATACAACAGAGTTTATTACCTTATAACTATTTGAAAAATATCATGATATTAAGGTTATCAACTGAAGGAGGGCTGTCTAATAATAAGAATAAAAATAAAGAACATATCTTAAAAACATATTTAACTTATATATAAAAGATTAGAAAAAAGAGAGATCGATTAAAAGGTGTACAAAGTTTAACCATTTCTATATTGACCCCTTAGGTTTATACTTAGCGCCTTTTTCTGAGCCACTGCCTTCAGGCATAACAATTCAGGCTCTCTTTAATTAAATAATGAGGTTAAGTGAGTGGACTATCCTGACCACTTTGATGTGATTGTAATTGGTGGTGGCCATGCCGGAACTGAAGCTGCGTTAGCGGCAGCCCGTACAGGTGTTAAAACTCTGCTGTTAACCCATAACATAGAAACCCTTGGCCAGATGTCGTGTAATCCGGCGATTGGCGGGATTGGCAAAAGTCATCTGGTTAAAGAGATCGATGCGCTGGGTGGCGCGATGGCTGTTGCGACCGATAAAGGGGGGATTCAGTTTCGCACCCTGAACTCACGCAAAGGCCCGGCTGTACGTGCTACACGTGCGCAGGCTGACCGTATCCTCTATAAAGCGGCTATCCGGAATATCCTGGAAAACCAGCCAAACCTGCAACTGTTTCAGCAGGCCGTAGATGATCTGATTGTTGAAGGTGAGTCGGTCAAAGGTGTGGTTACTCAAGCAGGCCTGCGCTTCTTTGCCAACAATATCGTACTTACTGTCGGGACTTTCCTCGGCGGTAAGATCCATATTGGTCTGGATAACTATGCTGGCGGTCGTGCAGGTGATCCGCCCTCGATCGCTCTGGCGGACCGCTTGCGTGAGCTGCCGTTACGGGTCGACCGCTTAAAAACCGGTACGCCGCCCCGCATCGATGCCCGCAGTGTTGATTTCAGCCTGATGCAGGAACAACCCGGCGATACACCAACACCGGTGATGTCATTTATGGGTTCACTGGCGGATCATCCCCGCCAGATCAGCTGTTATATTACCCACACCAACGAGCGCACCCATGATATTCTGCGCTCCGGACTGGATCGTTCGCCGATGTATACCGGTGTGATCGATGGCGTCGGGCCGCGTTACTGTCCATCCGTGGAAGATAAGATTGTCCGTTTTGCCGATAAAACCAGCCATCAGGTGTTTGTTGAGCCGGAAGGCCTGACCACCCACGAGCTTTATCCCAACGGTATTTCAACCAGTCTGCCATTTGACATTCAACTGGCGGCGGTGCGCTCTATCCGTGGTTTTGAAAACGCCTTTATCACCCGGCCAGGCTATGCGATCGAGTACGATTTTTTCAATCCCCAGGATCTTAAGCATACTTTGGAAACCAAAGTGATTAACGGCCTCTACTTTGCCGGTCAGATCAACGGTACCACCGGTTATGAAGAAGCCGGTGCTCAGGGGTTGCTGGCGGGGGTTAATGCTGCCCTGCGGGCGCAGGAGAAAGAGCAGTGGTATCCGCGTCGCGATGAAGCCTATCTGGGGGTTCTGGTGGATGATCTGATCACTCTGGGGACCTCAGAGCCTTACCGGATGTTTACCAGTCGGGCGGAATACCGTTTGATTCTGCGGGAAGATAATGCCGATCTGCGATTAACTGAAAAGGGTCGTGAACTGGGTCTGGTCAGTGATGAGCGCTGGCAACGTTTCTGCGATAAGCGGGAAGCGATCGAGCTTGAAAATCAGCGTCTTAAAGAGACCTGGATTCAACCGGGTACGCCTGAAGCTGAACTGCTTAATGCGCAACTGCAACAGCCGATTAGCCGGGAATATAATCTGCAGGATCTGGTGAAACGCCCGGAGCTGAATTATGCCGCTGTGGCTGGATTGAAAGGTGAAAAAGTAGCAGATCCTCAGGTGGCTGAACAGGTTGAGATCCAGATTAAGTATGCGGGCTATATCGACCGGCAGAAAGAGGATATTGATAAGGTTCGTCGCCAGGAAGATACCCTGCTGCCAATAGACTTTGATTACGCCTCGGTGGGCGGTTTGTCGAATGAGCTGACTGCCAAGCTTGAACAGATTCGACCTGAGAGTATTGCTCAGGCGGCCCGAATCCAGGGGATGACACCCGCTGCAATCTCGCTGCTGCTGATCCACCTGAAAAAGAAACAGATGATCAATAAAAAGGCTCAGGCTTGATGCAGCAGTACCGTATTCTACTAGAACAACAGTGCCACCAGATCGACCTGAGTCTTACTGATGAACAGTATGATCAGTTGCTGAGATACCATGCGTTGCTGGTTAAATGGAATAAAACCTTTAACCTTACGGCGGTGCGTTCAGCGGAAGAGATGATCAGCCGTCACCTGATCGATAGTCTGAGTGTGCTGCCCTATATCGATGTTGAACGACTGATCGATGTGGGCAGTGGGCCGGGTTTGCCGGGGATCCCCCTGGCGATCTGCCGGCCTGATCTGCCGATCACGCTGCTGGATAGTAATATCAAGAAAAGTCGCTTCCAGTTTCAGGCGAAGGCTGAGCTGGGGCTCGATAATGTCGACGTGATTCATGAGCGGGTGGAGAAATATACACCGGAAATTCCTTTTGATGGCGTTATATCAAGGGCATTTGCCTCATTACAGGATATGATTCACTGGACTTCGCATCTGTGCTCGGACAAGGGTATTTTTCTTGCAATGAAAGGGATGTATCCTGTTGAAGAGATTGAGTTATTACCTGAGTCCATTAATCTGCTTCAGAGTATCCGGCTAACGGTGCCGGGCACTGATGGCGAGCGGCATCTGCTGATGTTAGGGAGAACTTGAACGTGACTAAAATATTAACCATCACCAACCAGAAAGGTGGCGTGGGTAAAACCACGACCTGCGTTAATCTGGCGGCGTCGCTGGCGGTCACCAAAAAACGGGTGCTGATGATTGATATGGACCCTCAGGGCAACGCCACCATGGGCAGCGGCGTGGATAAGCACAACCTGAAAAATTCGGTGTATGAGGTGCTTATCGGTGAAGCGACCCTGGAAGAGTCAATTATCAGAAATGCCCCGGCGGGTTACGATATTGTTGGTTCAAACGGTGACCTGACAGCGGCTGAGGTTGAGTTGTTACAGCTGCCGCGGCGTGAGTTTCGCATGAAAATGGCACTGGAAAAGGTGCAGGAAAACTACGATTTCATTCTCATCGATAATCCCCCCTCGCTGAATTTGCTGACCGTTAATGCCCTGGCAGCATCCAGTGGCGTTATTATCCCGATGCAGTGCGAATATTATGCGCTGGAAGGGATCAGCTCACTGATCGGCACGATCAATAAGATCAATAAACGTCTCAATCCCTCGTTGAAGATCGAAGGGATTCTGCGCACCATGTTCGACCCCCGCATGAGCCTCACCAAAGATGTCTCTGACCATCTGGTCGAATACTTTGGCGACCAGGTATACCGTACCGTTATCCCCCGCAACGTGCGTCTGGCAGAGGCCCCGAGTCATGGCTTGCCGGCACTGATGTATGATAAAAACTCCCGGGGATCGGTGGCCTATCTGGCATTGGCGGGCGAGCTGATTCGTAAATCGGCGCAGAATGATAAACGGGCAGATAAACAGGAACAGGAAGGCTGATCGATGGTGGTTAAAAAGCGTGGTTTAGGACGGGGGCTTGATGCTCTGTTATCAACCAGTACTAAATTTGCAGATGACGCTGTATCCGAAGCGAAAGCACAGGGAGACGGCTATCGGCTGATGCCTCTCGATCAGATTCAGCGGGGTAAGTACCAGCCCCGCCGCGATCTGGAGCCGCAGGCGTTGGAAGAGCTGGCCAACTCCATCCGAGCCCAGGGGGTAATGCAGCCTATTGTTGTGCGTCCTGTGGCGGATAACCTGTATGAGATTATTGCCGGTGAACGCCGCTGGCGCGCCAGTCAGATGGCTGGCTTGGATGAGATTCCTACCGTAATCCGTGATGTGCCGGACGAAGCGGCAATTGCGATGGCGCTGATTGAGAATATTCAGCGGGAAAATCTTAACCCGATGGAGGAAGCGATCGCCCTGGATCGTCTGAAAATGGAGTTTGAGCTGACGCAACAGGAAGTCGCGGATGCGGTGGGTAAATCCCGCTCCTCGGTGACCAATCTGTTACGCCTGATGCATCTTACCGATGAGGTGAAGAAGATGCTTGAGTATGGTGATATCGAGATGGGCCATGCCCGGGCACTGTTAGGGATGGATGGACCGGAGCAGATTACCGCTGCCAAAGAGGTAGTAGGAAAAAATATGTCGGTACGGCAGACGGAAGATCTGGTGCGTAAACTGCAACAGAAGAATACTGAGCCGACACAGTCCCCTAAAAAACCGGACCCCATACTGAAAGATCTGTCCGATTCTCTTTCCAGTCGGCTGAATAGTAAAGTGTCTATCAGTGAAAATGCTGCCGGTAAGGGAAAGATTACTATCGCCTATGAAAACCGTGAAAAGTTTGAAGCAATCCTTAAAGCCCTACAATAATTAGGTTTTTTCTGCGGCGAGAAATCGCTGCAGATACCGCTACTAGGGTATTTACTTAGTTCTTCCACTCCTTGCGTCTAATACAAAAGTGCAAATCGGTCTGAATCGTGTTGAAGCTGATCGTTTAAGCCCCTATAATGCGCTGGCTGTGAAAGGACGTGTTTACGTTTTATTTACACAGAAGAAGGGAAACTGAGGCTGTATGAAGATGAGAAACGAGCACCGGAAACCTGGCGTTCATGCTCGTATCGCCTTGCAGCAGTTTAAAAAAGTCTTCCTGATTCAAATAGTTAGTATGATAGTGATTGCGGGAGTTTCGCTTCTGCATAGCGTGAGTGCGGCATATTCATCCCTCTGTGGCGGGATGGTTTTTTTGCTACCCACCTATGTCTTTGCTTATCGTGCCCTGATGGTGCGCCAGGTAAGGAATACTCCCGGCGCTGTGATTACGCAGCTATATACGAGTGAAATATGGAAAATGGGCTTATCCATCGCACTCTTCTCTGCGGTGTTTATCCTGATTCAACCTCTGAATCCATTTTCCTTATTTGGCACTTATATATGGCTTCAGCTGACTGGCTTTATTGCCCAGCTGAGGCTGAATAACAGTTTCTTAAAACTTTGAATGAGAGAGATAGTAATGGCTAGCGAAATGACTTCCTCAGCCTACATATCCCACCACCTGACGAACTGGACGTTTGGTGTGCATCCTGAACACGGTCTGGGCTTTGCCCATACTGCAGAGGATGCAGCAGCGATGGGATTTTGGGCAATTCACGTTGATACAATGCTATGGTCTGTAGGTTTGGGCCTGCTGTTTATCTGGTTGTTCCGTAAAGTTGCTAAAACAGTAACGTCCGGCGTACCTGGCAGCACACAGAACTTTGTTGAAGTGATCATCGAGTTCATTGAAGACAACGTTAGCAGTATTTTCCACTACAAAAATGCGTTGATTGCCCCGCTGGCTTTGACCATTTTTGTCTGGGTCTTCCTGATGAATACCATGGACCTGGTGCCAGTTGACTGGATTCCGTTCCTGACTCAGAAGATCGGTGAAGCGTTCGGCGCTGATCCACATCACGTCTATATGAAGGTCGTACCGACTACCGACATCAACGCTACCCTGGGGATGGCGATTGCAGTGTTTGGTTTGATTCTGTTTTACAGCATCAAAATGAAGGGTCTGGGTGGTTTCCTTGGTGAGCTGGCATTCCAGCCGCTGGGTAAGTGGATGCTGCCATTCAACTTGTTCCTGGAGATCGTAGGCCTGCTGGCGAAGCCAGTATCACTGGCATTGCGACTGTTCGGTAACATGTATGCAGGTGAGATGATCTTTATTCTGATCGCTCTGCTGCCGTTCTGGGCGCAATGGCTATTGTCAGTGCCATGGGCGATCTTCCACATTCTGGTAATTACGCTGCAGGCGTTCATCTTCATGGTTCTGACGATTGTCTATCTGGCCATGGCGCATGAAGACCACTAAGTAGTTGTAATAACTGAATAATTAAACGATTTCTTTTTAAACTTAAACTTTAGCAATTAAATATCGGAGAAAAACTGATGGAAATGGCATTGCTGTACATCGCTGGTGCACTGATGATGGGTCTGGGTGCTGTAGGTGCCGCTGTAGGTATCGGCATCCTGGGTGGTAAGTTCCTTGAAGGTGCTGCACGTCAGCCTGAGCTGATCCCACTGCTACGTACTCAATTCTTCATCGTAATGGGTCTGGTTGACGCCGTACCTATGATCGGTGTTGGTCTGGGTCTGTACGTACTGTTCGCTGTTGCATAAGTAGAGCTACATACGTCCCTTTATGGGTAACTACTTTTTAAGACAACCGCGAGAGGTAATGGCGTGAATATCAATCTAACCATCTTTGGTCAGATCATTGCATTTGCCTTCTTCGTTGTATTTTGTATGAAATACGTTTGGCCACCAATTACTGGTGCGCTGGCAGAACGTAAGAAGAAAATTGCAGAAGGTCTGGACGCTGCAGACCGTGCTCAACGCGATTTGGAACTGGCTCAGGAAAAAGCCATGGCCGATATGCGTAAGAGCAAGGAAGAAGCAGCCGCCATCATTGAACAGGCTAATAAGCGAGCTAACCAGATCGTTGATGAAGCTAAAGAGAAAGCACGTGATGAGGCTGCACGCCTTGTAACGGCTGCTCAGGCTGAAATCGATCAGGAAGCAAACCGTGCCAAAGAAGTTCTACGCGCTGAAGTTGCTGCTCTTATAGTAGCCGGTGCTGAGAAAATTCTTGAAGCGTCTGTTGACGCTAACGCGCACGCTCAGCTTGTTGAAAAACTAGCTGCTGAGCTTTAAGCGAGGTTTACGATGGCTGAACTCAATACAGTCGCTCGACCTTATACCAAAGCCGCTTTCGAGTACGCTGTGGCTAAAGGGAATCTGGACCAGTGGTCTGACATGCTGACAACTGCAACCGCAGTTGCACAGCATGAGACGATGAAACTGGTTCTGGGTAACCCCGGACTCACCAGCGAACAGAAAGCTGATGCGATGATTACCGTCTGTGAAGAACAGATGGCAGATCAGTCAACAAAGAACTTTATCTCTTTGCTGGCCGAAAATCAGCGTCTGGCTTTGTTACCAGAGATCTCTGCGCAGTTTGAACAGTTGAAAGCCAATCAGCAGCATTCTGTTGAGGTACGTGTTACAACTGCCTTTGATCTGGGCGAGCAGCAGCAACAAAAATTAACTCAGGCACTGAGCTCCAAGCTGGGTCGCGAAGTGAGTCTGACTACCGATGTGGACAAGTCCATTATTGGTGGTGTGATCGTTCGAACCGACGATATGGTTATCGACGGCTCTATTCGTGCTCGACTGGCTAAGCTAGCCGAAGCAATGAACTCCTGAGTGTGAGGATTAAACATGCAGCAACTGAATCCATCTGAGATCAGCGAGATTCTTAAGAGCCGCATCGAGAAACTTGATGTCTCTTCTGAAGCCCGTAATGAAGGTACTATCGTCAGCGTTTCTGACGGTATCATCCTGATTCACGGCCTGGCTGACGTAATGTACGGGGAGATGATTGAATTCCCCGGCGGTATCTACGGTATGGCGCTCAACCTTGAGCGTGACTCTGTAGGTGCTGTAGTACTGGGTGACTATCAGGGTCTGGTAGAAGGTATGACCGCGCGTTGTACTGGCCGCATCCTGGAAGTACCTGTTGGTCCGGAATTGCAGGGTCGTGTAGTAGACGCCCTGGGTAACCCGATCGACGGTAAAGGCCCGATTGAAACTAAACTGACTGACCCTGTCGAGAAGGTTGCACCCGGTGTAATCGAACGTCAATCAGTTGATCAGCCAGTGCAGACTGGTCTGAAATCCATTGATGCCATGGTGCCAGTTGGCCGTGGTCAGCGTGAGCTGATCATCGGTGACCGTCAGATCGGTAAGACTGCGATCGCCATTGACGCTATCATCAACCAGAAAGGTACCGGCGTTAAGTGTATCT
>NZ_JBNKYN010000048.1:0-33119 GCF_050300915.1 Amphritea sp.
CGTCATCATGGACATTGTATACACGGGCTTCCACACTTTCTTGCTCTTCACTCGCCTTCAGTTTGATCCAGTCTCCGCGTTCTACATGTGGTCTATCCATTGTTCAAACCTCTTTTTTCTTGCCGGCATTTTATCTGCCTGTCGTTATTTATACTCAAAAAAAAAACCCCTGCATGACAAGGGCTTTTTAAAATATGGCGGAGGGGCAGGGATTCGAACCCTGGGTACAAATAATTGTACGCTAGATTAGCAATCTAGTGCTTTCGACCACTCAGCCACCCCTCCAGTGAGGTCGCGTATATTAAAGGATTCCGCGTTTGTGTCAATACTTTAGAAGGGAAAAAATTAATTTTTTGCAGATTTTTTTGTCTCAGTAATCCGATCAATATCCATACCGCTCAGCTTATTCCCAGGCTGTACTTCTCTCCATAGGTTTCACTGCGACGATACTCGCCCGGCGTCATGCCAGTCCATTTCTTGAAAGAACGAAAGAATGCCGAAGGTTCATCAAAGCCCATCAGGGCCGCGACGTCATTGATTGATAGCTGCGGCGAATCCATGTAGTTAATCGCCGCTTTCTTACGACAATCATCTTTTATTTTCTGATAAGAGCTATTCTCTTCTGCCAGGCGGCGGCGCAGAGTCGAAACCGACATATTCAGTTTAAAGGCGACCTCTTCCGCGCCCGGCAACTCCCGACTGAAATCTTTCCCCAGCATCGCTTTGACCTGAGAGCGCAGACTCTGATCGTTATCCACCATCACAATCAGCTGATAGGGTGCGGTTTGCAGAAAGCCCCGCAAACTCTCATCATTCTGAATGATCGGATAATCCAGATAACGGGCAGGGAAAACAATCGCGTTATCATGCTGATCAAACTTAATCTCTGACTGAAACAGGGTCTCGTAGTGGTAACTGTCCTCCTGCCGGGGAAAAGTGAAGTAGGCCGCTTTCAAATCCAGCCGGGAGCCGATCAGCCAACTGATAAAGTGGTGCCACATCGACAGACCGGTACGCACAACCCCGGGGGCTTCATGCTCAAGCATCTCCCGCACCTCCTCAGCAGGTACCGAACTCACCGGCGCAAACGAAAGCTTGGCATAACGACCTTTACGAATAAGATAGGGTTTAACCTTTGTGCCCCGGCAGATCTCGTAAAAAGCGCTGCAACGGTAGATCGCCCGTTCCAGAGTAGTGCAGTGGATAATCGCATGACACATCATCCGGAAGGTACCGTTGGGCACCCGGCCGCCGGATACCATGCCAAAAGACTCATCCTGCGCTGTCCACATTATCCGCTGATACAACTGACCGAATTTGACAGCAGAAAACTCCGTCCGCTGCTCTATTTCGGTCGGATCAATACCCACCTCTGCCAACAGCTCTTCCAGGTTATAGCCCTGTTTTTCGACCTGCGAAAACAGGTATCTTACATATCCTGTTGGCACGGTGATGGTCTTTTCCATCATAATTGCTCTACTTTGCTGGTGTTATTGTCATCTTTATCGATAAAAAACTATTCTCTTAACTTATATCATTAAAAATCAAAAAAACAGCTGCGACAATTTTTGTCAGTAAAAATGACAGCTATTGTTATTGTGGATACAACGGCAGATAACGGATTATCTAGTCTGCCTTAATTTCAAATAACGAAAGCCTATCGTCTGTGAGCAACGCCTGCCAGCAGACAACCACAGGCAGGCAATGCCCGGCCCAGGTCGGATGAAGCCGAACAAACAAAAATAACAAGTTACCGAGAAGGTGAACTAAATGGCAAAGAGATCGATAAGGACGTCAGCCCCCTGGCGTGCCACTCCAGTGCGCAATCAACTCGCGCGAAGTGTAACCCTGGCAATGCTGACAGCCTCAATCGCCGGACCGGCATCCGCTGTAGAATTTAATCTTGGAGAGATCGAAGGCCGCTTTGATTCACAGCTGTCGATTGGCTCTAGCTGGCGGATGAGCAACCCGAACGAGGGTCTGATCTCTAAGGCTAACGGCGGTACCAGTGCAGGCTCAGGTTCATACGATGATGGTACCCAGAACTATTCCAGAGGTGATGCCTTTTCGACAGTTCTCAAAGGCGTACATGACCTTCAACTGAGTAAGGATAATCTCGGCGTTTTTATCCGTGGTAAATACTGGTACGACTATGCCCTGAATGAAGGCAATGCGAACCACGGCAATATTCCAAATGGCTATGTGTCAAATACCCCATTGGATGACAACGGCTTTAATGATTATGCTCAGTTTTCCGGGGCAGAAATTCTCGACGCTTACGTTTTTGGCTCATTTGACCTCAGTGATAAGCCTCTCGACATCCGCCTCGGCCGTCAGGTCGTAAACTGGGGTGAAAGCACCTTCATACAGGGCGGCATCAACGTTATCAACCCATTCGACGTAAGTGCATTTCGTCGGGCAGGCGCTGAAGTAAAAGAGGGACTGTTACCGGTTAACATGGCGTTTGCCTCACTGGGTCTGACCGACAATCTTAGTGTTGAGGGTTTTTACCAGCTTGAATGGGAAAAAACCGCGATTGATGGTTGCGGCACATATTTCTCAACTAATGACTTCACCGCTGAAGGCTGTAACGGCATCCGCATCCGCAGTGATAACCCTGCGCTGGCAGCGACGAATAGCCCAGACTCTGTATATTTCAACACCTTTGACGGCAGCCCCCCTTTTAGTACCGATCTGGTGGTAAACAGAGCTGCAGATGGCATCAGAGAAGCCGATGACAGTGGTCAGTTTGGTGTTGCTTTCCGCTATTTTGCAGAAGAACTGAACAGTACGGAGTTTGGTCTGTATCTGGCGCAATATCACAGCCGGCTACCGCTGATCAGTGGTATTAAGGCCGATCTTGTTTCACTAGGTACACTGGGCCAGCTGGGCGTATTCCAGTCACAGTACTTTATCGAATACCCGGAAGATACCAAACTGATCGGACTTAGCTTTAGCACCAGCCTGGGTGATGTCGCCTGGTCGGGAGAGGTCAGCCATAAGATGGATGTCCCTCTACAAATGAATGGACCGATGCTGGTTGCCGCAATGCTTTCATTAGGTAACCCGGCAGTATCCGGCAACAATCCAGCCAACTCACTGGTAGCTGCAACCGGCTTCGGCGAAGATATTCATGGCTACAGTACTTTTGATATCACTCAGGTACAAACCAGCTTTGTAAAATTTGTTGATCAGGTGATGGGCGCGAGCCGGATGACACTGATTGGTGAACTGGGCTGGACCCATGTGCACGACCTTGATGAGAGTGCAACCGCTCTGAAGTACGGTCGCAATGGTATCTTTGGTTATACTCCGGGAGATACAGAAGGCTTTGTAACCCAGGACTCCTTTGGTTACGTTGTCCGGGCAAATCTCACCTACCCGAATGCCTTTGCCGGGGTTAACCTCAAACCTGAAATCAGCTTTAAACATGGTATTGAAGGTTATGGTCCTCAACCAGGCGCAGCCTTTAACGAAGGCGAGAAAACAGCCACTATCAGCCTGACCGCCGATTACCTGAACCAATATCAGGTTCAGCTGGGCTATACCAACTTCTTTGGTGGTGACTATAACCCGATTGATGACCGCGACTTTCTGTCACTCAGCGCTTCAGTCTCGTTCTAACAGTTAAGGATTACAGGAGAATTTTTTATGACGTTTAAATCGACTGCCCTGATCCTTGGCTCAGCTCTGGGATTAACTTTAAGCCTGCAGACACTGGCCGCTGTTTCAGATGCCGAAGCCGCCAAGCTGGGGAAGACCCTGACCCCGATGGGGGCTGAAAAAGCTGGCAACGCGAACGGCACCATCCCTGCTTGGGATGGTGGTCTGCCCGCGGGGGGAGAGCGCTTTAAAGATCCCTATGCCGGCGAGCAGCCTTTAATGACTATTACCGCGCAGAATGCCGCAGACTATAAACAACATCTGACACCGGGCCAGTTGGCACTGTTTGCTAAATACCCCGACACTTTCCGGATGAATATCTATCCAACCCATCGCAGCGCTTCCCTGCCCCAGTCTCAGTATGACAATGCCCGTCAGAATGCAGTGCAATCAGAGCTGGTGGATAACGGCAACGGACTCAGTGCCAATACCCTTGAGGGGATCCCTTTCCCAATCCCGCAAAATGGTCTGGAAGTTATCTGGAACCATATGTCCCGCTACCGTGGCGGCGCCCTTGAACGGACGTTTGTTCAGGTACCGGTGCATGAGAATGGTAACTTCGTGCCGGTTAAAATCACCGAGAAGATGTCCTGGCCCAGTTACCTGAAAGAGGGGCGCACCGAGCAGGATGATAATATTCTGTTTTACTTCGTTCAGGAGATTCAGGCACCCGCCCGACTCACCGGCAACGTGTTGCTGGTGCATGAAGCACAGAATCAGATCGCCAAGCCTCGCCAGGCCTGGATCTACAATGCCGGACAACGGCGGGTGCGCCGGGCACCGCAGATCGCCTACGATGCTCCGGGAACCGCCTCCGATGGTCAACGTACTTCGGACAACCTGGATATGTTCAACGGCGCGCCAGATCTGTACGACTGGAAGCTGGCAGGCAAAGAGGAGATCTACATCCCTTACAACAGCTACAAGCTGGCTGACCGTAACCTGAAATACAGCGACATTCTACAGAAGGGCCATATGAGCCCTGATGTCACCCGTTATGAACTACACCGGGTGTGGAAGGTTGAAGCAACGCTGAAAGAGGGAGCACGGCATGTCTACGCCAAACGGGTGTTCTATATCGATGAGGATACCTGGCAGGCCGCTATTGTCGATCACTACGATGGCCGGGGTCAGTTGTGGCGTGTCGGCGAAGCACATGAGATGCAGTATCAGGATGCTCAGGTGCCCTGGTTAACTGCTGAAGCACTCTACGACCTGCAGTCCGGGCGCTATCTGGTGGGCAGTCTGACCAATGAGGAGGGTGATGGTTTCGACTTTAACGCCCGCTTTAAGCACAGTGACTTTACCCCGCAAGCGATCCGCCGTATGGGTATCCGCTAAGCGATACCCCTTGTGAGTAAAAAAGAAGGAGCCTATGGCTCCTTCTTTTTTTGCATTTCTCTGTCTGAACAGTTAACCATGACGATGCATAGCGCGCGCCTGAACTGCGGAAGCCGTTCGGGCCCCCTGCTGCCAGGCTGCCAGGGCCTCTTCACAGCCACTACAGACACCGACATTCAGTTCCCGATCAACAATGATCCAGGTACATTTTCCATAATCCGTATCGCAGCTATGATGATCATCACAACCACAACCGATACAATGCGCCAGCACCAACTGACTTTGCTTCATGAGTGTCTCCCACTTCTTTTGTTTTTATCTTTACTACAGGAAGATAATGATAGGCTAAATATTTCTACCTTTCCGTTCTACTAAATAGTTATTCTGGATGAAAAAACATCAACTAATGAGATAATAGTTGCGCAGGTTTACACTTCAGCCCTAAAACACTGATACAGATCAAAACCTATACTGCGGCGCAGCATATTTTCCTGTGATCCAATCAAAAACGAGCGACCGTTAGTGCATAAACCCTTTGTAAAAACTTATTGTTGGAGAGCCGCTGTTGAACGCCATGCAGGGAACCGAGATCGCCCGTAATTTTGATGAGTACGGTCCTATTTACGTTTACGATGACGGCCCCTATCGCTACATGAGTTTTGGTTCCGGAGGTGAACAGAGTCGGATTGAGCGCAGTCGCCCGGAATATCCGGTCTATCAATATCTGCAGGCGATGCTGCTGGGGCTGCTATACCAGCCCAACCCACAACGGGCACTAATGCTGGGGCTGGGTGGTGGTTCACTGGTACACGCACTGCTGAGTTATTCCGAAGACCTGCAGATCCGTGTAGCTGAACTGAGACCACAGGTTCTGGCAACCGCCTGTGAACATTTCCTGTTACCCGATTCAGGCCGACTAACCATCACCATCAGCGATGCTCTGGACTACCTCTGTGACGAGACAATAACCTCCGATCTGATCTTTACCGACCTGTTCAGCGATAGTGGTATGCAGCACCTGCAGTTACAGCAAGAGTATCTGCAACAGTGTTTCCGCCTGCTGACGGATCAGGGAGTACTGGTGTTGAATCTCTGGGACGAGGGACATGGTTATCACCCGCTGGCCAGCCAGCAGTTATCAGATCTGTTTGGTGAAAACTGGCTCTGCTGCACGATCGACAGCGGCAATCTGATAGCCTTTGCATTTAAAGGTGGCAGGCCTGAGTCCAACCCCAGAGCGCTGCTCAACGGCGCTAAAAAGCTAGAGAAACAGCTAGGCTTTCCTGCCCGCAAGCTGTTAAACCGATTGCGTGAGATCTGAGATGCCGTAGATTAAAAAGAAATCCTGGTTAAGGGTTAATTTCCCAGTCTAATGCTGGGATAATCTGCGCCTATACTATGTGTTATTCCCTGTTATTGCCGAGAGATTCAGCCATGCCTCTGTTAGATAGCTTTACTGTTGATCATACCCGCATGAATGCGCCAGCGGTTCGTGTTGCCAAAAAAATGACCACCCCCGGAGGCGATACCATTACCGTATTTGATCTGCGCTTCTGCCGTCCGAATGAAGAGATACTGAGCGAAAAAGGGATTCATACCCTTGAACATCTGTTCGCCGGTTTCATGCGTGATCACCTGAACGGCAACGGCGTTGAGATTATCGATATCTCACCAATGGGTTGCCGTACCGGTTTCTACATGAGCCTGATCGGTTCCCCGCAAGAAGAGAAGGTCGCAAACGCCTGGCTGGAATCGATGGATGACGTGTTGCAGGTTGAACAGCAAAACCAGATTCCGGAACTGAACGAATATCAGTGCGGCACCTACAACATGCACTCCCTGGCTGAAGCGAAAGCGATTGCTGAAAACATCCGTGGGCGCGGCGTCGGCGTTAACAGCAATGATGAGCTGAAACTTGACCCTGAATTCCTGCAATCTCACTCCTGATTTAATGCAGATTTCTGATCCGGAAACGGAGCCTGGCAACGCCTGCTCCGTTGTTATTTTTTTAGAGGCAAAGACCCATGGCAATGATCGGCCGGTTCAACAATCTGGAAGTGACCAAACAAGTTAAATTCGGCGTTTATCTTGATGGCGAAGAGCTTGGCGAAATTCTCCTGCCCCAGCGTTATGTACCTGAAAATACTCAGCCTGGTGACCGCCTGGAGGTATTTATCTACCGCGACTCTGATGATCTGCTGATCGCCACCACCGAAACGCCAAAAGCACAGATCGGCGAGTTTGCCTGCCTCAAAGTGGTCGACCTGAACCGCACCGGTGCATTCTTCGACTGGGGATTATCAAAAGATCTGCTGGTGCCCTTCAGTGAGCAAAAGAAAACCGTTGAGAAGGGTCAGGAGCAGATCGTCTATCTCTATCTGGATCAGGAAACCGACCGTATTGCCGGTTCCACCAAACTGAATAAGTTTCTTGATAACTACCCGCATCGCTACGAAAAGGGACAGCAGGTTGATCTGATCATCGAAGAACACACCCATATCGGCTACAAGGCGATCATCAACGGCCAGCACTGGGGCGTAATCTACGATGATGATCTGTTTAAGCCAGTGCGTTATGGTCAGCGCATGAAAGGTTTTATCAAACTGGTGCGCCCGGATGGCAAGATCAACCTGAGCCTGCAACAACTGGGCTATGGCAAGACCGATGATCTGGGCAAACGGATTCTGCATCTGCTGGAAGATCATGACGGCTATATCGCAGCGAATGATAAAACCTCTCCGGAAGAGATCAAGCGTCTGTTCAGCTGCAGTAAGAAAGCCTTTAAGTTATCTATCGGTCGTCTCTATAAAGAGCGCAAGTTAGCCATTGAAGAGAACGGCATCCGCCTGCTGACAAAATAAACAGCCGCCGGGACATGATACTCTCCCGTACAAAATACAGGAAAACCCTGATAAAATAGCGTTCCCCTACTCCTGGCACAATCTCAAGGAACTCTCGCTATGCCTCAGGCCCTGATCATTGCCTCCGCAAAAACCGTAGATGACAGTGGCTCACTGAAGCACTGTCTGGCGCTGGAAGCCACCCTGCACCAGCAGGGTGTCCGTTTTATCGAACTGGTCATCGACCCTCTCAGCACCCCCTGGCACAGCGCACTGGAACAGCATCACTACCGCAGTGGTTGCGGCCCGATTGAAGCACTGGCGGACGCCCGACAGCTGATTATCAGCGGTGCCGCCGATGCCGTGGTGATCAGCGGTAAAGATATGTTACGCACCGGCTATGAGCGCCAGCAACGGCTCGACCTGATGGCGATCTATGGCGACGACTATCCACTCACCGCGGCCTATAACGAACTGGCAGAACAGTTTATCCACCGCCACGGTGCCGATGCCGAACTATTTCAACAACTGGCCCATCATCTGTTCGAAAACTATAAGTGCAGTTACCGCAATGTGGTATCAGACCGTCTGTCAGCCGAACAACTGCCGGATGAACGCTGGTATAACCATATTACGCCACTCTTCAGAGGCGTTGACTGCGCGAACCCACTCATCGACTTCTCCGGCCGTTTGCTGATCAGCAACCCGAAAGTAGCTCAACAACTCGCCATTCCAACCGAGGAATGCCTGGCGATTGCCGGTGTCGGGCTGGGCTTTCTTCCCGGGGATGGTCAGCAACACGTCGAGGATATTGTGAGCTACGTTCACCTGGAGACCGCCTACCGCGCAGCGTGCGAACAAGCCGATACCGACTTCGCCCGACAGTTTCGCAACGGTGATGCGCTGCTGGAGGTTTACACCTGCTATCCGGTGGTGCCCATCGCCTTTCTGCTGACCAGCGGACTGGTGGACCTGTTAGAGCAGGTGCCCGCCTTCCTGGAACAACACCTGATCACCATCACCGGAGGGATGAACCTGGCGAAAGGCCCCTGGAATAACCCTGCCCTCAACAGTCTGATCGAGATGCATCAGCAGCTCAGCGCCAGTCCGGATCATCACGTCGGCGCCGTTCACGGTAATGGCGGACTGGGTTATAAACAGGGTGTCGCGATACTCAAAACGCTATCCTGAGACAGCCACAAACCACTGGCAAAGTTACCCACAGAATCTGTGCATAACCTCTGGGGAAAACTATGCATAACCCCCGCATACATCCCCCTACGCCGACTCTCATCAGGGTTTCAGGTTGTTGCGTAGATTCTATTCAGGCGCTCACTTATCATCTTCAATCATCTGATTGAGTTCTATATCGGCACAGGCATAGAGCAGACAATCACTGACGGCGATGGCAGGGTTTGCGGTGATCATAAACAGTTTCAACTGTTGGGCGGAGTAAAGCCCCCCAGCCCGATTTAAGAAGTAATGCGGCATAACCGCTTCCCCCTGAGCACTTTGCACCCTGAAAACTGACATACCCCGCGGGCCTAACCAGCCCAGCCGGGTCAGAGCCGGGATCACACCAAAATTAAACTTCTCTACATCAAGAGCTACGGTCAGATCGGCACCTGCTACGGGCTGGTCCGCGTAGGCGATGTGGCAATCAGCGGATAACTGCAAGCGTACTGCATCCCGGTAGAGATCCATCACCAGTCCTGGCACTGGCCGCAATACCTGTTCATTAAACAGATAGCGCTGCAACCCCTCCTCTGCCAGCTGATCTGCTTGCGCTTGCTGTGCCCCGCCACACTCAATCGTTACCACCGGCAGGGATTCATTACTGAGTTCCATCAGCGCCCCTAAACGCAGCTCTGTGACAATCATGCGCCGGGTGAACAGTGACACCAGGGCTTCATGCGCCGGGCTTTCACTGGTCGCCACACCAAACCCCGGACTCATGCCGGAGGTGTTATGAATATCCAGCAGCGCTTCTGGCCGATACTGCTGCAGCAGTTCTATAAAGTGCCGGGCGATATGCCCCTGATGGTCATCAAAAGGCGGGGCAAAGCAGCGGTTCATATCCCGCTGGCCCGGAATCTGCCGGTGCAAAAACAGCGTTTCATACAACGCCGTCTGCACCGATGCGATCAGGCAGATCAGTTTAACCGCAGGGCGCTCACCGCTGCGCAGCCATTTAAGCAGAGCTTTAACACCGGAGGGTTCATTGCCGTGTAACAGCGTAGCAACCGCCCGGCAACGACGGTTATCCCGGCCATCGACAACGATCAGAGTCGGGCCACCAAGACGCCGGAGAAACTCACCCACCTCTTGAGGCAGCGAACCGGGTTCAGGATTATGCATAAACTGTATCGGGTGTGACTGTCGTGGCATCAGATATCTTCCCATTCAGCTACCGGACGATTGTTGTCACAGTGCGTAATGTAGTGTTCCAGCATACAACGCAACGCCCGTCGCCTGGCCCGTGATGCTGAAAGCCGTTCAAACTGGCGTAGCTGCCAGCAGGCGCCATTGGTTTTCCCCCGCAGGCGATGGTGAATAATCCCCAGATAGTGATCTACCTCTGCTTTATCAATTCCCGCACTCAGTAACCCTTTACGGGCTGTCGGTAGCAGGCTGGCAACGATATCCGCAACCGGAAGCCGGGTTAATTGCTCCCGGGGGCCATTTGGCCACATCAGCTGTGCCTTCATCCCAAACCGGGCCGCCTGATAAAAGTTATACTCCAGAGTTTTGAAAGGCAGCGCCGGGATAATCTCTTCGATACGCGCGCGCAGCCCCTCAGCCAGACCAATAATCAGCGCCGCATTTGCCATCATATCGCAGGGACTGGGTCCCGCCGGTAATGAGCGGATCTCAATACGCAGATGACCGCCATCAGCCGGGTCATACACCGGACGATTCCAGGGCCATACCGTGCCCTGATGCAACGTCAGTTCAAACAGGGATGGATTGTCCCCCTCGCTAGTCACCTTGCCAGCATGCCGACGAACTTTTTCACACACAGGCAGAATAGGCTTATGCAGATAGACGGCTTCAGCAAACAGCTCATGCACACCATGACGCACCCAGCCATGGCCAAAGCTCACCCGGTCAGCCTCGCCGGTTTTCACCGAACGGTTACTACTGCCATCAATCGCATGTTGAAACAGCGGCACCCGGGTTTCATGCCAAAGCCGCTTGCCCAGCAGGAACGGTGAGTTTGCCGAGATCGCTAATACTAACGGTGTCACCAATTGGATCGCATTAAAACTGGCGGCAAACTGCTGTGGTGTTACCCGATAGTGCATCTGCAAAGAGGTATTTGCCCCCTCCAGAGTGACATCAGAAGCCCGCAGGGAGATCGGGTCATCGCCATCGATCTTAATCGCTACCGTCTCGCCACGCATCTTCGCCAATGCCTGAGTGAGTGCGTGATAACGGGACAGATCGGTCATCGCGTGCAAGCCAAAATCTTTGCGCTGCAGTGTCGGCAGAATACCGATCGGCAACACCCGTCCGTCATGGAGTTCAGCCAGCCTGTTAAGCCGCCTCAATATGCCCAGAATCTCAGACTCGATACTTGAAAAAGGATGGCCCGCCATTGCCACAGGAGTCAGATTGTACTCAAGATTGTAACGGTTCAGCTCCAGCGTTAGCTGCGGGTCACCCAACTGCTGCTGTATTTCACGGTTCACCGGCAGAGGACAACCCGACTTATCAACAATATAGAGTTCCAGCTCAGCGCCAAGCGTTGCCGCACCGACACCAAAACCGGGCTTTTGCAGCAACTGAGCCAGTTCATCCAGATTAGCAAACAGCTTACGGGTGAAGCGCTCATAATCCTGCTGGGTAAAGTCAGATTTTTTAATCTCAAGTCCCATGGTCTGCTCCATTCCGGGTAACACCGTTACACTCAGTTAAGACGCAGGCTAATCATTCTTCAATGTTAATACCCGCTGAGGGCGGGTTTTTATCCCCTGATTCTGTGGATATCCTCTGGGAAAACCGTTGTATAGCGCGTTATAACCCAGCTCAAAGCAGACCTGACGCTGTCCTGAAAAAGCGGTTCAGTTTCTGAACAACACAGATATAACGCTCTGAAACAGAGGTTGAATAACGAAAAATAAAACCCATAACGGTGGACTTCGCACCTTTGCTATGAAGCCGATAACGGGCAAAATTGACCCGCTGCAATGACAGATAAGATTTTTCTTATTTAAAGATCATTATTCGCTAATATATAGCGAACTTTCTTAACAGGCTCACCCGTAATGCAACAGGATCTGACCCCGGCTAACAAACACCTTATCTTTATCGGAGGCGGTCACGCTCACGCGCTCGCGCTGCTGATGATGGCGATGAATAAGCCGGCTGGTGTGCGTATTACGCTGATCTCTAATCTGATTCAGACCCCCTACTCAGGTATGTTGCCCGGGCTGATTGCCGGACATTACAGCTTTGATCAGGTGCATATCGACCTGGGGCGTTTCTGTCGTTATGCGGGAATCGACTTTATCGAGGACACGGTGACCGGCATCGACCCTGCAGGACGAACGGTGCAATGCCTCAATCATCCGCCATTCCGTTACGATCTGCTCAGTATCGACACTGGCTCGACACCCGACCTGAACAGCATTCCCGGTGCCGCAGAGTTCACCATCGGGGTTAAGCCGGTAAAACAGCTGCTGGATTACTGGGAAGGCTTGCAAAACCGGGTAATGCAGGGGGATGACCGTGTGGACTTCCATATTGGCACCGTCGGCGGAGGCGCCAGCGCCGTCGAAGTCCTGCTGGCGATGCAATATAAACTGCACAAGATGCTCAGCAAAGAGCAGCGCCGTACCAGCCACCTGCACTTTCATATTATCTGCGGTCCGCAACAGATTCTCACAGGGCATAATAACCGGGTTAAAAATCGCTATCTGAAGGTGCTCAAGGAGCGCAACATTGAGCTGCACACCAACTTCCATGTTGATCAGGTGAAACAGGGGCGGGTGATCAATGACTCAGGCGAGACCATCGAGCTGGACGAAATCATCTGGGCCACCTCCGCCACCGGTGCTGAATGGCCATCCAGGGCGGGCCTTGAATGCTCAGATAACGGCTGTATCCGCGTCAATGACTATCTGCAATCGCTGTCTCACCCGGAGATATTTGCCGCCGGTGATATCGCCGAGATGGTCAACTATCCGCGCCCGAAAGCCGGTGTATTT
Source organism: Amphritea sp. (assembly GCF_050300915.1). Classification (GTDB taxonomy): domain Bacteria; phylum Pseudomonadota; class Gammaproteobacteria; order Pseudomonadales; family Balneatricaceae; genus Amphritea. Next base: position 13,055 of record NZ_JBNKYN010000048.1, read on the forward strand.
GCCGTACGTCAGGGCGCACCCCTGTTACACAATCTGCAGGCAGCGCTTGCCGGAGCCCCACTAACCCGCTTCAAACCGCAGAGCCAGTTTCTCAGCCTGATCAGCACAGGAGATCGCTATGCGGTCGCCTCCCGCGGTCCATTCAGCTTCGCTGGTGCCTGGGTGTGGCGCTGGAAAGACCGTATTGATCAGAAATTTATGCAACGCTTCAGCGATCTCACCCAACTCCCGGGACAGGTTCCCGGTAACGAGCTGAAAATTGAAAACCCGGATATGCGCTGTGGCGGCTGTGGTGCGAAGGTCGGACATAGTATTCTTAACCGGGTATTAAAACAGTTACCCGCGCCACCAAACGAAATTGAAATTGGCCTTAACCGCCCCGATGATGCCGCCGTCATTGATGTGCCTGCAGACAAGTTGCTGGTGCAATCGGTTGATAGTTTTCGTCAACTGGTGAACGATGACTTTCTCTTTGGTCAGATCGCAGCAAACCACGCGCTGGGAGATATCTTCGCCATGGGCGCCGAGCCTCATAGTGCCCAGGCGATTGTTAGTCTGCCCCATGCCAGTGATGAGATTATTGAACAGCGACTGCGCCACCTGTTACTCGGAGCGAGTAAAGTTTTTAGCAACTGTGGTATTGGACTGATCGGCGGTCACACCTCGGAAGGCACAGAACTGACACTGGGCTTCACTATCAATGGCCTGGCCGAGCGTCAGCAGCTGCTCACTAAACAGGGGCTGCAACCCGGGGACCGGTTAATTATCACCAAACCTCTAGGCACCGGCACCCTGTTTGCCAGTGATATGCGCAGTCAGGCCCAGGGGCGCTGGATCAGCCTGGCGCTGCAACATATGCTGCAATCTAACTATCAGGCCAGCAAAATATTTACCGCAGCAGGGGCGCACGCCTGCACCGACATCACCGGCTTTGGTCTGTTAGGACACCTGCATGAGATGCTTGACGGTACCGGTCTGGGCGCACGTCTGTGGCTGGAAAAACTGCCCGTGATGGATGGAGCACTCGCCTGCCTGCGGGCAGGCTTATTCAGCTCACTGCATCCGCAGAACCGAAAATTTGAACACTCGTTGATAAATCTTGATGAGTTTAATACCGACACGGCGATCGAGCTGCTATTCGATCCGCAAACCGCTGGCGGCCTGCTGGCGGCTGTCAGCTCTGATCAGGCAGACGACGTGGTTGCCGAACTGCAGGCAACGGGTTATACCGAAGCCTGTGCCATTGGTAGTGTCCGGCAAGAGGGCAACGATTCCGTCACGCTAATGTAGAGAGGCACGCTTACAGATAGCTATGAGGATAAGTTTTAGTGGCATTCTGAACCATCGGCTGCATCAAAAGTGATCGCTGATCGATTCCAGCTTAAGCGCGGTGATATAACGCAGAATCACATCCCGGTCAGCGGTAAACGCCAGACCAACCTGCAGATCAGGAACCGATAGAGACATCACCCGGCAATGTACTTGAGAGGGTTCTTCATCAAATGGCAGCTGCAGTTTAAGAGTGCACTCCTGCTGTTCGCTACGAGCTTTTTGCAGTAGCTCTGCGTTCACGCCCTCAGTCAGCTTCAGCAGACCGCCGCCGGTACTGAAGTTAATCATGACGCCATTGACAGCATCCTCCCCAATCACCAACTCCGAAGGAATCGCACAGGGGTAACGGGGTTCTTTGCGAAGTAAACGTGACTGAATCGTGTTGGGATAGGTTGTCATTAACAGCCGCCCGCCCAGCAGAAACAGATCAACAACCTCTGTTTCAAACGCATACACCCGGCCATGAGATATCATCCGCATCACCAGTTTACGCTTTTTGGTAAAGGTGTCTCTGTAGGTCAGCTCATCAGTACCCATGCCACTTTTTTTCAGTTGTGAAACCGCCGGTAAGCGAGTCACCACAACCCTGCCCTCTATGCCAAAAAAGCGGGAGATATACTTAATGCCACTAACGGTATCGCTTACCTGAATAACACACCCTTGCTCAATAGCAGGCAGCTCATCCAAAAGAACACTCGCATTACTGTTTGGCATCGTTTTCCACTATCACACAACTTATTACCATAGAAATACTACATCGTTTCAGCAGGGTCAAAATGTGTTTCACCATTTTGGTATTTTCAGGTTGATTTCATTGCCTGGCGTTAAAGTTACGCTATTCAATGAGATGCTTTGGAGAGATAACCGATGAAAGCGAAGATAGCCGTTTTTTTAGTCGCCCTGACGGGTATTACCGTATTCAGCGTAACGGCGGGGTCAGAGACGATCGTTCGTGAAGACCTTCAGCAACAGGGGTTCAAAGTTGCCACTTTTGCCGGAGGTTGCTTCTGGTGTACTGAAGCGGGTTTTGAAAAACTCCCCGGGGTTAAAGATGCCGTTTCAGGCTATACCGGAGGTCAGACAGCTAACCCAACCTATAAAGAGGTCTCTTCCGGCAGCACGGGTCATACCGAGTCGGTGCAGGTTTATTATGATCCGAAAGTAATCACCTACGCGGGCTTACTCCAGTCTCTGTGGCGACAGATGGACCCCACCGATGGCACAGGCTCCTTTGTTGACCGGGGTAACCAGTACCGTCCGGCGGTGTTCTATCACAATGAACAGCAGCGCCTGATCGCAGAAAAGTCGATGAAGGAACTGGCAAGCTCCGGACGCTATAGCAAACCTTTAGCCACCGAACTGACCAAGTTAACTGTTTTTTACCCGGCGGAAGATTACCACCAGGACTACTACAAACGTAATCCGCTGAGGTACAAATACTACCGTTTTAACTCAGGCCGCGACCAGTACCTGGAAAAAACCTGGGGCGATGACCTGCATCCGGACTTCACCCAGTTCGGCCGTGGCCAGGAACAGGGAGCAAACAGTGAAAAGGGCAGCGCCAATACCACAGACGCTGCGATCACTTACCGTCAGTTCAAAAAACCCTCAGAGAAAGAGCTGCGCAGCAAACTGACCGACCTGCAGTACGAGGTTACCCAGGAAGATGCCACTGAACGGGCGTTTCAGAATGAGTTCTGGGATGAAAAACGAGAGGGGATCTACGTGGACATCGTCAGCGGCGAGCCGCTGTTCTCATCCAGGGACAAGTTCAAATCCGGTACTGGCTGGCCAAGCTTTACCCAACCGATCACCTCCGGCGCAGTGACGGAGCATCGCGATACTAAGTTCTTTATCACCCGCACCGAGGTACGCAGTCAATTTGCTGACTCCCATCTGGGACACCTGTTCGATGATGGTCCAAAACCCAGCGGGCTGCGCTACTGCATCAACTCAGCTTCATTGCGTTTTGTCCCCCGGGAACAGATGGCTGCTGAGGGATATGGCGAACTACTCAGCCAGTTTAGTGAATAATGTGCTGAATAAGCGCTCAGCAGAGGCTATCACTGCTGAGCGATTTATAAAAATAGGATAAACTGCAGTAAAAATATCCGGCCGGAGCAGCAACTTGTCCCACTCACAACGATATAGATCTGATTACCGACCAGGCACGCGAGTGCTGATATTAACGATACTGCTGGTAATCTCCTGGCCAGCCCCGGCGATGCAGCTGAATGATCCTCGCGCCGCAGCCGTATACATTATTAAATTGCGACCGCTTATTAACGCCTGTCTTAGCCGGGCAAATGCCAGCAACAATCTGAATCAGGTATGGGAAAGCACCCCCTGCCAACAGCTGCTGGGAGAGGAGCCTCAGTTCAGAACCGCCTGGCACCTACTCCTGCCAGAGGGCAAAATTAACGCCCTCGCCGAGGTTCCCTATTCACTGCGTCAACCGACAATAGACACCTATTCTGAATATAAACAACTGGCAGAGCGTATTGCTCAGTTGAACCACTAAATGGATTAAGGCAAAAATTTTTCTCCGCAAGTGATCCTCCACCCGCCCGAATAAACCATTAAATCAGATAGATAGCCCATGGCGATTTAAAGTCTGAAAAAAAACTAAATATCAAGTCTTACCTTTGCCGCGCTGATCTCTATAATACCCCCTCTTTTTGCCAGCGGTACCGGGTAATATCTTGATTATTTTCACCATCACTAACACAGTTTCCAAGCAGGTCTATGTCGGTTCCACCCGTAACGATATCGATAGTCATTGGGAGACGCTGTTAATTGCAGCAGAGTCCGGTGTAGAGGCCGAGCTTTATAATGACATTCGCCATGCGGGAGCCCACAGCTTTGCCCTCAGCGAGTACGGTTTTGCAGACAATCTCAGCGAAGCACGTGAGCTGACAGCAGACGCTCTGGAAACCTTCAACGGTAAAAGCCTGCAGGGCCTGATCACCAAACCCAAACCCAGCAAGGTGCATCGCCAGAGCGCGGAAGAGCGTAAAGCAGCCCTGGCTCTGCTGGAGGAAGCGGAACAGAAGGCATTGCTGAAAAACGAGATCGCCAAACCAACAGGTGAGGTTGATCTGAAGCTGCTCGCGCAACAGCGGGACGCTGAGCTTGAGGCCCGCATTGTCCGCGAGCGCCAGGAAACCATGGCGATGAACAAGGTACTTGCAGCGATGGATTCCCGCAAACGGGGTAAGTCCTCAAAAGCAAAAGCCAAAACACCTGCCGTGAAACCCGCCAGCACGACTGCCGCTCCCAAACTGGCCAGTGGTAAAGTGTCTTCAGCCGCTCAGGAAAAGCTGATTCGGGAAAAAATTGCGCAGGAACGTGAAGCACGTGAATCCAGCAAAATATCCCGGCAACAAGCTGAAGCCCAGGAGATGGCTGCGGTCATGGCACGGATTGATGCCCGTGCTCAGGGCATGCGCAAAACCGCGCCCAAAGCCAAACCGAAATCCGCTATCCGCAGCAGTCTGCCGCTGTCCCAGAAAAAGCCCGCTGAAGCGCTCAAAGAGAGCCGTCTTGAGCTGGATCGGGATATGGTCAGAAGTGCCGAGATAGCGATTATGCAGCAGGAGAAATCCCGTGTGTCTTCAGGTATTTCTGCGAGTGCGAAACAGACAACTCCGGCACGCCTGAATCTGCGTCCGGGGCTGAATAAAGAGCAGAAGATTGCCCATACCATCGCCCGCTATCGCAATGTTGCAGAGCCTGCAGCCAACAAGCCAGGACATGGTAAGCAGGAGCTGATCAGCACCCTGCAGGCGCGCCTGGCCCAGCGTAAAATCTAACGCTTTCAGCGATACCCTCAGTTCCCTGAATCGATTAGCGGTGACGGGAACTGAACAGCCAGATCGGCGAAAAACAACTGAAAGCCAGCTTCAAACCGGGGATAGTGCTGCATCAGCTCCTCTCCCACTCCCTGAAACTGATTGTTAAAGCGTATCCGTCCGGCAATCCGATCCAGCGCATAGGCGATCCCTTCCAGGCGTTCATAACTACCAAACCAGTCCGCATCAACAATACGTCGGGTGACTTGCTGCATCGACGGCGGCATCAGTGACTGCCCCTCTATCAGGTCCTCATACAGCACCTCAATAACCCGCTTTTTTGACAGCGAACTGAACTGTTGCCAGTGATTCAGCAGATAGTGATCAAACAGAACATCCAGCGCGATACCGGCAAAGCGACGCCGCCGTTGACTGAACAGCCGCTTCATCCGCTGCACCTCAAGGTGCTGATCAGTAAACTGATCCACGCGGCGGTGGTTGATCAGCCCCTGTAAAACCTCAGCAGATAGCGCCTGCTGGTCAACACCACGGGCAAAGTCTCCCAGCAGATTACCGACCCGGGATTCAACCGTTGCTTCAGCCAGCACCAGATGCGCGAAAAAGTTCAAATAAAAAACCCCGGATAATGTCACAACAACTGACAGTATCCGGGGTTTTCATAGCCGCAGCAAGCAGAGCGGCTATAGCTCTTAGTTAAGCCGTTCAAACACCGTGGCGATACCCTGCCCCATGCCGATACACATGGTTGCCAGCCCCAGCGTGCCGTCGTTCTGTTCCATCACATTCAGCAGCGTGGTGGAGATTCGGGTGCCGGAACAACCCAGCGGATGGCCCAGCGCAATCGCGCCGCCATTGAGGTTCACTTTCTCCTCCATCTGATCCATCAGTTTCAGGTTTTTCAACACCGCAAGGCCCTGAGCCGCAAAGGCCTCATTCAGCTCAACATAATCGATATCCTCGATACGCAGACCCGCCCGCTTCAAGGCTTTCTGCGTTGCTGGTACCGGACCATAGCCCATGATAGAGGGATCACAACCGGCAACCGCCATTGAGCGGATCTTTGCCCTGGGTTTCAGACCCAGTGCCTGAGCCCGGGCTGCTGACATCATCAGCATCGCCGATGCACCATCGGAGAAGGCTGAGGAGGTTCCTGCCGTCACCGTACCCACCTTCGGTACAAAAGCGGGCTTTAGCGTAGCCAGGACTTCCACTGTGGTTTCCGGGCGGATCACCTCATCCTGCTCCAACAGCGATTTAAATCCGTTTTCATCATGCCCTTCGACCGCAACAATCTCGTTATCGAAACGTCCCTCACGGCGGGCCTCATCGGCCAGACGGTGGGAACGGGCACCAAAGGCATCCTGCTCTTCACGACTGATCATATTCATCCGCCCGAGCATCTCAGCGGTCAGACCCATCATCATCGCCGCTTTGGCGACCTGCTTGCTCATCTGCGGATTGATATCGATACCGTGCAGGATATCCAGATGCCCCATATGCTCCACCCCGCCGACCATAAACAGATCGCCGTTGCCACACATGATCGCCTGCGCTGCCGAGTGCAGTGCAGCCATCGAAGAGCCACACAAACGGTTAACGGTCTGCGCCGCCACACTGTGAGGCAGCCCGGCCAGCACCGCAGCGTTACGACCGATATTAAAGCCCTGCTCTTTGGTCTGGTTCACACAGCCCCAGATAATATCTTCAATCTCTGCCGGATTGACATTGGGATTACGCTGCAACAGCGCCTGCATCACCCGTGCCGACAACTCCTCAGCCCGGACATTACGGAAGGAACCGCCTTTGGACCTGCCCATCGGGGTGCGCACCGCATCGACGATGACTACATCATTTGGATTCAGACTCATCTTCGATTCCTCCTTAGTTAGCGTGCTTGTTTGATTGAGCGTTCAGGTAAGTAGCACCGTTTGCAGCCATCTGCCGCATCATCTCAGTGGGCTGATACAACGGCCCCAGATCAGCATACTTTGCAGCCATCTCACAAAACGCCGCCATCCCCATCTCATCCAGATAGTGGAATACACCACCACGGAACGGCGGGAAGCCAATACCGTAGATCAACGCCATATCCGCTTCTGCCGGTGAAGCAACAATTTTCTCCTCCAGACAACGTACTGTTTCAATACAGAGAGGGATCATCATCCGTTCAATAATTTCCTGCTGTTCGAACGTCCGGGCAGCCCCCACAGTACCTTGCAGCAGCTGATCGACCTCTTCATCATGAAGCTTGGCAGGCTTGCCCCTGCGATCCAGCTCGTAACGGTAAAAACCTTTACTGTTCTTCTGACCAAAACGCTCCAGAGAGTACATCCGGTCGATCACTGATTCCCCTTCATGGGACATCCGCTCCGGGAAGCCTGCGGCCATCACCTGATCTGCATGGTGTGCAGTGTCAATGCCGACGACATCCAGCAGATAGGCAGGCCCCATTGGCCAGCCAAACCCTTCCATCACCTTGTCTACCTCGCGGAAATCAGCGCCATCCTGTATCAGGCCATTAAAGCCACCAAAGTAGGGAAACAGCACCCGGTTTACCAGGAACCCGGGGCAGTCGTTGACCACTATCGGCGTTTTACCCATGGCGGTTGCATAAGCGACGGTGCGCGCAACCGTGGCATCCGAGGTTTTCTCCCCCCGAATAACCTCCACCAGCGGCATCATATGTACCGGGTTAAAGAAATGCATACCGCAGAAGTTTTCCGGACGCTTAAGCGATTTCGCCAGCTCGGTAATCGAGATTGTTGACGTATTCGACGCCAGCACCGCATCGTCGGCGATATGCTGCTCGGTTTCCGCCAGCACCATCCCCTTCACTTTGGGGTTTTCAACCACCGCTTCCACCACCAGATCGACCGTGCCGAAATCACCATAACTCAGGGTTGGACGAATCCGGTTGATGGTTGCCGCCATCTTCGCCGCATCGGTCCGCCCCCGTTTCAGCTGCCCACCGAGCAGTTTGTTCGCCTCATCAAGTCCCAGCTGGATCGCCGACTCATTGATATCCTTCATCAGGATCGGCACCCCTTTCGAGGCAGACTGATAGGCAACACCGCCGCCCATAATGCCAGCACCCAACACCGCTGCCTGCTTCACTTTTACCGCTGCAGACTCATAGCCCCGACTGACTTTTTTGACATACTGATCTTTCATAAACAGACCGACCAGCGCTTTTACCACGGGCCCGGAAGCCAGTTTAGCAACCCCCTCAACTTCGGCCTGAATCGCGCGGTCACGCTCCATACCGCAGGACTTCTGAATCGTTTTCACCGCCTGTAATGGCGCAGGGTAGTGAGGTCCGGCTTTAGCGCCGATCATCCCTTTCGCCGTTTCAAAGGCCATCATCTGCTCAATCTGATTCAGTTTCACCGGGCTCTGTTTTTCAGTGCGACGAGCGGCATAATCAAATTTACCTTCAGCACACTGACGCAACAGACTGATAGCCGCCTCACGCACCTTCTCCTGGGCAACAACCGCATCCACAGCCCCATCTTTCAGTGCTGCATCGGCACGCTTCTCGGCACCGGTACAGATCCACTCATTGGCATTATCGATACCGATAAGCCGGGGCAGACGCACAATACCGCCCCAGCCTGGGTTGATCCCCAGCTTTACTTCCGGCAAGCCGACTTTGGCTTTCTCACCCATCACCCGATAGTCAGTAGACAGGCAAAGCTCAAACCCTCCGCCCAGCGCCAGGCCATTAATTGCAGTCACCGTAGGACAAGGCAGATCTTCCACAGCGTTAAAGATCCCGTGGGTTTCCAGCAGCTTAGCAATCAGCCCCGCCTCACCCTGGTCAAACAGCGAACTGAACTCGGTAATATCGGCACCGACAATAAAACTGTCTTTCGCACTGCTGAACAGTACACCCTTTAGCCCATCAACCGTATTGAGCTGCGCTAACGCTTCTTTCAGCTCTCCCAGAGTGAGTTGATTAAACTTATTCACCGGTTCATCGTTGAGATCAAAACAGAGCTCATACAAACCGCTGTCGATCTCGTGAACCTGAATAGCCTTTCCTTCAAATTGCATGGTGCACTCCATACTCAGGATAATTATTGTTAGTCATCGCAAACATCTGACTCCTCCTCTGCACGCCGGACTGCCAAATCAGAAATCGGGAGATAACACTGCGTACAGTACAGACTGTTTAATACTAGTCGCGGGGGATTTTCCAGCAATAACAAAAATAGCCTTTATCAGTAACAAAATCGTCTACTTTTTAGTTAATCACTTTAAAAACATGCAGTTATAAAAAACATAGAATTAACAATTATGAGCAAAAAAACTATCAACCATGTATTTACCCGACACCACTGTGGATAGAACTGACAGCAAGTACCGGAAGAACAGGGAGTTACGTATCAGATTGGGATAAATAACACTACAATAACCGGAAAACAGCCACCCTTTCAGACTGCTCATGCACCCGACTATTTTTGACAACCCGGTACTTCAACCCGCTCTACGCTGGATTTCACAAAAATTTCTGAAAATGAAGGGGTGGCAGCTGGATTTTGCCGCCATACAGGGAATCGATAAGTGTGTCCTGATCGGTGCACCTCATACCAGCAACTGGGATCTGCCCTACGCGCTGATGCTGGCGTTCAGTCAGGAGCTTCCGATTTACTGGATGGGTAAGGTACAGATCTTCAGGTTTCCCGTGCGCCACCTGATGATGTGGCTGGGAGGGATTCCTATTGACCGCTCAAGATCATTGAATGTCGTCTCTCAGGCAGCGGCTCAGTTTCAAAATGCAGAGCAGCTCTATCTGGTGATCGCCCCGGAAGGCACACGTTCACAGGTAGACGAATGGAAAAGTGGCTTTTATCATATCGCCCATCAGGCGGGTGTGCCGGTGATGGCCGCCTATATCGACTGGCGAGCCAAGCGCGCGGGAATCTACACCGCCTATTACACCAGCGGCGACAGTGAAAAAGATATTGCGGAGATCAAAGCCCTTTACGGCGATCTTCTGTTACGCCATAAAGGCAACAAATAACCGTTTAAAAGCGAGAGAAATCCGGCTCCCGTTTCTCCACAAAAGCTTGTAGCGCTTCTGCCGCCTCCGCTGACTGCAACCGGTCTGCAAACTGTTTTACTTCGGCCACCAACACCGCGTCCAGTTGCTTCTGGGTATAGCTGCGCAGCATCGCCTTGCTCTGACATACCGCCTCCGGCGCCAGGGCAGCCAGTTTACCGGCCTCCAGCATCGCCAGATCCTGCAGACTGCTGTGCATAACAACCCGGTTAACCAAGCCCATCTCTCTTGCCGTTGCAGCGCTGAAGGTATCGCCCATTACCAGCAACTCAAATGCCCGGCGATGCCCCACCAGCTGCGGCAACAGTAAACTGGAACCCCCTTCAGGCACCAGCCCCAGACGGGCAAAGGGGAGCTGAAAACGGGCCTGATCACTGGCAATCACCAGGTCACAGTGTAGTAATAAAGTGGTACCGATACCCACGGCAGCACCCGACACTACGGCCATCAGCGGCTTCTTCAGGGAAGCGATAGTCTGTAAAAATCGCAATGGTGCCTCTACCGCACCAGGGCGACTGGCGGCAGCGATAAAGTCCGCAATATCATTGCCAGAACAGAAGCTATCACCGCTGGAGCTCAGGACAATCACCCGAACCTGCGGATCATTATCGGCAGCCAGCAAGGCTGCCGCCAGCCCCGCATACATCGCCAGCGTCAGGGCATTTTTTTTCTCCGGACGATTCAGCACAATCTGACAAATACGTTCCCGGGTAGTGATATTCAGCAGCTCACTCACAGCTGACTCCTGTGTCATCAGAATCGGATTTTATAGTGTGACTTTAGCGGTTCAGGCAGCATGACTACCGGGCTTATCGCTACGCAGCATTCGCCGCAGCACTTTACCCACATTTGATTTTGGCAGCTCATCGGTAAACTCGACCACCTTAGGAACTTTATAAGCAGTCAGGCGCTCCTTACACCAGTCGCGAATCTCTTCACTGGTGACTTTTTCTTTGGCCACGACAAAGAGTTTTACAATCTCACCACTGTGGAGATCCGGCACACCAATCGCGGCGCACTCAACCACAGCAGGATGCAGGGTAACAACATCCTCAACTTCATTCGGGTAGACATTAAAGCCGGAGACATTGATCATATCTTTCGCCCGGTCAACGATACGCAGATAACCATCCGCCTCAATAATGGCGACATCACCCGTAATGAAATAACCATCATCGGTAAAGCAACTCTGGGTCGCCTGCTCTTTCTGCCAGTATCCCAGCATCACCTGAGGGCCTTTCACACAGAGCTCTCCCGGCTCGCCAACACCCAGTGCCTGACCATCGGCACCAACGATTTTCACCTCAGTCTCCGCCACTGGCGGGCCAATGGTACCCACGCGGATATTTCGTGGCGGGTTCATCGCAACTGCGGGTGATGTCTCGGTCAGACCATAGGCTTCCAATACCTGGCAACCGGTCAGATTTTCCCAGGCATTTGCCGCCGCCAACGTCAGCGCCATACCGCCGGACAGGGTGACTTTAAGATGACTAAAATCGATCAGATGGCTGTCTTTATGATTACAGATCGCCACAAACAGCGTATTCAGACCGATAAAGGCCGATACCGCATGCTGTTGCAGTTCTTTGATAAAACCGGGTATATCACGAGGATTGGCGATCAACAGGTTATTACCGCCCAGCTCAAGCACTGCCATGGTGATGGTAAAAGCATAAATATGGTAAAGCGGTAACGGCGCTACCACCATCTCCGCCCAGTGTTTGTCTGCAGCGGAGATCAACTTGACTCCCTGAAGAAAATTGGAGATCAGATTAGCATGGGTCAGCATTGCCCCTTTCGATACCCCGGTAGTACCACCCGTGTATTGTAACACCGCAATATCGCTGCAGGTCTGGGGCACCGTTTGTGGCTGCTGACCGGCTTTTTGCTTTAAGGCATGCCGCAGTTCAATCGCCTGAGGCAGATTGAAATGGGGCTCCATCTTCTTGATATATTTCACCACAGAGTTAATCAGCAGCCGCTTTAATGGCGGATGAAGATCGGCTATCTGGGTGGTAAAAACATATTTTATCGAGGTATTGGCAATAATTTTATCAACATTATGCGCAACCCCTTTGTACACCACCAGCGCTTTAGCACCCGAGTCCTTAAACTGATTTTCCAGCTCCCGCGGGGTGTACAACGGATTAGTATTAACAATAATCAGACCCGCTTTCAGCGCACCAAACATCACCACCGGGTACTGATTCAGATTTGGCAGTTGAATTGCAATACGGTCGCCCGGCTGCAGGTCTGTTTCCTGCTGCAGGTAAACGGCAAACGCATCGGATAACTGCCCCAGTTCAGCATAACTCATCGTATTGCCAAAGCTGGTAAAGGCGGTTTTAGAGCCATAATCACTGACGATCCGCTGGATCACATCGGTCAGTGTGTTATAGCCTTTTGGATTCAGACTCTCTGGAATCCAGCTACCGCGTACTTTTTGATCCATCTTCAAATACCGCTTACTGTCATTGTTATTGTTGTTTGGCTGTTAAATACAGGATTTAATATTTAACCAGTCTATTCCAGCATAAGTGCTGAAACTAAAAAGTCGAATATAATCAGCCACAATTATGATCTCGTGCGACTGACTCAAGGGTTAACTGGCAGGAAACAGTGCTTCCAGTCGGGTGGCCAGCATCACATCACCTTCAGCGCGGATGCGGCCTGCCATAAACGCCTGCATACCGTTTGTTTCACCATCCAGCACCTCTTTGAAAGTCTGACTGTCCATCATCAGAACCACACTGGGGCTGTCATGCTCACCCTCTTCCAGGACACACTCGCCGGCTGAAATGGCCACATAATAGGCATCGCCTTCATCGAGCTTATACTGGAATACTGCCTCAAGACCGGCGGCAGCTGCACTGTTAAACCGACCAGCCATGGTCTCAAACAACCCCTTAACCTCTGACATATCCATCTCCTCTGTTGCAATTGTCTGCGGCGTCAGACGCCGCAAGCGGTAATTAACACCAATCAGACCGGTCAGTAACGCCCGACCGGCTTTGCTTCGAACCAGCTTTGTTACAGATAGCTTCATCGTTATTCAAGCCGCCGGAATCAGCAGGAAAACTCTGCATCATCCATATCCAACAGATTATCCGCACCGGAGTCGATAGTCGCTTCCAGGGTTTTCGTCCGTGGCAGTATCCGTTCAAAATAGAACCGCGCAGTTTTCAGTTTCGCCTGATAGAAGCTCCGGTCGCCCTCGCCGGCATCCAGTTTCTGCTGCGCAGTAACTGCCATTCTGGCCCAGAGATAAGCCATCGTTACATAGCCGGAATACATCAGGTAATCGACAGAAGCAGCGCCGACCTCATCCCGGTTAAGCATCGCTTTCATACCGATACGGGTGGTCAGATCGCCCCACTCTTTATTCAACCGGGCAAGCGGATTGATAAATTCCTGCACTGTACGATTGTCAGCCTGGGACTGGCAGAACTTATGCACCACTTTAGTAAAGGATTTCAGCGATTCGCCCTGGGTCATCAACACTTTACGGCCTAACAGATCGAGTGCCTGAATTCCGGTGGTGCCTTCATACAACATGGAGATACGGCTATCGCGGACATTCTGCTCCATCCCCCATTCACTGATATAACCGTGTCCACCAAAAATCTGCATCCCCAGATTAGCCGATTCAAAGCCGGTCTCAGTCAGAAACGCTTTGGCAATCGGGGTCAGGAAAGCCAGTTGGGTATCCGCCTGCTGACGCACCTCACTGTCACTGCTCAGATTGACGTTGTCGACCAGCTGCGCGCAGTAATAGATCAGTGCCCGACCACCCTCAGCAAAGGCTTTCTGGGTCAGCAACATGCGCCGCACATCGGGGTGCACAATAATCGGATCAGCCGGTTTATCCGGACAGGCCGGGCCATTCAGCGCCCGCATTTGTAAGCGATCCCGGGCGTAAGCCAGCGAGTTCTGATAACCCCACTCGGTATGCGCAAGCCCCTGCAGCGCCGTCCCCAGACGCGCGGTATTCATAAAGGTGAACATACAGTTCAGACCTTTGTTTTCCGGTCCTATCAGATACCCGGTGGCCCCATCAAAGTTCATCACACAGGTGGCGTTACCGTGAATCCCCATCTTATGTTCCAGTGAGCCACAGCTAAGATTGTTACGCTCACCCACATTGCCAGCACCATCCGGCAAAAACTTAGGCACGATAAACAGTGAGATACCCTTGGTGCCCTGGGGGGCATCCGGCAGACGGGCGAGCACAATATGGACAATATTATCCGCCATATCGTGTTCACCGGCGGAGATAAAGATCTTAGTGCCGCTGATTTTATAGCTGCCATCTGCCTGTGGCTCCGCTTTGGTTTTCAGCATTCCCAGATCGGTACCGCAGTGGGATTCGGTCAGACACATAGTACCGGTCCACTCACCGCTGATCAGTTTAGTCAGGTAGGTTTGTTTCTGTGCTTCAGTACCGTGAGCCTCAATCGTGTTCATCGCGCCATGGCTCAGACCGGGGTACATACTCCAGGACCAGTTCGCCGAACCCACCATCTCATTAAGGACAATACCGATCGATTCCGGTAGTCCCTGACCACCCCACTCAGGGTCATGAGCCAGGGATGACCAGCCCCCCTCAACAAATTGCTGATAGGCCTCTTTGAAGCCTGCAGGGGTCTTCACCTCACCATCGGTTAGCTGGCAGCCTTCGCGGTCACCCACCTGATTCAGCGGTGCAAGCACACGTTCTGCAAATTTAGCTCCCTCTTCAAGAATGGCACTGATCATATCCGGAGAGGCCTCTTCACAGCCGGGCAAACTCTGGTAGTGTTGCTCACTTTGCAGCATTTCATCCAGCACAAACTGAATATCTCTTAAGGGCGCTTTATATTCCGGCATGATGATACCTCGACAGATCCTGTATCACGCCCGGTCTCTCAGAGACAGAGCGCTACTGTTATTTATTGTATGCACTGAGGATCTACGAAGTGCCGCCATTAACCAATAACAAAACCTTTCATTATCACTAACACAAAGAATCACAAAGCCAATTAATTAAAATTAAAACTTAAAAATCAATTAGTTAAAAAACAACACAGATGCAATTATTGTTAACAAAAAAGCCCGGACATGCCGGGCTTCTGGATAAAAAATCAATTTATTGTTGCAGTACCGGCACCACCTCATCCGCAAGGCCTACCCGCAGCACCAGAATATCGCAGTCCAGCCGTGGCAGGATTCGCTCTGCAGTATTACCGATCAGCGCCCCTTTGATCCCTCCCCGGGCACGAGTACCTATCACCACCAAGCGCGCCGCTAACTGACCCGCCGCTTGCGGAATCCAGTATTCAGGAGGGCCTTCGCCGACCGCCACCTCCTGCGCCTGCAATTGCAGCCGTTTCAACTGCGCTTCAAGCGCCTGATGTGCTTTCAGCTGAATCAGTTCTTCTGATTGCATCACCGGATCAGCCCCCATCATCGCCGAGGGACAGGCAACCGCCGCCGTCAAAGCCGAGTCGGTCGCCAGTGCTATCTGGGCGGCCACCTGCAACAGATCATCATTAAGCCGCAGCTGATGCCGGTCATCCGCCAGCGGGTTCACTGCCGCCATGACGATGCCGTTCTGCCAGAGATCATCACGCTTCACCAGCAGCACCGGATAGGGAAGCTCTCGCAGAATCTGGCCATCAATCGAGGTCATAAACCCTTTTTTCCGGGGGTCACAACTTTTTATCAGCAACGCAACAGGCTCCTGAGTCAACAGCTTTGCCAGCTTTTTCAACAGTTTATCCCGGACGCTATACAGCAGCGTCACGGCAATACCCGCATCTTCCAGCTGCGCCACCGCTGCACCAGCCATGCTCTGGTTATCACCCAGCCAGATCAGCGTCACCGGGCTTTGCAAACGGCTGGCAATAAGCATGCAACGCGGTAATGCAAAACAATCCGGATCCTGTTGATCCAACACCAGCACTATGCGTTTATTCAGCAACATTTTTTACCTCCATTCAGCTCGGCATCAGACCTCAGCAGACAGGCCAGTGCGGGCAGCAATACCAATGCACCGAGCATATTCCAGAGGAACATAAAGGTTAGCAGCACCCCCATATCCGCCTGAAACTTGATGGGTGAAAACACCCAGAGCACCACCCCTATCGCCAGGGTTAAGCCGGTAAAGGCAACCGACTTACCCGTGGTTTTAAGGGTATTCAGATAGGCTTCCTGCAACCCCATGCCCTGCACCAGATAGGTGTTGAGCTTGGAGTAGATATAGATACCGTAATCCACACCGATCCCCACCCCCAGGGCAATCACCGGCAGAATCGCTACCTTAACGCCGATTCCCAGTTTGACCATCAACGCCTGACACATCACCGAGGTCAGCATCAGTGGCAACACCGCCGCCACGACACCACGCCAGGTGCGGAAGGTGATCCAGCAGAGAATAATCACCGCACCGTAGACCATGTACATCATCTGGTTCATTGCTTTTTTCACCACGATATTGGTGGCCGCTTCAATACCGGAGTTGCCCGCTGCCAGCATGAAGCGAGCCTCATCATCGCTGTTATCAGCGGCAAATCTCTGCGCGACTTCAACCACACTGTTAAGCGTCGCAGCCTTATGATCCTTCAGATAGACATATACTGATAACAAGCTGCAATCCGCATTAAACAGCTCCCGTGGTGCCCGTGCCTGCACTGCTCCCAGCGCGGCATTGTTGGGAATCAGCTCCAGCCATTTAAAGTTGCCCTCGTTGTAACCCACCATCGCATAGCGGGACAGCCGCGCCATTGAGTTGGTCGATTCAACGCCGGGTAACCGCTCCAGCTGCCCGGTCAGCTCGCGAACCTTCGACAAGACTGAGTAATGGGTACAGCTATCCACGGCGGTTTTCACCATCACCACGAAGATATCGGAACTGGCGGCATAGTTATCGGCCATAAAGGCGGTATCCAGGTTATAACGGGAATCTGCCCGCAGTTCAGGCGCCCCCGGTTCCAGATCACCGATCTGCAAGCGACTGCCAACCACCGAACCAAACACCGCCAGCCCGGCCGCCACCGTCAACGCCGTCAACGCCCATTTGCGCTCAGTAAACAGGGCAAAGAATTTCCACAACCGTCCGGGCAAAACCTGATGAATTTCACGCTCACTCCCCGCCACGCTGTCATGCTGAACCGAGCGCGCAGCCGCCTTAGGTGTGACACCGATATAGGAAAGCAGTACCGGCAACAGCACCAGGTTACTGATAATCAGCACCGCCACCCCCAGACTGGCCGCAATCGCCAGCTCGCGGATGACACCGATATCGATCACCAGCAGTACCGCAAAGCCAAAAGCATCGGTAATCAGCGCCGCGATACCGGTGCGGAACAGACGACGGAAGGTGTTACGGGTGGCCACATAGGGCGCCATACCGCTACCTATGTCGCGCATTACGCCATTCATTTTCTGCGCGCCATGGCTGATACCGATGGCAAAGACCAGAAATGGAACAAGGATCGAATAGGGGTTCAGATCGAAACCAAACAACTGCAGCATTCCCAGTTGCCAGAGCACCCCGATCAGCGAGCACCCCATCACCAGCAGCGAGCTGCGCAGGCAGCGGGTATAGGCAAACAGTACCGCTGTGGCAATCGCCACCGCCAGTACGAAAAACACCGGAACCTGCTGCATCCCTTCGATCAGATCACCGACAATCTTGGCAAAACCGGTGATATGAATTTCAATATTATCGCTCTGGTACTTAGCTCTGATCTGCTCCAGTTGACGGGACAGTTGACCGTAATCCAGGGGCTCGCCGGTGCGAGGATCTTTATCCAACAACGGCACATAGACAATACTGGAGCGGAAATTAGCCGACACCAGCTGGCCGATCTCACCGGAGCGCTGCACATTCAGGCGAACCTGTTCCAGACTCGCGGCAGAACCATCAAAATTACCAGGAATCACCGTACCGCCATCCATGCCCTCTTCGGTGACGGCAATCCAGCGGGTACTCGGGGTCCACAGCGACTTCAGATAGGGACGATCAACCCCTGGCAACAGATAGAGTTCATCATTGATCTGCTGCAGTGTTTGCAGATACTGCTGATCGTAGATAGTCCCCTGTTTAACACCGACAGCAACCCGCAGAGAGTTCCCCAACCCGGCCAGACTGGAACGGTTGGCAAGAAAATTGGTAATAAACGGATGTCCGGTAGGGATCATCTTCTCAAAGCTGGCATTCAGCCCCAGTTGAGTTGCCTGCCACCCCAATCCAAGACTGATGAGCAGGCAAAATACCAGCACCAACCGGCGCTGATTAAACACCAGTCGTTCAATAAACGATCCGGAATGCGGATCAAACGCTTCCGGTGGCGGGTTCGCTGCACCGGTATCTATATTATTCGCACTATTCACAACGCTATTCCTTCACACTGCCGGACGCACTATCCCTGGCGATACGTCCGGGCAGATCAAATCGGTGAACACCGGCCAGACTGGCAACAATAGCCGCCCCGTCAGCCGACTGAACAACCCCCGCTAATGGAAGCGCTGGCAGATCCGCTACCGGAGCAAAACCACTGTCATTCCGGTTAACCAGCAGCGAGCCACTCTGACTCACCACCAGCAGCCGCCCATCCGCCAGCATCGACGCCGCACTGAGTGCAACCTCTTCCCGGGTATCAAGCTGAGTCCAGCTGTCACCATTGTCAACTGAACGGAACAGATGCCCCCGCAGGCCATAGACGACAAATGTCCCATCCGGCTCAGCGATAATGCCGAAAAAGCTGCCATCATAAGGCGAGTCAAGCGCTTCAAAATGTTCTCCGGCATCGGTTGAACGCAACAGCGTTCCCTGCTCACCGGCCATCATCAGCACCCCATCCGCCTCGGCCATACCATACAGATGCAGCCCCATCGGGTTATCAACCCGACTCAGCCACGGCTGCCAGCTCTGACCGCCATCATGGGTACGATAGATGAGGTTGTAGGCACCGAAAACAAAGCCATTACGGGCATCAGTGAAATGCAGATTGAGAAAGGGTTTATCAGGGCCATCATCGATTAAGCGGCGCGCTTCACGCAGCTCACGCTCATCGCCACCGCGCAGCTGAACATCCGCCAACAATAACTGTGCCGCCTGAATGCCATCCAGCTGCTTCTGCCAGGTTTCACCGCCATCCGTGGTCGCCAGCACCACGCCATAGTGGCCGACAATCCAGCCATGAAGGGGGTCGACAAACTGCACCTCAGTTAGCGCGGCAGACACCGGCGACACGATCTGATTCCAGTGCTGACCGTTATCGTCTGATAACAGAATAATGCCCTCTTCACCCACAGCCACCAGTCGCTGACCCGCCCGTGCAACCGACAATATGGTTTTATGTACTGACTGAGCAGAGATCTGCGCTGGCGTGTCCAGCGCAGAAAAACCGGTATCAGCGGCCGCCACAGCGGTCCAGCTTTGCCCGGCCATCAGCAACAGCAGGCAACCTCCCGCCAGCCGGTTTCTTAATATTGAATTGGAAAATACGACCATCAGAAAACTCCTGATCCTCGCCTGAGATCAGCTGCTGTGGGTTACAGCAGCTGTCAGACAACGATCAAATACGGATTGCGAGATATTAGCGAGCCCCCTGGTTGGCCAGTTCTACCGGACTCCATGTGCCTTCAGATATCGGTTCACGCACCCGGTAATGTGGGGTACCACCATTCATGGCAGCGTTCAGATAGTACGCGCCGGTTTGCAGGTCATAGCCACCCCACATCACATTAGTCACCAGTGCTGGCAGTTCAGGCACCAGATAGGTCAGTGAGTAGTTCATGCGCCACAGATCCCCTTTAGCATCCCAGCCATCAAACAGGACAATTTTCCAGCTGTCTTCGTCAACATAATAGGTAC
>NZ_JBNKYN010000049.1:0-33013 GCF_050300915.1 Amphritea sp.
ATAATGGCGAACAGGTTTGCAATCATAAATGGCATCGTGCCAATAAATATATTCTTTAACGGTATGTCACGGAATGCTGTAGACACCGTGAAAACATTGATACCGACGGGTGGGGAAAGCATTCCAATCTCAACCATCATCACTACAAAAACACCAAACCAGATAAGATCCACATTATAAGAGAGCATTATTGGAATCAAAACGGGTACGGTTAATATCATGACGCCAATGGTTTCCATCACTGCACCAAGAAATAAGTACATAATAATTAGCGCAAAGAATAATCCGTAGAAGCCGAAACCAAAGCCATCGATATATCCTACTAACTCTTTAGCAACTCCGGTCATATTCATGAAGTTGCCAAAAACTACGGCTCCAATGATTACCATGAAAAGTTTTGAAGTGGTTTTTGCCGCATCAATCATTGATTCAATGAACGTATTGAAAGTCAGTTTTCGTTTAAAGGTTGCAATCAAAAAAGCGCCAAACGCACCAATGCCCGCGGCTTCTGTTACAGTAAAAACTCCACCATACATTCCGCCCATAGTGACAGTAAACAGAAGCATAAACGGAAATAGGACTCTGAAGCTTCCAGAGTCAGCTACGTCATTTTTAACATCCTTTGATGGAAAATAACTGGGCTTTAATACTGACAACAGAATGATTGTTATTGAAAAAAGAGAAGCGACAAGAAGACCCGGGCCTATCGCAGCCTTAAAAAGCAATAGAATATCCTGGTCAGAGACCATCCCATAAATAATGAGGGGAACGCTTGGCGGTATAAGCATTCCAAGAACACCAGCAGATGCCACACAACCTGAAGACAGCGTATCGCTATAGCCAAGTCTTCGCATCGGAGGGATAGCAATTTTACTCATGGTTGCAGCGGTGGCAATAGAGCTTCCTGTCAGCATACCAAACATTGCACAGGAGCCCACGGTTGCCTGGGCTAAACTACCTCTGAAATTCCCTAATAGCCGGTTAGCTAAGCTATATAGCTCATCCGCAATTTCTGAACGGTGAATAAAAACGCCCATCAGGATAAACATAGGCAGTACAGAAAGGCCATAATTAGCAGATGAGTCATAAAGAGTCTGCCCCGTCATGAATATTGAAGCATCAAAACCCCTGATTGAGGCGAAGCCAACAAATCCGGCAATCAGCATTGAGAGTCCAAGAGGAATGCCAATAAAAGACATGAAGAGAACTGCCAGCATGCCATAAAGTGCTATTAACATTCGCCACCGCCCACTGAGTCATATTTATTTAAGTAAAATAGAAGCCCCTTCAAAAAAACAGAAGCCGCTGAAAGTAACGAAAAAAAGCTCATAAAGAAACAAAGGTAACCTAACGGTAAACCTCTGAATAAAGTGGATGTCCCATTAGAGTAATATGTGAGACCTTGCTTATACATAACATATGAAATTAAAATGAAAGACAGTAGTACTGCAAAGTCTACAAATAAGTATCTAACGATATAAAGGAATTTATTGTTAATAGATTCCATTAATGTGACGGAAATGTGCTCTTTGTTATATGTAACCATAGGTAATGTTGAAAAAACGGCCATAGCCATAAAATACTGAATGACTTCTGAAGAACCAAGGATAGGGCTGTTAAAAACATATCGTGCAAAGACATCGATGAATGTAAAAAGAGTAATAACCAATAACGGTGTAATAGATATTATCTTCAAAAGAATTAAAATTCTTGTTATTACATGATTCATAGTAGCTCAACCTGAACTATTTTATTATTAGTCATTAATTGAAAGCTAAGTCAAATAGTTAATTAAAGCCTATTAAAAAAATTAATAGGCTTTAATCATAAAACTTAATTTTCAGAAAGGGCGATGCTGGTATAATATGCCAAAGCAGCTTTACCATCGACACCCATTTTATTTGCACCCTCTATCCATTCAGCCTGAAGCTCATCACTGTGAATAGAAACCTCTTTTTCGAGATCGCTATTCATTTTGTTGAACTTCACACCATTGGATAAAGCAACTTCTTTTGCTTCCTGGGCTTTTTGGTCATAGAGAAATAATCTGGAAGCAAACTCTTCACCTGCATGCTTTTCAATTATGTCCTGATCTTCCTTGCTGATAGAGTTCCACACATCTTTATTCATGATAATTGTAAAAGCCGGCGCGGATATTCCACCAGGCACTTCCGTAACTGTCTTTATAAACTGCATTGTTTTAAAGGTCAGTGCATCAGAAAGAGCATACCCTGAAAAGAAATCGACAGCTCCGCTGGATATCACTTCATATGAACGAACTGCAGGCTGAGCAATGACCCCGGAACCTAATAGATTCAGCATCTTAGCGGGAGAACCGGGCAGTGCGAATGAACGTTTTCCGGCTACATCATCAACGCTGACAACGTCACCTTTCAAACCATAAATACCGATCGCTGGATTAGCTACTATTGTGGATAAAATCTTTACGTCCTTTAACTCATCCGTCTGTCGAAAGAACTTATTATATGTGCGCCACAAGGCTATAGAGCTCTTTCCAGCCGACTTATTGATAGCCGGAAGATGGGGTAAACTCAGTAGTTTTACTAGCTCAGGGTTTGTTGCATTCATCATATATCCTGCATCAAACACCCCATTTATGACCGCTGAGTACTGTTGAGCAGGCGCCGCCAGACTTGAGGTAGGGACATCGAAAGTGACCCGCCCCTCAGTAAGACTCTCAATCTCCTTGAGCCAGGGAAGAAGTATATCCTGATTGAAATAATGTTGATTGGGTATAAAACTGTTAAACGTTATATTTATCTTTTCTGCGCTGCTTACATGAAAAGATAGTATCATTAAAATGAGCGATGTGATTATCTTTATATTATTCATGCTATATAACCTTTAGGATATTTAAAAATCAGAAGTGGAAGTTTATTCCGTACATGAAAATGTGATTTGTATCGGCAGAGTAACCACCGTAATCTGATTGGTTTTTATACGTCAATGATGTGGAAATGTTTTGAGACATTCTCCAGTTCAAGGTTGCTGTAGCTAAGTAGCCTATGGAGTCCTTCTCAAGCCCATCCCATGTTAAAGCTGAGCCAGCGAACGATTGCTCCTTGTAACGATCATTAGGAAGGAAAGCTTCGGTATATGCAATGAATTGTAGTTTTTGATTTTTATAAACAAATGGCTTGAAGTATTGGGCAGAAAAAGCGCCTCCGGCATAGCCATTCAGTGACTGACCCCAGGGGTTTTTCCCCATTACATGATGAAGACCCGCATTCACCTGCCACAAGCCGCTTTTTGGATTACCACCATGCACACCCACCCCATAGTAGAAGTTATCTTCTACAATCACCTCATTTGCATTGTAGTAATTTTGAAGCCATAAATGAAATTTTGTATCACTGATATTATAGTTGAGCCTGGCCCAGTGCTTCAGCGTAGTGACGCCATCTATTCCCTGTTGGTTTTTATCAGTTTTAAAAGGGTTGTCAAACTCCAGGAACTGTGTGACATTTCCCCAGTCATTAATGTTAACATTGGTCCATTTAACAAAGCTATAGTCGAATTTGTTCTTGCTGCTGTCTAATGTATCAGAGGTATGGCTAGCATGCCCTATGCCAATGCTATTTAATGATGTTCCAGCTTCTGCTGGTATGGACGAAAATAAAGCCAGACATGAAACACTTAAAAAAACGGATTTTTTATAATCAAACATAATGACTCCTGGATTTAAAGTTATTGCAAACTAAGAAAATTAAAAGCCAGAAAATAGTTATTAAAAGATATATAAATAGCGTTGGTTTCAACCATTAAGTCACTTATTAGTTGAGCCTGGTTATTTATCGTCTGTTAATAAAATACTATTGCCTTCCTTCTTTTAGTTATTTTCAGGGAGTGATAACAAACGATTCACCCCCAATAGTCGAATTAGCAGCCAATCCATTTCTGCAAATACAGCATTTTTTAACGGCGATCTGAGACTAATTGAAAGGAGTTTTAGTCACCTTATCCTTCATTAGCTCAGCTACCACTGCTGAATTTTCCCTAAAAGCCAGCTAGTCCCTGACTTTTATCTGAACAATTAAAGGTCTTTGCTTAAATAAAGTATCTAAATAGCAACAGCACCTGATGAGAGATAAGATAAAGAAGGCAATGATTCATATCAATTATGTTTTTCACTAGGTGAAAACATCGGAAAAGCAGCGAAAACCGCGATTAAGTTTCCAGGTGAGTTCTAACTTCTTTATACCGACTAACGGCTCTTGCGGTACTGCTGTTTTCAGGTTTTTGGCCGGCAGGTAGTCCATGCAGATAACTGAAGACAACGGGTAAATTCGATAAAGATCCCTATACTTCTGGCATGATCAATTCAGATCGGGTACTGCATAAAGCAGACGTTTTTAAAGGGGAGAGTGGCGTTTCAGGATTCGATCCAGTGCAAATGTCAGAAGTTACAGGAGGGGCGTTTTTCTATCCTGGCGATTACAAGTATCAGTCCTATGTGCATACAGTTGACCGAGCCGGTCTGCTGATTGTAGACGCTTTACCAATTAGATCTGTCATTTGAACATAAAGAGGCCCAGCTGAGTATCGTGCTATAAAGCTGAGCAAAGTAACCTACAGCCAGATATAGCTACAGTCTATTTAGAAACAATAGTCGTTCATCAAGCTGTAGAGATAGGCTATGTTTAGATTGATGTGCGTTTCACGTGTTTGGATTGTTTGAAAGCGGAGGCAAACAGATGAATTTTTTTACGGGTGACCGGGAATTAACGATGTGTCTATGAGGTTGGTAATAACAGCTGAATGGATGTATGGCCTCCCCGAAGGGACTCGAACCCCTATCTAAGCCTTAGGAGGGCCCTATTCTATCCGGTTGAACTACGGGGAGGCAGTGGCAGGGATTCTACTTGTTCTGGCGTCTGAGGTCACGGGTAAATCGGAAAAAATTCAGGCTTTTCCCAGGCTATTCTGAGCAGCGTAATTACCTTTGCCGCCGCTCTGATTGTAAAGGGTGTTTTTCTGGTTCTGTCCTCTGATGATACTCATCAGTTGTTCCAGATTGCGGCTATTGCGGGTGATGATAATCTCGTTGCGCTTATTCTTGTCATTTACCTGACGCAGAACCTGTTCCAGCTGTGTCCAGTGCGCAGTAAATGAGCTCGCGTCAGTTGCGCTTAACTGAGCCTGAAAGCTTTGTAACCCCGCTTTATCTGGGGTGATGCCTGCCGAGATAAAGAGCTGGTTGCGGGTCTGGTTGTTTTCTTCGAGTAATAGTAGCGTTGCGGTTTTTTTCTCGATCAACTCTTGTAACAAGCTGACATCACGTTGTTGCAGAGCAAGATATTCGGCATCAAGCAAGTCGTTCAGGGTTGTAAGAAAAGTAATGCCCTGAGTCGTCAGGGCATTTATTTGATCGAGTGGCGGCAGAGCGTTCACGGTGATATTAGTCCAGCATGCTTTCTAGCTGAAGCAGGCCGCGGGCAGTGCTCTCGTAGTTGATCTGGTAGCTACCGTTGTCGATGGCGGCTTTCAGTTCGGCAACCTTCTCTTCATTAATAGAGGTGCCTTCTTCGATTGCCTGGCCGACACTTTTCTGTACCGCCTGCGCCGCATCGCTGAGGTTTACACCTGATAATAATGTTGTTTGTGGCGTAGCAGAGTGCTGCGCTTTGCTCTCGCTCGCAGGCTGATCGCTTACCTTGGCACGAGAGTTAGCCGCCTGAGAAGAAGACGATAAACCCGTGATATCAATAACCATTTTCTGGTCCTCATACTGTTCTACACAGAGATATCGGCGCGTCGTTGTAAAACTTTAACGGTAATTGTAAAAAAATATGCCTCAAGTATAACAGTTCAGATATCGGCCTGCGAGGGGCTCTTATTGTGAACTGACAGAGATAACTCCCTGACTTTTAACATATCCGTGAACCTGTTTCCCTGAACGGCTGTTGATAACCGTTATCTGCTCCCCTAAGGCACCATCCTGTTCTGCAGTGCCTGTCATGCGTACCAGCATAACCCCTTTTTGGGCTTCGATATACACCATATCGCCTTTGCGTATGAGTAACTTCTTTTCTACCAGTGTTGGTGAGATTATCTGGTTTGAGGTGACTGCTCGTTTTATCTCCCTGCCGATCAGTTCCCCGGGATTGGTGAAGTAGGGTGATGTCAGGTTCTGGATATCAAACTCTTTAAGATAAATGTCGGAGTCACCCAAAATGGTGCCTTTGCTTAATGCTCTGCTCGTTACCACTACCGGTAGCCATTGCTCGATTGTGGCGGAGATGAAAATTGTCCATGAAGGCGCTTTGCAAACCGCTTTAACAGTAATGCGGGAAGCTCTGCCGGGTGCATGAATAAAGGATATGGGATGACCACAGGGGCGGTTTTCCAGTGCGTTTGCCAGAGGGGTTACCCTGACGACCGTGCGCGCCATCGGATTGATTATCTGGTATTGATGTATCAGGTATTGCTGAGCTTTTTGGGTAATAGAGTCCGAATCTGCAGCCAAAGTGCTCTTTACTGGCACGGCTAACATAGCTATAAGTGTGATAATTGTGGAGAATATGTTTTGTTTCACGCTTAATCCGGAAGTTCGCATTGCCACAGAAGATGGTAATGTTCAGGTAACGCTAAGTACAGAGAGCATCATGTCAGGTATAAACAGTACTGTAAACCAACGTACCAATATGGCGGGTCAGAACCGCCTGGAACTGCTTTTGTTCGGGCTGAATGATGACCAGGAGTATGGCATCAATGTATTCAAGGTCCGGGAGGTTCTGACCTGTCCGGAGTTGACCGGTATTCCGAAGCAGACAACCGCTTTGAAAGGTCTGGCTCATATTCGCGGAGAAACAATACCGGTGATTGACCTTTCCCAGGCGATCGGAGGTGAACCTGTTCCCGCCGCTGACCGGTTGGGATGCTTTTTGATCGTATCGGAGTATAACCGCCGGGTACTGGCGTTTCTGGTGCGTAATGTGGATCGGATTCTGCCTGCCAAATGGGATCAGGTGAGTCCGCCGCCGATAGAGACTAATGAGAAAAACTACCTGACAGCGGTGGTCCAACATGATGGCGGGTTGATTGAAATTCTGGATGTTGAGCAGGTGTTGGCTGATCTCATTCCTGTCAGCACCGACGTAAAAACAACAGTGGTGACTGAAAGCTTTAAAAAGAATGCGGCTCAGTACCATATATTGGTGGTTGATGATTCCAGTGTTGCCAGGACTCAGGTTAAGAAAGCGTTGGAAAATCTGAATATCAAGGTAACAACCGCGAACGATGGTAAAGCCGCACTGGATATGTTGACTCAGATGGCGGATAAAGATCAGCGGATGACCGAAATGTTTTTGATGGTGATCTCCGATATCGAAATGCCTCAAATGGATGGCTATACTCTGGTGAAGAAGATTCGTGAGGATATTCGACTAAAACCTTTATACGTAATGTTGCATAGTTCATTGAGCGGCCGCTTCAATCTGGCGATGGTCAAACGCGTAGGTGCCGATGCTTTTATTGGTAAGTTTAATCCGGATGAGTTAGCTGAAGCGGTGATTCAGCGAATAGAGTCAGTAGAGGGGTGATTAATACAATACGCAAGAGGATGGGGTTCTGAACGGTCAGAAAATAACAATTACGCAACAGGAGTTTGATCAGTTCTGCCAGTTTCTTGAACAGGCTTGCGGTATTCTGCTGGCTAAACATAAGCAGTATCTGGTTGAGAGCCGTTTAAGCAAAATTTTGATTGAGGGTCAGTTTGATTCATTGGGCAAACTGGTCGTTTCGCTGCAGCGTCCCGGTAATAGCCGCCTGAAAGAGCAGGTTATTAATGCAATGACTACCAATGAAACGCTTTGGTTTCGAGACATTCATCCTTACGAGATTCTCAAAGATAAGCTTTTGCCAGAGCTGGCAGAGAAATCATCTTCGCAACGATTGAAAATCTGGTCAGCAGCCTGCTCTACCGGTCAGGAACCTTACTCTATCAGTATGATCATTGATGAGTTTAAAGAGCTGAATCCCGGTGCCTTCAGAATGGGAGAGGAGATTATCGCTACCGATATTTCTACCCGGGTGCTGGATCAGGCGCGGATGGCTGAATATGAGATGCTGGCGCTGGGGCGGGGATTATCTCAGGACCGTCTGAAAAAATTCTTTGAACCGGGTAAGCAGGAGGCCTGGACTCTGCTGCCGAAGATCAAAAAACGGGTGGTTTTCAGAGAGCTGAATCTGTTAGGTGCTTATACCGGTATTGGCCCTTGTGATATCGTTTTTTGTCGGAATGTGCTGATCTATTTTTCCTCTGAACGGAAGCAGGATATTCTGCAAAAAATACATAAGACCCTGAAACCTGGTGGTTACCTGTTACTGGGAGCATCTGAATCAATTGGCGAACTGCATAAGCTGTTTGAGATGGTTCATTGTCGTCCCGGCATTATTTATCGGGCGAAATAAACACGCGCTTCAGGCGCGTTTTTATTTATTTGTCGCTCGAACGTCACCAAGAGTGTGACTTGCCTGTCGTTCGAAACAGAATAAAGCCTGCCGGGAAAGTGCAGGATCGTGATAACGCAACCCGCAACCTGAGTCATTCCTTCCCTACGTTGCCGTCCTCTGTTTCACCTTGCCGCTTTGCCGCTCTTCATTTTTCGTTGCCGCTTTGCCGCTATTTCCCGGATAAGAGTTGCCGTCTCTCCATGGTAAAAAATTCAACGTAATGTTTTAAAAGGATATTTTGGTATTGGTATCGGTCTTGCATTAACGTGGAAGGAGAACTGAAACCGGACACTTTGAGGCAAACCGATGGCAATCAGCTTTGACAACGCACTTGGAATTCATGAAAAGGCGGTCGGCCTGAGAATTCAGCGTGCTGAAATTCTGGCTAATAACATCGCTAACAGTGACACGCCGAATTACAAAGCCAGGGATATCGATTTTAAAAGTATTTTGCAGGGTGTTCAGCAGGATGGTCAGCAGCCGCTGCCGATGGCCCGTACCCGTGAAGGCCACAATAGTGGTTTGATCAACCCAGAATTTGCCGCAGAGTTGATGTATCGGACGCCCAGTCAGCCCAGTGTTGATGGCAATACGGTGGATGTTCAGGAAGAGATGGCCCGTTATACCAAGAATGCGGTTGATTATCAGGCGTCATTTCAGTTTCTGAATAAGAAGTTTAAAGGTCTAAGTAACGCGATTAGGGGTGAGTAAGCATGTCTCTGGGTAATGTTTTTGATATTGCGGGTTCGGCGATGAGTGCGCAAACCGTGCGCCTGAATACCACTGCCAGCAATATGGCTAATGCCGAGAGTGTCAGTAGCAGTGCCGGTGAAACCTATCGCGCCCGTAAGCCAGTATTTGAGCTGAAGCAGGTCGAGAACCTGCAACCTGGCAGTCTGCCAATGGGTGTGCAGGCAGGTCAGGGAGTAAATATCTCAGGGATAGTCGAAAGTGATGCACCCTTGCGTCAGGAATATAACCCGGATCATCCGATGGCGGATGAGAATGGTTATGTCTACTACCCGAATGTGAATGTTGTAGAAGAGATGGCGGATATGATCTCGGCGTCACGCTCTTTTCAGATCAATGCTGAGATCATGAATACAGCAAAACAGATGATGCAGAAGGCTCTGACGCTGGGCCAGTAAGCTCCGGTGATGCGATGAAAGCCTGATGTGAGGTATATGTTATGAGTGTTAACGACGTTTCGGGAACGCAATCGGTCTACGACAAGATCAATGCGCAGAATCAGAGTAATTCCACATCGACACAGGGCAGTGGCAACGCTGACAGTGAGATGTTTATGAAACTGATGATTGCACAGTTGCAAAATCAGGACCCTACCAGCCCTGCTGAAACCAGCGAGTTTATGCAGCAGATCGCCAGTATGAGTACGGTGGAAAATATCGCCAAGCTGAATACGACCATGGAAAACATGTCGGCTTCCCTGCTCTCAAGTCAGGCGGCTCTGCAGGCGTCTTCCATGATTGGTCAGGATGTCTATGCCAAGACCGATGTGGCAAAAGTAGGTGAATCAGGTGAGATCAGAGGGGTGGTTGAACTGCCTGTGAGCACCGAGAACCTGCGGGTTTCTATCTATGACAGCGCTAATAATCTTATTGATGAGGTTGAGATGGGCAGTCAGGGAAGCGGAGACCACTATTTTGTGTGGAATGCCGGTGATCGTCCTCCAGGGGAGTATCGGGTTGTCGCTGAAGCGCAGGTTGATGGGAATTATAAAACGGCTAGCAGCTTTATTGCTTATAACGTCAATAGCGTCACGCTGGGGCAAAATGGTATCGGTATGAAGGTTAATACCGATGCTGGCTCGGTCGACTTCAGTGATGTCAAACGAATTGGGTAAATCGGAGAAGAATCATGGCGGGTTTTAATACTGCGATAACAGGGCTTAAGGCGGCAACAACTAATCTGGATGTAACCGGTAACAATATCGCGAACTCCAGTACTATTGGTTTTAAGGCCTCACGTACCGAGTTTGGAGATATTTATGCAACCGCGGTTGTTGGAGCCGGTTCCAGTAATGTCGCCGGTTCTGGTGTGACCGTAACGGATATAGCGCAGAACTTTCAGGCAGGTACCACCGAGTTTACCAATAACAACCTGGATCTGGCGATTAATGGCTCCGGTTTCTTCCAGCTGGATGATGGACAGGGCGGTGTAACCTATACCCGTGCTGGTGCATTTGAGCTGAATAAAGATGGCTTTGTGGTCTCTAAGTCGGGTAAATATCTGCAGGGTTACGGCCTGGATTCACAGGGTAACCGTCTGCCTATCGGAAATCTGGCGGTTGACCAGAAGGAAAGCCCTCCCCAGGCAACAAACAATATTGGTTTGTCGTTTAACATTAATGATGCAGCAGATCCCACGCTGTTAAGTACGCCTTATGATAAGGATGTGCCTTCCTCGTTCACCTACAGTACGACGGTGCGAACCTTTGACAGCCTGGGTAATGAAAACACGGTTAAATACAATATCGTTGAGCAGCGTCCGGTTCGTGATGTTTATACGGTAGATGTATCAACACAGCCGCTGCCTCCTACCGTAACAATCAGTGGTGTTAGTGTGGCTTTTGATGCTGCTGGTAATCCTGATCCGGTTCAACTGGATACTCTGAAAAGCACAGATAAGCGTATCGATACAACGACCCTTGTTTACGATTCGGCAGATGGGACTATCAGTTTTGAGACCTTCGCTAAATACAGTGGCTATGGCGATATGCTGATCAATGATGCGGGGGGGCTGGATATTACGCCCGAGCCGACTGAACGTGACGCAAACGAGAACTACTCCTATACCTTAGCAGTGCCTGCGGCTGATACAACCCTGACAATTGGTGGGGTTCCGATTGAAATTGCTACCAGTCCGACGGTGCCAACACTAAATGATATTGCTGACCAGATCCGTGCAAGAGAGACCGATATTAAGGATCGAAACCCCAACGTGGAGTCGGTGACGGTTGTGGATGAAGCGGGAGAGTTCCGACTGGATATCCGTTTTAAAGCGGACTACGGCAACATCGGCTCAGAATTCAGTGTGTCAGAGACCGGTGGAACTGTTTTGACGGCGGTTCCAGAGCGTACCTATGAAGGCGATAACAGTTATCGTGGGCAGTATCAGATGTTCGCCTACCTTAACGGTACTGAACTGCTGGATATCGGTAAAAGTGTGGATCCGGGTGAGTCAGGTTTTGCGATTAAACCGCAGGATACTCTGAGTGAAGTAGGTTCTGTGATGTTGGGTTTTGATCCTACGACTGGTTTCCTGAACAGTGTCAATGGAACGACCTTTTCTCGCGGCGCTACCGCACCTCAGTTAACCATTAAGGGTGCTGATCCGGCGAATACGGAGACTTTGATAAATCTGGATCTGTCCAATAGTACACAGTTTGCGTCCGCATCAATTGTTAAAGCATCTTCCCAGGATGGTTACACCAAAGGTGACCTTATTGGGGTGAGCTTTGCTGAAACCGGTGAGATGGTTGCTGCCTTCTCCAATGGCCAGAAGCAGAACCTCGGTGTGGTTGCTTTTGCAACCTTCGAGAATCAGTCAGGCCTGCAACCGGCGGGTGATACCGAATGGGGTGCAACACTGACTTCCGGTAATGCGGTGCTTAACCCACCGGGAACTGGTTTGAACGGTAGCCTGCGCTCTGCCGCGCTGGAACAATCAAACGTTGATCTGTCCACTGAGCTGGTACGACTGATCGAGGCTCAGCGTAACTTCCAGGCGAACTCGAAAACACTGGAAACCCTGAATACGGTGACTCAGGCTATTCTGCAGATCTGATTATGGTTTGATACATTATTTTCAAAAGGCGACTTCGGTCGCCTTTTTTATGTCCCTTATAAAGGTTGGCACAGCCATTGCATTTTACAGGGTAGTGAATTTTTAACCCTAAAGCGGCAATGTCTGACCGTTTTAGCGTGTGAACGGCAAACGGGGAATCCAATGGATAAAGTGTTGTATCTGGCCATGAGCGGCGCGCGGGAAAATATGCGCTCTCAACAGGCCCATGCGAACAACCTTGCGAATGCGACCACGACGGGGTTTAAAGCTGACTTTGCCCAGGCTCGGGCGATGCAGGTTGAGGGGGATGGCTATGCCTCACGGGTGTATGCCATGGCCGAGCGTCCCGGAACTGATATGTCCAGTGGCACCATGATGCAGACGGGCCGCTCGATGGATGTAGCGATTGATGGAGATGGCTGGATGGCGGTCATCGATGCGAATGGTAATGAAGCCTATACCCGTCAGGGGGAGTTGCAGATAAACCAGTTTAATCAGCTGGTGACCCGCTCTGGTGATCTGGTGATGGGTAATGGTGGCATTCCGATTACCCTGCCGCCCTTTGAAAAGCTTGATATTGGTGGCGATGGCACTATCACCATCAGACCTGCGGGTGAAGCCGCAACAGAGCTGGCAATTCTTGACCAGATTAAGCTGGTTAACCCTGAACCCGGGCAGTTGTTCAAAGGGGTCGATGGCATGATGCATAGCGGCAATAATCAGCCGCTGTTGCCGGCCAATGAAGTAAAAATACGTTCCGGGTTTCTTGAATCGAGTAATGTGAACTCTATCTCTGAGTTGACATCGGTGATTGATCTGGCCCGACAGTTTGAGATGCATGTAAAGATGATGAAGACGGCTGAAGATAACTCTTCAGCCGCAGCGCGCATCTTGTCGCTGCAATAACAGAATTATGATGAATAACACAGGTGGAGAATAAGTATGCATGGCGCCCTATTTGTTGCCAAAACGGGTCTGAGTGCGCAGGACACCTCGCTGAAGATTATTTCCAACAACCTGGCAAACGTCAGTACGGTTGGGTTTAAGAAGGATCGGGCTGTTTTTGAAGATCTGATGTATCAGATTCAGCGTCAGCCAGGTGCGCAGACCGCGGAAGAGTCGCAACTGCCTTCAGGGTTACAGTTGGGATCCGGGGTGCGGGTTGCCGGAACGCAGAAACTGTTTCAGGAGGGCGAGCTACAGAACACTGGCGAGTCGTTTGATATCTCCATTGAGGGGCGGGGCTTCTGGCAGGTTACTCTGCCGAATGGTGATACCGGTTATACCCGTCACGGGCAGTTTCAACTCAACGCCGACAACGAAATTGTTAATGCAGAAGGTTATCTGCTGGATCCGGGCCTGACGTTGCCAACCGGGGTGCAGTCAATGACGGTGAGTGTTGATGGTATTGTCAGTGTGGTGGTTCAGGGCGATGTCAACCCACAGCAGATTGGGCAGCTGCAGCTGGCGGACTTTGCTAACCCGCAGGGGCTGCAATCCTATGGTCAGAATCTGTATCTCGAAACGGCGGCCAGTGGTAACGCTGTGTTGTCCAATCCGGGTGAGGGTGGCACCGGCCAGTTGCGTCAGGGGATGCTGGAAGGTTCTAACGTGAATGCGGTAGAGGAGTTGGTGAATATGATCACCACCCAGCGGGCCTATGAGATGAATTCCAAAGTGATCTCAACTGCAGATCAGATGTTGTCCTACGTGACGCAGAATCTGTAAGTCTGAGTTGAGGAGGTAAGCGATGAAACAGCTGCTACTATTATTGACTGCAACCCTGATGTTGGGTGGTTGTGTCAGTACGCCGCCCAAGCCGGATAATCCTCATTTTGCCCCGGTACGTCCGCAGGCGATGCAGTCACCTCAGGAGGTGACCGGTTCAATCTTCAATGCTGCCACCAGTAACAGCCTTTATGGTGATGGCCGGGCGCATCGGGTTGGCGACATTATCACCGTTGTGCTGCAGGAAAGTACCTCCTCTTCAAAAAGCAATAAAACCACGGTGGATAAGTCGAATGCACAGACACTGGCATCGCCGACGATCATGGGTATTCAGCCAACGGTGTTTGGTAAACCTCTGAGTGTCAGCAGCGGAGATTCCAATACTAAGTTCGATGGTGAAGGTAAATCCGATATGAGTAACAGCCTGGATGGCAATATTACTGTAACGGTGCACGAGGTAATGCCTAACGGGCTGATGATCGTGAAGGGTGAGAAGTGGCTGACCCTGAATCAGGGGGATGAGTATATCCGTGTCAGTGGCATGATCCGGCCTCAGGATATCTCTGCCAGCAATACCGTGTACTCTACCCAACTGGCGGATGCCCGGATCACCTATAGTGGTTCCGGTGCTCTGAACGACTCCAACTCCATGGGTTGGCTATCGAAGTTCTTTATCGGTCCACTGTGGCCATTCTGAGCGGATCAAGCGGAGAAAAATGATGAAACGTTTCTGGATGATCGCTTTTACGGCAGTGCTGTTCAGCAGTACGGTCTATGCAGAAAGAATCAAAGACCTGACCTCGGTTGCCGGAGTGCGTAGCAACCAGTTAGTGGGCTATGGTCTGGTAGTGGGGCTGGATGGTACCGGAGACAAAACGTCGTTCACATCGGCGACTTTTCGTAACATGTTGAATAACTTTGGCGTGGCGATTCCGCCAAATATCGATCCAAAGTCAAAAAATATTGCAGCGGTGGCCGTACATGCCGATCTGCCCCCCTTTGCCAAACCCGGCCAGACAATTGACGTAACGGTCTCCACGATTGGTGATGCGAAAAGTTTGCGGGGCGGCAGCCTGATTATGGCCCCGCTAAAAGGGGCTGATGGACAGGTTTATGCCATCGCCCAGGGCAACCTGGTGGTTTCCGGTTTTGGTGTGCAGGGGTCGGATGGCTCCCGCTTGTCGTTGAATGTTCCCAGTGTTGGGCGTATTCCTGGTGGGGCATCGGTGGAACGTACAGTACCCAATTCCTTTTCTCAGGGTGACAGTCTGGTGCTAAACCTGAATTATGCAGACTTTACCACCGCCCGGCGGGTGGCAGAACAGATCAATAGCCTGCTTGGGCCCGATATGGCAAAGGCGATGGATGCGACCTCTATTCGGGTATCCGCGCCCCGTGATCCGAATCAGCGGGTCTCTTTTCTCTCTGTGTTAGAAAATCTTGAGGTTCAGCCTGCCCAGGAAGTTGCGAAAGTAATCATTAATTCACGTACCGGCACCATTATTATTGGTCAGAATGTCAGGGTCTCTCCGGTGGCAATTACCCACGGAGGGATGACCGTAGCAATTACTGAAGACCTGAATGTAAACCAGCCTAATGCGCTGGCGGGAGGCGACACCGTTGTGACACCCCGCACTGGTATCGAAGTGGATGCAGGCAGTGGCCATATGTTTGAGTTTGCTCCCGGTGCCTCTTTGCAGGATATTGTTGAAGCGGTCAACCAGGTGGGTGCTGCGCCGGGGGATCTGATGGCTATTCTGGAAGCGTTGCGTCAAGCCGGTGCTCTTAAAGCCGAACTGATCGTGATCTGAGGTAGATGATGAAAACCGATCTGACTCAACATGCGCAGCTGTATACCGAACTGGGGGAGATGGACAAACTTCGTCAGCAGGCTAAGGATAAGGATCCGGCTGCGCTTAAGGCGGTTGCTGAACAGTTTGAACAGCTGTTTCTGAATATGCTGGTTAAAAGTATGCGTGAAGCCAATGCCAGTTTTGCGGAGGATAGCTATTTCAACAGTTCCCAGGTTGAGTTCTATCAGCAGATGGGTGATACCCAGCTGACCAAAGAGATAGCTGAAAATAAAGGCTTTGGTCTGGCTGAGATATTGGTGCGGCAACTGGGAGGCAATATCGATCCGCGGTTGGGGGATGATAAAGAGGAGAAGCGTCTCAAGCCTCTTTCGGAGTCGGAACGGATATTAAATCGCACGGTGGATAGTGCAGCCAGTATGGCCGCTTCAGCGATTCTGGGGCGGGCTCAGGCCAATACTCGTGCGCTTGAAAAGGCTCAGGAATCATCACAGATTCAGTCTCAGGTTCAATCTCAGCCGCAGACGGCAAAGGTTCCGACGAGTTCCGATAGCGTTAGTGCATCGGTTGCTGCTCAGAATATTCAGGCCGGGCAGACACCAGCTATGCCCCGTCAGCCATCGCGCTTTGATACCCCCGAGCAGTTTGTTGAAACGCTGTTACCGCTGGCTGAGAGTGTTGCCGCAGAGCTGGGTGTTGACCCTAAAGTGCTGTTAGCCCAGTCAGCATTGGAAACCGGTTGGGGACGCTATCTGGTTCAGCGCCCAGAAGGCGGCAGTAGTTATAACCTGTTCAACATTAAAGCAGATAGTCGCTGGTCAGGTGATAAAGCGCAGGTGGGAACCGTTGAATTTCGTGATGGCGTTGCCCAGAAAGAACGTGCGGCTTTCAGGGTTTACGATTCTTACGAGCAGAGCTTTCGCGATTATGCCGCTTTTTTGCAAAATAGCCCCCGCTATCAGCAGGCACTGGAGCAGGCGGGTGATCCATACCGTTACCTCAGCGGCTTACAGCAGGCGGGATATGCCACTGATCCTGAGTATGCTGAAAAGATCAGCAGGATTTTTGATGGGGATGTTCTGGCCGGTCTCAGCTCAGATTTGAGTGCCGGTTCAGGCACTAAAGAAAGTTAGTTTTTGGCCGTTATAGAGAGCAGTATCGAGGTGAAACCTGTCTGCTCCCTGCTTTGCCGATAGAGTGTTCCCGGGAGTTATTATATGTCCAGTTCCAGTTTATTAAATATAGGTATTCAGGCAGCTCAGGCTAACCAGGCTGCGCTGAGTACCATCGGTCAGAATATCAGTAACGTTAATACTGAGGGGTATACCCGTCAGACTGTGAACCTGGTGACCCGGCCCGAGTTGTCAGGGGTGTTTGTTAAGGATATTGAGCGGATTACCGATAAGTTTCTCACCCAGCAGGTGTGGACTGATACCTCCTCGTATAATCAGTCATCTTCCTATGCAAGCATGTCCAGCCGACTGGATGATCTGCTGGCCGCAGATACTCATAGTGTATCAACCGCACTGGATGACTATTTCAGTGCTTTGCAAAGCGTTGTGGATGACCCGACCTCTACCGCAAACCGCGAGCTTTTCGTGGCTCAGAGTGATGCGTTGGTTAAGCGGTTTAATAATCTGGATGCAAACTTTAAAAGTCAGGAAGACACCATTAATGCGCAGATGGATAGTTATGCCAGCCAGATCAGTACATTGGCAACTAACATTGCTGAGCTGAACGGAAAAATAAGTGTAGCAGCGGCGACCAATCGTTCGACTAATGACATGCTGGATCAGCGAGATGTGCTGACTAATCAGCTGTCTGCCATCGTCGGCGTCACTGTCGTTGATCAGAGTTCCGATCAGTACAGTATATTTATTGGCAATGGGCAGCCGCTGGTAATTGGGTCGACTGCAGAAAAAGTTATCTCTGTACTGGGGCCTGACAGCTCGCAAAAAGAGCTGGCACTGGTTAATAAGAATGAAACGGTCAATATCAATAGTGAAGTTAGTGGTGGCAAAGTAGGCGGTCTTGTTCAGTACAGAACTGAGGCACTGAATGACGCCCGGAATCAGTTGGGCCTGATCGCTATCGGTTTTGCTGAGAGTATGAATAAACAGCATAGTCTGGGTATTAACCTGAACAATGAGTTTGGTGCAAACCTGTTCACTGATATGAACAGTGATTTTCTGCAGCAAAAGCGTATTACTGCAAACAGCAATAACAAGTCGGAGTTGTCTTTACCTGCCCGCGTAGAGATTCAGCAAACCGATAAACTGCAGGCAAGCGAATATGAGCTGGTTGTAGGTGACAGTGGCCGGTTAACTTTGTACCGGAGCAGTGATGGTAAGCAGGTACGTATCGATCAGCTACAAAATGTCGATGACCCATCGGCACCGCTAACAACAGCAAATGGCGTTTCTGCCGTAGGTCAGAATCAGTTTTATCGGGACCCTGCCGGTAAGGTTTTATCCTTTGCGGTGGATGGTATGAAAGTCACTATTGATACCAGTACTAACCTGATTAAAGGTGACCGGTTTTTAATTCAGCCGGTTAGCTCCGGAGCAGAAGATCTGTCATCGTCGATTCATGATGGCCGGTTGCTGGCACTGGCATCGCCCATAAAGGTCAGCAGTAATATTAATAACCAGGGAACGGGTGTTGCAACGGCAAGGATGACTGATTCTAAAGCCGATGCTTTTGCTATTTCTGGAAAATTGTCACCGCCGATTGCGATAGTGTTTAACGATCCGGATCCAACCCTGCCTGGGGTGCTGGCATCAGCAATGACTTACACTGTCTATGATATGAGCGATCCGATTAATCCAGTGCCACTGCCTTGGGTAGATGAGAACGGTGATCCCATGGTGGATGAGAACGGTGTAGCCATGGTAGATGGGAGCGGTGCCCCCTTGACGCAGCGACCGTTTACTTCGGGAGGAGAGATTCAACTGGATGGTTATACGGTGACTATCGCTAATCAGCCTAAGACAGGTGATCGTTTCAGTTTTGACTTTAACCTGGATGGTGTATCGGATAACCGTAATGCTTTTGCTTTGAGTAATTTACAGCAAACCGCATTGTTTGATCGCGGTTCCTATCAGGATCTCTATGGCAGCCTGGTCGAAAAAGTGGGCACGCGTACGGCAACAGCGGTTATCTCTGAACAGGCTAATAAAGCGGTATTGGACACAACTTCTGCTGCTAAAGACAGTGTTTCAGGGGTTAACCTCGATGAAGAGGCGGCTAAACTGGTGCAGTTTCAACAGGCCTATCAGGCATCAGCTCAGCTGATCCGGGTATCGCAGACCATTTTTGATAGCTTGCTGCAAAGTCTTTAAGTAGCAGGAGAGGAGTAAATTATGCGCATTTCAACTGCTCAGATATTTAGTCGCAATACAGATAACATCAGCAATGCTAATAGCAGTCTGGTTAAAACGCAGCAGCAGTTATCCACGGGCAAGCGGATCCTTCAGCCATCTGATGATCCTGTGGCTACAGCACAATTGATTAAGCTGGATCAAGAGATTAATAAGACTGATAAGTATCAGGACAACATCGTTGTCTCCCGTCGTCGTTTGAGTCTGGAGGAGACGACGCTGGATGCAGTGAATACGGCGACTCTGAGAGTAAAAGAATTGGCAATTCGGGCGAATAGTGGTGCAGTCAACGATAATGATCGAACTCTGATTGCCAGTGAGCTGAAGGAGCTGGAGTCGCAACTGCTCGGTCTGCTCAATACGCAGGATGTTCAGGGAGAATATCTGTTTTCTGGTTACAAGGGGTTTGATGCCGCCTATAGTTATGATGGCGCAAGCGATAGTTATGTGTTCAACGGCGATGAGGGGAGGCGCTCTATCCAGGTCGGTCCTAACGCCACCATAGGGTCAACCGATTCCGGGTTTAATGTC
Organism: Amphritea sp.; assembly: GCF_050300915.1. Classification (GTDB taxonomy): domain Bacteria; phylum Pseudomonadota; class Gammaproteobacteria; order Pseudomonadales; family Balneatricaceae; genus Amphritea. Next base: position 19,733 of record NZ_JBNKYN010000049.1, read on the forward strand.
TTCGAGAATGTAGACAGTCAGTTGGCACTCGCGCCAGCTGCAGGGAGTGCTTTTTCAGATCGAATTATTACCGATTTCGGTACTTTTGGTGAGTTTACTGATAGTCGTGGTCCAGCCACCATTACATTCGATACAGCTGCAGGCACTTATAGTGTCGCTGATAAAAATGGTGATCCGGTTTTCACTGGCAACCCGGCAACAGAGCTCACTGACATCAGTTATCAACAGGGAGATGTGATTGCGTTTGAAGGGGTTAGCCTGGTAATTGACAGCCCCGCCGACGGTGCCGTGACGCTCGAGACTGAAACCCCCCGTACTAATGTGCTTAATATGGTTCATCAGTTGAGTGCGGCACTGACTGGTATTGATACGGTTGGCGACCCTCAGGGGACTGATAAGCTTAATGAAGCGGTTAATCGTGCTTTGCTGCAGATCGATAGTATAGAGAATAAGAACATTCAGGTAAGGGGTAGTATTGGTGCCAGAATGAATACTCTGGATGCGCAGGAGGCAGTGAATGAGGAGTATAAGCTGTATACCAATGAAGCTCAGTCTTCACTCAGGGATCTGGATTATAATGAAGCGATAAGTCGGTTTACACTGCAGCAAACTACACTGAATGCAGCATATGCCAGTTTTGCCAAGATACAGAATCTGAGTTTGTTTAATTATATAAACTGATTCAGTTACCCTGTTCGGTAACAGATTTTTTCTTTAAAGAGCCCGATGATTCGGGCTTTTTAATGAGGGTCGGGTAGAGGTTAAGATTACAGATCCTGCGCTTGCTGGTAGGCTTTAATGCTACGGCCGACTTTCTTGCTTTGACTAGATTGGTCAAGCAGAGCCTGCCTTCGATGGCTGATTGCATTAATCAGCAATTGATGATTCTGCTGTAGTAAGGCTATTTTATCGTTTAGCTGTACCACGTCTTCAGCATTGAGTTGGGCAAAGGGTAACTGACGAATCGCGAGGTCTTGCTGCTTCACCAGAGCAGTGAGTGTTGTCTCATCTTCATCCGCTTTATTGGCCATGTGACTGAGCGCAGTGAAGATTTCTTGCTGCAGACGTTCTATCTCTGAGAATCCCTGCAACCATTCAAAGGCTGCAGGACTTAGTTCAGGCATGTTTATTTTTCTACCGGGCTCTGGGTGTTGTGGTGTTCAGCAGGGATCTTTTCCCAGGCAGACTTTATTTCCAGCAGTAGCTGAGTTACTTCATCCAGCTTATCGACAGATGACTCGATATTGGCTTTCATCAGCGTACTGGACATATAGATGTACAGGTTATCGAGATTCTGGGCGATCTCATTGCTCTCTGTATCTGCCAGTGATGCTTGCAAACCGCCGATAATTGAGATCGCTTTGCTCAGACTTGTGCCTTTCAGCTCAGTATCCTGGCGCTCAATGGCACCCTTAGCGGTAGCAATACTCGTAAGAACTCCATTCATCAGCATCAAAACTTGCTGGTGAGGAGTTGAATGCGCCAATGCAGAGTTAAGTCCAACCTTCTGATACTGCTGAGAAGCAAGGTTACGATTCATGAAAGATCCTTTAATATTGTTTCAATTGTCAGAAAAGAATGCTTAACAACTGAAAGAGATTATTTGTTAGTTTGGCGTACGACACCGGGTAAACTATCCAGAGCAGAAGTAAGCCAAGACCCGGTGGAGTTCAACTGTGCAACTAACAGGTCCATGGCGTTGAATTGTTTATATAGGCGAGCTTCAAGTTTTGCGCTGCGATAATCAATAGCAGTACGTTCTTCAGTTATAGCTTTCAACTTGTTATTGATGGAGTCTGTGCGACCATCAATTGTACCGCTTGTTTGAAGATAGTTTTCCAGAATAGCATCAACTTTATATGCGATCCCTTGAGTATCATCAGAAAATAGAGTGGCAACGCTTGAGTAGTCGTTTTCTAACGCGGTATCTAGTTCACCGGAGTTTAATTCAAGAGAGCCGTCACTGGTTGTGGTAATGCCGATTGATGCCAAGGAAGTATAGTTACTCTCAGTATTTTCTATTCTATTTGTCAGAGCATTTCGTATCTGACGTTCGATACTGTTAATCAGCGTATCGCCTAGCAGGGTACCTGCGGTTTTAGAGTCAGCGTTATAACTGGTTTGATCGTTAATCAATGCTATAAGTTCGTTGTAACCAGCAATAACTGAGTTGATCTGATTTTTTATGGTATTGTTATTTTCAGAGATTGAAATGGTAATGGGTTCGCCAATGTTGCTATCTTTCAGGGTTATAGTGGCGTTAGGAATAACATCATTAATGCTATTTGTTGCGCTGGTCATGGATTGACCATCAACACTGAAGATGGCATCTGCAGCGATTGCTACCTGATCGTAGAATGTTGCTACATCACCATTACCATCAGGGATGGCCGTACCTGAATTATAATCGTACTGGTCTAGATTTCCGCTGGTAGATGTGCCAGTAATCGTCAACTCGTTTTCAGCGCCTGTATCCTTAGCTGTGAATACCAGTCGGGAATTGCCATTTATATTGAGAATAGTTGCTGTAACACCGATATTATCCTCAGCGTTGTTAATCGCATCACGGACATTCTCAATGGTCATATTATTTGTGGCATCGAGGGTGACTGAAAAGCTTCCACCGGCATCAGCAAACTCAAGAGTACCTTCGCTAACAATATAGTCCTGTTGTGTCACCAGTTTTTGCGCTGAAGCCAGACTGGTTATTTCAAGCGAGTAGCTACCTGCCGCTGCATCATTTTGAGCACTAAAGCTGGCAATTGAATTGTCTGACGAGTCTGCTGTTCGGTTATTGTATGTCGAAGCATCTTTCAATCCGCTGAGTTTGGATTGAAATTCTGATAGAGCGCTTTTCAAAAGAGCAACAGCAGAGAGCTCTGCTTGAAGATTAACTTCTTTCTTTGCTAATCGGTTGAGAGCAGGTTCACTTTCAGCAGAAACCAAACTTGGTACAAGGGATTTGATATCAATGCCAGAACCGATGCCTGGTGATGAAATGGCCATAACTACCTCGTCTTACTATTCTCTTTTATCAAAGAGAGGTTGAGAAGGCGTATCAGGCCTTCTCGCTGAACAGCAGATTGTTCATCTGCTCAATATGTTTACTGATCTCGATAAAATCCTCAGAGGGAATCTGACGGACCAGCTCATCATTAGATTTATCAATGACCTTAATTATCGTTTTCCCTCCATCCTGGTCAACCGAAAAATTCAGTGTCCGTTGGAACTGTGTCATAAAGTCATTGATGGCGGCAACGGTTTCGTGGAGTGCTTCCACGCTCTGCTGAGATAAATCTGCCGGGTCAGGCCCTGCCGGCTTCTGAACAGTGGGTTGCTGTGGTTGCAGGGCTTGTTGTGTTTGCGCGGTAGTGGCCGACGAATCCACATTAGGCTTTGCAGTGGCCTGAGTGGAAGAGACCTGCATTTCGCTGGACATGATGTACCTCCTGGCTCAGATTACTCTTAATTTAAAATGGATTAACCAAAAAAGGGCGGGCTAAGCCCGCCCTTTTTCAGTGCTTTATACTTACTGTAGCAGAGACAGGACGCCCTGTGGCAAAGTATTTGCCTGAGCCAGCATCGCGGTACCTGCTTGTTGCAGAATCTGGTTTTTAGTCAGATTCGCAGTTTCAGCTGCAAAGTCAGCATCCTGGATCCGTGAACGCGCTGCGGATACGTTTTCAGAGACGCTTGTCAGGTTAGAGATGGTTGATTCAAAACGGTTCTGAATCGCACCCAAATCAGCTCGTGAGCTATCGATAGAAGCAAGAGCCGAATCTATACGGAGAATTGCTTCAGATGCACCGGTAAAGGTTGAAATGTTAATGTCATCAATACCATTAGTGTCTTTGGAAATACTGGTGGTTGTAAAACCAATGTCCGCTGCGGTCCCGCCAATAGTGACACTTTCCTGGCTGGAAAGGGTGATTTTGCCCCGCAGAGTACCACTGAAATCACCTGCGCCAGTGATGGAAGTGGATGCAGAGGTGCCGCCCTCGGTTACGACGATGTTGCTACCATCAGCAGCAGTTAGAATAAGGTCGTTACCAGATTTAGATGCGACAACACCAGTAGTGTCTTTATCCGCATTCACTGCAGTAATAACATCATCAATACTGACGGTCAGATCACCTGTAGCAAATGTTTTGTTCAGTACTTCAGTGCCATTCACAGAAAGAGTATAGGTTTCTGTGTCTGCGCCAGTAGCCGCTGTACCACCGGCAAGAGTTACAGTCCCTTTTGTTTCTGTAGATACTACCAAGCCTGAAATGTTGGCAGATTGAATAGCTTCAGCTTTAGCATATGCGGAATCAGCTCCCTGATAGGTTGCATTATTACCTACATAGTTTGCACTGCTACCTACTGCTACAGCAGTCCCTGTTCCAATTGCTAAGGTAATATCGGTTGCAGTGTTTGCAGTTACGACGTTCTGACTTTCCTGTTTAGCTACTGCGCCAATGTCGCTTGATCTTGCGCTGTTGATGCCAAAGCTAATTACTTGTCCTGCTTCGGCGCCAACCTGGAAGTTCTGGCTGTTAAAGCTACCGTTAAGTAGGGCTGTGCCGTTAAAAGAGGTGGTGTTTGCAATCCGATCAAGTTCTGACTGGAGCTGGCTAACCTCTTTCTGCAAGCTGGCACGGTCGGATGCAGTGTTGGTGGCGTTTGCAGATTGTACAGAAAGTTCACGCATCCGCTGCAGGATATTGGTAGATTCTGACATTGCCCCTTCAGCGGTTTGTGCCAGAGAGATGCCATCATTTGCGTTACGCACCGCCTGGTTAAGACCGTTGATCTGAGAGGTCATACGGTTTGATATAGCCAAGCCCGCCGCATCATCTTTAGCACTGTTAATACGCAGACCAGACGACAACCGCTCAAGTGATGTCTGTAGACTGTTCTGGGATTTGCTCAGGTTGTTCTGAGCATTGATTGAAGCGATGTTGGTATTGATAACTGCCATTTTCTCATCTCCTTAACCTGACCAGATTTTGTCCCCTGGCAGGTTATTTTGAGCTATCGAGGCAGCGGTGCTACCTCACATATAATTTCATTTCGTGTGAAGGTTAACGGCGCACTGTTTTGAAACTTTAGGTGGGCTTTAGAGAAAAAGTCGCAATTAATGGACATTTTTATTAAAGCCCTCGAAATACGGGGGCTATAGGTGAAAAATGTCATTACCCATTTTGTGTAATATTTTATTCAAGCCGTGTTTCTGTGCCGAATAAGGGGCCTGAATCTGAGTGTTAAAGCAGGTTAAGGTTGAGGGCTTAATGTTGGCAGGTTTCATTTTTCAGGCTTGAGTGTCAAAAAAACATCATCTTCTTTTATTGTATTTTATCTCTGTATGTCATAAATTTGACGTGTATGCTTATGTATTGCATTTCTCCCATTTGAATCCTGAGATACCGTTGATTTGGTAACCCTATGACCAGTCCGCTACAAATTATATATATTGATGATGATGTGGAGAGTCGGACCCATCTGTCAGAACGGCTGGGCTTTGCTGAGATCAATCATGTAACGACTGACTACGTATCCTGGTTGCAGGGCGAAATTACCGAGCCAGGCAATCGCTCGGTTGTCTGGTTGGGGCAGTGCTCGTTGCCGATCTCCCTGGAAAAACTGATGCAACAGTTTGACCGGCTGGATGACAAGCTGCCAGTGATCGCTGTTTTCCCCTGGCCAGAACTTGATCAGTTATCAGAGAAGTTGCAGGAAAAGATTATTGGCCGGTTAAATCCGGATGCTTCGCTGGAGGCGCTGACGGTGATGATGCACCGGGCACTGATCTATCGCCAGCTGCAGTTGCAGTATGCCGGTCAACCTGATCTGTTTTCCCCCAAATCGGTTGCCAGTCAGTTTGAGGGAATGGTAGGGCACAGTGAAGCGATGGCGCTGGTGCGTAAGATGATCAGTCAGGTGGCCGGGCGGGATGTCAATGTACTGATTACTGGTGAAAGTGGCACTGGCAAGGAGATTGTTGCCAATAGTCTGCACCGGGCATCAAAGCGGTCAAGTGGGCCTTTTGTGCCGGTGAATTGCGGTGCTATCCCGGCTGATCTATTGGAAAGCGAATTGTTTGGTCATGAGAAGGGCGCGTTTACCGGCGCGATTAACTCACGGGCCGGGCGTTTTGAGATGGCTAATGGTGGCACCCTGTTTCTTGATGAGATCGGTGATATGCCGCTGCCGATGCAGGTTAAATTGCTGCGGGTCTTGCAAGAACGCTGCTTCGAGCGGGTGGGTGGCAGTATCACCATCGATTGTGATGTCAGAATTATTGCGGCTACCCACAAAAACCTGGAACAGATGATTATTGATGGCAGCTTTCGCGAAGATCTTTATTACCGTCTCAATGTGTTTCCCATTGATATGCCGCCGCTGCGAGCCAGAATTGAGGATATCCCGCCGCTGGTGGATGAGTTTGCCCGCCGCCTTGCTAAAGAGGGGTTTGGGCGTATCCGCTTTCACCCCGCGGCAATTCGTTCGCTGCAACAGCATGACTGGGCAGGCAATATTCGTGAGCTGGCCAATCTGGTGGAGCGGCTGGCTATTCTTTATCCCGATGCGGTGGTGGGTGTCAGCGAGTTGCCGCCAAAGTTTCGCCATATAGCGGAGCCTGAGCCTGAGATCTATATTGGACGAGCGGGTGCTGCCCCGGGTGAACATGAGCCGGCAACCCCGAATCTGCTTGAACTGCCGGAACAAGGGATTGATCTGAAGCTGCACATTGAAAATATCGAGCAGGCTTTAATTAGCCAGGCGCTGGAGCAAACCGCCGGGGTTGTCGCCAGGGCAGCAGAGCTGTTGCAGATTCGTCGGACCACGCTGGTGGAGAAGATGCGTAAATATGGAATTCAGCGAAAATAGATGATGACAGACGCCAATAATAGAATAGCTCAGCTGGAAGCGGAAAATAGTCAGCTAAGGGCGCAACTGGATCAGGTTCGCCAGACCAGTGTAGAAAAACAGGTTGAGCATGAGCGTCTCTCGGGCCGGCTGGAAGATCTGCTGGATCTGTTGCCCGCTGGAGTTGTCGTCATTGATAGCCGGGGACGGGTGGCAGAGTGTAACAGTGCGGCTGAACAGTTGCTGGGGCTGCCGTTGAAAAATGAGCCCTGGATCGCCGTGATACAGCGCAGCTTTGCCCCCCGTAGCGATGATGGTCACGAAGTTTCATTGAAAAGTGGCCGCCGGGTTAGTTTGTCGACCAGTACTCTGGCGAATGAGTCTGGTCAGCTGCTGATGCTAACCGATCAGACCGATACCCGGCTGTTGCAAGGACGTCTGGCTCATTATCAACGCCTTTCAGAGATGGGGCGGATGATGGCCTCGCTGGCACATCAGGTGCGAACCCCTCTGTCTGCGGCCTTACTTTATGCCGGGCATCTGATGAAGCCGGAGTTGCGGCCGGAGCAACGGATTAAATTCGCCGGAAAAGTAAAATCCCGCCTGGAGAATCTTGAACTGCAAGTGCGTGATATGCTGATTTTTGCCCGGGGTGAGACCCGGCTGGAGGATCGCATCAGTGTTGCAGAGTTGTTCCGTGAACTGGAAGATGCGCTGGATATGCCTCTGCATAGCTGGGACGCCGACTGTGACTGTCTTAACCGGGTGCCGGAGTTACAGCTGCAGTGTAATAAAGAGTCATTGCTGGGGGCCATTATGAACCTGGTTAACAACGCCTTGCAGGCCGGAGGTAAAGGCACCGAGCTGGTCATTGAAGCGCAGCTGATCGGTGATAAGCTGGGTATCGAGGTGCGTGATAACGGTCCGGGAATGGATGTGGAGCTTTGTAAAAAGGTGCTGGAGCCGTTTTATTCAACTAAATCCCATGGCACCGGTTTAGGGCTTGCGGTGGCGCAGGTAGTGGCCAAGGCTCACCATGGCGAGTTTCTGCTACGCTCGCAGTTGGGGGTTGGCACTCAGGCAGCTTTTCTTATTCCCTATCAAACGGGCGGTCAGACCGATAATCAGGCCAGTCGTCAGGTGAGTGATAACAGCAGTGAAAATAATGAAAGCGGAATCGGATAGTTTATGAGCATTCAGGTATTAGTGGTTGAAGACGATGCGGATCTGCGGGAGGCGCTGGTCGACACGCTGGAACTGGCGGGCTTTGATTATCTGGAAGCGGACTCCGGAGAGCAGGCGCTGGAGGTAATCGCAGAAAACCCGGTAGATATGGTGGTCAGTGACGTCAATATGGGGGGGATGGATGGCCACCAGCTACTGGAAAAGATTCAGCAGACCCAGCCCTGTCTGCCGGTGATGCTGATTACCGCTTATGGTCAGGTTAATAAAGCGGTGGATGCGATCCGCAGCGGTGCGGTGGATTATCTGATGAAGCCGTTTGCGCCGGAAGCATTGATTGAGGTCGTGAAGCGCTATACCGGCACGCAATTAAGCGAGCAGGATAGCGTTCAGCCCATCGCCGAGGAGACCAGCAGTAAACAGTTGCTACAGGTGGCGCGGCGAGTTGCTGAAACCGACTCTACCGTTTTGATTACCGGGGAGAGTGGTACCGGTAAAGAGGTGCTGGCGCAGTACATCCATATGCATTCCCCCCGGGCCGACAAGCCATTTGTAGCGATTAACTGTGCAGCGATTCCAGAGAATATGCTGGAGGCAACGCTGTTTGGTCATGAAAAGGGCGCGTTTACCGGCGCCTATACCAGTAATCCCGGTAAGTTTGAACAAGCCAACGGCGGCACTATTTTGCTGGATGAGATCTCCGAGATGGACCTGGGATTACAGGCGAAATTGCTACGGGTGCTGCAGGAGCAGCAGGTGGAGCGAGTGGGTGGCCGCAAGGTGATCAATCTGGATGTCAGAATTCTGGCAACCACGAACCGCAGGCTGGAGGAGTATGTGGCGGAGCATAAGTTCCGCGAAGACCTGTACTACCGGCTTAATGTCTTTCCGCTTCAATGGTTGCCGCTGCGGGAGCGGGTCGGTGATATTGTGCCTCTGGCACAGCGTCTGCTGGCAAAATACTCCCGCAAAATGAACCGCACCGCAGTCTCTCTCAGCGAGGAAGCACAGCGTGCGCTACAGGCTTATCACTGGCCAGGCAATGTGCGTGAACTGGATAACATTGTGCAGCGGGCGCTGATCTTGCAGCAAGGTGCGCTGATCGGTCCGGCTGACCTGCATATTCAGCCCGGCAGTATGCAAACCTCAGAGATGGCGGGTCGTATCAGTTCCGTCAGTGTCCCGGCTGATGAGAGTAGTCAGCTGGGTAATGATATGAAACAGCATGAGTTTCAGCTGTTGATTGAGACGCTGCGGGAAACCGGCGGTAGTCGTAAGGAGGCAGCAGAAAAACTGGGTATCAGTCCGCGGACGCTGCGCTATAAGTTGGCGCGGATTCGTGAAGCCGGCATCGACCTTGATGCTCAGCTGAAAAGTTAATACATCAAAAAAACTGTTTTTTATACGTCTAAAGTTGTAGTTAATGACCTTGCTACGACTAATGGCCTGTGTCGGATAGACCAATGTCTAATTCAGCAGGAATCGGTCACTTCGGTATAACATTAACCACTAAAAATAATAGTTTCAGAGCGTTTGTTATACTCTGGACATGAATGACCTGAAAACTCGCCGCAATAACAATAAAATCGGTAAAACAGGGATAGGGAGACGTGGTTATCGGCTTTTAGGTAGCGATAGTTACTGCAAAGAATAATTAACAAGCTAAGGGCATCTCACATGAGCGATTCCAAGATATATCCGGTTAGCGAAGAGCTGGCTGCGACTGCGCATGTCAATAATGAAAAATATCTGGCGATGTATGAGCAGTCAATCAATGATCCGGACACTTTCTGGGGAGAGGAAGGTAAGCGTCTGGACTGGTTTAAACCGTACACCAAAGTCAAAAATACCACTTTTGATCCTCATAACGTTGATATCCGCTGGTTTGAAGATGGTACGCTGAACGCTTCCTATAACTGTCTGGACCGTCACCTGGAAACCCGGGGTGATCAGGTTGCGATTATCTGGGAAGGTGATGATCCGAGTGAGTCAGAAAATATCACCTACCGTGATCTGCATGAGCGCGTGTGTAAGTTTGCCAATGTGCTGAAAGCCCGCGGTGTTGAAAAGGGTGATGTGGTTACCCTGTACATGCCAATGATTCCTGAAGCTGCCGTTGCGATGCTGGCCTGTACCCGTATCGGGGCCGTGCACTCAATCGTCTTTGGTGGATTCTCTCCAGAAGCACTGGCCGCCCGTATCGAGGGTGCTGAATCCAAAGTCGTTGTTACCTCTAATTATTCTCTGCGTGCCGGCAAGTCGGTACCGCTGAAACTTAACGTTGATAAAGCACTGAAACATGCCGCAGCTAAAGCGCTGGTGGAAAGCGTTATTGTCGTTAAGCGTGTCGACCAGGATGTTGCCTGGGATGATAATGTTGATGTCTGGTATGAAGATCTGGTTGCCAATGCTTCTGCTGATTGTCCTGCAGAAGAGATGGAAGCCGAAGCGCCGATGTTTATCCTCTACACCTCCGGTTCTACCGGTGCACCGAAAGGTCTGAAGCACACGACTGGTGGTTACATGGTGTATGCAGCGATGACTCACCAGTATGCTTTTGATTACAAAGATGGCGATATCTACTGGTGTACCGCGGATGTGGGTTGGGTAACCGGTCACAGCTATATTGTTTATGGGCCGCTGGCTAACGGTGCAACCTCGCTGATGTTTGAAGGTGTACCAAGCTATCCGGATAACAGCCGTTTTGGTCGTGTTATCGAGAAACACAAAGTTAACCAGTTCTACACTGCGCCAACCGCTATTCGTGCGCTGATGCAGCAGGGTGAAGATGTGCTGGGTGATTCCGATCTGTCCAGCCTGCGCATTCTGGGTTCTGTGGGCGAGCCGATCAACCCTGAAGCCTGGGAGTGGTACTACCGTATTGTTGGTCAGAACCGCTGTCCAATCGTTGATACCTGGTGGCAGACAGAGACCGGTGGCATGATGATTCTGCCGTTGCCGGGGGCGACTGCAGCCAAGCCTGGGGCGGCCTCGCGTCCGTTCTTTGGGGTGCAGCCAGCGCTGCTGGATGCGGAAGGTAATGAACTGGAAGGCGCGACTGATGGTAATCTGGTCATTAAAGATTCCTGGCCGGGTCAGAGTCGCTCTATCTGGGGCGACCATGAGCGCTTTACTCAGACCTACTTCACCACATACAAAGGTTACTACACAACTGGTGATGGTGCCCGCCGTGATGAGGATGGTTACTACTGGATCACTGGACGTGTTGATGACGTAATCAACGTCTCCGGTCACCGTATGGGTACTGCCGAGGTGGAATCAGCACTGGTTGCGCATCCTGCTGTCGCTGAGGCTGCGGTTGTGGGTTATCCCCATGAGCTGAAAGGTCAGGGTATCTATGTTTATGTGACTCTGCAGGCTGGTTTTGAACAATCAGAAGAGCTGCTGCAAGAGCTGCGTTTACATGTGCGTTCCGAGATCGGTCCAATCGCTTCGCCCGACCTGATTCAGTTTGCGCCGGGTATGCCTAAGACCCGTTCCGGTAAAATCATGCGTCGTATTCTGCGGAAGATTGCTGAAAACGACTTTGACGCACTGGGTGATACCTCCACCCTGGCAGATCCGTCTGTGGTTGATGATCTGATTGAGAATCGGATGAACCGTAAGTAATTGTGCTGCCGAATTAATTTCGGACTACAATTCCCTTACTCCCTCCCGGTTTTTTAGGTCGGGGGGGAGTTTTGCTTTAAAAGTGGTGTTAATATAATCAGGTGCAGCCGACAGGTTAGCACTCTATAAGCGGATATATTTACACGCTTTCGTGCGGTGAAAGCGGGTAAGGAGGGAGATTAGCTGAATGCAACTGGCGCAGAAGATAATCATTGCGGATGACCATCCGTTGTTCCGAGCGGCGCTGAAGCAGGCCGTTACTCAGGCTGTTCCTGGCGTTGAAATCGTCGAAGCCGATTCCCTGGAAGCCGTTCAGGCTGCTGTAGAAAATAATCCTGATGCGGATCTGGTGTTGCTTGATCTGCATATGCCGGGCACTAATGGTTTTACGGGTTTGGTTTTTCTGCGGGGAAAAAATCCTGGCATTCCTGTGGTGGTGGTTTCCGGTAGTGAAGAGTCTTCAGTGATGAAGCGGGCATTGGACTACGGTGCTTCCGGTTTTATCCCAAAATCCTCGCCGCTTGATGTGATCGCTGAAGCGATAACCACGGTGCTTGAAGGCGAAGAGTGGCTGCCGGAAGAGGTGGCTGAAGGGGTGGTGGATGTCACTGAGGAAGACCAGAAATTTGCCACTAATCTGGCATCGCTGACGCCGCAACAGTTCCGGGTGTTGACGATGCTGACCGAAGGGTTGCTGAACAAGCAGATTGCCTATGATCTGAATGTCTCAGAGGCGACAATTAAAGCCCATGTGACCGCTATTCTGCGTAAGCTGGGAGTGCACAGTCGTACTCAGGCCGTTATTGCGGCACAGCGTCTTTGCGTTGATCCACCTAAAACAGAGATGAACTGATATTCGTAAAGCGCCCCTCATTTCCATGTGGCGAGGGTGTTTCAGCGAATATGAAATATGACAAAAACACGCGCCTCAGGGGCGCGTTTTTTTATTGTGGGTGATACGCATGCTTTCAGTGTGTGGCTTTAGTGCTCGTCCACAGTGAATCGCTATCACTACGACTTGGCGGTTGTAATCAGCTTGCTGATGATCGCTCTGAGGGCAGCAGGCTTGATAGGCTTGTGCAGAATCTCTGCCTGGGTGTTGGCGATCTCCTCCTTGACGGCATCGGTCCGGTCTGCGGTAATCACAACCGCAGGAATTGGATGGTGCCAGAGTTCTCCCAGCTGCTGCAGTGCCATGACGCCAGTACGGGTTTCATCGAGGTGATAGTCAGCAAGGATAATGTCCGGTATAAATTCTTGCTCAATCACCCGGTCTTTGGCTTCGTTGGCCGAGATTGCGGTCAGCACTGAGCAGGACCATCCTTGTAGCAGAGCGCTCATCCCTTCAAGAATTTTAGGTTCATTATCGATAACCAGCACCTTGATCCCTTCGAGACCTTTGCTGCGAATCCAGCCGCGTTTTTCGGGGCGAGGCTTAACCGCCTTAGTTTTGTCACCCAGGGGAACGTTGACGCTGAAAACGGTGCCTTTGCCAGGCCATGAACGCACATTGATGGGATGGTTGAGCATGCGGGCGATGCGTTCGGTGATCGCCAGCCCCAGTCCAAGGCCGTTAACCTGAGAGTGTTTCGGGTTATCTATTCTGCGGAACTCTTC
>NZ_JBNKYN010000050.1:0-32982 GCF_050300915.1 Amphritea sp.
ACCCCAGGTACCGGATGTCACGGCATTAACTGAACCGAACAGCGTTGCGCCATTATTAAGGTCATGGGAACCACTGAAACCATACTTAATATAGCCTTCCTGCCAGGTAGGATTTGACTCTGAATTGCCGTATGTCTCATCACTGCTGAAGGTGCCAATAGTTGCTTCAACATCCAGGTTCAGCTCAGAACCGTTTTCGCTATAAATGGGGTAAGCATGGCTGGTGACCGATGCGCTGGCAAGGGCAATGCTTGCGGCAAGCAGGGAGACTTTCTTGGCGTTGCTGGTAAGGTTCATCAGACCTTTACTCCTTCCTGTGATTTTTCTGTTTTTATTACATTATTTGTAACGCTGCATATAAAAATACGTTAATCCTGCAATTAATCAAGCAAAATTCTCACATTACGATAATAACGTGTATTATGTGTGGTCATATCAACATATATTAGATGTATTTTTGGGTAATTTAAGAAAAGTGTTGAGTTTGTGGTAAATTTTATGTAATTTAATTAATTCAAGTCTCACATTGTGAGATAAGTAATGTTTGGAGCTAATCTATGAATGGTGCGGAACTGCTAATAAAGGCCGCTGTTGAGGCTGATATTGAATATTGCTTTGCAAACCCGGGCACGACGGAGATGCCGCTGGTTGCCGCAATGGAGAGTGAGCCTCGTTTCCGGCCAGTGCTTACTATGTTTGAAGGCGTCTGTACGGGTGCTGCTGACGGTTATGGTCGTGTAGCGGGTCGTCCGGCGATGACGCTGACCCATCTTGGGCCAGGTTTCGCTAACGGTATTGCCAATCTGCATAATGCCCGCCGGGCGAATACCCCGATTGTCAACGTTATCGGCGATCATGCCTCATGGCATGTGAATTATGATCCACCGCTGGCAAGCGATATTCACTCTCTGGCCAATCCTGTATCGAAGTGGGTTCGCACCTCTAAAACGGCTGAAAGTGTGGCTGCGGATTTTGTTGATGCCGTGAATGCTGCCTGGCAGCCATCCGGTGCCATTTCTACGCTGGTGCTGCCGATGGATCTGCAGGCAAAGCCGATTGAGCACCCGCTGGCCGCCGGTCATGTGAAAGCCCCCGTGCGACGTTTTTTCAGCGATGGCGTTGATGCGGTTGCGCAGAAGATTAAAGCCGGTAAGCGGTTGGTGTTCATCGTCGGTGATAACGGTGTCACCGAAGCGGGCCTCAGAGCTGCTGGCCGCCTGGCGCAGCTGCCTAATGTAAAGATGTTTGCTGAAACCTTCCCGCGTATCAGTCATCGCGGTGGCGGTTTGCCCGATCTTGATCGTCTGCCGTACTTCCCCGAAGTGGCGATTAAAGAGCTGGATCAGTATGACGAAGTCGTGTGCGCGGGTGTGCCTGAGCCGATCTCTTACTTTGGTTATGAAGGTTTGCCATCCCGTCTGGCGGAACAGGACCGGCTGGTGGTGCTGGCTGAGGTGGGTCATGACGTGGTCGGTGCGATGGAAGCGCTGGCGGATGCGGTTTCCGCCCCCGCTTTTGTTGAACTTCAGGGGGAACTGGTCATGCCGGATGCGGATGCAGAACTGACACCGCAGTCTATCGGCCAGGTGGTTTCAGCCGGTCTGCCCCATGACTGTATCGTCTCTGTTGAGGGTGGCACCTGTGGTTATCCCTTTTTTACAGCGTCAGCCCATGCGGTTAAACACCGGGTGATTACCAATACCGGGGGCGCTATTGGTCAGGGTATTCCTGCGGGCTTTGGTGCTGCCCTGGCCGAGCCGGGTAACACGGTTATCTGTCTGCAGTCCGATGGCAGTGCTCAATACACTATCCAGACGTTGTGGAGTATCGCCCGGGAAAATCTGCCGATTGTTATTCTGATTGCCGCTAACCATCGCTACGGCATTCTGCAAAATGAATTGCGGCGTTACGGTGTCACTGAGTTTGGCCCGCAATCGCTGTCACTGACTGAACTGGATAAGCCCAAAGTGGACTGGCAGTCACTGGCGAAAGCCTATGGTGTTGATTCGACGGCGGTGAAAACCAATGCGGAACTGGCTCGGGCCCTGAAAACCGGAACGGATTCGAAGGCGCCATTCCTCATTGAGATGTGCCTGTAAGGAGAGAGTTGTGGCTATTGTAACGATTAATTCTGAAGTTGAACGCTTCCTCGCACAACCGAAAAAGCTCTATATCGGCGGCGAGTGGGTGGCGGCCAGTTCCGGGGCAACCTTTGAGATTGAAAACCCGGCGAATAAACAGGTGTTTGCTCACTGTGCTACCGCGGTGGAAGCGGATATTGATGCCGCGGTGCAGGCTGCGCGCGATGCCTTTAACGGCGAATGGTCAACGGTTCAGCCTGCCCAGCGTTCGCTTCTGATGAACCGGCTGGCGGCGTTGATGGAAGCAGACAGCGACAATCTGGCGCAGATTCTGACGCTGGATAATGGTAAGACGCTGCTGCATGCAAAGGGTGAGATCGCTGCCGCGCTGGGTATTCTGCGTTATTTTGCGGGCTGGCCCTCAAAGATAGAGGGCAGCACCTTGCCGGTCTCTCCCCGCAGCGGTGCGCCGATGTTTGCCTATACGCGCAAAGAGGCGGTCGGTGTCTGTGCCCTGATTGTTCCCTGGAACTTCCCCCTGTCGATGTGTTTGTGGAAGTTAGCACCAGCCCTGGCAACCGGTTGCACTTCGGTGCTGAAACCTTCGGAAACAACGCCACTGGCGGCGTTGCGACTGGCAGAACTGTTTGATCAGGCGGGCTTCCCTAAAGGGGTGTTTAACGTTGTTACCGGCTTCGGTGACCGGGCAGGTGCACCGCTGGCGGCGCACAATGATGTCGATAAGATCGCTTTCACCGGTTCAACTCAGGTGGGCAAACTGATTGGTCAGGCCGCTCTGGGGAATATGAAAAAAGTCTCCCTCGAACTGGGGGGTAAGTCACCCAACATCATCATGCCGGATGCGGATATTGTCCGAGCAGCACAGGGGGCGGCTGACGGTATCTTTTACAACCAGGGGCAGGTGTGTACCGCCGCTTCGCGTCTCTATGTCCATGACAGCGTACTGGATCAGACCCTCGAACAGCTGGCTAAACACGGTTCTGGCTATGTGGTGGGTAATGGTCTGGATAGCGACACCACCATCGGCCCACTGGTGTCTGCGGCTCAGCATGGCATTGTCAGCAATTACATTGCAAAAGCGGTGCAGGAGGGGGCCGAACTGATCTGTGGTGGTCAGGCGCCTGCCGGAATGGACCATGGGCATTATATGCAGCCCACGGTGTTTCTGGATAAAGCGGAGCAGACCTGTATCGCCCGGGAAGAGATTTTTGGACCGGTAGTCACCGTGATGAGCTGGTCGGATACCGATGAACTGATCCATCGGGCCAATAACAGTGATTTTGGTCTGGCCGCCGGTGTCTGGACCAATAATCTGCAGAATGCTCATCGTATTGCGGCCCAGCTGAAAGCCGGGTCGGTTTATGTGAATTGTTGGAATGTGGTCGACCCAGCTGCGCCGTTCGGCGGTTATAAGCAGTCTGGCTGGGGCCGGGAGATGGGTAAAAATGTTATCGATGCTTACACCGAAACAAAGAGTGTTTTCGTGGACCTGTCGTAATAAGAGTTGAGGAATTTAAGATGGATTTAGAACTAAAAGATCGCGTTGCTATTGTCACCGGTGGCGGTATGGGTATCGGTAAAGATGTGGCCCGTTTCCTGGCAGAAGAGGGCTGTGATGTGGTGATCTGTGCCCGGACGATGTCGGTGCTGGAAGCGACTGCCGCGGAAATTTCAGAAGCAACCGGCCGTCGTGTATTGCCGCTGTTCTGCGATACCAACAGCGATGATGCCGTTAACGCCATGGTGGAGAAAACCATCGAGGCATTTGGCCGGGTTGATATTCTGGTGAATGGCGCGGCGGCACCGTCCGGTGTGGTGCGCAACTCCATTGAATTCGCTGGTGCCGATGAGCTGCTGGGGGATATGAACACCAAAGTCATCGGTTATTTCCGCTGTGCTAAAGCGGTCACTCCACACATGAAGAAGGCAGGCTTTGGCCGCATCATCAATATTGGGGGCCTGACCGGGCGCAGCAGCAAGGTGATGTCGGGTATGCGTAACCTGGCCATCGTACATATGACCAAGAACCTGTCTGACCAGTTGGGGCCTTTCGGGATTACCTGCAACATCATTCATCCGGGTGTTGTGGATACCCCTCACATCCATGAACTGTATGAGCGTGAAGGCGTCCTGCAGGGTAAAACCCCTGCCGAGATTGAACAGGGCTATATCGATGTCACGCCGATCAAGCGGACATTGCAGCCGGTAGAAATGGGCTGGCTGATCGCCTTCCTGGCATCGCCGAAAGCCGGTGCAGTGACCGGTGAGTCCATCGGTATCGATGGTGGTTTAACCCGCGGTATCTTTATCTAGGAGGCATGAACATGAGTGGAACATTATTAGTTGCAACGGCGGGTCAGGGCGTTATTAAAAGTGGTGATAACGGCCAGACCTGGCACCGTCTGAGTCTGGGTCAGGATATCGAATTTGATGCGATAACCCGTTCGCTGGACATGCATCCCGATGAGCCGGAAAAGATCTATATCGGCACCGATACCGGTCTGTGTATCAGCGATGATGCCGGAGCCAACTGGAAACACGTTGATACCCCGTTCAATGGTGAGACGGTATGGAAGGTAGCGGTTGATCCGGCCAACCCTCAGCGGGTCTTTGTCGGTACCGGCGCGCCTTCCCGTGCAGTGTTGTGGCGCACCGCCGATGGCTGCAAAACCTGGGATCGTGCACCGGTTGAGATTCCTGAGTTCTGTGCCGGGGTTAACAAGCCGCGCTTGCTGGCGTTCTCTTATGACCCGACCGACGTCAACAAACTGTGGTTTGGTCTGGAAGAGGGCGGCCTGTTCAAGAGCGTCGATGGTGGTGACAGCTGGGAACGGATCGATGACCGTCTGCTGTGGGACTTCAACTCCGATATCCACAATATCAATGTCCTGCCTAATCATGGCAATAAAGTGGTTGTGGTTGTTTGTGTTAACGCCATTTACACCAGCCATGATGACGGGATGACCTGGAAGGGGGTTAATCCGAAGTCCGCTTTTGGTCTCTATTACGCCCGGGCGACTGCGGTACCTCATGGTTCTGAAGATACTATCTATGTCAGTATCTCTGATGGCACGCCGGGAACCACCAGCCAGCTTGTTGTCTCCCGCAATGCGGGCGAGAGCTGGGAAAAGCTGCCACTGCCGGTGCAGCCTAACTCCTGTATCTGGGGTATCCATGTAAACCCTGCCAACCCGGAACAGATTGTCATGGGGTGCAAGTATGGGCACCTGTTTACCAGTGATAAGGGTGGTTTGTCCTGGAAGAAAGAGTGGCGCGAATTCAGTGAGATCGCTGATGTTCTCTGGACCCCTGCTCAGGCTGAAATTGCGGTTGCTCACCAATCTGTTATCAACCCGTAAAGCGAGGTAGGTATGAAAGTTAAAGTAAACAGAACCCATATTGCCCTGTTTGTAACTGATCCTGAAACGTCTGCTGCATGGTATGAAGATGTCCTGCAGATGGAACGTATGGCCTGCAATGGTAACGACTGGATCATGATGGGTTTTGGTGAAAAACATCATGATATCGCTCTGATCAAAGCGCCTGCAGGTTCTGCCCAGGGCACCCTGGGTCTGCAGCACTACGGCCTGGAGATCGACGGGGATGAAACCACCCTGCGTACTCTGTACGGCATGTTGCTGACAAAAAAAGTGAATGTTGTGAAAACCACCGATCATGAGATTGGCCGGGGGGTTTACTTTACCGATCCTGATGGTAACCGGCTGGAGTTCTTTCTGGAAACAGAACATGACGATGAGCTGGCCAAGCAACGGTTTAAAGCGACCAATGCGCCCAGCCGCGAGATCGTGCTCGAGCCAATATTTGAATAATTGTTAGTCACTAATGTTTAGTTGTTAATTGTGAAGGTAATCGTGATGAAAGACGCTAATTTTGGGCCATACCATATCCGTAAGTGGTTCTGTTTCTACGAAGAAACCCTGGCAAATGAAACCGGTATTCTGGCTGATGGTGAGCCGGTTAAGAAATATGTTATTGCTGCTGCCATCCAGAATCCGTTTGCGGGCAAGTTCAGCGAAGACCTGTCTGCATTGATTGACCACTCTCCGGAGCTGGGACGTGAATTCGGGCGTCGTATCAATGAACTGGCCGGTGACAACGAGATTGTCAGCTACGGCAAAGCGATTCTGGTCGGCGCTGATGGTGAGTATGAACACGGTAATGCATTTCTGACTAACCCTGCTGCAGACCCGGTGCGTGAAGCGTTGGGTGGCGGTAAGTCATGGGTGCCTTCAACGGGCAAGATCGGCGGCCCGGGTGCTACCCTTGATGTGCCGCTGGCGCATAAGGATGCCCTCTATGTGCGTTCACACTATGACTCTATCTCGGTCTCATTTAATGATGCGCCCCGTAACGACGAGGTGTTGATTGTGTGGGCATTTGCAACCCGCGGTCGCCTGCATGCACGCTTAGGTGGTCTGAAAGCGGAAGACGCTAAATGCGAAAACGGTCTGGTGTAAGGCCGTTCTACAAACAGAGTTTTTAGTTATAGCGTAAACAGAGGTGTCCGATGACCCCAAGCAGTCATTTCTTTAACAGTGGCGATCTGAAACTGCACTACCTTCAGTGGGGTGATCCGCAGGGTATTCCGGTGGTGATGCTGCACGGTTTAAGAGGGTTTGCAGAAACCTGGCAGGAGCTTGTCACTGCACTGGGTGATCAGTATCGCTGTTTTGCGCTGGATCAGCGGGGCCGGGGGGAGAGTGACTGGGGGCCTGTCAGTGACTATCACACCGATACCTATGTGGAAGACCTGAACGCTTTCATCAGTCACCTGGGGCTGGATCGGTTTATTCTGATCGGCCATTCGTTGGGCGGCACCAATGCCCTCGAATATACCCGGCAATACCCCGACAAGGTGCAACTGCTGGTGATTGAAGATATCGGCCCGGGGTCTTCCAACCGGGGAGACGGTGCTGAGCGTATCCGTCGGGAGATGCGCAATACTCCGCTCTCTTTTGCCTCATGGTCAGAGGCTGAAAGCTTCTGGCGTAGCAGCCGGCCCAATCTGACAGAGGAGGCGCTTGCTGCCCGGCTTAAGTTTTCCCTGCGGGAACAGGATGGAAGCGTAACCTGGAAGCATGATCAACAGGGGATAGCCGAGGCCCGGTTGACGATTGAACCGATCGATCTCTGGCCCGCGGTTAACGCGATACGAATTCCCTCTCTGCTGGTGAAGGGAGGCAATTCAGATTTTCTGCCAGCTGCGACGGTAAAAGAGGTTATTGAAAAGAACCCGTGCTTTAGCGCTGTGACCGTCGATAACGCCAGCCATTACGTTCATGACGATCAGCCTGAGAAGTTTAATGAGGCCGTGGTGCGTTTTGTACAGAGTGCTTCGGTTTAAAAATTAGAGAGAGACTATTCTGATGGAAACACAAAAAACACAGGTTGTTATTGTTGGTGGTGGGCCGAACGGCATCACGCTGGCGAACTACATGGGCATGTACGGTATTCAGACCGTTGTGCTTGAAGCGTCGGAAGAGATTCTGCCATACCCCCGTGCCGTTGGCATGGATGATGAGGCGATGCGGGTCTTGCAGGGAGCTGGGCTGGCCGACGAAGCGATTAAAGATATGATCCGCAACGTGCCACTGCGTTACTACAACGCCCGCGGTGTGTGCTTTGCCGAGGTGAAGCCGAAGACTGCGCAATATGGCTGGCCGATGCGTAACATCTTTATGCAGCAGCTGACCGAAGCCACGATGCGTGAGGGGCTGCAGCGCTTTGATAATGTTGATCTGCGCCTGGGTCATACTATGCAGGCTATCTCTCAGACCGATGACCGGGTGACCCTTGAGGTCACGGATAATACCGGCAAGGCCTACACCCTGGAAGCGGACTTTGTGGTGGCATCAGACGGTGCCCGCTCTGAGGTGCGCAAGCAGCTGGAGATCGGTTATACCGGCATCACTCACGAAGCGAAATGGATTGTGGTGGATGCGGCAAACGATAAGCTCAATGCGCCCTATACGGCGTTGCATGCGGACCCTTCGCGCCCGTTTGTCTGTATCTATCTGCCCTATCAGTACCGGCGCTGGGAGTTCATGCTGTTCCCCCATGAGAATGAGGAGGAGATGTGTCAGGAGGAGGTGATCCGCAAACTGATCCGGGGTCATATCGGTGATGACGTGGATGATCTGGATATCGTGCGGATTCGTGCGTATACCCATAACTCCCGGGTGGCGGACACCTTTACCAAAGGGCGGGTAATGCTCTGTGGTGATGCTGCCCACATTACACCACCCTGGGCGGGTCAGGGGCTGAACTCCGGTCTGCGTGATGTGGTGAACATCGCCTGGAAGGTGGCCGCTGCCGCGAAGGGACGCATCCCTGTCAGTGTGCTTAACACCTACGATCAGGAACGTCGGGGCCATGCCACCGATCTGATCGCCCTGGCTGACAATATGGGCGCGGTGCTGGGGATGACGAACCCGATTCTGGCCGGTATCCGTGACTGGATCTTTAAGGCGTCAGACTCGGTGGATAACCTGCGCGAGCATCTGGTTGAGTTTAAGTTTAAGCCGAAGGCTCATATCACCAAAGGTATTGTTCATCACGAAGCGGATGAGATCTATCCCGACAGTCTGGTGGGCCAGCTGTTTATTCAGCCCGACGTTGAAATTGCCGATGGCAGCCGGGAGAAATTCGATGAGGTGCAGGGACCCTGGTTCTCGGTCATCGGCTTCCGCACTAACCCGCTGGCATACGTTTCCGAAGAGAATAAAGCGTTCTGGGCAGGTCTGGACACCCGCTATATTCAGGTGAATCGCTCCAAAAGTGGTTTTAGCTATCACGAGCGCTTGCAGGCCGAGGGTGTGGTTAGTGTCGAAGATGTTGACCATACGCTGGAGGACTGGTTTACCGCCGCGCGGGATAAGATTGTTATCGTCAGACCGGACCGGTTTGTTGCTGCAATCTGCTCGCCTTCCCGGTTGAATGAAGCTCTGGACGCCCTGCGTAAACAGTTGAGCTAATTTTTCGGGGCCGCAGTAAGGGATCTCCGCTGCGGCTTTTCTGACTGTCTTTTCTGAGAGATGTTTCTCACTGACATGATCCATTAAGAAAGAGTTTATCGCATGCTGTCACTTTCAAATCCTGAGCTACTTAAGAACGCGTGTTTCATCAATGGCGAATGGGTCGGCGCTGATTCAGGCGACACCATCGATGTCATTAATCCCGCTGATGATTCTGTCATCATTGATGTGCCGGTGATGGGGCAGAAGGAGACGGAAGCCGCTATCGGTTTTGCTGCGACAGCCTGGAAGCCCTGGAAGAAAACAACGGCAAAGCAGCGCGCGCAAATTTTACGTCGGTGGTTTGATCTGATTATGGCTAATCAGGACGACCTGGGTAAGATTCTCTCGGCGGAACAGGGTAAACCCGTCCCCGAAGCAAAAGGTGAGATCGCCTATGCTGCCTCGTTTATCGAATGGTTTTCTGAAGAGGCCAAGCGGACTTACGGGGATGTGATTCCTGAAGTTGTTCCCGGCACCCGTCTGACCGTGAGAAAAGAGCCGATCGGTGTCTGTGCTGCGGTTACGCCGTGGAACTTTCCGGCGGCGATGATTACCCGTAAAGCGGGGCCAGCTCTGGCTGCCGGTTGCCCGATCATTATCAAACCGGCTTCGCAGACGCCTCTGACCGCGTTTGCGCTGGCGTATCTGGCCCATGAAGCAGGCGTGCCCGCAGGTGTATTGCAGGTGATTAATGGCCGCTCTTCTGAGATCGGTACGGCGCTGTGTGAAAGCCCCACCGTGCGCAAACTGTCGTTTACCGGGTCAACCGATATTGGCAAGCTGCTGATGCAACAGTGCGCTGCGAACGTGAAAAAAATCTCTCTGGAGCTGGGCGGCAATGCGCCGTTCATCGTCTTTGATGATGCCGATCTGGATAAAGCGGTTGAGGGGGCGCTGATCGCCAAGTTCCGTAACAACGGTCAGACCTGTGTCTGTGCCAACCGCATTCTGGTACAGAGCGGTGTGTATGATGCGTTTTCTGCCAAGCTGGCCGCAGCGGTCGATAAGCTGGTGGTGGCTGATGGTGCTGCTGCGGGGGCCGAGCTTGGTCCGCTGATCGATCGTAAAGCCTACCGCTCGATTAAAGCGATGATCGATGATGCCACGGCTAAAGGCGCGGTACAGATTACCTCACGAAACGTTGAGTTTGACGAGCAGCAGCGCTTTATGAACCCGGTCGTCCTGGGGGATGCACAGCGCTCAATGGACTTTTATGCCGATGAGATCTTTGGCCCGGTGGCGGCGCTGTTTAAGTTTGACAGCATCGATGAAGCGATTGAGATGGCCAACGATACGGAATATGGTCTGGCGTCTTATATGTATACCCAGAGCATCTCCACCTATATCCATGTCAGCGAAGCGCTGGAGTATGGCATGGTAGGGGTGAACACGGGCCTGATCTCCAATGAAGTTGCGCCGTTTGGGGGGATCAAATCGTCCGGTATCGGCCGTGAAGGTTCGAAGTACGGCATTGAAGATTATCTGGAAATTAAATATGTCTGTCTGGGTGGTCTGTGATGAACGCTGTCTATCAACAAGCGGCTGCAGCGATCCAACATGGCCGCGCTGAGTGCCAAACGCTCAGCGATGTGACGGTGTTTGATGGTTTTACCATTGATGATGGTTATGGCGTTCAGCGGCAACTGATTAAGCAGAACGCGGCGGCAGGTAATCAGGTGTCTGGCTGGAAAGTTGCTATGGCGAATCAGCCTGCACTGGATAGGTTTGGGCTTGATGAGCCGGTGTATGGTGTACTGTTCAGTGACATGTTGATAGAGGGTGACCGTCTCAGCCCTGACGCTGTGATCGCACCTAAACTGGAAGCGGAACTGGCGTTTGTGCTCGGTCATGATCTTGAGGGCGATCACTACACCGATCAGCAGATTATCGAGGCAATCGCTTATATTGCGCCGGCGTTTGAAGTGGCCGATTCCCGGCTGGGCTGGAAGTTTGGTATCGGTGGTTTTGTGGCGGACAATGCGGTTGCCTCTTTTTATCAGTTAGGCGAGCCGCAACTTTTTATACCTGGGCAGACCGCCACTGAGGTCGAGTGCCGTCTGACCACGGCAACTGAAACGCTGTACGGTTCGCCAGCCAGCGTGCTGGGTGGGCCATTGAACTCCTTCATTAAGATGGTGCGCAGCCTGCTGGTACTGCATGGCCGTGTTGCAGCGGGCCAGCACTTTATCAGTGGTTCGCTGACGAAACCGATCGATATGATTCCGGGAACAACCTACCGTTTAACCATGCTGGACACCGAACTGGTTCTGTCCTATCAATAGCTGCACTGTATTTACACCGAGGTGAGTGATGAGCGAAAAATTTGATGCAGGTTTAAAACTGCGAAAAGAGGTTCTGGGTGACGCCTATGTGGATCGTTCGATCAATAACGCGAACGAGTTTAATAAACCGCTACAGCAGTTAGTGACTGAGTACTGCTGGGGGGATGTCTGGCAACGGGAGGGGCTGGAAAAGAAAGAGCGCAGCATGATCAACCTGGCGATGATCTCTGCGCTTAACCGTCCCCATGAGCTGGCGTTGCATGTCCGGGGGGCTTTGAATAACGGCCTGACACCGGTGCAGATTCGTGAAGTGCTGATGCAGGTGGCGATCTATTGTGGTGTTCCGGCTGCTATCGACAGTTTCCGTGTCGCGATGCAGATCATGGAAGAGGAAGGCATCGATCTGAACAACCTGGAAGGCTGACCAGTCAGCGTCAGCCCGGCATTAATGGCGTCGGACAAACTATTTGGAGAGTGCGTTTGGAACTCGTCATTAATATCGTGTTACCGGTATTTGCGGTTATCTTTAGCGGCTGGTTTGCCTGCAGATCCGGCGGCATACCCGTGAGCGCTGTGCAGGCGCTCAACCATTTTATTATCAATTATGCCGTACCCCCGATGTTGTTTCTGGCGATGACTAAGGTCTCGCTGGACGCTTTGGTCAACCCCTCCTTTATTGCCGCCTATTTTATCGCCACCATGGTGACCATGGCGCTGGGAGTGTTTGGCTACCGGGGCCTGAAGAGCCGGGATAGTCTTGATGCCACCGTTATCTCACTGATCTGTGGCTGGGGGAACACCATCTATATGGGGGTACCGCTGGCTTTCTATCTGTTTGGTGAGAAGGGCACTGTGCCGGTTGTGATTGCGACGTTATCGACCAACATGGTGTTTATTATCGGTCTGGCGTTTGTTGGCAACAAGAGTACCGGCGGTACTTATTGGCAGAATGCCTGGAAGACGTTCTCCCGGATGTTTCTCAAAAATCCGGTATTGATAGCCCCGATTGCCGGTGGACTGTTCTCCTATTTTTCTATTCCGCTGCCTGTGCCGGTCAACAATCTGTTTTCGATGCTGGCGCCATCCGCCGCGCCTGTTGCTCTGTTTGCGATGGGTGCATCGTTGGTGGGTATTAAAATTCAGGGAGAGACCGGACGGCTGGTTTGGGTGACGCTGGTTAAAGTTGTTTTCAACCCACTGATTGCCTTGCTGGTCGTTTATCTGATGGGGCTGGAGCCGTTCTGGGCTGCCTCTGTCGTGCTGATGTCCTCTCTGCCGACCGGCTCAATGGTGTTTATTTTGGCTCAGCAATATGAACGCAGGGTTGAGCTGGCCTCCAGTGCCATTATGTCTACCACTATTCTGTCTCTGTTCTCATTAGCGGTTATTTTACCGCTGCTGCAAATCTGGGTTGAATGACTGCGCGAGCTGTTTTAGTGCGTTATTTTTCAGCCACAAACTCCCTATGCCCTTTCGCTGTGCACTAACAGCAAATCCAGACCGCAAACGTTACAGAATTTCATCAAATTTGAGAAAAATGTATTTATTTTGTGTTGATGTTTTAAAATTTAGTATGTATTCTCAAATTATGAGAAATTTGATGGTTTTGAATATATGAAAATAAATACAATCATATACGCTTCTGACTTAGGCCTCGGCAGTCGGCCTGCCTTCCGGGCGGCGATTGAACAGGCCAAAGCTCATCGTGCTCAAATCATTTATCTGCATGTGGTGGAGCCGCTTGATGGCGCTACTGAAGAGATCATCAATGATTATCTCCCCGAATCGGTAAGTCGTTCCCGGCTGGCCAAAATCTTTGCTGAACGGATGCAGCGCATTGAACAGCGTCTGATTGATTTCCATGACGAAGAGCTGTCTGAAGAGGATGCGAAGCTGATTGATGAACCGACTGTTCAGGTTCTTCAGGGGGTGCCGGATAAGTGCATTGTCAAAGCTGCGAAGATGTTTAATGCCGATCTGATCGTGATGGGGGATAGGGAAAGTTCCTCCTTGTCACGAATGTTTCTTGGCTCTACGGCCCAGAAAGTGATCCATCACAGTGTTTGTCCTGTTCTCATTGTCCCGCTGAAAGGGACAAGTGAATAACTTTTCAAATTAATAAGTAAAAGTAAAAAAGTAGAGGTAATTCATGAAAAAAATCACAACGATGGTTGCAGGAATTGTTTTAGCAAGTTCAGTGCTTGCAGCACCGCTGGTGGCCGCATCAGACTATCCGTCCCGCCCGGTTAAATTTGTCGTGCCCTGGCCTCCGGGCGATCTTGAAGATGTCCTCACCCGTATTATTGCGGAAGAGATGACCAAAGAGACCGGCAAGCCCGCAACCGTGATTAACAAACCCGGTGGTGGCGCCGTTGTGGGGACTTCAGAAGTGGCCCTGGCCCGGCCTGATGGCCTGACCATCGGTTCATTTGTCAATGACCTGCTAACCTTTAAGATCCTGGCAGGCGGTGTGCCCTGGGGTCATGAGACTTTCGAGCCCGTTGGTATCTTTCTGGATTATCCGTTCGTACTGGCCACCCGTGGCGATGCGCCCTACAACTCGATGAAAGAGCTGGCTGCATACTCACAGAGCAATGATGTCTCTCTGGGGCATTTTGGTTATCAGGCGGGCCCTACAGCGATGACGTTTAAAGCCGCTGAGGTGCTGGGTGTTAACTTTTCCTCTGATGCCCCTTTCGATGCCACCGATTGTTCTGTTCTGGCAAACGGTGATGCGGATGTTATCAATACCACGACTCAGCTGATTCTGGCGTGCCTGAAGTCGGGCGACGCCAAAGTGCTGACTTCGTTTACCTCTGAGCGGATCAGTGTGGCGCCCGATGCGCCAACGCTGAACGAGATTGCGGGCATCCCGATGACCACCTGGAATGGACTGTTTGTGCCTGCCGGTACACCTCAGGAGATCAAAGACAAGATCGCTGCAATCGCGAAGAAAGCGCTTGAGTCTGATCGTGTGAAAGAGATCGCCAACACCACCGGTGCCTCAATCTACTGGCAGCCAGCGGCTGAAGCCAGTAAGCGTATTGCTGAAGAGGTCGAGCAAAGCAAAGATCTTCTCAAATATATGAACAAATAGGTTTTCAGTTAGTTAAGCCTCTCTGAAGTCTGGTTGAGCGGATGAAAGAGAGGCGTTTTGAGAATTGATATGAAAAATAATGATAACAATTTAGCCTCGGATAACGAAGATCAGCTCTGTGAGAAACAGATGATACTGAGTGGAGAGGACAACATACCTTTCTATGTTCTTGTCATTTTAACCAGCATTATCTTACTCTGTTTTATACCTTCCCAGGCCAGCATCATTGATACCAGCAAGGGGTGGTTTCTGCAGCCGATGATCGGGCCGCTTGTCGGTCTGAGCGTTATGACGTTGTTTTCATCGGTGATGCTTATCGGAAAACTTAAGGCTCTCTTTTCAGTCGATCTGAAATCCTGGTTAGAGTATCTGTATGACGCGGTTTCCTATAACCGGGTTGCGGTTATCACCAGTGTTCTCTTTTATGTCTACATCCATCTGTTAAACGTCACCGGTTTTTTTCTCACGACATTAGTGTTTGTTTCGCTGTTGCTGGCGTTATCGAGATTGCTTAACCGGAACTGGTTTGTGGCGACCTTCTTAGTCACTGCCGCCATTGTTTTTATCTTCAGATATGTGATCGGTCTGTGGATGGATGATGTCTGGTTGTATCAATTCCTGCCAGCTGACTGGTCAGATTTTGCAAATTCTTATCTTTAATTCTGGAAACGGCAATGGATAGTATACTGCTGGGTTTAAATGAGGTTGCCAACTTAAATGTGTTATTGGCGATCTTCATAGGTGCACTGATCGGCGTGACCATCGGTTCTATTCCGGGTCTTGAGCCTGCCGGAGTGATGGCGATATTGTTGCCCCTGAGTTTCTCAATGGCGCCACTGGCGGGCGTTATGTTGCTGGTGGGGGTTTACGGCGGCGCCTGGTACGGTGGCGCGATTCCCGCGATTCTGATGAACACCCCCGGCACCCCGGTGGCGGTGTTAACTACCTATGATGGTTATCCGATGGCGCAACGGGGAGAAGGCAAACGCGCACTCTCTATCGCTTACACCTCCTCATTTGTGGGGGGAATGATCAGTGTTACCTCTCTGGTGTTGCTGGCGCCGGTGCTGGCTAAAGTGGCACAAAAGTTTGGTTCCGCAGAGTTTGCCATGCTGGCGCTGCTGGGGATGGTGTTTGTGGTGCTGGCCCATCGTAAACATGTGCCAGCTGCGGTGATTATGCTGGGCTTCGGGCTGTTTCTTGGTTCGGTAGGCCTCGATCGTTCATTTAACTCTCAGGTATTTACCTTCGGACAGACCTGGTTGCTGGGCGGGATTCCGCTGGTGCCGGTTGTGATCGGGCTGTTTGCCATGTCTCAGGCGTTTGTACTGTTGTCGAAAAAGGGCAATGATGCCCATGTCACCCGGCTTGAGGGGGAGGGGTACTTCAGTGGTGTCGCAGAGCTGCTGCGCAATAAGATGACGGTGGCCCGCTCCGCATTTCTGGGGGTGATCATGGGGCTGTTGCCCGGTGTTGGCGAGTTTGGATCGCAGTTTTTTTCCTACACACTGGCACAGAAGTTTTCTAAAGACCCGGACTCCTTTGGTAAAGGTAATCCTGCGGGTCTGATCGCATCGGAAACGTCCAATAATGCGGTGACCGCATCGGTTATGGTTCCACTGTTGGCGTTTGGTATACCTGCTGATGCGCTGATGGCCATGTTGCTGGCGGTGTTTATGGTACATAACTATGTGCCGGGACCGACCCTGTTTGCAGAGCGGCCTGAGTTTATTTCCGGCCTCTATATTTCACTGTTTCTGATGAATATTTTCTGCTTTGTCTATCTGACGTTTGCCACCAAATGGATGGTGAATCTCACCCGTATCAGAGGGCGTTTTATCGGTGCCTTTATTCTGGTTCTGGGCTTTATTGGTAGCTACAGTCAGAACTACCAGGTGAGCGATGCGCTGATTGCGCTGTTTTTTGCCGGAGTGGGCTATGTGCTGAGAAAGAATGATATCCCCGCTATTCCTATTATCCTGGGGATGGTTCTGGGGCCGGTTTTCCTGACCCGCTTTAAACAGTCAATGGGGATATCCGAAGGTGACCTGACTATCTTCGTCACACGACCCATCAGCCTGGTACTGCTCAGTATTACGATCATCTCCATCGTGGTGTATATCAGCAGTAAAGTAAAAGAGCGGCGTAAAGCGTCAGCGGCATAAGACTGGCGATTACGGGTAAAGCGGAACCCTGACCCGCGCTTAATTTAACCAGCTTCCTCTTCTTTAACCGGGTGATTTAACCCCATTCTTTTTTCTTTTGCTTGTCAGCTTTAGCCGGTTGTTTAACCGGCTATTTTTTGTCCTGTGATTATTGGTCTTTAGTGCCGGTGAGCGGATGGAGCTGCATGATACAGTGTGTGCTATAAATCTTATCTGACTAACAACGGTGGCCAAACGGATGGCCCATTAGGGATGGCGTATTACCGATGGAAAAGATTGATGTTCAAAGCGAAGCTGCGTCCACAAGAGAACTGTCCACAAGAGCTCTGCAGATCAGGGCCTTGCAAGCAGATGATTTTCAGCGCTGGAAAGGGCTGTTTGCAGGCTACTGCGACTTTTATCAGCTCCCGGCTGATGAGCAAAAGATTAACACCATGTGGGGCTGGCTGAACGACCCGCTGAATATGCTGGAAGGTGTTGTTGCCTGTGACGAAACGGGGCAGATAGTGGGATTAGCGCATTTCCATGGTTGGCCTCAGAGTCTTCTGGGGACTGAAGTCTGCTATCTGAGTGACCTCTATGTTGATCCGGAGTCCCGGGTCGGGGGCGTGGGGAAAACCTTGTACCGATATATGCTGGCGCTGTGTAAACAGCGAGGCTGGTCCGCACTAACGCTGCTGACCCATAAGGAAAACCGTGTCGCCAGAGGGCTTTACGATCAGTTTGGAGAGGCCAGTGGTTTTCGCTTTTACGAAACGCCGGTGGACTAAGTGGCTTGACGGATATTCTGAATCTGAACAGCACAGCCCCTTACTGCGGAAGGGGCTTAATAGAAGGGGGTTGGGGCTTAACAGCAGGGCCGCTTAATGGTCAGCGGGAATAGGTACAATCAGCACTGGAATCGTGGTTAGCTGCATCACATTCTGTGCGGTGGAACCGACAAAGAAACGTTCCAGGGTTGAGTGAGTCCGACTGCGGCTGCCGACAATAATCAGGTCGGCACCGATCTCATCGGCAACCTCAATAATGGTTTCCGCCGCATGGCCTTCCTCAATGCGGGCTTCAGGCTTGTGTTGTGGGGTAACGTCCGTTGAATGACACAGCTTATCGATGCGTTGCTCGATGAGTGCTCTGATTCTTTGCAAGCCTTCCTGACGCATCGTTTGAAATGAGTTTTTATCACTCAGATTACCAAAAATGGTTTCCGCTGAGTGAGAAGGGGGCTCAACAACATTCAGGAAGGTTATTTTTGCGTTGTGCTTATTGGCTTCTAATGCCGCAAACTCAAACGCATATTTAGAGCTGTCGCCCAGATCTGAAGCATATAAAATATTTCGAATGTTAATACTCATCTGCGTTGCCTTTATACCGATATGAGAACAGCCCTGTTTGCACTAACAGGGCGATGCTGTAAATATGCCTGAGTTATCCGACCATGCCGGGCAGAAACAGTGATACGCCGGGTATCAGCGCAATCAGAATCAGACGAAAGATGTCGGCTATCCAGAAGGGTGTAACCCCTTTGAAAATGGTGCTCAGCTTCAGGTCCGGAAGCACCGTTCTCAGGACAAATACATTCAATCCTACCGGCGGGGTGATCAGGCTGATTTCGGTCACCACAACCACCAGAATACCAAACCAGATCAGATCCATTCCCATCGCCGAAATCAGCGGGTAAAACACCGGCACCGTCAGCAGTATCATCGACATACTTTCCAGCACGCAGCCGAGTAAAAGATAGATGCCGATGATTGCCAGAATCACCAGTACCGGGCTGAGATCCATCGCCAGTACACCATCCTTTAACGCATCGGGCAGGCCCGCTAAGTTGACGAAGTTGGAAAACAGTACCGCGCCGATAACCAGGAAGAACAGCATAGCCGTGGTGCGCACGGAACTGACCAGAGTGTCGACTAAACTTTTAAACGTCAGCTTGCGTCGTAGCAGGGCGATAAAGAACGCTCCCGACGCACCGATACCGGCGGCTTCAGTCGGGGTGAAAACACCGCTGTAAATACCCCCCATCACGATGAAAAACAGCAAGCATATGCCCCAGACATCTTTCAGCGCGATCAGTCGTTCAGTCCAGCTGGAGCGCTCGGCTGCCGGGCCCAGTTCGGGCTTGAGGTGAACCGTCACCGACACCGCCGCCATATAGAAAATAATACCGATTAATCCGGGCAGTAAGCCGGCAATAAACAGTTTACCGATATCGGTTTCTGTCATGATGCCGTAGATCACCAGGATGGTGCTGGGGGGGATCAGTATCCCCAGGGTTCCGCCGGCGGCGATTGAGCCACTGGCTAAACTGTCGGCGTAGTTATACTTACGCATCTCGGGCATCGCGACTTTTGACATAGTGGCGGCCGTCGCCATTGAACTGCCGCAGACCGCTGAGAAGCCGCCGCAGGAAACCACGGTAGACAGCGCCAGACCACCCCTGAAATGTCCCAGAAAAGCATGGGATGCGCGATAAAGCTGGCTGGAAAGGCCCGCCTCGGTAATAAAGTTGCCCATCAGAATAAACAGCGGAACGACTGACAGACTGTAGGATAACCCGGTTTCAAATGAGACCTGCGATACCATGTTGAGCGCGGCGTCCATCCCTCTTGAGTTGTTAAACTCAAAGATCTGCACATAGGCAAAACCGAGCACGCCGGTGGTGCCCATGGCAACGCTGAGAGGAACCCTGAAAAAGATCAGGAACATTAAAACGGCAAGGCCAATTAAGCTGGTTTCCATTTTTAATTAATACTCCTGCTTTGTCTTGCTGTGGAAAAGTTTTTTACCGCGTCTGACAAACAGCATCATCACCAGTGCCGCTGTTGCCAGCGTGCAGCAGCTGGCCATCAACACAACCAGCCCGGTGAAGGGGATCTCGAGGATCGCGGTAGTGTCCTGATAGCTATAGGTGCGGATAGCCAGTTTCCAGAGCATCCAGGAAAGCACACCAAAGGCGATGGTATTCACCAGACAGATAATAATTGTCTGCAACGGCTTTAAAAAAGCGGGGACGGATGAGTCCAGAAGGTCGACGTCGACATGTTCGTTGGCTGCTGTGACCATCGGCAAGCCTAAAAATATCAACGTTGCTAACAGAAACTCTGTTATTTCAAAACCTCCGGGGAGTGGGAAAGAGAACAGGTCTCGTCCCACCACATCCACCAGAGTGATCAGCATCATCAGGAACATTGCTACCGCAGCGATATACGCCAGTACGCGCTCGTATAAAAACTCCAGCGCGGTTAGCAATCGTTTGCTGATGTTTGTCAGTACCAGTCGCATAATGATTACCTAACCTTATTCAGGCGTGTAACTGTTGGCAATTGCACGTAGTTCTGCCAGTGCCGCAGCGCCATCAACACCCCTGGCGCTGGCTTCAGCGACCCATTCATTTTCAATGTGTGCCGTTTTCGCTTTCAGGTCGGCGACGAATGCATCATCCGCATAGGTGATGGTGTTGCCATTGGCTTTAGCGGCATCCAGACCTTCCTGAGCAATACGGTCCCAGACTTTTCCGCAGCGTTTAGCAAAGGCTTC
Source organism: Amphritea sp. (assembly GCF_050300915.1). Taxonomy (GTDB): domain Bacteria; phylum Pseudomonadota; class Gammaproteobacteria; order Pseudomonadales; family Balneatricaceae; genus Amphritea. The sequence goes on from NZ_JBNKYN010000050.1 coordinate 20,224, forward strand.
GCCGGAGATACTTTCAATGGCTGCCTGGTCTTCAGGGCTGATCTCATTCCAGCGATCCTTATTCATCACCAGAAAGAAACTAATATTGTAAAAACCACCCGGTACAACCGTAGTATTTTTTACCATATCCACGATATTGAAACCGACCAGAGCATCCGGCGGGTTCATGGTGCCGTCAGCGACACCGTGAGACAGCAGCTCGTAAGCTTTTGACGCTGGCTTCAGCAGGGGAACGGCACCAACAGATGTTGCCACCTGATTAACCACACCGCCACCAACCCGCAGCTTCAGGCCCTCGAAGTCAGATGTTTTTTCAATCGGGTGCTTACTGTTATGCACCGCACCGGGTCCATGGGTGAATAGTCCCAGCAGCTTGACATCTTTATGCTCATTCGCTTTCGCCAGGTATTTGTTATAGACCCTCCAGTAGGCGACTGACTGGGCCTCAGCGCTGTTACCGCTAAAGGGGAACTCGGCCACTTTGGTCAGCAGGAAGCGTCCTGGTGTATAGCCGTGAGCACTGTAGGTGATATCTGCCAGACCATCGCGGGCAATATCGTAATGAATTTTAGGGTGTCCCAGGGATTTAGCCAGAATATCGACTGTTACCCGTCCTTCGGTAACCTCTGCCACCTCTTTGGCCCAGGGGAAGATCATCTCAGCAGCCATGGGATGCTGGCTTGGCATCCAGGAGGAAAGTGTCAGCCGGGTTTCAGCAAACAGGCTCTGACTACAGGCGATGACGGATAGTCCTACGAGTATCTTTGAAAGTGTGCGTTTCATTTTTAACCTCTTGCTTCTAATTATCTGTTTCTGAATACGGTTTCACTGCTGTTGGGTGATTGCAGCTACCTCAAATACAGTGTTTTTATCATCCGCTTTACCTATTAAGTACCATAATGAGCATGTTCGCTCAACACATAATTATCAAATTATGATAATTATGCTTAATAATTTTATTAATGCACAATGATAGTGCTGATTAAATCTCATAATTTGCGCTTGTGCCCTATTGTGTGCCACGGGTTTTAAATCCGCTGTTCAGCGGGGGGAAGCGGCGTTATTTTGTGTTCGCAGGGCGCTGTTCTGAAGCGCGGGGCTGATACGTAAAAGCCGCTCTATTGAGCGGCTTTAGCTGGAAAAAGTATTGAGGTATAGCGGGGTGCTGAGCGTGCAGATGTGTCAGCTGCCAGCTCGTCATCGCCTGGCTTGATAGCCGGTTCTGAACAGGCGCTCAGAACTGACCCGCGTTTTGCTCCAGCTGTTGCGGAGCAAAGCGATAGATGGTCATCTCATCGACGCTGTAAGCCCCCAGATTCCTGTAAAAACTTATCGCGGGTTCGTTCCAGTCGAGACAGCCCCATTCCAGTCGCTGGCAACCCCGTTCCAGTGCCAGTTTAGAGAGATAGGCGAACATAATCTTACCCAACCCCTGGGACTGAAACGGCTGATCGATAAAGAAACCATCAATATAGAGCCCGGTCTGACCGGTGAACGCTGATGAGTTTTGATAGAAGTAGATAAAGCCGACCGTCGCGCCATCGTATTCGCCAAACAGCACTTCCCCTCTTTGTTCGCTGAGTAAGCGGCGAATGTCAGCTTCGGTGGCGGTGATCTTATCCAGCATCTTCTGGTAGTCACCCAGTTTTTTCATATAACTGACCACCAGTGCCGCGTCATCAAGGGTTGCCATTCTGAGCGTAAATTGGGGCTTCCGGGTTTGAATAATATCCATAGTGTTTTTCACCAATAGGCGAACCTGATTTTTAAACGTCTGTTTAAGTTGCTACAACTAGACACTGAAGGTCCGGCATGTGCCGGGCCTTTTATTTTTTGTGCTGCATTGCGCAGCTTTTTTATCCCACAGGAGTACTTATATTATGGAACTATCGCTCACACATAACCCCGCCAGGGGGGTGACTCAACCCTATAGTGCACCGCAGTCTGGTCATCCGGCAATACCCTCAGAGGGGAGGTATTGGGAGGGCCGGGTATATGAAGAGGTCAGCACGGGTAACTGGAGCAGAACCGATGTCCATAACCGGATTGATCTGCAGGGCTGGTTGCCCTATCTGCAACAGCTACCCCGGGACCCGTATGTCGATAGTCGCTGGAAGCGGATGTCCTGGTTTTATCTGAACCAGGCAGGTGAGCCGGTGGTGGTGCCGGATTGTCCAATGGCGCAGGCCGGTGCGTTTAATGATGCGGATACCATGGCGGATAAGGTGCGCCATTATGCGCCGCTGGAAGAGGCGTTTATTCAGCGCACCGATGTCTCCGGGTTTATCAAAGGCTGGGCCGGGCTCTGGGATATTCAACCCGGTGAGCCGATTCTGATGCAGATAAACGGTGTGCGGGGGAACGCCTTAACCGACCCACTGCAGGGGCAGGGGATTCATAAAGATGGCAGCCAGTTCCTCAGTGTGTTGGTGATTAACCGGGAAAATGTCAGCGGCGGAACCAGTTTATTGTCATTGGATAAACAGGGAGAGCAGGCGATTATCTCCGCTGATCTGGCGCCGGGGGAGATTCTGCATATCCGTGATGATCAGATCTACCACAGTGTCAGCGGTGTAAAACCGCTTGATGCCAGCCAGCCATTTGAACGATTTATTATCATCATTAACTGCCGTTTTAATGATCAGTTTCAAAACCGCATTCTCAGAGAATATATTCCCGGGGCGGTGTTAAATGAGTGCTAAAACACCTGGTTGAAGCGGCAGGATAGCTAACAGCGGAAAGCAAAAGGCGGACAGGTTGTGCGCCTTTTTTGTTCCGGCTGTGTTAGCCCGGTCAGCGAGCCCGGTTGGGGGAGTCTCAGCGCTGAAAGTGTTAAGTCTCCTGCATACTCCGCACCCGGTTTCAATGAGAAAAGTGATTGCCTGACCTGAGTCACAAGCCTGATCTATAACCGCTGTCTCTAACACCTGCCTGGCTGTCACTCTGTTATCAGGCGGACTAGTATGCAGAGAGAGCTGAAGTATCTAAGGCTATTTCATCTAAGGAAGCTGGCATGGATAGATACCCATTAAGAGACGATATTTTGTTGCTACTCGACGGGCAGGAAAACGCCTCGCAGGAAGAGGTCATTCAGATACTTGAACAAAAATTTAACACCATTGCCAACGCCTCACCTGCGCTATTCTGGATGTCCGACACCGGCATGGGGTGCAACTGGTTTAACCAGAAATGGCTGGAATTTTGTGGCCGAACTCTGGAGCAGGAGTTCGGTACGGGGTGGACTGAGGGGGTGCATCCGGATGACTATGATCGCTGTCTGGCGATCTATTCTGGCAGCTTTGCACGTCGCGTGGCGTTTTCTATGGAATATCGGCTGGAGCGCGCGGATGGTGAGTATCTGTGGTTTATTGATCAGGGACAGCCTCGTTATGATCACAAGGGTAATTTTATCGGTTATATCGGTTCATTGCTGGATATAACGGCGCTTAAGCAGCAGGAGCAGGCGCTGCGTCTTTCGGCAGGCGTGTTTGAACACTCCCGCGAGGGCATTATGATTACCGACCGTAAAGGCATTATCATCCAGATTAACCGGGCCTTCACCGATATTACCGGTTATGGTGATGAGGTGGTGGGTAAAACGCCTGCTGTACTTAAATCCGGACGTCACGATGCGGGCTTTTACCAGGCGCTATGGGCTGAGTTAGAACGAGAGCACTACTGGAAAGGCGAGATCTGGAATCGGCAGGCCAACGGTGAGGTCTATCCTGAGTCGTTATCGATCAGCGCCGTCTGTGATGCGGCAGGAGAGGTACAAAACTATGTCGGCCTGTTTTCAGATATCAGCGCCTGGAAACATTATGAAACGGATCTCAAACATCGCGCCAATTATGATTATTTAACCGGATTGCCAAATCGCAGTCTGCTCTATGATCGTCTGGATCAGGCCGTCATTCATACTCACCGCAGTCAGCAACCATTAATAGTTGCATCCGTTGATCTGGATAACTTCAAAGACATTAATGATCAGTATGGTCATCTGATTGGCGACAGGGTGCTGGTGCATGTCGCCAGTGTGATGAAAGGGGTGTTCCGGGACGGCGATACGATCTCTCGTCATGGCGGTGACGAGTTTATTCTGATACTGCCCGAGGCAAAACCAAAAAGCTCAATCCGGCGGATTGAGCTTCTGCTACAACATCTGGCAGAGCCTTTTTTCATTGATAGCCATCGCTTTCAGCTGACCGCCAGTATCGGGGTCACCTCCTGCCCTCAGCTTAAGGAGGTGGATGGGGAAGAGCTTATCCGGCAGTCCGATAGCGCTATGTATAAAGCAAAACAAGCCGGACGTAACCGCTATCAGATCTATGATCTCGGGTAGTGGTTATTCGCCGCAAAAGGCGTTAACACTTACGATAACTATTTGGCAGTTTAATATTAAACCGGATCGCCAGCGCCCGAAGCACAAAAGCCACCACAAAACCGCCCACCAGGTCGTAGCTGTAGGGCAGGCCGAATGAATTCAGCGTCAGATAGGTAACAGAACCTGCCATCATGGTGGTGATATACAACTCCTCATTCATCAGCGTCAGGTTGCTGCCACAGAGCAGATCCCGGGCGATACCGCCAAAGCTGCCGGTCATCACCCCCATACACACCGCAATCAGCGGGGAGGTGCCAAAATCGAGTCCGATCTTAGTGCCTACCACTGCAAACAGCGCAATGCCGATCGCATCCATCCAGATCAATGCCCGCGACAGTGATGCCAGTTTAGGCGCGATAAAGTAGGTGATAACGGAGGCCACCAGGCAGACGATGATCCAGATCGGCTCGCGAATCCAGAGTACCGGCAGATTGCCCAGCACCAGATCGCGAAGAGTGCCGCCGCCCAGCCCCGTTGCCGTGCCGATCAGCATAAAACCGAGAATATCCATCTTCTGACGGGCGGCATCCAGTGCACCTGACACAGCAAACACGGCAACGGCAGAAAGCCCCATGATGTTGACGACAGCGGTGATATCAAACGGCATCAATTTTTTCCTGGATTCATAGTGGTTATTGAAACAGGCGCTAATTATGACCAGTTTTTATTGTTTATGTAATGTTGATCTTGCTCTTCATCTCTTCGCAATATAAATACCTGATCGTAGATGTCCGCTAAACTCAAGAGGTGTCTAACGTCATAAAAAAAGCCCCTGAAAAGGGGCGAACAGGGCCGTGCAAAAATAATGAAACAATGGGGTTATCCGCTGAGACCCATACAGAGATATTTGAGTTCGATATAGTCATCTATTCCATATTTAGAACCTTCGCGGCCGATTCCCGATTCTTTGATACCGCCAAACGGCGCCACTTCTGTTGAGATGATACCTTCATTGATGCCGACCATGCCGTATTCAAGCGCTTCAGCGACCCTCCATATGCGGCTGATATCTCTGGCGTAGAAATAGGCAGCTAATCCCGATGATGTATCGTTGGCTATGGCGATAGCCTCACTTTCCGTTGTGAATGGCATAAGGGTTGCGACAGGTCCGAATATCTCTTCCTGAGCGATCGCCATGCTGTTGTTAACCCCGGTGAGAATTGTTGGTTGAAAACCATGGCTTAAACTCTGTGAACGATAGCCTCCCGTCAGCAGGGCGGCACCATTACTGAGAGCGTCAGCGATCAGTTTTTCAACTTTTTGTAACGCACGCTCTTCGATCAGGGGACCGATGTCGGTGTGTTCATCGAAGCCGTTGCCGACGACTAATGCGTCAACCGCGATTCTGAATTTCTCTGAAAACGCTTCGAAGACTGAATCCTGAACCAGAATTCGATTGGTGCAGACACAGGTTTGTCCGGCATTTCTGAATTTTGAAATAACGGCGCCGGTGACGGCGGCATCCAGGTCTGCATCATCGAATACAATAAAGGGGGCATTGCCTCCCAGTTCAAGAGAGACCTTTTTAACATTTGCAGAGCATTGTTGTGCCAGTAATTTCCCCACAGCGGTTGAACCGGTGAAGGATAGTTTACGCACCCGGCTGTCTTCACAGATCGTTTTACCGACGACGTCTGCCTTAGTCGATGTGATGACATTGAAGACCCCATCCGGAAAACCGGCTTGCTGGGCCAGTTTTGCCAGCGCTAAAGCAGACAGGGGCGTGAGTTCTGATGGTTTAATGACAACGGGACAGCCTGCTGCCAGAGCCGGGGCGACTTTACGGGTAATCATTGCCAGCGGGAAGTTCCATGGCGTAATCGCAGCGGCGACCCCGATGGGCTGTTTAACGACCAGCAAGCGCTTATCCCGACCATGCGCCGGAATGATGTCACCATAGAGCCGTTTGGCTTCCTCTGCAAACCACTCAATGAAAGACGCGCCATAGAGAACTTCGTTACGGGCTTCCGTCAGTGGTTTTCCCTGTTCCGTTGTCATAATGGTGGCCAGATCTTCCCTGGCCGTCAGAATCAGTTCGAACCAGCGCCGCAGTATTGTCGCTCTCTCTTTCGCCGCTAACTCTCTCCAGCCTGACCATGCAGTATCAGCAGCGTTAATGGCATGTGTTACCTCTTCCTGGCCTGCATCGGCGACCTCTGCCAGTAAGTTGCCATCGGCTGGATTGTATACTTTGAACGTATCGCCGTTATTAGCGTCGCACCACTGACCATTTATAAACGATTGTGTCTGCAGCAAACTATTGTTGGTGAGTTGCATATCAATATCCTCAGCTCGCTATCTGTTCAAGCACGGTGCGTAGTGCGGTGGGGAGTGCTACCGGTCTCTGACTGGCCCGGTCTACGTAGACGTGGATAAAGTGACCCTGCGCAGCCGCATCGGTTTCACCGTCTTTAAATAAACCGATTTCGTAGCACACAGAACTATTTCCCAGTTTTGATACCGCAACGCCTGCGGTAACATCTTCAGGAAAGGCGATACTGCGAAAATAGTTACATTGGGTTTTTACCACCAGTCCAATGACTTCGCTGTGATGGATATCTAATACGCCCTGGTCAATCAGGTAGCGATTCACCGCCGTATCGAAATAACTGTAGTACTGCACGTTATTGACGTGACCATAGACATCGTTATCCATCCAGCGTGTCGGAATGGTAATGAAGTGTCGGTAATCAGAACGGCTTTTGTAGGTTTTGCTATTGCTATTATCGCTCATTGTTCGCTCCTTATTACCAGGCTGCCTGATAGATAGACAACGCATCGGCTTCGGTCATAACCTTCGGATTATTGCTCAGCAGACGGGTCTGTTGAATGCCTTCGCTCGCCAGTTTAGCCAGCGCTGATCCGGGGATATCGTAATCGCGTAATCGCACCTTCATTCCGAGTGATTTATTCAACTCATCCAGCGCTGTAATAAAGGCATCGCAGCGGTCATCCGGAGAATCTATCTCAGCCAGCTCAGGGAATATCAGCACAGCCAGTTCCGAATACTGATCAACACATGCACTTTTGTTGAAGCGCATCACATGGGGTAAAACCAGGGCATTAGTCAGCCCGTGGGACAGGTGGTAGATGCCCCCCAGAGGGTAGGCCAGAGCATGAACTGCGCCGACCGATGAGTTTGCAAACGCCTGCCCCGCCAGCATTGATCCCAGAAGCATGTTAGACCGGGCTTCCAGATTGCTGCCATCAAATACCGCTGTTTTGATATGCGCTCCCAGCAGCACTAATGCATTTTTAGCCAGGGTATTGGTCAGCGGGTTGTGGTTAGGGTTAAGTGATGTATACGCTTCGATAGCGTGAACGATAGCGTCAACACCCGTGGTGGCAGTGACCATCGGTGGCAGTCCCAGAGTCAGTTCGACATCGAGCAGTGCAATATCAGGTACCAGTTTTTCTGAAAGAACGCCTTTTTTAACGCCTTCCCCCACCGTGATTACCGCAGCGGTGGTGACTTCTGATCCGGTTCCCGCCGTGGTCGGTATTTGTATCAGCGGCAGTCTCTGGCCTTTTACCAGTCCTATACCGTAAATCTCATCAAGCTTTTCTTCACCTTTTGCCAGCAGGGCGACCAGCTTGGCAACGTCCATTGAAGACCCGCCCCCCAGACCGATGACACCATCAACCTGTGCGGAGATCGCCTGATCCGTAGCTGCCAGAACAATCGATTCAGCAGGATCCGCCTGTACTTTATCGAAAACAGAGTATTCGACGCCGGCAGAGGAGAGCGCATCCAGAGCGGGCTGCAACAGCCCGGCGGAAATGATGCCCTGATCGGTTACCACAAGAACCCTTTTGCCGATAACGCGCTGGCTAATCTCGCCCAGTTCAGCAATAACACCGGCTTTGCAGATCAGTTGTTTTGGGAAATTAAAGATAAAATCGTTCATGCTACTTCTCCAGTAATGTGTTTCGGTAAAGAGACTTCTCCGCGCTCTATGATGTAAACCTGATCTACCAGATCAGCGGAGTGGCTATAGTCCGATTCGGATAACAAGACAGATAAGCCCTCATCCTTAAGCGTATTCAGGACACTGGCTAACCGTCTGGACAGGGCGGGTGCAACGCCCTCAAAGGGTTCATCTAATAACAACAGATGACTGCCGCTCATCATTGCCCGGGCGAGGGCCACAAGCTTTTGTTGCCCACCGGATAACTGCAGGGCTTTACGCTCTGAAAAAGCTTCCACCTCCGGCATCAGTTCGTATACCCAGGCGAGGCGTGCCTCGACCTCAGGAAGCTGATTAGCCCAGGCCGGAATCAGAATGTTTTCTTCCACGGTGAGAGTGGGTACCAGTTGCCGGTCTTCTGGCATATAGCCAACGTTTGCCTGAGCACGGAAGTGCGGTGCCAGGGCCGTCATATCGCGTCCATCGATGAAAATGCTGCCCGAGGTTGGCTGAAGCAGGCCCATCACCGTACGCATAAGGGTTGTTTTACCGGCACCGTTGCGACCGATCAGGCCAACCAGATGACCGGGTTTTATCGACAGATTGACCTCTCGAAGAATAGGCGTCCCGGCGATGTCGGTATTGATAGATGAGAGCTTAAGCATAAGTCACCTCACTGTTGGTGTTGCTGTTCTGATCGGTGTTTATCTCCAGATGGTGGCCTGTCACCAGCTGCTGAACTTTTTCGTCGTTCATTATCTGGTTAGTGGGGCCGTCAGCGAGGACCCGTCCATCGTAAAAAGCCATCAGGCGGGTCGAATAACGGGCGATAACTTCCATATCGTGTTCGACAAAAAGTACCGCAGCACCGGATTTCCGGACGGCCTTCATGACCGTGTCCATCAGCTCAAATTTATCGTCGATGGCCACGCCTGAGGTGGGCTCATCGAGTAGCAATACTTCAGGTTTTCCAACCATTGCCATGGCAATATCCAACAGTTTCCGCACACCCTGGGGGAGGGTGATAACTGTTTCCGCGATATATTCAGTAATGCCGTATTCTTCCAACAGTTCTGTCGCTTGTTGAATTGTCTGCTTATTGGATAGCGGCGTTAGCATCGACAGAATGCCTTTGTTGCGCATGCCATAGGCAATGAGTACGTTGTCGAGCACGGTCAATTCTGGAAATAGTTGAGCGACCTGAAAGGAACGACAGATGCCGGAATGCATCACCTTGCGTGGTGACTTACCCAGAATGCTCTTTCCCTTAAACAGGATCTCTCCGCTACTGGGTGGCAGGTAACCGGTCACCATGTTGATGAAGGTGGTTTTACCGGCACCGTTAGAACCAATCACTCCGACAATCTCTCCAGCGGTAATAGAGACATTAATATCCGCAGCGGCGGTGACCGCGCCAAAATTCCGCGCCAGTGCGCGTGTTTCAATCAGAACTGTCATGCGGATATCCTTTTAGTGATACGCTCAATCAGAGACCAGACGCCTTTGGGCAGATAGAGAATGATTGCAAGCAGGGCAATACCCAGGATCATTTGCCAGGTGTAAGGGGACAGCTGGAAAGCGAAGGTGCGCAACAGCTCAAATAGCACAGAGCCGATTACCGGACCTGCAACATGACCTGTTCCCCCCATGAGGGCGATAAAGACAAACTCCCCGGACGTCGTCCAGTAAGCCATTTCAGGGTCAATATGCCCTGCTGTGAGAGCAGTAATGGCACCTCCTAATCCCGCCATTGCCGCAGCCAGGAGGTATTTTGTGTAGATTACCCGGCGTACCGATACGCCAAGATATTCGACTCTGATCTCGTTCTCGCGGACCGCTTCACCTGCATAGCCCATCGGGGATCTGAAGTAGTTCCATATAAAGGTTGCCACAGCCACGACGCTCACCACCGCAAGGCAGTAGGCCAGTAAAGGGGTGTTTTCTTCACCGGGCATCCAGCCAAACAGCTGCGGAGGGCTTACATTGAAGCCATCAGAGGAACCAAAGGCCGAGCTTTTAACCAGAACACCGTAAAGGATCATCGAGAACGCCAGCGAGAACATAGCAAAGAAGATGTCCCGATAGCGGCACAACAGTAACCCTATAATAGCTGCGAGAGCGACACAGACCACGACGGCTACCGCCATCAGCAGCAGCGCATTCTGGGTGTGAAAGTATTCTCCGGTGACGGCCACTGCGTATGCGCCCAGGCAGTAATAAAGGCCCTGACCGAAGGAAACGAGCCCGGCACGCATCAATAAAAGCAGACCCAGCACGACCAGGCCTTTTGCCAGTGCCAGGGTGAGCATAAAGGTCAGCCATCCAGGCATTAAAGTACCTGCAGCCAGCAGCACTGAAGTGCCGCCGCACAGAAGTATGATTGATTTTTTCATGTTAGATTTTCCTCGCGGTAGCCATGGCGAAAAGTCCCTGCGGACGGAAAGCCAGCACCACGGCCATAACGCCGTAGATGACGAAAAGCTCGGCATCCGGATACAGATGAACAGAGGCAGACCGGGCCAGACCGACGATCAGAGCGCCCATCAATGCGCCGCCGACACTTCCCAGACCGCCAATCACGACGACTGCGAAGGCGAGAATGATCACCTCAACACCAATGCCGGGCATCACAGAAATACCCGGGGCGGTTAAGGCTCCGGCAAAAGCACCCAATACGGCACCGATAACGAAGGTGATGGTGAACATCCGCGTCACTTTTATGCCAAGAAAAGCGGCGGTATCACGGTCATGAATGACGGCTTGTAACAACTTCCCCTGACGGGTGCGGTTGAGCCCCCACCAGAGAAGAAAGCAGATCAGAGCGGACACAAGGATGAGGGCGATGTCGTAGTTAGCGAACGACAGCCCTGCAATCCTGGTGCGTCCTAAAAGGGTATATGGCTGGTAAGCAAAGTAGGCATCAACCCCCCAGGTTAGTTTGATGACATCTTCAAGAATAAGCAGTACGGCGTAGGTGACCAGGATCATCACCACTTCGTCGCGGCCGTACATAAATCGCAAAAGTCCGCGTTCGACGAGTAAGCCAACGATAATGCCACCCGATAATGCTGCCGCTAACAGCATCAGGTAAGCACCCCAGGGAGGGTAGCCGCCTGACAGATAGAAGCCGACTAAAGATGCACCCGCATAGGCGCCAATAGCATAGAAACTGCCATGGGCCATATTCAGAATCTTCATCACGCCGTAGATAAGAGTAAGGCCTGCGGCGATTACAAACAGCCAGGAGGCATAGATTATGCCGTCCATAAGCATCGCAATTAACAATTTCATGGGTATCGTTCCTGATGTTTCGAGTAGTTTAGGGACCTGGGCCGGTGGCCTGACGCCACCGGCGTTTAACTATTCGATCAGTCGCACTTGGCGCCCGGCATTCCAGCTTCTATCCAGGCCGTGGAGGTCATGCCCGCAGGAGGGGTAACGCAAGCGGCTGCGTAATGACGGACATCAGTGACAGCCGGTTTATTGTCTTTCATCGAGTAGCGTCCATAGACCATATCCATAGATGCCTGGTGACCTTTGCCCAGGTTCATAGAGACAGTGCCGCCCGGGCCTTCATACTCGAGATATTCAAAGGCTGAGATCACATCTTCAGTGGTCGGTGCGCGGTTCACTTTCGCAGCCGCATTTTCAGTCGCGAGCTTGAGACCCAGAATGGCTTGCATCATTTTGTAAGCGGGGTAAGTGGGTGGGCTGCCAAACTTATTGGTATAGGCTTCATTCAGCCAGCGGCTCAGCGAATTATCAGGGGCATAAATTCCGAATGGGCCACGTGCACCGATGATAGTGCCTTCAGGAATCTGATCAGCAAGACGGTGTACAGCGCTTTCACCGGTCGTCAGGAGGGCTGTCTGATCATCAAACAGACCGCGGGAGGAACCCTGCAGAATAAATGCCTCCATGTCTCCGCCCCACAGAGAGGAGTGAATCACCTCAGCGGAGTTAACCATCAACGCAGAAATTTCAGCTCCATACTGGCCAGCATAAATTTTAGGAAACTGTTGAGTGGTTACTTCGATATTGGCATTGAGTTGCTTCAGCGAACCATCAAAATCAGCCCAGGATTCATGACCGAAGGAGTAATTCTGGTTGATAGCTGAAACGCTGTGCAGCCCCTTCATGGTTTCGTTGACATATCGCGCTGCCGCAACATTATCCATGGTGGCAGTCGGGCCTGTACGGAACACATATTTATAACTATTTTCTTCAAATACCCGTGGCGTACCACAGTCGAATAAAATCGTCAGCGTCTTCAGCTGTTCTGCTGCAGCGGGTACGGCCAGGCAATCACTCGATGAAATATAGCCAATAACCGAATCAACGCCCTGACGTTCGACAAGGTTACGGTACTCTGATGTCTGTTTTGTCGCGCCGCCAGCTTCATCGACATAGATGGGTACGACATTTCGACCGTTGATCCCCTTTGTATTATAAGGTGCTGGAAGTGTTCCG
>NZ_JBNKYN010000051.1:0-32875 GCF_050300915.1 Amphritea sp.
AAGACAACACCATGAACCAGTTCGGTTAATACCTGATCCGACTGAGTAATGAAAAAGGACGCTTCGGCGTCCTTTTTATTTATTCTTAGTTTTCAATCAGATCCAGCCAGTAATTTACAATCCTCCCGAATAACCATTCAATGACTACGGATATATTGACCTGGCGCAATAATATTCTCCAATAGCGTTTTCAGCCGCACAACACTGTCATAAATCAATACTTATTCGGCGCAATAAGCGTCAAATGATCGCACTTTTGATCGTTACTTAGCATAAGGATGGTATTGATGAACAGAAAAGCACTCTCCGCATTTATCATGGGCGCATCACTGGTTGCCACAGCAAACTGCATGGCATATGAAGCTGGCGATATGATCCTGAAAGTCGGTGCCGCTAACGTTAACCCCCATATATCGAATAATACAGCCGTAGCAGGCCTGGATGTTGAAGATGATACCCAGCTGGGTATTACCGGCACCTATATGTTAACCAATAACATCGGTATTGAACTGCTGGCGGCCACCCCGTTCAAACATGACATCACTCTTAACGGGGCTAAAGTCGGGGAAACTAAACATCTGCCTCCCACCGTTTCACTGCAATACTACCCTATGGATAGCAGCTCCGCTTTCCAGCCATACATAGGCTTGGGTATCAACTACACCGCATTCTTCTCAGAAAGTACCACCGGTGCACTGGCAGGCACCAAGCTGCAGCTGGATAGCTCATGGGGGCTGGCGGGACAGCTGGGTGTTGATTATTCAATCAATGATCAGTGGCTTCTGAATGCTGCCGTCTGGAAAATGGATATTAACACCGATGTGAAAGTCAATGGCGCCAATCTGGGCGAGCTTGAAATCGACCCGATGGTGTATATGGTTTCAGTTGGTTACAAGTTCTGATAAAACAGATCGGCTCCCATACCGGGGTGAAACCTCACCCCGGTATTGGGTGCACAGCTCTATCATCTCTAGCCGTATCACGCCGCTGTACCGCAATCAGCTATGGCCAGGCTAGAAAAACCTCGAACAGTCATCGTCGTTGCTTATTATTTGCTGACTTATCAGTATGTTATCTTTGGCAGATTCACTTTGACCCGGTTTTAAAATAATGTAAGAATCGCCACACTTTATATACCTGATAGTTGATAGCCTAGATACCAAGAGTCTGATGACTTTGATGGTGCCTCACAATTTTTTATCTTTCCAGGAGAGTAAATCCCTATGTTTGTTAGAGCTCAGCGGTTGGCTGAAACACGCCAGGAAGTAATCAGGCATGAGCAGAACAATGCAGCGCTGCAGCGGGAACTGCATGCTGCGCAAGAGCGAATTGCAATTCTGGAAGCCCAATTACAACAAGCTACGGGTGATAAAGATAACGATATTGGAGTGATGAGAGGTGCGATTCATGGCTTCTCAAAACTCAGCAATATTCGCGAGCGGATCGCATCAATGGCCACTCACCTGCTTGCAGAACGGAATAAGATCCTCGACTCGGCAACGATCTATGATCAATCCGCTTCCAATATGAAGAAACTGGTCGCCGGTCTCAGCGATGTTAATGGTGAAGTCAGTATCATACACGAACAGGTCTCGACTCTTCGGAGTGTTGCTGAAGAGATCACCACGTTTGTCGGCAGTATCAAGAATATTTCCGAGCAGACGAACCTTCTGGCCCTGAACGCAGCAATCGAAGCTGCCAGAGCGGGCGAACAGGGTCGTGGTTTTGCCGTGGTCGCCGATGAGGTTCGTACTCTGGCAAAACGAGCCAGCGAAGCCAGCGGCGAGATTGAAAAACTGGTTGCGCAGATTGATCACAGTACTCAGGAAACAGGCAGCAGTATATCTGAAACACTCAATAGTTGCGGTTCCATGCTGGATAACGCAACTGAAACCAATAGCTCGCTTGAACGCCTGATTAATCACTCTATTTCCATGCATGAAACCATTACCGATGAAGCGATGGCCAGCTTCCTTGAGACGGTAAAAATGGATCATATGGTCTGGAAACAAGAAATATACCACCGCTGGTTAAACAAAGAGCCAGGACATGGACAGGTCGCAGACCACCACCAATGTCGTTTGGGCAGATGGTATTATGAAGGGGATGGTGCCCAGACCTATAAATCAATGCCCAGCTTCGCCTCTCTGGATAAGCCTCATGCAGATGTCCACAAAGGAGGGCTGTTAGCGCTGGAGCGTATTGTCCAAAACGACCTGGAAGGATCATTGGAAGGGATCCGTTTGATGGAAGACGCCAGCGACAAAACCTTCTCTGTACTTGAAAAACTGGGAAAAGAGATCGGTAAGTAACCGGCTTCAAGTGCTGCCATATTTAACAAAGGGTGAGATAAATCACCCTTTTTCATTGCATCAGCCCACACCCTCCAGACGTTATATATCTCCCTGATAGTCTCGGCACTTTGCCATGAAGAATCGCGCAAAATGAACTAATCTTGTGCTACCCGATCCGCAGAGATGAGCGACTAATGCAGAACCTGTTAACTAATATTCCGGCACAGCTCGCCGATGAATTATTCACCACCCTATTAGATAATAATCACCTTAAAATTGAACGTATCGTATCCCGTGGCCACCACTCCCCCGAGGACCATTGGTATGATCAGGATCAGCATGAGTGGATTCTGCTAATTCAGGGATCAGCACAGATCGGCTATCCCGATAGTCCACCGTATGAACTACAGCCCGGTGATTATCTTCATATACCAGCGCACCGACAGCATCGCGTTGAATGGACCTCACCTGCAGAGGACACCATCTGGCTGGCAGTCCATTATGGCTGAATGCTGAACGGCAGACACAGCACTGCAATAGCCCATCGTATCTGATACAATTTTCTGATCATATAGCGATTATTTGTATAACAAAACAATAAAGATAACCATTTCAACGGAACGATAATGTCTGATAATCTGCAACTCCCTCCACTTAATGACAGTATTCTGAGTCTGTCCGGCCGCATCGCCACGCTCACCTTTAACCGCCATGACGTGCGTAACGCTCTGACGGGTACGGGCCTGGTCGACGATATTGTTAATGTTGCACAGTGGGTTAACCGCACACCGGAGGTGTCAGTATTGATTCTCACCGGCGAGGGCAGCGCGTTCTGTGCTGGCGGCAATATTAAAGAGATGAGCGAACGGGATGGCGACCATAAAAATGGCGCATTTGGCGGCGATGTCTATACGGTTCAGGAAAAATACCGTCAGGGCATTCAGCGTATGCCACTGGCGATGAGTGGCATTGATATCCCGGTGATCGCTGCAATTAATGGCCCGGCTATTGGTGCCGGATTTGATCTGAGCTGCATGTGTGATCTGCGCATCGGTTCAACCAAAGCCATGCTGGGTGAAACCTTTGTTAATCTGGGCATCATTCCCGGCGATGGCGGCGCCTGGTTTCTGCAACGACTCATCGGCTATCAAAAAGCAGCTGAACTGACCCTGACAGGCAGAATGATCAGTGCTGACGAAGCAAAAGAGCTGGGCATTCTGCTGGAAGTGGTTGAGCCTGAACAGCTGATGGACAGAGCGATGGAGCTGGCCCGCCGAATTGCAGACAAGCCCCCTCAGGCGTTGCGCATGACCAAACGCCTGCTGAAAACCGCACAAAAGATGGAGCTGCCTGAATTCCTCGAACATTCTGCCCTTATGCAGGGTATCTGTCACAACACCGAAGACCATCTGGAAGCGGTAAACGCCTTTGTGGAGAAGCGTTCCCCAAACTATCAGGGGCGTTGAGGCTTAAAATATTCTAAAGCGCGGACGCCTGCACACTGGCGTCCGCTTTAAACTGCAACGTTGCCAGACGTGAATACAGCTCTGAGCTTTGTAACAGCTCTTCATGACTGCCCATTGCCACCACCCTGCCCTGATCCATCACCACAATCTGATCCGCATGCAGTATCGTTGACAGGCGGTGTGCAATAATTACCGTAGTACGTCCCTGCATCAGCGTATCCAATGCCAGTTGCACCTTATGTTCACTCTCTGTATCCAGAGCGCTGGTCGCCTCATCAAGCAATAGTATCCGACGATCATTGAGAATCGCCCGGGCGATGGCAATACGCTGTTTCTGACCACCGGAGAGTCGTACACCCTGCTCGCCAAGATCGCTGAAATAGCCATCCGGCAGGCGTTCAATAAACTCATGGGCATACGCAGCTTTCGCTGCCGCAATAACCTCTTCCTGCGTAGCATCAGCACGGCCGTAGCGGATATTGTCGATCACATTGGCCGTGAACAGTGCCGGTTGCTGGGAGACCAGCGCCATCTGCTGCCTCAATGCCCGCGGATCAAATGCCCGCAGATCGACCGAATCAAAGCAGACCTGACCTTTTTGTGGATCATAAAACCGCAACAGCAACTCAAACACGGTCGACTTACCCGCCCCGGACGGCCCCACCAGCGCGGTAATAGAACCTTGTTCAAGGGTTAACGAGAAATCCTCCAGAGCCGCCTGATCAGGCCGCGAAGGATAGTTGAAACTGACCGTGTTTAATGAAAGTTTTGCTTTCAGAGTCGCCGCATCGACAGACTTTTCAACCGCACGGTCCGGCGCCTGAATCTGGCTTTCGGCGTCGAGCAACTCCATCAGCCGCTCCGTCGCACCGACCGCTCGTTGCAGTTCGCCATACACTTCAGACATAGTACCGACACCCATAGCGACAATCAGTGCATAAAAGACAAAAGCGCCCAGCTCACCCGCCGTCATCGCCCCGGTAATCACATCATAGCCACCGACCCAGAGCATCCCGGATAGCGCACCAAAGACCAATAAGATCACCAGCGCCATCAGCATCGCCCGTTGGCGAATGCGGTGCTGCGCAACTTTAAATGCACGATTAACCTCGACGCCGAAAGCCTCACTCTCATGACTTTCCTGGGTATAACTCTGCACCGTTTTAATCTGCTGAATCGCCTCACCGGCATAGCTGCCAACATCGGCAATGCTATCCTGACTCTGACGTGCCAGTGCCCGCACCCGGCGACCAAAAATCAGAATCGGTAATAAAATCAGTGGTACACCAGCAACAATAATCAGTGACAACTTGATATTAGTGACAAACAGCATGATCAGCGCGCCGGAGGTGGTTACCAGGCTGCGTAGCGCCATCGAGAAAGAGCTGCCAATAATCGATTGCAGCAGCGTCGTATCCGTAGTTAGCCGTGACATAATCTCGCCACTACGATTGATCTCAAAGAAACTGGGATGCAAACCGATCACATTATCAAACACTGCCTGGCGGATATCAGCGGTGACCCGCTCGCCAAGCCACGACACCAGATAAAAGCGGATAAAGGTACCACAGGCCATCAGCACCGCCATTACAATCAGTACCACGATGGCCTGATTCAGCTGTGTCACAGAGCCTGCCACAAAGCCATTATCAATCACCAGCCGCACCCCCTGGCCGATAGCCAGCGTGATGCCTGCGGTAAATAACAGCGCGATCATAGCGCCTATCCAGTACTTGCGGTATGGCAACATAAATCGCAATAACTGAACCAGCGTTGATAATTTATTCATCAGCAGAAAGTCCGAATGAGTCTCTCTTCAGAGAAGAAGATAAGTAAAATATCTATAAATATCAGTAGAATATGGGGATATGTAAAACTAAAAGTTTAACCATCTGATTTTCAACAACAGCCATAGCTGCGGTAGTGCCTGTCTGACCCAGTAGAACTGATACTTCAGTGTCAGCCTCCCCCAGCCAGTGGTCGAGTACTTGCGTGCACTGGTGGTTAGCACAGCGCCGACACGGGCTAACCTGATACTGTTTTGATGGGCACGCCAGATAAACAGATGATCCTCACCATACACTGCTTCGACCGGATAACCCGCCAGACGTTCAAATTGCGCGACAGAAACACAGAAACCCTGATCACCAAATGGCAAACCTAAGAACCTTGAACGCAGATTAGCACCCAGACTGTTAAGCCACATCGGCCCATTACCATCAGACAGAAACCGCAGATCAAAATAGTGCAACGCATCCGGTTGTCGCGTCAGACTCTGATTCAGCATCTGCCATTGGGTGTTAGATAGTCGGCTGTCGAGGTGCAGAAACCAGATAAACCCGGTTACCACCCGCTGCGCACCGGCATTCAACTGCCGGGCACGACCCGCTGCAACGGTTAAGGATTCAATCTGATCACTGACGGGGAGTTGCGCCATAAGATGTTCTGAGGCGGGACAAAACACAAAGATGATCTTTTGGCTGTACTGCAGACAGGCGAGTTGTCCGATCATCGGCTGCAAGCTGGTTTCAGCCGGGCCTACAGGGATAACGACTGAGATATTATGCTTATGCATCTGAGCGCTCATCACGCTTTATATAACGCGAGATACACAGTGAAGGTATGATTAAGTTTCGCTGCATGAGGCGCCATATTTGAAACATGAAAAACAGCGATGATGCTTCATACTGATCTGCTGTTCCAGCGCCTGACGCAGGTCACTGCCCAGATCATATTCCGGATCATCGTCCACCAGCGTACAGGCGTAGATTCGCATCCGGCCATTTTGCTTCACCACCATCTTACTGAACGCGCACATAAAGCTGTTACGGGTCTCTTCCGTATGATAATGAGTCATGCAATGGGTGGTGATATCCGGGCCGTGCCCATGGCTACCGGGGGGCAGAAAGTCAGGAAAAGCGACAAACTTAGTATCTGCAGGCAACCCCCGGGACACCAGCATATCCTGGTATAACTGCTCAACTTCCACAGCATTCTCTTCTGCACCCATATGCCGCGCTACCGACACCTGAAAGCCCATATCATATAACGCTTTCATCCCCTTCAGCGCAAGATCAAACATCCCCTCACCCCGCCCAGCATCATGTTCAGACTCGAGATGTGAATCGATGCTGACACGAAAACGTACCGGAAACCGGCTTTGTAACAGCGGCACCAGTTGATGCAGACGTTTTTGCAATGCATCGGTACCATTAGTCAGCACCAGGCAGGGAGCATGCTCAGATGCCAGCTGGAGAATTTTCACCAGATCTTTCGCCAGAAAGGGCTCTCCTCCGGTGAAGGAAAACTGTTCGACACCGAGATCCAGAGCCTGATGAATATAGGGTTCAACATCCCCCAGTTTCACCAACCCAAGCCGCTGATCACCGGGGCCTGAGCCCTCCAGACAGAAGCCACAGCTGAGATTGCAGGCGGTTCCGGTATGAAACCACAACTCTTTCAGCAGATGAGGGCGAATATAACCCCGATCAGAACCATCAGCTGTTGTATACCAGTCACGGCTGCGAATCAGCTCCATATCAACTCCTTACCCTTTACCCCAGTAGCGTTTGTATTAGTTTCAGCAACTGTTGCCTGGCGGGGCGGGAATCATGCGGTAATGAATCCAGCAACCGGCGCAGATCAGCTTCAGTATCGACATCATAACCTGCGGAGCTGAAAGCAACCTGAAAACCGGACGCATTGCAGGCACTGGCAAGCTGGTCACCTAACTCAGGGGTACTCCAGGACAGGTTATCCAGTTCCGGCCAGGGATAGTTACCGCCCATTGCGGTAACACCACCATCCTCAGCGGGTGAAAGAACAATATCATGTCGCTGTAATAACTGCTCAAACTCTGTATAGCGCTGTGGTGTATGCTCCGGTGCATCGGTGCCAATAAACAGCAACCGGGAGGCACCCTGCTGGCGCAACAACTGATCGACATAATTAAGTTTCGCACCTAAACCACCTTCACACTGGGGCACCACCTGATAATGGTCACCCAGCAACAGGTCGTCTGCCCAGTCACGATCAGCTTCACTACCGGGGGAAAGCACCACAGGGCCTGGCCAGCTGCGTGAATCTTCGAGCGCGCAATCGAGCAATGCGCAGGCAACCTGATAGGCGGCATCTTTGCCCAGGGTGGCTGCTATCCGCTGTTTACCCTGACCGTGTAATGGCCGTTTGCAGAAGATAACCAGTGTGGTCTGTTGATTCATTCACTCTGTCCTTACACATAAAAAAGGCAGCCCACAGCTGCCTTAGAAAAAGCGATTTAGGCGTTAGCCTTCACGAAACCAGGTGGTGCCTTCGCGGCTGTCTTTAAGGATTATGCCTTGCGCCACCAGATCTTCACGAATCTGATCAGCGGCAGCAAAGTCTTTGGCTTGCTTCGCATCAGCACGCTGCTGAATCAGCGCTTCAATCTGCTCTGGCGTAATCTCTCCGGCTTTGCTTTCACCCTGTAAAAACGCTTCGGGTGACTGCTGTAACAGCCCAAGAATACCACCCATTTGCTTTAACTGAGCGGCCAGTGCCGGTGCTTTCGCCTCCCCGGCCCGTGAGGCAGAGTTGAGTTCATTAACCAGCTCAAACAGGACCGCCAGGGCTTTGGGGGTGTTAAAATCATCATCCATCGCCGCATAAAAACGCGCTTCGTAGTCGTTATCCAGATCTCCAACAACCGCTTCAACACCATTCAGCGCCTGATAAAACCGCTCCAGCGCACTGCGCGCCTCTTTCAAACTGCTTTCGGAATAATCGATATAACTGCGATAGTGTACGGAGGAGAGGAAGTAACGGACTACTTCGGCATCATATTTTTCCAGCACATCGCGGATAGTAAAGAAATTACCCAGCGACTTGGACATCTTCTCAGCATTTACCCGCACCGCCCCCGCATGCATCCAGGTATTAACAAATTTAACCCCATTCGCCGCTTCCGACTGAGCGATCTCATTCTCATGGTGTGGGAACGGCAGATCCGGTCCGCCTCCATGGATATCGAAGGTATCACCGAGGCAGCATTTAGACATCGCTGAACACTCAATATGCCAGCCGGGACGACCTGCCCCCCAGGGGGATTCCCAACTGACTTCACCCTCTTTGGCAGCTTTCCAGAGGACAAAGTCCAGCGGGCTCTCTTTGGCATCCTGAACCTCTACCCTGGCACCGGAGCGCAGCTCATCGATATTTTTATTGGTCAGTTTGCCATAGTCGGCAAACTTTTCGACCCGGTAGTAGACATCACCATTGGCGGCAGCATAGGCATAGCCTTTTTCGATCAGCACCGCGACCATGTCGATAATATCCTGCATATGGCCAGTCGCACGAGGCTCCCGGTCGGGGCGCAGCACACTCAGCTTATCTTCATCTTCATGCATCGCATCTATCATACGATCCGTCAGCTGATCCGGACGCTCGCCATTCTCAGCCGCCCGCTTAATGATTTTGTCATCGACATCGGTGATATTACGGATGTAGGTCACATCCCAGCCACGCGCCCGCAGATAACGGGTAATCACGTCAAATGCCACCATCACCCGAGCGTGTCCGATATGACAGAAATCGTACACGGTAATACCGCATACATACATGTTGATCTTGCCCTCTTCCAGTGGCTGAAACGGGGCTTTCTCTTTCGTCAGGGTGTTATAGATCTGCAACATCGGAATTCGCTTATGACTCTGGCTTAGGTGAAGTTCAGTGAAAAACAGGCTGACCATTATAGAGGAAACCGCAGCGGAATTAACAATCTGATTAAAATTACTTTTCAGAGCCCCCACCAGGCTTTTATTACTCTCAAAATGAGGCATCCGGCGGTTGATCCAGAACAGTTTCTGCAACGATTCATGCCACAATATCCTTCATAAGGGTAAAGCAACCCATATTGATAAGAGTAAACTAATATAGTTAGTAGTCATTGTAGCTGCAGTTGTATTTAGATTTATTTGTACAGACAGCGTGTCCAGGAGTATCACCATGAACAGCCCTGTTAACAGAAGCAGACAAACCCGCATGATGGATGGCAACGAAGCCGCCGCCTATATTGCCCACCATCTCAACGATGTTATCGCTATCTACCCGATAACGCCCGCATCACCGATGGGTGAGATGAGTGACAGCTGGAGCGCTGACGGCGTCAAAAATCTCTGGGGGGTGGTGCCCGATGTGATCGAATTACAAAGCGAAGGGGGCGCTGCCGGTGCCGTTCACGGCGCACTGCAGGCTGGCGCAAAAACCACTACCTTTACTGCGTCACAGGGCTTGCTGCTGAAAATCCCCAATATGTATAAGATCGCCGGTGAACTCAGTCCGACGGTGTTTCATATAGCAGCCCGTTCACTGGCAACCCACGCACTGTCAATCTTCTGTGATCACAGCGATGTGATGGCCACCCGGGCAACTGGCTTTGCTATGTTGTCATCCAACTCGGTTCAGGAAGTGATGGATATGGCCACTATCGCCGAGATGTCTACCCTGCAAGGACGGGTGCCGGTATTGCACTTCTTTGATGGTTTTCGCACCAGCCATGAAGTCAGCAAAGTAGAAGTGGTCAGTGTCGAGATGCTGCAGGAGCTGATCGATATGGAACGGGTACGGGATTGCCGCAACCGGGCACTCTCTCCCGATCATCCGGTGGTGCGAGGCACCTCGCAAAACCCGGATATTTTCTTCCAGGCACGGGAAGCCTGTAATCCCTATTACGATGCTTTCCCTGAGATCGTGCAACAGGCGATGAACCGCTTTGCCGAGGTGACCGGACGGCAATATCAGCTCTATGAATATGAGGGGGCTGAAGATGCAGAATCGGTCATTATTCTGATGGGTTCCGGGGCTGAAACCGCCAGTGAAACTGTCGATTTTATCAATCGCAACGGCGGCAAGACCGGGGTGTTGAAAGTCCGCCTGTTCCGTCCCTTTGACGCTGCCCGGCTGCTCAGTGCCCTGCCTGACAGCGTAAAGCAGATCGCGGTGCTCGATCGCACCAAAGAGCCCGGCGCTGATGGCGAGCCGTTGTACAAAGATATCGCCACGGCGTTTATGCAATCCATTCTGTCAGGCAAGCTGTCCGCCGACAAACTTCCCAAGCTCCTGGGTGGTCGTTTTGGTCTGTCGTCAAAAGAGTTTACTCCCGCGATGATTCGCGGCGTATTCGATGAGCTGGCCAAACCACAGAGCAAAAACCTGTTTACCGTGGGTATCGACGATGATCTGACCCACACCAGCATCAGCTATGACCCTCACTTTATCACCGATGCCCATAACGATGCCTATCAGGCGGTTTTTTATGGTCTGGGTGCCGACGGCACCGTCAGCGCCAACAAAAACAGCATCAAGATTATCGGTGATCTGGACGGTTACTATGCTCAGGGACACTTTGTCTATGATTCTAAGAAATCCGGGGCGATCACTGTTTCTCACCTGCGCTTTGGCCCCCATAAAATCCACTCGGCTTATGAGATACAGGAGGGACAGGCCGATTTTGTCGCCTGCCATCAGCCACGTTTTCTCAGCCTTTATCCAATGCTGGAAAAAGCCCGCCAAGGTGCCGTGTTCCTGCTTAACAGCAGTGCTGCACCGGATGAACTCTGGGACACCCTGCCCGAAACCGTCCAGCAACAGCTGATCGAAAAGCAAATCCGTCTGTTTGCTATCGATGCTTACCGGGTAGCGACTGAGTGCGGCATGGGTAAGCGGATCAACACCATTATGCAGAGCTGTTTTTTTAAGATCTCCGGCATTCTGCCGATTGAAAAAGCGACTGCACTGATCAAGGCAGCGGTGGAAAAATCCTATAGCAGCAATCCGAAAGTGGTTGAACTTAACCTCAACGCAATTGATGCCAGCCTCAGCCAGCTGCATGAGATACAACTGCACGACAAAGCCACCAGCCGGATTCCGATGCATGAACTGAGTGCGACCAGAGCCAATGATTTTGTGCGCCAGCTGACCGCTGAACTAATCGCTGGTCATGGGGACAGTATTCCGGTCAGCGCCCTGTCCGCCGATGGCACCTGGCCCACCGGCACCACCGCGTTTGAAAAACGGGATCTGGCGACTGAACTGCCGCTGTGGGACGAGGATCTCTGCACCCATTGTGGTAAGTGTGTGCTGGTATGCCCCCACAGTGTTATCCGCAGTAAGATCTTTGATAAATCATTGTTAGAACAAGCGCCTGACGGTTTCAGAGCGGTGCCGGTTAAAGGCGCCAAGGATTTCCCTGAAGACAGTTTCATCAGCTATCAGGTCTCTCCTTCTGACTGCACCGGCTGTACTCTCTGCGTTGATATCTGCCCGATTGTTGACAAGCAACACCCGGAGCACAAAGCGATCAATATGGTGCCAAAGGAGCAGACCTTTGCTGTTGAAACCGATAACTGGGAGTTTTTCCTCTCCCTGCCGGAGTTTGACCGCACCACACTGAAAAACGCCACGCTCAAAGGCTCAATGGTATTCCAGCCGCTGTTTGAGTTCAGCGGTGCCTGTTCCGGCTGTGGTGAAACCTCCTATATCCGTCTGGCCAGCCAGTTGTTCGGTGACCGGATGCTGGTCGCCAACGCCACCGGTTGCTCATCAATCTATGGTGGCAACCTGCCCACCACTCCCTGGACTAAAAACCCGGATGGCCGTGGGCCAGCCTGGAATAACTCATTGTTTGAAGACAATGCTGAGTTTGGTCTGGGGATGCGGGTCGCTCTGGATAAACAGAAAGACTATGCGATCATGCTGTTAACTGAATTAAAGGATCAGCTCGACCCGGAACTGGTCAACAGAATTCTGACTGAAACTGAAGCCGATGAAGCCGGTATCGAACATCAGCGCCAGTCAATTGATCAGCTTAAACTGGCACTGGATGGCCTCAGCGACCACTCGGAGATTGGCGCAAAAGCGATAGAACTGCGCCATCTTGCCGACCAGCTCAGCCGTA
The DNA here is from genome assembly GCF_050300915.1 of Amphritea sp. Taxonomy (GTDB): domain Bacteria; phylum Pseudomonadota; class Gammaproteobacteria; order Pseudomonadales; family Balneatricaceae; genus Amphritea. The sequence goes on from NZ_JBNKYN010000051.1 coordinate 12,693, forward strand.
AGAGTGTCTGGATTATCGGCGGTGATGGCTGGGCGTATGATATCGGCTTTGGAGGTCTCGACCACGTACTGGCATCCGGACGCAATGTTAACATTCTGGTGCTGGATACCGAGGTGTATTCCAATACCGGTGGCCAGACATCGAAAGCAACACCGATTGGCGCAGTGGCTAAGTTCTCCGCTTCCGGCAAATCGGTTGCGAAAAAAGACCTGGCCCGCATCGCCATGGACTACGAGCATGTCTATGTGGCCCATGTGGCTTATGCTGCCAAAGACGTTCAGACCCTGCGGGCATTTCTCGAAGCGGAGTCCTATGATGGCCCGTCACTGATTATCGCCTACTCCCCCTGTATCGCTCACGGCTTTGAGATGAAGGATAACCACCTGCATCAACAGCTTGCTGTGGATAGTGGCCATTGGCCGTTGTTCCGCTATGACCCGCGTCTGGCAGATCAACATCAGAATCCGCTGAAAATGGACTCTAAGCCACCCTCTATTCCCTATGCGGAGTTTGCCCGCAGAGAGACCCGCTTTAACTCTTTACTGAAACTCCACCCGGTTGAAGCGGCAGCGTTTCTGGAGAAAGCGCAGCATGATGTCAGCGAACGCTACAAACGCTATCAGCAGATGGCCGAGATGGATTGGGAAGAGGCGTCTGTTCCAGTAACATCCGCTGAATGACATCAGCCAGCCCTCTGCCAACCGGGCCCACCTGTAAGGGGTGAGCCCGGCCCATAAAATGATACAAAATTGATCGTCGTCATTACATATCCGTAACACAAAGCATAGTATTGATGGTTATTACGCTAAGGCTTTCCAATCAGAACTCCTGTTAATTGCTATTTACTGTTAGCTGTGTGGCATGGAAATGATCCCTGCCTGCACTCAAAGGTGAACTCATGAACACAACACCCGCCAATCCAACCGATGACTTTTCCCAATGCCATGTCAGTATCATTGAGAACTTTAAACAACTCCGTGAGCTGGGAATGTCAGAGATAACCGATCCGGTTCAGCCGGAAACCCAGGCTATCGCTCAAAAGCTGCTCGACTTCTACCATGAGGTGGTACTCAACCACCATCATGAAGAGGAACAGGAGCTATTTAATATCGTCATGGACTGTGCCAGCCCGGGGTCTGAACTGGTACAAACCAGCCAGATGGTAAAACGGCTGACTGAGGAGCACCGCCACCTGGAAAAAGAGTGGAAAAAAATTGAAGGGGATATCAAAAAACTGGCGAAAGGTCAGTTTGCCCGGCTGGACAAAGAGGCGTCGGTAGGAATGGCTGAACACTATCTGCTGCATGCTAAATATGAAGAATCATTCTTCCTGCCACTATCAGCTGAAATTCTCAAGAATACCGATCTTGAATCGCTTGGGCTGAGCCTGCATACCCGGCATAACCTGCATAAAACGCCCTGCTATATCTGATACATACATAAAAAAACGGCTACCCCTGGGTAGCCATTTTTTTATTTCATGAGGGTTGTCCCGCGCACTATTTTTTCCAGGTATCACGCAGACCGATAGTCTTATTAAATACCGGTGTCTCTGGCGAGTGCTCGTAACGGTCGGCAACAAAATAGCCCTCACGTTCAAACTGGAACGCAGTTTCCGGTGCGGCATCTACCAGGCCAGGCTCTACCCAGCAATTATCAATCTCACTGAAGGAATCCGGATTGATGTTGGCAAGGAAATCCCCATCGCCTTTATCAGGAGACTCAACATTGAACAGACGATCATAGACGCGAACTTTCGCCTGCTTACCCTCAGTCGCTGACACCCAGTGCATTACACCGCGTGGTTTGATGCCCTCTTCAGGATTCTCACCCACCGTGCCCGGCAGCAGCGATGCGTGAACTTCAATAATCTCACCGGCATCATCTTTAACAAAGTCTTCTGCTTTAATCACATAAGCACTGCGCAGACGCATATAGTCGCCCGGCACCAGCAAACGGAACTTCTTGCGGGACAGGGTTGAGTCTTCACTGAAATCGGCGCGATCGATATAAAGCTCACGGGTAAACGGCAGTTCACGGCTGCCCATCTCTTTCTGCGGATGCACCGGAGCGCTAAGCATCTCGACCTCACCTTCAGGGAAGTTGGTAATGATCAGCTTCAGCGGATTCATCACACACATAGCCCGCGCCGCATTGTCGTTCAGGTCTTCACGGATAAAAAACTCAAACTGCGCCATATCCACAGTACCATCGGTTTTGGATACCGCCAGACTGTCACAGAAATTGCGTACGGCTTGCGGGCTATAGCCGCGACGGCGCATCCCCTGAATGGTTGGCATCCGTGGATCATCCCAACCATTCACGTGGCCTTCATCAACCAGCTGTTTCAGCTTACGTTTGCTGGTCACCGTATAATTGATATTCAGACGACCAAACTCATACTGACGCGGAACACTCGGCACCGGCAGGTTTTCAATAAACCACTCATACAGCGGTCGATGGTCAGCAAACTCAAGGGTACAGATCGAGTGAGTCACCCCCTCGATTGCATCTTCCTGACCATGCGCAAAATCATAGCTCGGGTAGATGCACCACTTGTCGCCAGTCTGGTGATGGCTTTGCTTACGAATACGGTAAAGAATCGGGTCACGCAGGTTCATGTTAGGCGATGCCATATCAATTTTGGCCCGCAACACCCGGCTTCCCTCATCAAACTCGCCGTTTTTCATCCGCTCCAGCAGCTCAAGGTTTTCCTCTGCAGAGCGCTCACGAAACGGGCTATTCTTGCCCGGTTCTGTCGCCCAGCCCCGGTACTCACTGGCTTGTTCCGGGCTAAGGTCACAGACATAGGCTTTACCCTCTTTAATCAGGTGCTGAGCCCAGGCATAGAAGGTATCGAAATAGTCAGAGGCGTAACGCACATCCCCGGCCCAGTTAAAGCCCAGCCAGCGCACATCGTCCATAATGGCATCGACATACTCCTGATCCTCTTTACCCGGATTGGTATCATCAAAACGCAGGTTACATTCACCGTTATACTTCTCAGCGGTGCCAAAGTTGAGGCAGATCGACTTAGCATGACCGATGTGCAGATAGCCATTCGGCTCTGGTGGAAAACGTGTTACCACCTTTTCCAGTCCCTGCTGCTGGTCCTGTTCGATAACCTGATGAATAAAGTTAGTAGGTTGTTTAACAGTATTGCTGGCGTCGTTGTTGCTCATAGAGGCGTCTTAAAATCCGTTTGAAATCAAATAGGCCAACATTATAGACAGATGCCCCTCATACAACCATAAGTAAGCCGAAATTAATCAGTTAGTTATCGGATTAATTCTTTAGTATAATGACGCCCATTGATGAGATACAAAATTTATAAGACAAACTTACTAGACAAAAATATCTAGTAAAAACAAAGGGATCGTAAGCATGATCGTACTGCACACTAACTTTGGCGATATCACGATTGAACTGGATTATGAAAAAGCGCCCAAGTCCGCAGAAAACTTCGAAAACTATGTTAAAGATGGCTTCTACGATGGCGTGATTTTTCACCGGGTCATCGATGGTTTTATGATTCAGGGTGGCGGCTTTGAACCTGGCATGGTGAGTAAGAAAACCTCCGGCAGCATCGAGAACGAAGCCGACAATGGTCTGCAGAACAAACGTGGTACCCTGGCAATGGCCCGTACTATGGATCCCCACAGTGCATCTGCTCAGTTCTTTATCAATGTCAGCGACAACACCTTCCTTGACCACACAGCAAAAACCACCGAAGGCTGGGGTTATGCAGTGTTTGGTAAAGTGACTGAAGGTTTGGATGTCGTCGATAAGATCAAAGGAGTTTCCACCACATTCCGCAGCGGCCATCAGGATGTTCCCGCTGAAGATGTGATCATCACTTCAGCTGAAATTGTGGAAGCAGATAGCGCCGAATAATGCGTACACTGTTTATATCCGATCTTCATCTTCACAGCGGACGCCCGGATCTTACCCGGGCGTTACTGCATTTTCTGGCGACCACGGCAAAAGAGTGCGACCAGCTCTACATACTGGGTGACCTGTTTGAAGCCTGGATTGGTGATGACTTTATCCCTGACGACCTGCAACCGGTTGTTACTGAATTAAGCACCCTCTCCCAATCAGGCTGTAAGCTATTCTTTCAGCATGGCAACCGGGACTTCCTCATCGGCAGCAGCTTTGCAGAACTGACCGGCGTTCAGATTCTGGGCGATAGCGAGGTTGTTCAGCTGGCATCCGGGCCTGCACTACTGATGCATGGTGACCAGCTGTGTACCGATGACCATGCCTATCAGGCGCTGCGGCAGCAGTTGCGCAATCCGCAATGGCAGCAAGCGGTGCTCACCAAGTCAGTGGAAGAGCGGCTGGAGATGGCCAGACAGCTGCGCATGGCCAGTGAAACCCAGACCGCAGGCAAGAGCACCGAAATTATGGATGTGAATCAGCAAGCAGTGCTGGCCGCGATGGCCGGATCAAACTGTAACCTGCTTATCCATGGTCATACGCATCGCCCGGCAGTGCACTTACTTGAAGGGGGTAAGCGGCGCATAGTCCTTGGCGACTGGGATAAGTCTGGCTGGTATCTGGAAGCATCAGAACAGGGTGAACAATTGATCCAGTTCGATCTTTAATAAACATTATTATTAATCGACATATCAGTTTCTGTTATTGATGCTTCACCTCTCCCCCCGATTACACCCAGCATCTCATCAACGTTTATCCCTGTTCCTCTCCGGCCGCGGTAGCACTTTTCATCGCTCAAAAATTATGTGAGGATTGATCAGGAGACTGTCGACAGACACCTCCAACAGATCTGTAAAGGCAGCCGATAACGCTGGTAGCATTCCATCTGCGGCCTGTGCACTCATTCCGATATACGTCTGTTCGACCTGCAGCACTCTGCACCGCTGGCGTATTTTTTGCTCGCACTTTCACCCACAGCGACTCAGAACGCCACAGGGATATTGAAAGACATGGAACGTTATGAAAACGAAGAAGCAGTTGTGGTTAAAGATTTTTTTTACATACGTTGGGATGCTTTTCGCTAATGCCTGCTGGGCAAACAGCGATATTAACACTGCACCCTCACCAAACTGGGTGACCCCCGTCAGTCTTCCCAGTACAAGCAACTTTCCTCAGGACCAGATCCAGAATGGTATTTACTACCTTCTGCTTGATACTCAGGTGAAGGTTAACCAGGGGCAGCAGCCTCAATACCACCATCACCGTGCAGACTATATTGTGAATCAGATGGGCGTCACCGAAAGCTCACAGCTGAATATGAATTATGACCCCAGTTATCAGTCATTTAAGTTACATGATCTGCATATTATCCGTGACGCGGTGGTTATCGACAAAATACATACCGCACGTATTAAACAGATTCAGCGGGAGGAAGAGTCAGATGATCTGATCTACAACGGACGCATGACCGTTAATATCATACTTGATGATGTACGGGTGGGGGATATCATCGAATACAGTTATTCGATACAGGGGATGAATCCGGTTTATCAGAACCTCTTCTCCTTCAACCAATACCTGAACTGGTCGGTGCCTCTCGGCAGGCTATCACTGCGTGTATTATGGAATAAACCTACCCCACTACACGTCCAGATCAATAACAGCAACCTTAAGCTGGCTCATACCAATACCGCCACGGGTAGCGAATATCGTTTACAGTCAGACCAGATAGCCCCTCTCATCATCGATAAAAACACACCTGTCTGGTTTAACCCCTGGGGGGTTATCTCATTAAGTGAACTGGGTTCGTGGAAAGCGGTCGCTGACTGGGGTCAGCAGCTATACCAGAACGTGATCATTGCAGATGATGAAATAGAACAACTTGTAAGTGATATTAAATCCACCCATGAGGGAGTAGACGCACAGATTGCAGCAGCGCTGCACTTTGTTCAGGATGAGGTTCGTTACCTGGGTATCGAGCTGGGGCAAAATTCGCATCGGCCAACACCCGCACCGGAAACACTGCGTAACCGTTACGGCGATTGCAAAGATAAAACCGTATTATTACTGACATTGTTAAAACAACTGGGCGTGGAAGCATACCCTGCACTTGTTAATACTGAAGCGCAGTTAGACAAACGCTTACCCAGTATCAATGCGTTTGATCACGTTATCACCTATATGCAGTACAAGGGTAACAACTACTGGTTGGATCCTACCCGTAGCTATCAATACGGTGGAATAGATAATATCCAACAAGCAGATTTCGGCTATGCACTGGTGTTACGCCCAGCAACCGCTGAACTGACTCAGATGCTGCCATTACAGTCAAAATACGGTGTCTTCGTCAATGACAACTTTATGATACCCGCAGAGGGCGATGTAGAGTTTTCCTCTGAAACGGTCAATTACGGCTGGAATGCAGAGAATCAACGTCAGCGTTTTGCCTCTACAGGCAATAACCAGATTCAGAGAGAGTATCTGGAATTTTTCCAGAGCTACTATCCGGGTATACAGGTAAAAGAGGCTATTCAGTTTAAAGATGACGCCGATTACAACACTCTACGCACAACCGAACAGTATCGGATTATGGATTTCTGGCAGGAGAATACCAGGCAGCAACAACTTGAAGCAGATTTTTACGGCAATATTGTAAGCTATGCACTGGCTATTCCCGATGAACCCAGCCGAAACCACCCACTCTATCTGTCTCATCCCGAACACCTGGAACAAACCATTCATTTAAACTTTGAAGAGTATGACTGGAGTTTTGATGACCAGAACTTCACCGAGGATAATGATCTCTTTTATTTTCAGAATGAAATCCATTTTGATCCGGCGCAAAAACGACTCACCCTGCGGTATATCTACCAAACCAAAGCCGAGTATGTCCCTGCGGACAAATACCAGAGCTACCTTAGTGCGCTCAAACGAGTTGAAAATCATCTCAGCTATGGTATCTACAAAAGCGCTGGCGCAACCGTGCCGGCAGAAAGCAATGAAGAGGCAAATTACAACTGGCTGGTAATTGCTTTTATCGCTTTATATATCGCCCTGTATCTGCTGGTGTTTCTGCTGTGGCGTCGCGACCGCAAACGTAATCCTGACAGTGACGCCCAGGCTTTCTTTCCGGTTTCAATTTTCAAACTGACCGCTATGTGGGTTCTGACGTTCGGCTTCTATGGCTTCTACTGGTTCTATAAAAACTTTCGCTATATCAAAGAACAGGAAAACAACGCCTCCATGCCATTTGTACGGGGCTTTTTTTACTATCTCTGGTATATCCCTCTCTGGAAAAAACTTAAACAGGATAGTGATCAACGCTTTGGAAAAAATCATTTGCCCGGCACCTTAGTGGCAACCTGTCTGGGACTGCTATTTTTTATCACGGTGCTGGCAGGTAACACAGGGGCATTTGCATTTCCATCTTTGCTACTGAGTGCGCTACTGGTGCTGCCGCTAGCAAACTATATTCACTTTATAAACGGTAGCGATTCCCCCGACTATAGAAAACACTCTCGCTGGTGCGTTCGCCACTATCTTTTAGTGGTTTTAAGCCTTCCTTTATGCTCCCTCCCTATTGGTGGTCAAATGGGTTTTATACCTAGTGAGGCGGTCATAAAAGGCAGCCAGTTGATGAATTTCAATATCAAACTCATGCAGCGCCGGGGCGTGCTACAACCCGGTGATGAGATAGAGTACTTCTACAGCGATGCGTTTTTGTTTATCAGTGAAGATGGCAATGGCTTTACCCAGCGTCACGTCTTCTCATACTGGAAGAACGAGAACGATCTCTTTGAACAGCAACAGGCATCTTACGATGAAATTGCAGATATACAGGTTCAGTGGGAGAAGGGATTTACGGGAAACACAACGGTCACAATCGTCAGGAAAGATGGCACTAGTTTCGTGCTCTATGTGTCTACCTCAGACCATAAGGATCGAGTATTTGTTAATGCGCTTTTAAGAAACTGGAATACAGCCTCTTCTGACTCAGGGTGATGAGACTTCCTCTAAAGAACTGCGGATCCCCCCTGAACGTCGATAGGCAGAAAGATGACCAGAGGCGCGGCAAACACCGCGCCTGCTAGCGAAGCTCCCCAGCACCTTCGGAGTTCCACTCCCCTAAAATCATTTAGTGATAAAAGTCACATTTCAACTGCAAAAGTGAAACCGGAGTAATCTTGCTGAAACTGACCATCAGCATAAAACTCTCTATAGAGCTTCAGCGCTGATTAGTGTTAGCATAGCCTTAGTCTTCTTCAGTAAATCAATTTAAAAACAAAGACTTATTTATATGGATTTTATCTGGATTCTGTTTGCTTTTGTCTGTGGTTTATCACTTAAACTGATCGGAATGCCGCCCTTGATCGGTTTCCTGCTGGCTGGCTTTCTGCTGCATTTTCTCGGCATCGAACCGACTGCCAGCCTGGATACTCTTGCCGACCTTGGCATTACCCTGATGCTGTTTACCATCGGTCTTAAACTGCATATTGGCGATCTTCTAAGACGTGAGGTATGGGCCAGTACGCTAAGCCATATGGCGCTCTGGATCATCCTATTCGGCTCTTTTGTACTGCTGATGGCTGCAGTGGCTGTGCCTTATTACAGTAGCGTTGATCTGACCACCGCCGCCCTGCTCGGCTTTGCCCTCAGTTTCAGCAGCACGGTCTGCATCGTTAAACTGTTGGAAGAGAACGGTGAGATGAAAACCCGTCATGGCCAACTGGCCATCGGTGTGCTGGTCATGCAGGATATTGTTGCGGTGCTTTTCCTGGTGGCCGCTACCGGGAAAGTGCCATCTATCTGGGCTCCTTTACTGTTTGCGCTTATCTTCGCCCGTCCCCTGCTTTACAAGCTACTGGATAAAGCTGGACACGGTGAGTTACTGCCGTTAACCGGCTTTTTCTTCGCCCTTGGTGGCTACGAGCTTTTCCAACTGGTTGGTGTAAAAGGTGATCTCGGCGCACTGGTGTTTGGCATTTTGCTCGCACATCACGCCAAGGCCTCAGAATTAACCAAGTCGCTACTCAGTTTTAAAGACCTGTTCCTGATCGGTTTCTTTTTATCGATCGGCTTTACCGCTCTGCCAACCTGGTCAATGCTGGGTACAGCCGCACTGATCTCTCTGCTGATCGGCATTAAGTTCCTGCTGTTTTTTGCACTTTTCACCCGCCTCAGACTTCGTAGTCGTACTGCCTATCTCGCTTCACTCGCGCTGAGTAACTTCAGTGAGTTTGGCCTGATCGTGGCAGCATTAAGCGTCGACTCAGGCTGGCTCAGCCGTGAATGGCTGGTAATTCTCGCGCTGGCCGTGTCACTCTCATTTGTACTGACCAGCATCCTCTATCCACGTGCACACCGCTTTTACATGCTGCATAAAGATCGTCTTAAGCACTATGAAAGCAGCCACCGTCTTAAAGCGGATATCATTGAACAATTTCCTCAAGCGGAGGTTCTGGTCATCGGTATGGGACGGGTAGGTAAAGGTGCATATAAAGCATTGCACAACATCATCGATCACCGGGTTGCCGGACTGGACTCAGACCGATTCAGAGCCGCGCAATTACAGGAGAAGGGTTTGAATGTCTGCTTTGGCGATGGTGAAGATGCCGACTTCTGGGAAAGCTTCGACACCTCAGAGATCAAACTGATACTACTGGCCCTCCCCTCCATTGAAGACAGCCGGAATATTACTATTCAGCTGGCAAACTGTGGTTATAAAGGACAAATTGCGGCGATAGCACGCTATGAAGATGACCGGCAAAAGCTGCTTGATGCCGGTATTGATAAAGTGTTCAACTTTTACAGAGAGGCGGGTAGCGGCTTTGCCGAAGACAGCCTGCAACTGATTTCGAAAGACTATAAGCAACAGCCATCGGGCATATAAGCACAATTCGGGGGAAAGTAACCTGACATAATCGCTTTCACATACAGGTTGTATGGCCCGGAGCTGCCTGACAAAAACAGATTCACCACCGAGGACACAGAGAATACAGAGGAACGCAGGTTATTGTGCTTCTCGGTGTCCTCTGTGTTCGCTGTGGTAAAAAATCATGGACAGATTAGCGAGGGCTATCGCCGTTGGTAACAGCTCCCACCTGAACACTTAACCCTGCATAGAACATCAGCAGTCATCCGGGCCGGGACGGCCTGACAAAAACAGATTCACCACCGAGGACACAGAGAACACAGAGGAAAGCGGATAATTTGTCCTCTGTGGTAAAAGAAAAAAAGGCCCTGTACTTGCGTGCAGGGCCTAAGCGTGAAGTGAAACGCACAGTCCTTGATAGGGAGGCCTGAACGTCTGACTGCCACTTCGACATCGGCAACATCCTGCAGCTAACTTCGCTGCAGAATGAAAATCAGTTTTCAGTGCTTAGAAGCTATCTCCGGGAATGCGGACAAATCCTTCCATCAGTACCCGAGCGCTGCGACTCATCACCGCTTTGGTTGCGGTCCAGTCACCGTTCTCCTGCATCGTTGCCGCGGCACCTACGCGCAGAGTGCCAGACGGATGACCGAAAACAACTGCATCGCGCTCAACACCACCCGCTGCCAGGTTAACCAGAGTTCCCTGTACCGCAGCCGCAGTCGCGATAGCCACTGATGCAGTGCCCATCATCGCGTGATGTAGTTTACCCATCGACAAAGCCCGGACGCAGACATCAATATCATCGGCAGATATTTGCTTACCACTGGACGATACATAGTCGGTTGCAGGTGCGACAAAAGCCACTTTAGGTGTATGCTGGCGGGCAACCGCTTCAGAGATATCACTGATGAGGCCCATCTTCACCGCACCATAGGCACGAATCGTTTCAAAACGCTCCAGTGCGGCCGCATCGGAGTTAATATCTTTCTGCAGCTCAGTACCGGTGTAACCAATATCAGCAGCATTGAGGAAGATGGTTGGAATACCGGCATTGATCATCGTGGCCTTAAAAGTGCCGACTCCCGGAACCTCAAGATCATCGACCAGATTACCGGTCGGGAACATTGACCCTTCGCCATCGGCCGGATCCATAAACTCGATCACCACCTCAGCCGCCGGAAACGTCACCCCATCCAGCTCGAAGTCACCGGTTTCCTGTACCTCACCATTGGTCATCGGCACATGGGCAATGATGGTTTTGCTGATGTTTTTCTGCCAGATCCGCACCGTACAGATGCCGTTTTCAGGAATCCGCTCAGCGTCTACCAGACCATTACTGATGGCGAAGGCACCGACCGCAGCGGTCAGGTTGCCACAGTTACCCGACCAGTCGACAAAAGCTTTGTTAATGGCTACCTGACCAAACAGATAATCAACATCGTGACCGGGTTCACTGCTTTTATCCAGAATCACCGTCTTGCTGGTGCTGGAGGTTGCCCCCCCCATACCATCAATCTGCTGACCATAAGGGTCCGGGCTACCGATCACCCGCAGCAGGATATTATCGCGGGCTTCTCCCGGCTGCTGTGCCGCTTCAGGAAGATCCTGGCGACGGAAAAAAACACCTTTACTGGTACCGCCACGGATGTAGGTAGCGGGAATTTTTACCTGAGGGACAAATGCCATTTTTTATATTCCTGTGTCTCTGAGTGCCATTTAAAACGACACTCTTTTTCAGAAAACGCTTAATAAGTTCAGATAGATAAAAGCTCTTCTCAAAAGTACTTATTAAAAGCTCTCTTTAACGGTTCTCTTTAACAACTTTCTTTAAAAAGACAGCAGGGTCGGAAGAGTGCTTATCCAACCCTGCTTAGCAGTTCAACGCTTATGCGTTGGCTTCCAGGAAGTCCTGAGCAAAGCGCTGCAGTACACCGCCAGCACCGTATACATGAACCTCTTCAGCGGTATCCAGACGACAGGTCACCGGGATCTCGACCACCTCGCCATTGCGGCGGGTCATCACTACGGTCAGGTCACAACGCGGACTGATCTCACCAACCACATCGTAGGTTTCCGTGCCGTCGATGCCATAGGTATTGCGGTTATCCCCGGCTTTAAATTCCAGAGGCAATACCCCCATGCCGACCAGGTTGGTGCGGTGGATACGCTCGAAGCCTTCCGCCACAATCGTTTCAACACCCGCCAGACGCACACCTTTGGCCGCCCAGTCACGGGAAGAACCCTGACCATAGTCGGCACCGGCAATAATGATCAGTGGCTGTTTACGTTCCATGTAGGTCTCAATCGCTTCCCACATACGGCTTTCCTGACCTTCTGGCTCGATACGCGCCAGAGAACCCTGCTTCACTTCACCATTCTCATCACGACACATCTCGTTCAGCAGTTTAGGGTTAGCAAAAGTGGCACGTTGTGCTGTCAGGTGATCACCCCGGTGAGTTGCGTAAGAGTTGAAGTCCTCTTCCGGCAAGCCCATTTTGGCGCAGTATTCACCCGCCGCACTGGAGGCCTGAATCGCGTTAGACGGCGACAGGTGGTCAGTGGTGATGTTGTCACCCAGTACCGCCAGAGGCACCATCCCCTTCATGGTACGTTCACCCGCCAGAGCACCTTCCCAGTAGGGAGGACGACGGATATAGGTGGTCTGTGGACGCCAGTCATACAACGGGCTCGGTGATTTCTCTACCGCCCCCAGATCAAACATCGGGATGTAAATCTGATTAAACTGTTCAGGCTTAACCGCCGTTGCAACGATGGCATCGATCTCTTCATCCGTTGGCCAGATATCTTTCAGCGTGACCGGATTGCCCTCTTTATCGGTTCCCAGACTATCTTTTTCGATATCAAAACGGATGGTACCGGCGATTGCATAGGCAACCACCAGCGGTGGTGACGCCAGGAACGCCTGCTTAGCATAGGGATGGATCCGGCCATCAAAGTTACGGTTACCCGACAGTACCGCCGTCGCATACAGATCCCGATCAATAATCTCCTGCTGAATCACAGGGTCGAGCGCGCCGGACATACCGTTACAGGTGGTACAGGCGTAACCGACGATGCCAAAGCCCAGTTTTTCCATCTCAGACAGCAGGCCCGCTTCTTCCAGGTACAACTTGGCAACCTTGGAACCCGGTGCAAACGAGGTTTTAACCCATGGTTTACGAATCAATCCCAGTTCGTTGGCTTTCTTAGCGACCAGACCGGCAGCAACCACGTTGCGGGGGTTAGAGGTGTTAGTACAGCTGGTGATCGCAGCGATAATCACTGCGCCATCAGGCATCAGACCATCAGCCTCTTCTGCTTTGGCGGCAGCCAGCATCTCGTCACTGGCGATACCCCGCTCATTCAGTGCAGAGGTTGGCAGACGGCGATGGGGGTTAGAAGGCCCCGCCATGTTGCGCACCACCGTCGACAGATCAAACTCCAGAACACGCTCATACTGCGCGTCAGCCAGATCATCCGCCCACAGACCGGTTTCTTTAGCGTACTGTTCGACTAAAGCCACCTGTTCAGGTGCACGGCCGGTTAGCTTCAGATAGTCGATGGTCTGCTCGTCGATATAGAACATACCAGCAGAGGCACCAAACTCGGGGGTCATGTTAGAGATCGTCGCACGGTCTCCGATGGTCAGTGCTTTAGCCCCCTCGCCGAAGAATTCCAGATAGGCTGAAACCACTTTTTCGTTACGCAGGAACTCGGTAATCGCCAGTACCATGTCGGTCGCGGTAATGCCCGGGTGGCGCTTGCCCACCAGCTTAACACCGATAATGTCCGGCAGACGCATCATCGATGGACGCCCCAGCATCACGGTTTCAGCTTCCAGACCACCCACACCGATTGCGATAACACCCAGTGCATCCACGTGTGGCGTATGGCTGTCAGTACCGACACAGGTATCCGGGAAGGCAACACCATCACGGGCCTGAATCACCGGAGACATCTTCTCCAGGTTGATCTGGTGCATGATGCCGTTACCCGCAGGGATGACGTCTACGTTATCGAACGCAGTCTTACACCACTCGATAAAATGGAAACGGTCATCGTTACGACGGTCTTCAATATCACGGTTCTTCTGGAAAGCATCCGGATCAAAACCTGGTGCTTCCACGGCCAGTGAGTGGTCAACGATGAGCTGAGTCGGGACAACCGGATTTACTTTGGCAGGGTCTCCCCCCTGATCAGCGATCGCATCACGCAGACCTGCAAGGTCAACCAGTGCAGTCTGACCGAGGATGTCATGACAGACCACCCGCGCAGGATACCAGGGAAAGTCCAGGTCCTGCTTACGTTCAATCAACTGCTTCAGAGAATCAGTCAGTGCATCGGGCTCACAGCGACGCACCAGCTGCTCGGCCAGTACCCGGGAGGTATAAGGCAGAGTTGCATAAGCACCGGGTTTAATCGCTTCAACCGCCGCACGGGTGTCGAAGTAATCCAGGCCAGTGCCTGCTAAAGGCTTGCGGTATTCAGTGTTCATATAACACCTGTATTAGTCGTTATTGAATTCGGAGCAAGGATAAAAACCCTTTCCCTGTTTTCACGGTGTAATTAAGGACGATCAGCAATATCGATCCACTCAGCACTGTCCGGACCGGTATAATCAGCAGACGGACGGATAATGCGGTTATTCGCACGCTGTTCCATCACATGTGCCGTCCAGCCTGCAGCCCGGGAGCATACGAAGATCGGTGTAAACAGTTCAGTCGGAATGCCCATAAAGTTGTAGGCAGAGGCATGGAAGAAGTCAGCGTTACAGAAGAGTTTTTTCTCCCGCCACATCACCGCTTCAACCCGCTCAGACACGGCGTACAGATACTCATCGCCGACCTGCTCTGAAAGCTTTTTCGACCACTCTTTGATAATCGCATTACGGGGGTCAGAATCACGGTAGATCGCGTGACCAAAGCCCATAATCTTATCTTTACGGGCCAGCATCGCCATGATTTCAGCTTCAGCTTCATCCGGAGAGCGCCAGTCCTGAATCATCGCCATCGCCGCTTCGTTAGCACCGCCATGCAGAGGGCCGCGCAGTGAACCGATCGCCGCGGTTACACAGCTATGGATATCAGACAAAGTGGAAGCGCAAACACGTGCCGTAAAGGTTGACGCATTAAACTCATGCTCGGCATAGAGAATCAGCGAGGCATGCATCACATCAACATGCAGTGGTTCAGGTTTCTTCCCATGCAGCGTCCAGAGGAACTGCTCGCCAATAGAGTCCGCATCGGTTTCAACATCGATACGTTTGCCATTGTGGCTGAAGTTGTACCAGTAGTTGATCATACCCGGGAATACCGCCAGCATGCGGTCGATATGATCATGCTGATCAGCAAAGCTCTGCTCAGTTTCCAGATTACCCAGCATTGAACACCCGGTACGCATCACATCCATTGGATGAGCATCGGCAGGGATCTGCTCCAGAACCGTTTTCAGAGCGTCTGGCAGCGCACGCATACCTTTCAGGCGCGCTTTGTAAGCATCAAGTTCACCCTGATTTGGCAGCTTTCCATATAGCAGCAGATATGCAACCTCTTCGAACTGCGCTTTGTCTGCCAGCTCTTTGATATCGTAGCCACGGTACGTAAGACCTGCACCGGATTTACCAACCGTACACAGTGCTGTGTCACCGGCGGACTGCCCGCGCAGACCCGCACCGCTTAATTTCTTAGCTTCAGCCATCCTATCTCTCCTCTCTGCTTGCGGGTCTTATAGATGTGTTTACCCGTTACAGTATTTTTTGCTCTGATTCTGTCGATATTCCCGCTGAACAGCGCAGCGGGGTTTATCCCTTCAAGGTTCAGCTCTGCGGCTGATTACTTGTTTTTACCTTCCTGGAACAAGGCATCCAGTTTTTGTTCAAAATCGTGGTAGTTAAGGAAGTCGTAAAGGTCCATACGAGTTTGCATGGTATCAACGACTGCTTTCTGATCACCGTCACGCAGAATCGCTTCAAAGACATTCAGTGCCGCCAGGTTAGCCGCACGGAAGGCTGACAGCGGATACAACACCATGGTCGCGCCATTAGCGGCCAGCTCCTCAGTGTTAAACAGCGGTGTCGCACCAAACTCAGTGATGTTAGCCAGCAGGTGTGCACCGTTAATACCATCAGAGAACGCCTGATAGTCATCCAGTGTGTGAACGGCTTCAGCAAAGATACCGTCAGCACCGGCTTCCAGACAGGCCTGTGCACGCTCAACGGCCGCATTCAGCCCTTCCATCTGGAACGCATCGGTACGGGCGATCAGGAAGAAATCATCATCCGTCTTGGCATCAACAGCGGCTTTAACACGATCGACCATCTCTTCCAGAGAAACGATCTCCTTATTAGGACGGTGACCACAACGCTTCTGCGCCACCTGATCTTCAATATGACAACCGGCCGCACCGAACTTGGTCATCTCTTTAACAGTACGGGCAATATTAAATGCGCCCCCCCAGCCGGTATCGATATCGACAATCAGTGGAGTTTCTACGGCACTGGTAATGCGGGTAACATCAGCCAGAACGTCGTTCATAGAGGTCATGCCCAGATCGGGAAGACCATAAGAGTGGTTAGCAACGCCGCCACCGGACAGGTAGATCGCTTTGTGACCAACGCGCTCAGCCATCATCGCATGATAGGCGTTGGTGGTACCCACGATCTGCAGTGGAGTTGTTTCTGCTAATGCTTTGCGGAAACGTCCGCCAGCGGTCAGTTTGCTCATAGGTTATTCCCTCTCTTCTTTGTTCGTGGGGTTCAGACGTTCTTCAATATTTTTACGCGCCCGGCCTATATGGCGACGCATCAACAGTTCCGCCAGCTCACCATCCCTCTCTTCAATCGCATCGAGGATGCGGTGATGCTCCTTCAGGGCGCGCTGTGGACGTGATTTTGAAACGCTGAACTGATAACGGTACATCCGTACCAGGTGATAAAGCTCACCACCAAGCAGTTCAAACAGCTTAGTATTTTTACTGGACTGAACTATCCGGTAGTGGAAATCCAGGTCACCCTCTTTCTGAAAGTAGGCCCGGCCATCAATTTCCTGAATATTTCTCTCATGCTGATAGAGCAGTTCCCGCAGGCTGTTGATCTCAGCTGTTGACATATTTTCAGCAGCAAGCCGACAAGCCATCCCTTCCAGAGCTTCACGGATACGATAGATCTCAACCAGCTCCTCCGGCGTCAGGGAGACCACCCGGGCACCAACATGGGGAATACGCACCACCAGTCGCAACCCTTCAAGCTGCCGGATCGCTTCACGCAGCGGGCCTCGGCTAATGCCATAAGTACGTGCCAGCTCCGGCTCACTGATCTTCTGACCTGGAGGGATATCACCACGAACAATCGCGGTAATCAGCTGGGCGCTGACACGGTCAGCCAGCGTGCGCACTTCTGCTGAATTTTCGGTTAATTCTATAATTTCTGCCATCACAACCTTCTTAATGGATTGTCGACAATCTTGTTATTTGGCTAACAATACAGAGCAACAACTGTATCGTCAACCATACCAAAGACAAAAACTGTCGACATACTACAAAAGTATAGGGGTATATACTGATTACAGACCGGTATAAAAAAGCCCCGCATAACGAGGCTTGAAGTCTAGCTCAGAGGGATCGATCAAGCGAGGAAACGCAGCAGTTCAGCATCCATAATACGGGCGATCTGACGCGGTTTTTGAAATGGCAGCGAATGATCCGTGCCTGGCACCATAAAGTAGTGCCAGTTGGGCAGGCGCTCCGCCAGATCCCGCTGATACTGATGCATCAGATCAACACTGTGGCCACCAATAAAACTGGAAACATCCCCCTGGGCCGCCACCAGTGCTTCCCGGTCGATGCTATTAATCGCCTGAGTGACACAGTTAAGGGCGTTAGCAAACCCCAGTGGACGGGCACCAAGACGTTGGATTGTCAACAACTCGGTCTGCGGTGCTACTTTACGGTTGGGCGAAATCGTATCCAGAAACGCTTTAATGCCGGTTTCTGCCTGATCTCCTTTAAGCTGTTCAGCGGCTTCACTAAATTGCAGTCGCAGATTCACAGTAGACTCCCAGCTGGGTCGGTCCAAAACAGCAGCTTCCATCAGATACTGTTTCTGTACCCGCTCATGATAGCGCTGCTTATATAGCAGCGAGACCATACCACCCATGGAGTAGCCCGCCAGATCAAACTGCCACCAACCGAGATGATCCACCAGCGCACCAATATCATTAACCAGCTCATTCACCGTAAACGGGTGCTCTTCGCCATCAGGGTAACGGGTCTTTCCGGTGCCCCGCTGATCCGGTATCAGAATCTCATCCCACTGACTCACCAGCATCGCAATCGCCGCCCAGGTATCCTCACCCGCCACTCCCGCACCATGCAACATCACAATGCGACGCGGCTGCCCCTCACAGGCTTTCTTATAGAGCTGATAACTTAACTGTTGGTCAGGGAGATTAAGCTGATGCTGACTGATCTTATAAGGGTGTTTAATCATGATAACGATTCTGACTGCTATAAAATAAGGGTGGCTGAAAACACGATGACACAAACAATAACAATTGAAAACCGGCATATTATCCTGTTGTGGCTCACAATTCCCCCTCTCCTCCGGGAAAGACTGAAATAACAGTGATCAACCTCGCTTTACCGCTAATGGATCGCTACAATTCCTTTTTCTGCCAGGCTCTCACCGCCGTTCAAAGAAGAGCGCGATATCAGCATGGTGAACAATCTATCATAGCCTGTTATCCGCTAACGCTAACAGTTGCGACTTACGGGCAAGCATTAAGGGTTATCGGGTGTACCGACTTTTTTCACTCCCATATCTGGCTAACAGTACCCTCTATTTCGAACGTATCCGGCACCTGCCTGCGCCGGTATATCTCGACAGCGGCAAACCCAGCGGACGTTATGGACGCTACGATATTATTGCCGCAGATCCCGTGGTTAAACTGAGCTACAGTGACGGGATCACCAACCTCAGGCGCAAAGCGGCTGAAGAGCAATTCAGCGGCAACCCATTCCGGCACCTGCAAACCGTGTTTAAACAGTATCAGCAGCAGTGCCCGGCCCCCGAACAGGCAGCGATTAAAGCGCTGCCATTCTGCGGTGGTTTGTTAGGCTATTTTGCCTATGACCTGGGGCGCTGCCTGGAAACACTGCCGGAGCAGACTGAAAAAGATATCGACCTGCCGGATATGCAGGTAGGTATCTATGGCTGGGCCGTGATCGTTGATCACCAGCAGCAGCAAACGGTACTGGTAACCTCACCGCTGGTTGATCAGGCAGATGCCGAAGATTATCTGCAGCAACTGCAATCATACCCGGTGAAAGAGAATGGTCCATTCACCCTGAATACAAAATTCAGAAGCAATATGACAGAGCCGGAGTATCACCACTCACTCAATCGTATCAGCGACTATATTCAGGGCGGCGACTGCTATCAGGTTAACTTTTCACAGCGGTTTACGGCTGAGTGTCAGGGAGACCCCTGGAGCGCCTATAAACAGCTGCGTGAACACGCACCTACCCCCTATTCTGCGTTTATAGAGACCGATACTGGCGCGATTTTATCGCACTCGCCGGAGCAGTTTCTTGAAGTCCGCGACGGCCGGGTGACCACGAAACCGATAAAAGGCACCCTGCCACGGGGAGCTAACCCGGCAGAAGACGCTCAGCTGAAACTGGCACTGCATGACAGTGAAAAGGATCGTTCAGAAAATCTGATGATCGTCGACCTGATGCGCAACGATATCAGCAAAGCCTGCGAACTCGGCAGTGTCCGGGTGCCCAAACTGTTCGCCGTAGAGTCCTACGCCAATGTGCACCACCTGGTCAGCACCATCACTGGCAAACTCGCCAGCGACCACAACCCCCTGAGTCTGCTGGAACACAGTTTTCCCGGCGGCTCCATCACCGGCGCGCCAAAAATCCGCGCCATGGAGATCATTGAAGAACTCGAACCCCACCGCCGTTCCATCTACTGCGGCTCAATCGGCTACCTGAGTTTCTCCGGTCAGATGGACACCAGCATCACCATCCGCACCCTGATCTGCCAGAACGATAAAATCCACTGCTGGGCCGGCGGCGGTATCGTCGCAGACTCGGTAACGGCGAATGAATATCAGGAAACTTACGATAAAGTGAACAACCTGCTGTGGCCGTTGGAGGAGACTATCGGTAAGAGCAGTGGCTAGACGTCACTGCGTGACTTGCTAGTGGTCAGACGCGACTGCGTCGCTTGCTAGAAAAAGCGTTGGTTCGGTGGACTAAAGGGGTTCAGGGGCAAGAAATAAATCTCTCCCCTGTTCCCTGTCAGGCCTAGCGAGCATATAAATCATTGTCGCTCGTTCCCACGCTCCCGCGTGGGAATGCATAC
>NZ_JBNKYN010000052.1:0-32439 GCF_050300915.1 Amphritea sp.
ATCTGGCTGCGCTCCAGATCAAGTGCGGCACTGTCACGCATCGCCGTGGCCTGCTTCAGCTGCGCTTGCAGTTGTGCCAGCTGGTTAGGGTGGTCATCAATGGCTCTTTGACGGCTGTTCAGGGACAGTGCTTGCAGCTGTTTGGTCTTGCGGGCGTCATCCAGCTGATTCTGGCTGGCCAGTTTGCGGCTGCTCAGGTCCTGATAACGTTCCAGTGTCAGCTGGGTAATGCCGACCAGTTCCTGCTCTATTTTTAAGGCTTTAATGTTGGCCTGATAACTGACTTTCTCTGCTGCAATCAGCGCCTCAATTCTGTCAACCTCAGCTTGTTTTTGCGCCAGCAACAGTGACGCATCACGATTATCCAGCTGCACCAGTAACTGTCCGGCACTGACGTTTTCGCCCTCGGAAACCAGTCGTTTTTCAACAAAGGCGTTAATTGATGAGGAAAGGGTGCTGCTGGAAGGTGACTCGATCTGACCATAAAGCGATAGCTGAGGTGAATAACGTGCCGGTTGTGCGTTAATAATTTTAACTGTCCAGACTTTCTCTTTTGCCGGGCGTGAGGGGGCTGTTGGTTTAGTGACTTGCAGCACAACAAAAACCGCAACCGCAACCAGCAAAATCACAAGGGATAACAGCCATTGCTTGTTATTTTGATAAAAAGAGTTTGCTTGCTGTTCAGCCATTACCTGTCCGTCAGTCGCTGTAGTGAATAGATTAGCAAATCATAATACATCTGGTGAAGCGCGTAAGTAGATTTGTTCCACCCTTTACAATTCTTTACCAGATGTTAGCTTTACGTAATTGGCTGAGATTCAGATGATCTGCAGATAACAGGAGATAGTTATGCGAACCCGATCAGTGATGGCGCTCGATCCCCTGGGGTTTCATCGGGTGGTATATCATGAGTGGGGCGATGCCGATAACGACCGGGTGCTGGTGTGTGTCCATGGTCTGGCGCGTAACAGTCGTGATTTTGATGAATTGGCACGGGCGCTCTCCAGAGATTATCGGGTGGTATGCCCGGATATGCCGGGGCGAGGTAAAAGTGACTGGCTCGCACCTGGCGTAAATTATGATATTCCCCGTTATCTGAGCGATATGGCAACATTGTTGGCGCGTCTGGACGTTGATCAGGTCGATTGGATCGGCACCTCCATGGGCGGCATTATTGGTACCTGCCTGGCGGCATTGCCAAACTCACCGATCCGTTCACTGGTGCTTAATGATATAGGCTGTTTTGTGGGTAAAGCCGCGTTGCAGCGGATTGCTGAGTATCTGGGTGATCATCGTTTTGACTCCGTTGCGGCTGTAGAACAGTATATGCGTACCACCTATACCGCTTATCAGGGGCTGAGTAATAAACAGTGGCAGCATCTGGCGAGGTATGGACAGCGGCGGATCTCGGATGGTCAGTATGGGCTGCACTACGACCCCCGCATTGCCGAGCAAAGCCGGGAGATACAGGATCAGGATATCGATCTGGAGCCTGTCTGGAGTCAGGTTAACTGTCCGCAGATGCTGATCTGGGGAGACAAGTCCGATGTGCTGACGGCGAATACGGTCGAGCGCATGCAACAGCTACGTCCTGATATGGATCTTTACCGGATTCCGGGGATGACCCATGCGCCATCTCTGATGGAAACGGAACAGATAACGGCAATCCAGCGGTGGTTGCGTGATAACCGGGTTAAAAATCAGGGAGCAAAACGATGAGTTCACTTTGTAAATGGCCTCCCGGTCAACTCTGTTTGACGCCAGCAGCGCGTGAGCAGGCGGTGCGCCAGGTTGAAAAAGCGTTTGCCTCGACGCTGGAGTCACTGAAGGTCGATATCGGTCTGGTAGAGCTGCTGGAATCGATCTATGTGCCACTGGGCGCCTGGCTGGTCGCTCGTAAAGAGCAGCAACAGGGGCCGCTGGTGGTGGGAATCAATGGTGCGCAGGGGGCGGGTAAGTCGACCTTGTTTAATCTGCTGGAGGTGATACTCGAAGAGGGGTTTGATCTGAAAGTGGTCGGCCTGTCGATTGATGATCTCTATAAAACCCGGGAAGACCGGGAGCAGCTGGCGCACTCGGTTCATCCTCTGCTGAAAACCCGCGGCGTGCCCGGCACCCATGATGTCGATCTGGGCCTTGAGCTGCTGCGTGCACTCAAGGGGGAGTTCGGTGAAGAGCGACGAAATGTAAAAATCCCGGTGTTCGATAAATCAATCGATGATCGCTGTCCCCCTGCTTTATGGCAGGAGTGGCATGGTAAAGCCGATGTAATTGTGCTGGAGGGCTGGTGTGTTGGCGCTTCAGCACAGTCAGAGAGCCAGCTGGCTGAGTCGGTTAACGATCTGGAGCGTAGTGAGGACCCGCTGGGGTTCTGGCGCAACTATGTTAATCAGCAGCTCGAAGGTAGCTATAAAGAGCTGTTTGGCATGATCGATGTGCTGATTATGCTTAAAGTCCCGAGTATGGAGTCGGTGTTTGAGTGGCGCTCCCAGCAGGAGAAAAAACTGGCAGAGCGGGTGCGCTATTTCTACGATACCCAGCAACCCACCCAGCATCTGCGGATTATGAATGAGCGCGAGATCCGCCGCTTTATTCAGCACTATGAGCGGCTGACCCGAAATATGCTGGAAGAGATGCCCGGCCGTGCGGATGTCTGTCTGGAGCTGAATCAGAACCATAAAATCGGTAATATCCGTATCAATAAACCATTGTGACTGATTCAGAAGGAATCTTATGAAACGCATATTACTTGTTTGTTTGCTGGCGCTGCCGTTGCTTAGTGGCTGCCAGAGTGCCTATTACTCGGCGATGGAAAAGGTTGGCATCCATAAACGGGATATTCTGGTTGACCGGGTTGAAGACACTCGTACCGCTCAGAATGATGCTCAGGAGGAGTTTGTTTCAGCACTGGAGCAGTTTCGTAAAGTAGTGAACTTTGATGGCGGTGAGCTGGAGTCGGTCTATAACGATATGCAGTCCGCTTACGATGACAGTGAAGCGGCCGCTGAGTCTGTCAGTGATAATATTCGCAAGGTTGAAGATGTTGCCGAAGCGTTGTTTGATGAGTGGCAGGAGGAGCTGGACCAGTACACCAATACCAAGCTGCGCAGCCAGAGTGCCCAGACTCTGAAAGAGACAAAATCCCGTTATAACGCCCTGCACACCCGGTTGAAACGATCGGAAGCGAAAATGCAGCCGGTGCTGGCGGCGCTGAAAGACAACACCCTGTTCCTCAAACATAACCTCAATGCCCGGGCAATCGGTTCATTGAAGGGGGAGTTTGGTGGCATTAAACGGGATATTGATCGGTTGCTGGCAGAGATGCAACGCTCTATTCAGGCATCGGATCAGTTCATTAAAGAGATGCAGCAATAAAAGCCGTTGCTGCTCGTAGCGCGTAGCGCGCAACAGTATTTTGCGCCCTTGGGGGGACCTCAGATGGGCAGGAAGGTCATGGATGCAGCACTCTGTACCACCCGGGTGATGTTGCGGTTGGTGGTGTCTGCGATAAGTAGCGCCATCATGTCCTGCAGGCTGATCAGTTTGCCAAATAGCCGTTCATAACTGAGGTTGCGGATGCCATCCTCTGAAATACCATTGCTGAGTATATAGCGTTCGCCATGGCTGTCTCTACGATTGTTCAATTGCCAGGAGACGGTTTCCAGGTTGCGGGCGCTGTTATACAGCTTTTGCTGATCAATCTCGTCGAGGATAAAAAACTCATCCTGATAGTTATAGGCGGAGTAGAGCATACTGCTGATACCGGCCATCAGCGCAAACACCCGGTCCCCCTGATAGGTTTCACTGAAGCTGAGGGTGATAGCGGCAGTGCCTTTTAAACCATTAAGTTCGGTAAACCCCTGGATGCGCTGATTGCTGAAAATCTGTGAGATGCGTTTTTTAACCGTGGTGCCGGGTGGGGCTTTCGCCAGCTCCCGGGGGTTGCGCTTATACAGTTTGATTGTCAGTTCACGGCAGAGCTTACTGGTCTCTTTGATATGCATATCGGTGACACTGTCGATATCGCTTTTCGCCAGATTGCTGAGTTTGAAGTTGCTGGCAGAGTTGGTGGCACAGCCGGTTGATAACACCAGCATGCAGATCAGACCGATCTGCCGCAATCTGACAAACCTCACTTGCCGGGCTCCTGCTCATATAGTTTAAACTGATAACCTGAGCTGACCGGATCGCTGTTCGTGTCGGCTGTGCTGAAGGCGATGCCTCCCTGAACAAAACTTTCCAGATTTGTCGTTTCCACTTTTAGTCCTTTAAACAGGCCAAATTCGGCATCAATGCCGCCAATATTCCAGAATCTGCTGGTTTTATTAATCAGCGTCTTATAGCGCTCTTTGATGTTCACAAAGAGTTTTACCTGTTGATTATCGTCACTCAGCTCATAGCCCGAGACATAACCCACCGGCATCCCCCGGAAGTAGATATTACTGTTGATATCGATGGCGCCGAGCTGTGGGGTTTGCAGCACAATGTTCAGTCCCGGCAGACTGCGTTCTGCCGGACTTTCAGACAGTCCGGTAAAACTGAGCTGCTGCGCTCCGGTGCCCGGCAGTGCTTCGATATGGTTACCGGCGATCAGGGTTTCCGGGTAGTCGATTCCGGACAGGTTAACCCGGGGGGCGGCGATCCAGAAGCGGGAGCCGCTATGGGCCAGCATAGCCCCCTCATCGGTCAGGGCGATGCGGGTTTCAGCGCTGCCCAGGCGATCAAGTAGTCGCACCTGCTCCACTTGGCCCATCACCAGCCCTTTAAAATAGACATTCGCTCCGACAGTGATATTGGGGCCGGGTGGAAAGGTGACGCTGATATCTGGCCCTTTCTGTAACGCTTTAGTGCGCTTGTTGTAGAGTTTATACAGCTGGTGAGAGGTGGCGGCTTTGCCG
This sequence comes from Amphritea sp., assembly GCF_050300915.1. Taxonomy (GTDB): domain Bacteria; phylum Pseudomonadota; class Gammaproteobacteria; order Pseudomonadales; family Balneatricaceae; genus Amphritea. The sequence continues at coordinate 4,899 of NZ_JBNKYN010000052.1, forward strand.
TTATCCCTAAGGTTGGCGAAGGCGATGCCACCCCGCAGGAGTGTCTGCACCGACTCGGTGTGAATGTTTACACCACTGCGGTTGAGGCTGGCATCTACGCCACTGGCATTCCAGAAGCGGCTCTGATCCGTGACCAGGTGGCGGTAGGGCTTATCGATCAACAGGTGGATAATGACACTGTCATCCTCTGACAGGGCGTAGTGGCTGACTGTGCCGACAGTCAACTGCTTGTACAGCACCGGTGCGCCGCTGCTGATTGACCCCAACTCTGTCGCTTGCAGCCGCACGGCCAGCTTGTCGGCATTTTCCTGATATAGCAGGCGTCCCTGTTTGCTGGCATTGTCAAAGTTTTTGAACAGGTGAAAGCTGTGTTCCTGTGCTACGGTTTTCTGATCCCGGGTATCAGGCGTGAAGAACGCGATACCCCCGTTGATAACACTGCTGAGCGAGCCGCTCTCCAGCTCCACGCCATCGACACCGGCCTTAACTTTGATGCCACTCTCCTCCCAGAAGCGACTGTTGTGTTTTACCAGATCGGCGTACTGCTCCTGAATGGTGGCATAGATCTGTACGCCGCGACCGTCAGCACTGAGTTCATAGCCGTTTACTTCACCCACCGGAATCTGCCGGTACATCACCGGCGAGCCAAAATCGAGAGACCCCAGCCGGTCGCTCTCAAGGCGGATGTTCAAGCCCGATATTTCGGGCCGGTGAGCGGGTGGAGTAGAAAGCGCGGTGAAGTTAAACATCGCCTCCCCGGTGCCCGGTTGCAGAACGATGGCAGACCCCTGAATCAGATCACCTATGTTCTGTAACCGGTTCAGGGACAGCTTCGGTTTGGGTAACCAGAAATGACTGCCCGAACGCAGTAGCGGCCGTGCCCGCGGATCGATCAGCAAGCGGGCATTGAGGGTGGTCAGATCTTCGCTCAGCTGCAGACTCTGGACCCGGCCGATCTGAATTCCTTCACTGATCACCCGGGTACCCTCATGCACATTGGTGCGGGCAGGAAACCTGACATTAACGACAATGCCATCCTCTGCGGCTTCAAAGTCGGGAAACAGGTGAAATTGATGCCCCGGGGTCAGAACACTTTCATCATCGGGAGGGGTATAGAAACTGATGCCGCCAGCGATGATCGCTGCCAGCGAGCCAAAGCGCAGATCTATCCGTGACAGGTTGGCTTTCAGGCTGATGCCACTGGCGTTCCAGAAGCGGGTGCTGTCAGTGATCAGGTGACGGTAACCGGGCTCGATAAACAGTTCAATACGGATCTGTTCACTGCTATCGGTCAGGCCGAAATTGATCACCTCGCCCACCTCTATCTGGCGATAATAGACTTTGGCGCCGCGCTGAATCGACTGGGCCGAATCCGCTAACAGGGAGAGATAGAGCCCTTGCCGGTCTTTTAGTGGCGGCGGTGGTTCATTATCGGCGACGAAGCTGAAACGCTCTCCACCCTTACCGGGCTGCAACTCTATATAGTAACCGGAGAGTAGGGTATCCAGACCTTTGACACCACTGAGGGATATCTGCGGCTTAACCAGCCAGAAGCGCGTGCCCTCGACGAGAATCTCGGCCGCTTCTTTCTCCATCTCGATCACGGCGGTTACGCTTTTGAGGTCTTCATTGAGCTTCAGTGTTTTGATTTTTCCGGTTGGCAGGCCCCGATACATCACCCGGGTAACACCGGCTTCCAGGCCCTCCGCTGTTTCAAACTGCACCTCAATCATAATGCCTGCGTCCTGGTAACTCTTAATCACCAGCCATCCGGCAATGATCGCTGCCAGAAAGGGTAGCAACCAGACCACCGATGGTCCGCGATGACGCTTGATCAGCGGTGTTGCCGGGACATTATCGGTTTGAGGGGTACTCATCGTTCATCCTTTTGATCAGTATTCTCGGGGGGCAGATCCGCTTCCGGCATGCCGTTATCCCAAATCAGGCGTGTGTCGAAGGCGATTGCAGAAAACATGGTCAGTAACACCACTATCGCAAAGGCGGTTGCGCCACTGTTGCCTTCAATATGGGCAATATTACCCAGTTGTACCAGTGCTACCAATATCCCTATAACAAAAATGTCCAGCATCGACCAGCGGCCAATCCACTCCACTACGCGGAACATCATGGTTTTCTGGCGCAGATTGGTCTGCAGGTGAAACTGTACGGTGCAGAGTAAAATCGTCAAAGCGATAATTTTCAATACGGGTACGACGATGCTGGCGATTAATACCACCAGACCGATCATCAGCATATCCTGTTCCAGCAGGTGGAGTATACCGCCAAGAATGGTGCTGGGTTCTCCCTGGCCAAATGATTTGAAGGTCATAATCGGTAGCAGGTTTGCCGGCAGGAACAGCAGTACTGCCGCCAGCAGGCTAGCCCAGCTGAGGTTCATCGAATTGGGTATACGGCTGTGCAGACGGGCACCGCAACGGTCACAGTGTTGCCCCTCCTGATCAATATTGTGGAGCTTCTCACAATCGATGCAGAGCAGATAGCCGCTATTACGGGCGGTGCGCCGGGGTGCATAGTGATCAGTCATCGGCGCATCTCTGTTGGCGGTGCAGATCGATCTCATGCCAGATCTGATGTGGATTGAAAAAAATACTGCTGAGGGTGATAACCACGATCAGCGCGCCGAGGCTGTAAAGGCCCAGGCCTACATCCAGATCGGCAATATCTTTCAGCTTAATAATTGATATCAGCACGCCGAGCAGAAAGATCTCCAGCATCCCCCAGCCGCGCAGGTGCTGATAACCAAGCATCGCCTGCCTGAGAAAATGTCCCTCCCAGCGGTAATGAAGGTTGGCGCTGATATAAAACAGAGCGACCAACTGGATCAGTGGCACCACGACTGCAAACAGCAGAATCAGCAGGGCAACCAGCGTTAGTCCCCCTTCGTAAAGAGACATCGCACTTTGCAGAATAATTTCACTCTGACTCTGGCCAAACACCTGTAAACTGAGAATGGGGAATATGTTTGCCGGAATAAACAGAATCAGGCCCGCGACCGAGAGTGCCAGCAGGCGTTCAATGCCATTGGGGGTGGTGTAATATAAACGGGCATGACAGCGGGGACAGATAACATCCTCGCCAGGCTGGTTTGCTACCCGTTCCATCAGCAGATCACATTCGTGACAAGCGATCAGTTGTTCAGGTGTGCCATGCATTGCGATATTAACCGTTGCTGAAAACAGAACTCAGAGTATGCCAGATTTGTTACCTCAACCCATAGTCAAATGGATAGAACAACACTCTTTGCAGCTTATCAGGGTGTCGCCGCTGAGTGGCGGTTGTGTGGCACAGATCAGCAAGCTGACCCTGCAAAGTCCGCAAGGCAACCGCGTGGAGTGGGTTCTGAAACAGATGCCGGATGCGACTGCTGAGCCAGCTGCCGCAGAAGTCAGAGGATTAAAAACGCTTGGCTATCAGACAGTTGAGAGTCATACCCTCAGGGTGCCAGAGGTGCTGCTGCAGGCCGGGAACAGCTTGCTGATGGAGTATCTGTCGCCTGCATCCCCTGCCGATGATTTTGACCAGCAGCTTGGCATGGGGCTGGCATTGCTGCATCGGTGCCGCGATCAGGCGGAACGCGGATTTGGTTTTGAATGCGATACCTTCTGTGGTGGCACGCGGCAAGTGAATCACTGGCAGGCGGATGGCTACCGTTTTTATGCGCAACAACGTTATCAGTCGCTGGGCGAACGCTGTCTGGCACTCAAACTGATCTCTCATACGCTGTTTGATCAGCTGTTGCAGTGGTGTGACCGGTTGCCTGAACGGGTTCCCGCTCAGCCTGCGGTGCTGCTGCACGGTGATCTCTGGTCGGGTAATGTCATCTGTGGCCCCCATGGGGAACCGGTGTTGATTGATCCGGCGGTCTATTATGGCTGGGCAGAAGCGGAGCTGGCGATGACGCTGATGTTTGGCGGATTTAGTCAGCGCTTTTATCAGATCTATGAAGCTCACAGCGATATTCTTCCGGACTGGAGAGTGCGCGCTGATCTCTACAACCTCTATCATTACCTCAACCATCTGTTGCTGTTTGGCGGTGCGTATCTCCGTGATGTTGAACGCATTGTGAAGTATTATAACGGCTGAATAATCTGTATCAGCACGACGGCAAGCGGTGCTGCATGATGGATTGTAAAATCACAGCGTTTTAATTTTCAGGTTATCTATGAGTCAATCCGATCAGGGTGATTTTAAAGCCCTGCGCCGAGAGTATGAGGCGCACCCTCTTAACCGGTCAGATCTCGTGGCTGATCCGGTGCAGCAGTTTGCTGACTGGATGCAGACAGCTACCGAATACCGTCCCGATGACGCTACCTCAATGACGCTGGCCACCGCCAGCGCGTCGGGTATGCCCTCGGCACGAATCGTTCTGCTGAAGCATTTTGGCGCTGAAGGCTTTGCCTGGTATACCGACTATCGCAGTCACAAAGGGCAGGAGCTGGCGGACAACCCTCAGGCTGCGCTGATGTTTTACTGGTATGGACTGGAGCGGCAGGTGCGGATCCAGGGCCGGGTGGAAAAGCTTTCTGCGGCTGAGGGGCGCAGATATTTTAACGAACGCCCGGTTGGCAGTCGCATCAGTGCCGCCATCTCGCATCAGAGTTCGGTGGTCGACAGCCGTGAAACGTTGGAGCAGGCGGTGGCTGAGTTGCAGCAACAACACCCTGATGGGGATATTCCCTATCCGGAGTTCTGGGGCGGGTATCGTCTTATCCCCAGCCATTTCGAGTTCTGGCAGGGACGGGCGAGTCGTCTCCATGACCGTTTCAGCTATACGCTGGTGGATGGTCAGTGGCAGATCGACCGACTCTCTCCCTGAAGGCTGACGGAGCTTAAATGATGACTGAACAACAACTGTCCTGTGTCGAAGTCGAACCGGCGCAACCCGCGGTTGCCAGCGTGATCTGGTTGCATGGTCTGGGGGCTGACGGACATGATTTCGAACCCGTAGTACCGGCGCTTAATCTGCCGGATACACTGCCAGTCCGGTTTGTGTTTCCCAATGCGCCGGTGCAGCCGGTCACGGTGAATGGGGGCTGGGAGATGCCCGCCTGGTATGACATTCTGGAGATGAAGCTGGAACGCAAGATTGATGTGGATGGCTTACTGCGCTCTGTCAGTCAGATTAATGTGCTGATTGAGCGAGAAATATCCCGGGGAGTCCCCTCAGAAAAAATCGTGCTGGCCGGCTTTTCTCAGGGCGGCGCGGTGGCTTACCATACTGCACTTTGCTGTCCCAAACCGCTGGCGGGTCTGCTAACCCTGTCAACCTACGTGGCCACCGCCGAACTGATTAAACAGCACCGCAGTGATGCCAACCGGTCAATACCGGTTGCGATCCATCATGGCAGTGAAGATGATGTGGTACCGATGACACTGGGTGTGCAGGCTTGTGAACTGCTGCAACAGCAGGGATATCAGCCTGAATGGCATCGCTGGCCCGTCGATCACGGCCTCTGTCTGCCGGAAGTCGAAGCGATTGGCAGCTGGCTGACAACAATATTAACCATGGAAACTAACTGAATGAATATCAGCAATAACTGCTATGTCGAGATCCACTACAACCTCTTTAATGAAGACAAGGAGAGAGTGGATAGCTCCAGGGATGGCGAGCCGCTGCCCTATATTCATGGCCAGAAAAACATTATCCCGGGGCTGGAGCAGGCTCTGGACGGGCGTGCCGTGGGCGATACATTTACCGTTACCATCGCACCTGAACAGGGCTATGGCGACTATGACGAGGAAAAAGTCAGTATTATTGACGCCGAGTCGTTTGCCGGTTTTGATGAGATAGAAGTGGGTATGTTATGCCAGCTGGATGATGAGGAAGGCGAACCGCAACTGGTGATGATCACTGAAATTGATGAGGCCGAGGGTGAAGTTACGATTGATGCCAACCATCCGTTTGCCGGACAAACCCTCAACTTTGAAGTTGAAGTAATCAGCGTCCGTGAAGCGACCGAAGCGGAGCTGCGTGACGGCATTATCGGCTGATAGTGGCCGGATTGATGAGGTAATAAAAAAGGAGATTTAACTATGCGATTGTTGTTAGCTCTGCTGCTTCCCTGGCTGCAGTTTTTTACCATCGGCAGGCCTTTTGCGGGCATCATCTGTCTGATACTTCAGTTGACTCTGGTAGGGTGGTTGCCAGCCGCGATCTGGTCGGTATACGAACTGAGTCAATATAATACCGACAAAAAGATAGATGCTGCCCTCGGGGGGAAATAACCCGTTACGTTCGCCTGCTTAACTGACAGAATCTAACTCAACGGCTGAGGTGATGAGCTTAACTTCAGTATCTTGCCAAAGCCTTCCCATCCGGACCGGTACCTCTTTATATCTCAATTTTTATTGAGGTACCGGGCCGCGCGCAGTTCACCGGCTTCCCTTCCTCTGTGTTACTTACAATCCGCTACTGGCTGTATCTGTCCAGGTCGGTTATATCAGTATACAGAGCAGCGTTTCCGCCACCGGTGACTACAGATCACTAAGAAAACTCTTCAGGTGATTAAACTTTTTCCTTCCATTCCATGTCGCCAATCTGAACGTTTAACCACTCAAATCCAATTCGTTTAGCAACCGCTGCCGCGCCATCAAGACTTTTAAATTCCCGCTCACTTCTTGAACGTTGCAGATCGAGAGTCAGTACCTCGTTCTGTTTTGTGATGAATTTCAGCCGCCAGCCACGGGCAATAGAGACCGGTGCTGCCTGGCAGGAATCAAATACCCCAGCTTTAAATAGTAGCTTTATTTCTCTCTCTTGCATGATCAATACCTTTTTAATGAAGGTTCTTAAATAAGTTAAGATTATTATATAGTAATATTTGATTAATCGAAAGTTATTTATGTCTTTTGTGTTCCTATAAGTTATTGTTTTTAAAGGTATTTTAAAGTTTTTCTATGAGGGGATTATAGGCTGTACAGTTTTTCTGTAACTTGTTGATATTAAATGACTTATTATTTTTTTATCCGGCCCGTCTGTGATTGTATTTTTCTATCTATGAGTCCTGTTTTTCTCCTTAAGATTTATCAAAAGATATATTTTGATAAATCAATAAGAATGATTGACTTTATGCTTTGGGAACTGGTGGATTAGAGGGGGGATCAGTCTTGTTGAACCGGCAGAAGAGCCGCACAGATATCGTTGCCAGATGACGCAATATTTACGGTTAATACGAGGGAGGTAGCGGCTTAGCACTTGTATCTGCCGTTGAGTATTAGCTGGCATTTACGGCTGAGCTGTCAGGGCGGGATTACAACCAGATATGTCAGGAGCTATTTTGTCGCCAGCAGGCTATCACTCTACTTATTGAGTTATATCAATATCCGCTAATGTCATCAGGAGTAGTATCAATACCAAGTTTGAAACACAAAAAAGGTAACTGTTATGGATCCGTATCTGTTCGAAACGCTGTGGCCTAGCCTGCTAGGTGTTGCTGCAATGGCTGGCGCTATGATCTGGGGGTTTATCAAAGTGCGTAAGCTTATGAGTGACGATGGTAAAAAGTAATTTGCTTTTCCACGACTAAAGAGGCCGCATCGTGCGGCCTTTTTAATGTTCTGAATTCAGGTGCTTTCAGCTTTCCTGTTGTACCGACATAACGCAGTTGCGACCCTGCTCTTTGGCTCGGTATACGCCCTTGTCTGCCGCTTTGATCAGCTCTTCCGGATTGAGCATCGTCGCAGTCCGACAGGCCACACCGACACTGATGCTGCCATGCCATATGCCGTTATCTCCGACGGGGACACGCATTGCTGCAACTACCTTACGCATTTTTTCAGCAACCAGCAGGCCTCCCTGCAGATCCGTAAAGGGGCAGAGGATAAGAAATTCATCACCCCCCAGACGGGCGGATACGTCATCGTTCCTGACCGCCTCTTGTAGCACCTGAGCTAGTTGGCGCAACACGACATCACCGGCGTCATGGCCAAAACTGTCATTGATCTGTTTAAAGCCATCGGCATCAACCATCATGCAACACAGCGGGCTGCCGTTAGCCAGGCTTTCCCGCCACAGATCGTTCAGTATCTGTATCGCATGGCGCCTGTTCGGCAAGTTTGTGAGTAGGTCGGTCATCGCGATGATTTCAAGTTTGCGGTTCGCGTTTTCCAGGTCCCGGGTGCGCTCTTCGACCCTTTGTTCCAGTGTCCGGTTGAGATTTGAGAGTTCCTGGTTACGTTCAGACACCTGATGAAATAAGCCAGTCAGTGCCGCAAGTAATGGCCCTGTCGATGACTCCTGTTGCTGCTGTTCCTGTTGAAATGCCTCGGCGGGCGAGATGCCGCTTTCTATTCTGAATATCTGTCGCGCCATCGACTTGTCGGTCCCCAGGATATGGTAAGCCAGCCAGTGAATGAGAAACTGCATCGCTTTTTCACAGCGATCCATGGTGTGTGGCGTGATCGATTGCCGAATCGCCTTAACCTGATCGATAAAGTGCTGGTGAGCTTCCATATGAGGGGTGAGATAGCGGGAGTCGAGACCGGCCTGAAGCATAAAGCCTTCCTCTTCTGAGAAATGGTAGTGGGTGTAATTGGTCAGCTCGGTAAACAGTGCCTCTATCTCAGCATAGGTGGGTTGTTCCTCTCCCGATATCAGCGTACCAAAACGATTGATCACGTTAACAAGATGGTGGTGCTGCTTATCGACATCATCGATACCTGTGAAGAAATTCTGATCCCAGTGAAATGATTCCATACCGCGGTTCCTGAGGCAAAATGCTAAGTGGAGAACAGGTCGATCTTACCCGGAAAGGAATCAGGGATATAGTATATGGGTCGTTTCATGTTACTGAGTGGGACCCGTTCAGGGAGGGCTATTGTATGGCTGGCAGTTTGGTTTAAGTGACGCAGAGGCCAGTCACCAGGGACTGGCCGGGTGATGGTGATCAGATAAAGGCAGCGAAGCGCTCATCAAGGGGGGTATCTGCCAGATGATTGATATAGTTGCTCATGACCTTTTGTGACAGGCCAAGAATAATCTCCAGCAGGTGCTTCTGGGTGTAGCCAGCCGCATAGAATTTTGCAATATCAGACTCGGCAACCTTTCCCCGGTTACGAACGATCAGCAGGGTGGTATCGTGAAGCGCCTGAAGTTTTGCGTTGGGCATTGGCTGCCGGTTGCGCAGCGCACTGGTCAGTGCATCATCTACTTTCATCATCCTGGCGATAGCGGCATGAGCTGGAACACAGTAGTGACACTCATGTTCAACGTTGATTGTTTGCCACACAACTGTCAGTTCATCAGCATCAAAGGAGCTTTCCTGAAACCACTTATGCAACATTTGGTAAGCTTCGAGGACGACGGGGGATTCCGCCATTACGCCGTGCAGGCTTGGTAGCGAGCCAAAGTTTCTGATTGAGTTCTGCAACAGCGGCAGGCTTGCCTCGGGTGCTGTTTCCAGCGTATGTACTGTTAAATTATTCATCATAGAACCTGTTTAGTTAAGTTGGTGTTGGTTTGACGATTGCGTGGATAGCGTATTTGAGCAACTGTTCAACAATTTCAGATTATTTGATTTTGAGCAGATGTTCAATATAGAATTTGAACATCTGCTCAAAAAAGGTTGGTGAGATGGCGAATATTGCTAAATATGATCGTGAAGAGGTCATTCACAAAGCGATGATGTTGTTCTGGGAAAAGGGTTTTAATGGCGCCTCTACCCGTGATCTGCAACAGGCAATTAATATGCGGCCAGGGAGTATCTATGCTGCGTTTGGCAATAAAGAGAAACTCTATAGCGAAGCGCTTGAATGTTACTCGCGAGAGATGGCTGCAATACTGGAGCAAAGGATCGCTGAAGAGGGAACGCCGTTGGCGGGGTTGGAGGCATTTTTTCGCAACGTGGTGATTGAGCGGCGCGAAATAAATCCCAGTGAGATCTGCATGTTGGTGAAAACCTTGTCGGAAGTGCGAGATGATCAGCCCGAACTGATGCGTTTGTCCCGCGAGTTACTTAAACGTACGGAAAATCGTTTTGCCGAGATTCTGCAACAGGCGATTAAGCAAGGGGAGATCGCGGAGCATTCTGATCCGCGGATCCTGGCAAAACACCTTCAGGTGCAGATGATAGGCCTGCGTATCTATATGAAGACGAGTCTTAATGCGGGGGCTGTCGGGGAACTGATTGAGACCGTTTTTAACAGCCTGAGAGTAGATCGGAGGGACTGCCCAAGTTGAGTAATTGTTGCTGTGGCGTCTCTTTTCGGGCAATCAATTAAGCGTATAGTGTGCTGAGGAGTTTAAATCTGTATGGAGCCCCGGTGGCCGTATGCCATCTTTTTTTGTTATCACTGCGTTTTAGGTTAGAGGCTCATCTATGAAACCTGTCAGCAGGCTACTGTCTGTCACTCTCTCTGTTCTGTGTATCTGTCTGCCGGGTTCTGTATTGACTGGGTGTGGTAAGGAGCAATCGCAGGAAACCCAGTCTGCCATTATGCAGCAGATTGACCCATCGAATCAGCAGGCGTTTGTTCGTCAGATGGTGGGTAAATATCTGATATTAAGCAATCAGCTGAAGAGTCAGTATCAGGATTTTAAGGCTGCAGATGATGCGGATGGTTTTGTTCTCTATCGTAATACTCGCTGGACCCCGGACTATATTGGCACCAAGAGTGCCTACGAAAAGATATTCTATGATCAGAAAGCGTATATCTACCGGCATCAGTTGGATGGGTTGTTTGACCGCTTTTTCGGTTTGCACAAGCTTGCAGTCCATTTGAAGCACTGTCTGATTGAAAAAGACTGGAAGCTGGAACAGCAGGTACTGGCAAAGATGGCTCAGGACCAGGCTGAAGTAAACGCTTACCTCCTGTTGGCACCATAACTGGTTATCGCACTGTGTCAGCGGTCAGCGTAGTGCTTTTATATAATTGACTTTAACGCGCTGCATAATTACCGTGGTTATATAGCTGTTTTCTGGTGTTAGCTCAGATCTCTCATTAACGCTGGTAGATCCCTGGGTTCTTCTTGCAAGCTAAAAGCACCACAGCATAACAGCCAATGGTCTGGAGTGCCGATGTATGATTAAACAGTTGTTACAGGGGCCGAATCCTTCGGCGCAAACTGATTATCATCGTTTACAGGTTATCCTGACTATCGCGCCGCTGGCCGCATCGGTGCATTTCCTGCTGATCCCTTTTTTTTATTTTTCCGGTGTCGAAATTCTCGCTGCCCTGAATTGTGTCAGCGTCCTGTTATGGATTTACGGCATCCGGCTGAGTAAGCAGTACCGGATTGATCTGGCAATCCAGATTTTCTGCAGTGAAGTTTTGTTGCACTCGTTGGTTGTCTCCTATTACCTGGGGCCTGATCCAGGTTTTCAGTATTATCTTTGGTCGATGTCGGCTCTTGCGGTTATGGACACCAGTAATAGCCGTTTCAGAGTGTTTGTTACCGCGATCATGCTGGTTCTGGTTTTTGCCCTGCTCAATGCTGGGGTGTTCAGTCCTGTATTAGCGTTTCCGTTTACTGAATATATCTTTTACATGAAGCTGGTGAATATGGTGGTGTCGGGAGTTCTTTCGATACTTGCTATTATGATTATGCGGGAGTTCCATCTGAGGCAGCAGGCGGAGTTAAAGCAGTTGGCAGATATTGACTGCCTGACGGGGGTATTCAATCGCAGACAGGGGGGGGTGTTGCTGGAGCAAGCCTGTCAGATGGCCCTAAGAAAAAAGCATCCACTTACCGTCGTGATGGCGGATATTGATCGATTTAAACAGATTAATGATCGCTATGGGCATGCGGTCGGGGATAGTGTGTTGTGTCAGATAGCTGACCTGCTGCAAAACAGTATCCGCAAAAGCGATGCACTGATCCGTTGGGGCGGAGAGGAGTTTCTGATTCTTCTTCCTGATGCCACAGATCTGGATGCGCAACAGTTGCTTGGTAAAATTAATCCACGCATAGAACAGTTATACAGTGCTAATGACATACCTGAAGCCCCAGTTACTCTTAGCTTTGGGGTCGCCCAGTGGCATACAGCAGAACCGGTAGAACAAACTATTATGCGAGCAGATAATGCGCTCTATGTCAGCAAGCAGGAGGGACGAAGCCGGATCACTCTGGCGGATAAAATGGGTTGTGATGATCAGCCATTAAGTTCATTTCAGAACGGCGGGTAATGGTTCTGATTCAAATGTTTCTCTCTCTGTGCAGCTGTGCGATTAAAACTTTGGCGATTTCGCCATATTGAGACGGGGTGGTGTGGCTTTATCGGCGAGCAGGGAGACCCAGCCCAGTTCAAGCCAGCGCACCAAAATGCTTAGCAGCTCAGCGGCTGCAGTTGCCTCGCCGACATTCGCTGCGGTGATCTCTGCTGCGGTAGCGAAACTTTCACCCTGAAGGAAACTGTCGATTAAGTGCTGTTCCAGTGGTGCTACTGAGCGAAATTCGGTAAGCCTCTCCCGGTTGCGCCAGATACCCCAGCAGCCAGGTTGCCGTGTCGGGTCAGGTGGCGTCTGCTCCGCCTTGATCGCCTGCCAGATCTCCACCGTATTATACTGGCTGGTAAACAGCTGCAAGCTGGGATGAAAGCGTAACTGCATCCCGGGCCACCGCTGCGGTGCTAGTTGTTGCAGCTCCTCTGGTGATGCGGTTTCCCGGTCTGGGGCATCGAACGATGATAGTAAACTGCGTTCAAACCGTGCCAGCTCCGAAATATGCGGGTACTGGCTGAAAAATGCATCCTGATACAGGTATTCTGGAAGCGGATCACAATAGTAGCGAAGTGAACGGTATCGGCTTGGAACGGCTTCAATATAGCCCTCTACCATCTGTTCAAACAGTTCATCACCGAGATAGCTGCCGAGCACTGGATGATCGTTATCGATCACCTCCCGAAGACGCAATCGATAACCGCTTTGATAGATTGACAGACGTTGTTGTGCATCGAGGTTATGGTCACCGGCGATATGACCGGTAATAGTATTATCCCCAGTCAGCAATGCTGCCATCATCTGTTGTTGGCGCAGGCGTAGCATTCCGCTTGATCTGCTCATCTGATCTCCAGCTGGGGTACAGGCGTCCTGGATTGCCGCTGGGGCAGTATTGCGGCGGCAAGATCACGGGCGATCTGCAACTCTTCCAGCAGTTGCTTCAGCGGTGGAATATTATCATCTCGCTCAATCATCGTACTGATGGCACCAAAGCGATGCAGGGCCTGGCAATACAGTTGCCATACCGGATCGCAGATATCATGGTCATGGGTATCAATGACATGGGTGCCGTAGTCACTGTGACCGGCGAGATGAAACTGGCGCACTCGCTCCGGGTTGATAGAGTTCAGGTAGGTCTGTGCATCAAAATTATGGTTGCGTGAGCTGACATAGATATTGTTGATATCCAGCAGCATCAGGCAGTCTGCCCGTTCAACCACTTCACTGTAAAACTCCCACTCGGACATCGCGGATTCGGTATAACTGATATAGCTGGACACATTTTCCAGCAACAGCTGTCTGCCCAGTATCTCCTGCACCTGCATGATTCTTCCGGCGATATGCTCAATCGCCTCTTCGGTGTAGGGCATCGGTAGCAGATCATGACTATTAACGCCTTCCAGACCGGTCCAGCAGAGGTGATCAGAGATCCAGTGGGGCTGTACCTCATTGGCCAGCAGTTTCAGACGCTGCAGGTATTCTTTATCCAGCGGCTCGGTGGAGCCGATCGACATCGATACGCCGTGCATCACCATTGGATATTGTTCACGAATGGCGTGCAGATAATATTTGGGTTTGCCTCCGGCAACCATGAAGTTTTCTGAGATAATCTCAAACCAGTCGACATCGGGACGGGTATCCAGTACATCCTGAAAGTGCTGGGTTCGCAGCCCGAGGCCAAAGCCCAGAAAGTGATCGTTCATGGCAACTCCTGTTGCGGGGATGTTGGCTAACGTTGCGGTATAAAAACAGCTGTATTTGCGGCGCCAGAGCGCCCTTCAAAAGGGCGCTCGTACGCTGACCGAAAATTCAGCCGTTGATTGCAACAATGATTAACTGCCGGTTTTACCACCGATATCGGCGCAGGATTTTGCCGTGGTCATCACAAAACCGGTGCCTTTGCATGAACCGTGACCAGCACAGGCATTGTCGGCGGTTTTACAGTCATTATGGCCTTTGCAGACGTTCACGCCAAAGCACTGGGTAAGCTCTGCTTTAGCAATCTGAGCACGCCAGTCATCACGCACCTTACCGCCAGCATCTTTGCAGGCTTTAACCGGCATCGCAACAAAACCCTGTCCTTTGCAAGACCCCATCCCTTTACAGGCATTGTTAGCGGTTTTGCAATCGTTATGCCCCTGACAGCTGTTGATCCCGTAGCAATGCCCAAGTTCGACGGTATTCGTTGGCGCGGCGGTGGATGAGTTGGCAGCATTCGCGCCCACACAACCGGCGAGACCTGCTGCCGCCATGGCGATAGCGGCACCGGAAAGTTTGGTTTTCATCGTGGTGTTCATTGTTATTTTTCCTCTGGTTTTGTGGTGGCCTCCGGCCTGTTCAGGCAGATCAACTGTTGTTGATCACGGAGGCCCTTAAAATACTTCTGAAGCGGTATAATTCAGAAACGTTCAGTGGATGCGAAACCAGTATTGATGATGAAGTTGAAATGAACCTGAAAATTTCAGCCGGAATCATGGACAGGCAAAAAAATGTTACCCTGCCGGCGGGGTGTGAATGCTAAACTGCCCGACAGGTCCAGGTACTAAGATATCTGTTGGGAACCCCCGGCCCGTCAGAGGGTCTTAGCCATCGAATTCAGAGTTATGATTAAAGCCAATGCATTCAGCAGAACCTGATAAGCAGATAACCGATATTGCGCTGCAAGCGGCGATTCAGGCGGCGGTTGTCAGCGGTATTCGCCGATATTTTGCGAGCTGCCGTGGGCGGGTGCCCGGATTTATCAAACAGCACTTCAGCTATCCGGCGGCCTTAAAAACTAACCGGGTGGCGTTCGGTTTTGATGTTTTGCGGGCACCGGTCAACCTGTTCTGGGCACCGCTGTTTGCATTGGTGAGTATGATCCGTTTCTTGCTTGGACGTTTTCCCCGATTAGGCGGGTTATACCGTTTACTGGGGCGCTTTCCCGCAGGGTTTACCACCCAGGTGCAGACCCATATCAGTGAGCTGGTGCTGCATGACCTGTTGCAGCATAGGCAGTCAAATGCGTCTCTGAGCTGGTTTATTGCTGAAGAGTTGAGAGCGCTGTATCAGCAGAGCGAGGTGCGGCACACCAATATCGAAAACTTTCATGCCCGGATGGAGCCTGTGGTTGAGGAGGCGCTGGCTCAGTATCGCATTACCCGCACTGCCTCAGCGGATATTACAAACACACTTTCCTGCACCGTACTGGGCGCTTTTGCCTTTCAGAAGTTCACACCGGGAGGGATAGGAATTGCCCTGTTACTGGCAACGATGATCAGTACTAAACTGGCGGCCAGTGAGTTTGTTCTGGGAGAAACCCTGGGCAATCTCTATTACAGTCTCTTTCCACCCACCCCCACTCTTGGAATAACCGTTGCCACGATTGCCGGAGTGTTATCGTTGCTGTCGGCATGTGCGGCGCTGTCGGGGGTTATCTCCGATCCGTTGCAGGCGGCTACCGGTCTGCATCGCTATCGGTTGCATAAGATGTTGAATCATATGGAACAGGATATGCTCCGCCAGAGCAATAACAGCTTTCGTCCAAAAGATCAGTATGTTGCCCGGATCATGGAGTGCTTCGATCTGATCAGAGCCGGGCTGCTATAACCGCGTCAGCGTGTTGGACGATAGTGGGTTACGCCAGTGAACTCTGGTGTGCTTGCTGCAACCGGTCGTAGAACTGTTCGGCGTTAACCGGTTTGGAAAACAGATACCCCTGGAAACAGTTGCAGCCCAGTTCCATCAGTGCACTTCTTTCATTCAGGGTTTCAACACCCTCGGCGATAACGGTCAGGTTGAGTCGGTCCGCAGTAGCGATGATCACCTCGACGATTGCCGCCAGCTCAGATGAGGGGCGTAGTCCCGTGACAAATGAACGATCAATTTTGAGGATATCCAATGGCAGGTAGCGCAGGTATTTGAGGGATGAATAGCCTGTGCCAAAGTCATCAATGGCAAAAGAGATGCCTCGCTGCTTCAGCAGTTTCATTTTGCTGCAGGCGGTCTCAAAATTATTCAGCAGCATATTTTCGGTGATCTCCAGCTCCAGCAGCAAGCCCGGGACCTCTGCTGTTTCAAGCAGATTCAGCAGACGATCAACAAAATCGATCTGCATAAACTGCAACGGACTGATGTTGATGGCCAGACGTTTAAATGATTCCGGTAAGCCCTGTTTACGCCAGGCCGCTAGCTGGTTGATCGCCTGCCGTAATACCCAGTCGCCGATCTCAAGAATCTGGCCACTCTCTTCAGCGATACTGATAAAACTCCCCGGCAAGATGATCCCTTTATCCGGATGTCTCCAGCGTAGTAGTGCTTCAGCCCCAAGAATCTGGTCATCACTATTTACCTGGGGTTGATACCAAAGCTCAAATTCACTGTTCTCCAGTGCCAGGTGCAGCCCTTTTTCCAGCTCAAGCCTTTCCTGTGCGGAGGATTGCATCTCCGGATCGAAAAATTGATAGCTGTTTCGCCCCAGTGCTTTTACACGGTAGAGAGCCGTGTCGGCGTGGCGCAGGGTTTCTGTTGCACTGCTCTGCTTATCAGGAAAAACGGCTATGCCGATACTGGTACTACAGAATAGCTGGTGGCTATCTACATTAAACGGGATCTGCAACTCTGCCAGAATTTGCAGGGCACAGTTGGCGGCTATTTCGGCACAGAGTTCAACCGAGCTGCCGCTATCGGGCAGCAGAACGACAAACTCATCTCCGCCAAAACGGGCGCAGGTCGATTTTTCAGGTAGTATCCGGGTCAGTCGTTTGGCTACCTCGCAAAGGATCGCATCGCCAACCGAATGACCCAGGGAGTCGTTGATGGTTTTAAAACGATCCAGGTCCATATGCAGAACTGCGCCATAGCGCTGACTGTCCTGATGCAGTTTCATAACACTATTCAGCCGGTCGATAAACAACCTGCGGTTGGCCAGTCCGGTCAGCGTATCAAAGAAGGCCAGATCGAAAATCTGTTTTTCCGCCTCTTTTCTGACAGATATATCCCGTGCCAGAATCAGAATGTAGTCGTTGTCATGCAGCCTCATCCGGATGCAGCGGGCCTCCACCGGGAAACAGTCCCCCTGAGCGCTGCTCTGAATATCCTCTACGGTACTGACCTGCTTCTCTTCAATGGTGACAAACAGTGCTTGCAGGGCGCCGGCTGAGTAGTTTTTGCTGAAGTTCGCCAGTGACTGGCCGGTTAATGAGCTTTCATCGGTTTTGAGTGACTCGGCCGCCTGGTGGTTAACTCGTACAATGGTGCTATCCGGCAGACAGAGAAACATTGCATCACCCGCATTGTCCATCAATGAGCGGGAGAAATATTCGCTTTTAGACAGTTGTTCAATTGTTTCCTTAAGCTGATCGGTTTTATCTTTTCTCTCCTCCCAGAGACGGGCAAACCCGGCTACCAGCTCTCCCAGTTCATCGGGTTTATCGTAGGGCAGAGGGGGGCAATTGTCATTTTGCCGCAGTCGGTTGACCCAGTTAGCTATATTCAGAATGGGCAGCGACAGATAACGATAGATTAACAGTAAAAAAATGGATGCCAGAATCAGGCTGGAGATAATCCCGATAGAGAGGCTCGTCATGGCGCGGTTGGCATAGGTGTTAGCGATATGGACGGTATCCAGATCAATGATCAGCCGGGCGTTATCCTGATTGGGTGGGGTAATGAGTAATGGTTCATCAATATGACGGTCGATCTGGAGGAGGTTTTTTGCCACCGAGGCTAACCAGGTCTGCTCGGCAGCTACGCGACTGCTTTCGGCGAGATTGTCGCCAAAATCATCAATGATAGCGGCATGGTAGATGAGAGGGTTTGATATCAGTGTCGAGGTGATCTCCTCTGCCAGTTCAGTATTCAGGTTGTAGACCGCACGGGAGGCGGCCTCTTTATGCAAGCTGATGATCTGTCCAACGGTGAGCTGGAGGTCGTGTTGCTCCACATCATGATTATTATAGATCTGCCATCCGGTCGAAATCAGTCCCAGTAACAGCGAAATAAATAATACGGATCGCGCCTGTTTAAACGCGATACGATGAATAAACTTACAACTCAATGGGGTTCCCCCTGTGTTGTCCTGAATAAAACGGCCACTTCATTGGAGGTCCGACCGTTCATATTTTTTATAAATGGCAGCAAACTCACCTGAACGTTTAATCAGACTGAGCCCGGAATTGAATTGATCAAGCAGCGCTTGGTTACCGGGATAGTCTTTACTCAGACAGAGGTGTAATGGTGTACTGCCGCCATCCTGAAAATGGTGGATTTTAATTTTATCCAGCAGGCCGAGGTTTCTGGCCTGGTAAATTGTTGGCAGTTTGACGTTATAGAAGATGTCGACGTTTCTGTACACGACAGAACGGATGCCACTGGCAATATCGGGAGTGGTTGAGTGGGTTATACTGTTCGCGCTGAGCTGCTGTTCGACCCCCCATTCGCCTATTGCGATCACCTGATAATGGTGCAGGTCAGCTAAGCTGACCAGCTTGCTGGCATCGAACTCTTTGGTGGTGATGGCAACCCGGGTGTTTTCACTGGTGGGGGCACTGAATAGCATAAATGCCTCCCTGAGCGGATTTCTGGCGCAGGACAGAGAACCCACTATTTTGCCATGCTGCATATTTTTGATAATACGCTTCCAGGGCGCTGCAGAGATGGTGGCCTGAATGCCAACGGCTGCAAATGCAGCGGTCACAACCTCGACATCAATACCGCGGATATTATTTTGTGGGTCAATAATGGTGTAGGGGGGAAAGTTCACAGTATAAAGCTGAACCTGATGACCATCTGCAGCGGCAAAGCAGCTCAGGGCCGTCAATAAAATAGATGTCGCTGCAGTATGAAACGAAAACATTCAGATCCCTCTTAAATGAATACAGGCTTGGTATTACTTCCGTCTAGCCCTCGTATATTGTTGTCATTCCTATCTTTATAAAGTAATAGCGCCTTCGTTACAACGCGGCCAGAGCGCGCAGGTAAGCGAACAATGATGCTTTTGAGAATAGCCTGTTAAGCGTTTTTTTGCGAATGGTTGTGCCGCTATCACGGGGCGTCTTTGCGGTGCTAATAATGCCCGGCGGGGGTGTTGGCGTTATTCTGCTGAAGTAAACTGCTGCCAGCCTTCAATGATCTCAATAAAATCATCCAGACCGCAACTGGCGGTGGATTGCTGATCATAGAACACCAGGTCATCTTTCGGTTGCTCCTCTTCAAACTCAGAATCCAGCGCATGGGCACGTACTATCGCCTCATCCTGATTCAGTAACAGGTTGTATTCGGCCCCTTCCATCAGATAATCCAGACGCTGATGACTTTGCAGCTGGGTAATAATTGATAACAGTTCAGCGATCACCAGCTGGCGGCTTCTTAACTCATAGGTCAGCCAGTAACCGAGCGCCTCGTGGCCCATGGAAAATTCTGCCCGAAAGGCTCCGTATATATCGTGGGTGAAATCGTAATCCACAGCTGCTCTCTTTACCGGTTAAAATATTTGTTGGAATGCCGGTTGAGCATAGCATAGCTATTACTGCTTGGATGCTGGAATCGTTGCGTGATAACCATAACAGCTACGCTTGCGTTCAAAGATGCGATTAAATTCTTTTAGGTTCTCAGTTTAAGTATTGAAGAGTATTTTTCTGTCAGAAGTAGGTTATATTTGAGTCACTGACTTTTTTGGTCACAAAAATTTGTTAATTTTAGTGAAGATAAAAAATTGAGAGGCTGTGGCTTCTATTATTAAAACCTGCGCTTCAAGGAGTGAGACAACGTGATTGATCAAGAAGATGATGTATATAAGACTCTGCTTGAGTCAACCAATGCTATTCCCTGGAAGATAAACTGGGAGACTAAGGCGTTTGAGTATATCGGGCCACAGATCGAACAACTGTTAGGCTGGAGCCAGGACAGCTGGGTTTCTGCTCAGGACTGGATCGATCGGATTCACGCTGAAGAGCGGGATGATACGGCACAATACTGCATCAATTTGTGTGAAAAAGGCACGGATCATGAAGCCGACTACCGTGCGCTTACCGCTGATGGCCGGTATGTCTGGGTGCGTGACGTTGTCCATGTGATTCGTAAGAATGATGTGACGACTGCCCTGGTGGGTTTTATGTTTGATATCTCCGAGCGAAAGGCGATGGAGGAGGAGCTTCAACGGGCAAATAAAAAGCTCGAAGCGCTCTCATATCTGGATGGCCTTACCGGGGTTCCCAATCGTCGCCTTTATGACCAGACGCTGGCCAGCGAGTGGGCACGGGCGCTCCGCTCCGCTAGCTCGCTCTCCCTGATCGTTATTGATATTGACCACTTTAAAGACTACAACGATCAGTGCGGACATATTCAGGGTGATGAATGTCTGCGACAGGTGGCAGAAGCGCTGCAGAGTGTTGCCGTGCGCTCAACCGACTTTTTTGCCCGTTATGGTGGTGAAGAGTTTGTGTTGTTACTGCCGGATACCGCCCGCGAAGCTGCCCGCGATATTGCTGAGCGTTGCCGTCGTTGTATTCTTGAACTTGCCTTGCCGCACCCGGCATCAAGCTCTGGGCCGCTGCTGACTATCAGCGCTGGTGTTGCCAGTATGGAACCGAAGCCCGGTGATGATCCGAGTGAGCTATTTTCAACCGCTGACCGAATGTTGTACCAGGCTAAACGTAATGGCCGCAACCGCTTTGCCTGCAGCTGGCCTGTTAAGGCAAGCGATGCTGAAACAAATCTGGCAGCAGGTTAAACCTGCCTGAAGCGGTTTTTGCACGCTCACTGTGGTGATAATGGCAATGGCTTGTTAGTGCCGGTTTGTTTTGCGCGGGTGCTACCCGACAGAGAGGAGTATATATGAGTCAACAGAATAAGAGTCTGCTGGAAAAAACCATTGTACAAAGCGTACAGCTAACCCGCTATGCGGTGAAAGATGGCGAACCCACGAGTAAGGTTGTCATGAGCACCGAGGGGGAGATCGCCTTTGTGGAGAAGGGGGTTACCAACTGGGTGATGGATATTGCCTCACCACAGACAATCGCCCCCATGTCACCGGACACACCTCATGTGGTAGTGAATGCACGTTGGTATACCGCCCAGGAAGCGCTGGAAGCGGGTATTGAGGTTGTTCATGGTGGTAGCGCTAATAGTTTTGGTAGTATGGGAACCCTGCTGGTTCCCGATGGTTTTGAGATACCGACAGTCACCGCAACCCGGGGTAATGTTAAGTATTATGGCCTTTCGCTGATTGAAACCGGTGAGCACTTCTCAATATCATCAGCCAGATATCAGACCGCGATGATGCGCTATGATTATGGCAAAGACTATAAGAAAGATTTCCTCATGCAGCCTGCGGGTGGCGGCGGTATCTTTGTCGAAACCCATGACTTTCCTCATGTACATATTCCCCTTTTTGAAACCTGTGGCGGTTATATTGTAATTGGTAAACAGGTGGCTGGCGCATATCACTTTACGGCCTTCAGGATTCCCTTTGGTTATGCCCTGATTACTCCCTCCGGCACCATTCATGGAGATGGCACGCTGGTGGGTGAATACGGCCTGACGGTAGCCGATTCTGCGCTGGCTGGGGCTGATACCGTACTGCTGTATAACGAGAACACCCTGAGTATGGCGCAGGGTGTGGTGCCTGACTGGCCCAACTAAATAGTATTGAGTGTTTAATCAGTGTCCTGAAGTTGTACTATCCTGTTACTTTATGTTGCTAGGGGAACGATGACGTGATCGATGAAGATAAAGATGGCGTATACAAAACGTTACTGGAATCGACTAACGCAATTCCCTGGAAAATGAATTGGGCAACCAAGACATTTGAGTATATTGGCCCACAGATTGAACAGCTGCTGGGCTGGTCTCAGGGTAGCTGGGTATCTGCACAGGACTGGATAGACCGTATTCATAAAGATGAAAGGGAGCAGTCAGCTAACAGCTGTATCGCCTTAAGTGATAAGGGGTTTGATCACGAAATCGACTATCGGGCACTGACCGCCAGTGGTGAGTATGTCTGGGTGCGGGATGTTATTCATGTTATCCGCGAAGAGGGCGTCACTAAATCGCTGATTGGCTTCATCTTTGATATATCCGAGCGTAAGGCGCTGGAAGATGAGTTGCAGCGCGCCAACAAAAGGCTGGAAATACTCTCCTTCCAGGATGGCCTCACCGGCGTTGCCAACTGGCGTCTTTATGATCAGACCCTGGCGCGGGAGTGGGCGCACGGGATACGCAACCGCGCGCCACTTTCGCTGATTGTTGTCGATATCGACATGTTTAAAGAGTATAACGACCATTTTGGACATCTTCGTGGTGACGAAAGCCTGAAAAAGGTTGCTGAAGCCCTGCAGGAAGTGGTTACCCGTTCGACAGACCTGATCGCCCGTTATGGCGGAGAGGAGTTTGTCCTGCTGCTGCCGGATACCAGTCGTAAAGCCACTCTTGATATTGCCGAACGTTGCCGCCAGGCGGTCTTCGAACTCTCAATCCCTCACCCAGCCTCTAACGTTGGAACCGTGCTGACCATCAGTGCAGGCGTTGCCTCTATGGTGCCAACCGAAAAGGTTGATCGTTCCTCTCTTTTTGCTACCGCAGATAAAATGCTTTATCAGGCGAAACACAATGGCCGGAACAAGGTGGTGTGCAGCTGGCCGCAGGGAGTGGCGCGCGCAAAGCGTGAGAGTAGTTAGAACGGACTCGCAAAGAACGCGAGAGACGCTAGAACGGAAACTGCGTTTCCTGCTAGTGGTTAGACGCGACTGCGTCGCTTGCTAGATAAAAGCCGTCGCTCGTTGTTCATCGTTCGGAAAGCAAAATGCCTCTAGGATGTGCCTTTGAAAATGCATTAAATACGTTAAAACTCAGTATCACTACCCGCTTTTTCGCTTTTTCTAACAACTAGCAAGTCACGCAGTGACGTCTAACGACTGCTTTACCCACGCAGTGACGTCTGACGATTGTCTTTATAATTCAGCAACGGGGGTCAGGATTCTGTCCCGGCTCAGTGCGATCATTAGCCCTGCAATGAATGCTGAGGAGTTTGCATGAGTTTGAAAAGGGAAGATCCGCGTATCAACAGGGTCTGTGATTATATTAATCAGAATCTTGATTCTGAGTTGACGCTGGATCAACTTAGTGGAGTCGCTTCACTATCGAAGTATCACTTTCATCGACTATTCACTGTCTTTACCGGCGTCAGTGTCGTGCGTTTTATCCAGCTGATGCGATTAAAACGGGCCTCTTTCCGGTTGGCGTTTGAACAGGAACAGCGAATTATTGATATCGCTTACGAGGCAGGGTTTGACAGCCCTGAAGCCTTTTCCCGGGCGTTTAAACGCATAATCGGACAGTCTCCTACAGGATTCAGGGCATCGCCTGAGTGGCCGCAATGGCACTCTAAATTCCAGTTTGATATGCCTTCAGGAGGCACACTGAAAATGAATGTTGAGATTATGAATTTTGCCGAAACCCCGGTCGCGCTGGTTGAGCATAAAGGCCCCAGAGAGCAGGTACTGAATGCGGTGGGGCAGTTTATTGCCTGGCGAAAAGAGACCGGACTGTCTCCGGTGAAAACCAGTCAAACCTTTGGCGTACCCTACAATGACCCCAATACCTCAGCGCCGGAAGATTTCCGCTTCGATGTCTGTGGTTCGTTTGACGGAGAGGTGCCGGAGAATGGTTATGGTGTGAAGTCCGGGGTTATTCCCGGAGGGCGTTGTGCCGTGGTTCGTCACCGGGGCAGTCACGATAACATTGATGAGAGCATCTATTATCTGTACCGCACATGGCTGCCCGATAGCGGGGAAGAGTTAAGAGACTACCCCTGCTTTTTTCAATACCTGAACTTCATCAACGAAGTGGATGAATGTGATCTGTTAACCGATATTTATCTGCCGCTTAAATAGTTAATTCATTAGTGAATAAAAAGCCCGGCATAAAAACCGGGCTTTGATAAACGAGCCATTCACTTAAATGCAGATCATGACCCGTTATACTACTGCCCGGACATCACCCCGGACAATAGCCCCCTCAAACCGAGTCTTCTGCGTTGTCTATTATGCTCTTGCCAGCCTCTGACAAGCAGCGAAGCCGCGTCTAGCCAGTCGCGTAGCGACGATCTGGCCGCTCTATCAAGTATCCTGTCCGGCAAACATCACGTTAACAACTTCACGGAAGTGAGCCGCTTTCCTGGAGATATCTACCGGCACTTTCAGGCGGCGGGCGATATCACTGGAGGAGATCACCCCCCGAATTTCATGCTTTACCGCATCCACAACCAGCATGTGCGGTGTACCAGTATGCTGCAGGGTGCGCAGCAGGTCACCGATGCAGGCATGCTTTATTTCGCTCAGGGGCATCGCGTGTAACCGTTCGCGAGGGGTCATTACCTCTTTGATTGAAATATCATGCCGTTTCAGTCCGGCAGAGGTGGCGATACTCAGGGCGGAACGGCTTTCCAGGTCAGCGATGGTGAGTAGTCCGCGAAAGTTCTCGTCCTTATCGATTACCAGAACGGAGCGGACATGCACCTTACGCATCATCTGTCGGGCTTCATCAATGGATACGTCCTGCTCCATCATCAGTGGCTGAACCTTTTCAAAATCGGTCATTACCTCGATAGCGCTGGTGTCCAGTGTGTATTCATGTAGTTCGTCCGGGCGGGCGATATGATCGGATGCATCCAGAAGGATAGTTTTCAGTTCATTATAATTATTCATAGCGTAATCCTGCCTTATAGGCTGTCATCAATAGATAAAAAGAGTGATGAGTAATTAGCTGAGGGTTGGTGGTGCTCGTGGGGATGGTGCAACCCAGCGTATGCTGGATGGCTGTGATTGCTCGGGGTAAATTTCAACGACTTCCGGTGATTTCACCGTGTTAACAGTCAGAGTTGCGGGGATGAGAGTGCACGGCTGATCATCTCCGCCAACCGAAGCCGGAAGCAGCAACTGTTCTGCATTACTTTCATTCACCGATAGTAACTGTTCGGCCAGGGGTTCAAGGGTGAGCCCCCGGCTTTGCATGACAACCAATACCAGCAACAGTACTAACGCAAACCACCATTGAGTATGGCGGGGGGCGCTATGGGGTGAGGTAGTGCTATCTGTGTGCTTCATAAATTTCAGTGTAGGCTAAAACGCACAGAGGTGAAATCCTGAAACGTAAAAATTATCGGGAGGTTCGAATTTTGAATCGCTTTGACTCGCGAAAAACGCGAGAGTCGCTAGAGCGGACTCGCAAAGAACGCGAGAGTCGCTAGAACGGAAACTTCGTTTCCTGCTAGTGGTTAGACGCGACTGCGTCGCTTGCTAGGGAAGAGCCGTTGCTCGAAAGAGCAAAAGCCTGGGCAGGTTCTTCAGCAATCAGTTGGTTGTGGCCACTCTGCAAAGCGCCCGGACTATGATAGTAACGCTAACAGCAAGGTCATCTGACAACCAACGCCGACCAGAAAGGCTACTGTTCTGAGTGGGATAGGGAAGCCAAATATACTAAAACCATAATGGCCAACCCGGGTGAAAAAATAGACCATACAAGCCGTTTCCGTCGCATGGCTGCTGACGCCACTCAGATGAACCAGAATCACCAGAGGCGCAAAAATAACTAAGTTTTCAACCGCATTATTATGTGCCCTCATCGCTCTGTCGGCCCACCGGGCTTTTGGTGGCGGATCAGGCAGAGGGAACCAGGCTAAAGAGGGGGGGCCCAGCTCCTTGATACGGTTCCCAATGTAAGGAATCCAGAGAGATGCCGTTAATGCAATGGTTAATGTCAGCCAAAACAGTTCAGTTGTCATCATATTTCTCCCATTAATATCGAATAAAAATCATCGTTTAACCATTGGCATAGTGCCTGATGACTGTGTTCTGAAGAGCAGCCATATATTGGCTAACACAGCATATCCACAGCACCTGAGTACATGGTTTCCAGAGAGGTGCGCGACTCACCGCCTCTGGCTCTCACCGCCAGACTCTGCAGTGTTGCGTGCAGGAGTTTAGCCACATTGTTGGCATCGCGATCCTTTGGCCAGCTTCCGTCTTGCTGGGCAGCCAATAAACGTTTTTCAATCACAGAATCAACTCTGTTAATAACAATTTCGAGGTCCTCCCTGATCTCTGGATGTGCCGCCGCCTCCACAACCGCGGTAGAGGTGACAAAGCAGCCAAGGGGGACAGTACCGGTAAAATAAGTATCCAGAGCTGTGCGATAAAACTGCTTCATCGCTTTGTTTAAATCCGGTTCGCCGAAAAGCTCCCTATCTAACTGCTCACCCAGTTCAGCAACAAACCGGGCAAACGCCTTGCGATAAATAGAGGTTTTATTCCCAAACGCATTATAAATACTGGGCCGGTTCATCTTCATCGCAGCAGCCAGATCATCCAACGACGTGGCTGTAAGGCCTTTCGTCCAAAAAACCTGAATGGCGTTATCCAAAGCCTCGTTGTGATCATACCCAGGAGGGCGTCCACGTTTTTTCATCATTCAGTACCGCCAGAAATAAGTGATTGACACGTTTTCAAGATTGTTAATATATTATTATGCGAATCAGTACAAAAAACAAGAGAGGATTCGATGACACTCACAAATACAAAGTCTTTACCATCAAAGCCCTGTTTGATCTGTCGTTTTATATCAGCCGATATAACCCACGCTTATCAGCGAACACGCCGATTTATTTCGCGTGAGCAGATCCAGTACGTTGCAAGAGAGGCATACCAGGTGCCCGACTCTCAACATTGCCAGAAGGCATTAGCGCTGGTTACTCAATACAGCCCGGATCACCTGGTTAACCATTGTTTGCGAAGCTACGCTTTTGGTGTGGCGATGGCACACAAGGTAAAGCAGCCCTTTGATAAAGAAGTGTTTTTTCTTGGCGCAATAATGCATGACCTTGGATTAACTCCAACATTTGATACCGGGGACACTTTTGAGATTGATGGAGCAAAAGCCGCGAGATCATTCTGTATTGAACATCAGCTCAACCCTGAAAAAGCCGATTTAGTCCACGAGATGGTTGCTCACCACAACACCGTGGGTGTTGCACATAAGCTCGATCCAGAGATTGCACTGTTACACTATGGTGCCGGGGCGGATGTCGCGGCCCTGTGGGTTCGTGATATTCACAAGAAAACACTAGCCGAAGTGCTATCAGAATATCCCCGACTGGATTTTAAAGAGGGGATGATAAAGCTTCTCTCCGACCAGATTGAGAGAAAGCCGAACAGCTATATGGCTCCACTGATTGCACTGGGGTTTCTGAAAAAAATAGAGAAAACATCGTTTTAGGCTCGCAAAGAGCGCGAGAGTGGCTAGGGCTCGCAAAGAGCGCGAGAGTGGCTAGACGTCACTGCGTGACTTGCTAGTCGTTAGACGCGACTGCGTCGCTTGCTAGGGAAGAGCC
>NZ_JBNKYN010000053.1:0-32201 GCF_050300915.1 Amphritea sp.
AATTATCAATACAGTAAAGTCGCTAAATTCCAGCCGCAGTTGTACATACAGGGAAAATGGGACAGGTATTTTACACAGCAAGGATAGGAAGGACAAATTATAAGCAATACAGAAGAATTTTTTGTTTGCCAGGACAATACAAAAATATACTATTTTCTGGTTGCTATATCCGCCTGAATCCCCTGAATAGTCCTCGCCCAGGGCTTCAGCTTAGCAAGCGCTGAAGGTAATGACGCACTGGCAGCATGAGCCGCATCCCGGTCTTTATATTGTCCATAGACTACCACATACCAGGGCTTATCCTTGTAGCGGGTCTGAAACATATAAAATTTCTGGGGCTCTGCCTGAGCACGGATAAACTCCTCCGCACTTGTTTTCATGCCTGCCCCCAGCATTTGCAGGGTATATCCACTGGCAGGCCAGCGCATCAGGTTTTGCTCAGCCTCAGTCAAGCTGTTTTCGACCGTAATGGTCGATTTAACGACAGCCGCAGGCTTAACCTTAACCGGGTCTGCTTTTGCTACTATAGCGGGTTTAGGCTGGGTAGCAACAGAGGCAGCTGCTTTCTCAGTTACAGGCGTAGTAGGTTTAACGCCCGGCTCAACCTCAGCAGTGATACCAACCTCAACCCGCGCCAGAGAGGCGCCAGCATCAGCAGACTGTCGATCCGGCTGAGCAACAGCGGCTTTATCGGCTGCGGTTAACGATACCTCAGTATCAGACATCACCACCGGTGGCTCAACATTTATCACCTGATCCGTAGCTTCGGTAACATCGATCGTCGGCACACCAGGCGTTGTCACCGGCAATGTATCTCCTCCAGTAACAACCTCCGGTGCAGTTTCGATCGGCACCTGAATTTGCACCTGAGTACGGGTAGTTCCGGTATCACTCTCAGGCCAGTATTGCCATAAACCCACGACCAGCACAAGCAGCAACACAGCGGCTATGCTGGCAAGGTGCATCCGGCTAAATCCGGAGGTATCGCTGACTTTATTAACTGTACCTGAGCGAAACAACACCTCAACCTGTTGATTAAGGCGTCCAGGATACCCTCCGGACGTGTCGTAAACCGCCTGTAACTGCTTCTCTGTCAGAGACGCTGTAGCACTATAACGTTGCAGCAAATAATTTTTTGCTTCGCCATAGGTGAACGGCTCAAGGATCAGCTGATGAACCTGTGACTCAAGCAGCGCATATTCATCGAATGATTCTAAACGCCCCAAAAAGCGCTCTCCCGCAGCCATCAGCAGATGCGGCTTTAGCGGTAGCCCTTGCGCTTCGCTGAGCATCTGTAACAGCAACTGGATGACCGGATTCTCCAGTTGATCAGCATTATCGATAATGATAACCCATTGAATATGTTCAACGGCCATGACCTGAGCAAAGCTGTATATAGCGTTCAGCATCTGCTGATTATCAGCCTGAATATCGAGTTCGGGACTCAGCTGTTGACTCAGGGAAACCAACACCCCGTGCAGATTGTGAGTTTTAGCGCCATCAACAGCACAAAGTCTTAGCGTCCGATCACTCTCGACGGCCTGCAGCTGCCGAATCAATACCGATTTTCCCGCCCCCTCAGGCCCGGTGACCAGCAACAGAAAATCACTGAAGCGGCTCAGATGCTCTAGCTTTTCAAGAAGCTGCAAGCGTGATGGAGGTTCAAAAAAGAAATTCTTCCGCTGTTCTGCATGGGCAAAAGCATCGGCCAGGGCACTAACACCATCTCTTTTAGACTCGTCCATCGGCACGTCCCATTATGATGTGAAGTGGGATAAAGTTTGCTGTAATGCTAGCGGATTAAACTGATCAGTGACCACTGCGTTCCCCAGTCCATGAAGCAAAATTAACCGCAGCTGTCCATCGATAACCTTCTTATCTACAGCCATCAGCCTCATATAGTCCTCAGGTGTCATCCCCGCAGGTGACTGGACCGGGAGATTCGCAGCTTGCATGATCCGCTCAACCCGCTGAAAGTCCTCCCTGCTGATCCAGCCAAGACGCTGGGAAAGGTCTGCGGCCATCATCGTACCAACCGCCACAGCTTCACCATGAAGCCAGTTACCATAGCCCTGACAAGACTCTATGGCATGTCCGAATGTATGCCCCAGATTCAAAAGCGCCCTCACTCCGGACTCTTTTTCATCCTGCGCCACCACTTCAGCTTTTAACTCGCAGGAACGATGGATCGCATAACTCAGCAGGTCAGCATCGCGACCCACAAGCCCTGACATATTAGCCTCCAGCCAGTCGAGAAAGTGCTGATCATAGACGAGACCATATTTAATCACTTCAGCTAACCCAGCCGATAACTCCCGATCAGGAAGTGTACCCAGCACATCAACGCTGGCCAGAACAACCTGCGGCTGATGAAATGCACCGATCATGTTTTTTCCGAGCGGATGATTAACCCCGGTTTTGCCACCGACAGAGGAGTCAACCTGGGAAAGTAGTGTCGTAGGAATCTGAATAAAATTAACACCACGCTGATAACAGGCGGCGGCAAAGCCGGTCATATCACCAACAACACCACCACCCAGTGCAATCAGCGTTGTAGTTCGGTTATGTCGACACTGCAATAACCGATCATAAACAGCATTCAACTGCTGCAGTGTTTTATACTGCTCGCCATCCGGCAAAACCACCTCATCAACCTGCAGCCCAGGCAGCACTGCTTTCAACTGATCAAGATAGAGCGGTGCAACGGTTTCGTTACTGACAATCAGAACCTGATTACCCCTGATATAGGGTAGCAGATTTTCTGTGCGGAACAGATCGGTTCCAATAAAGATAGGGTATGAACGATCACCAAGATCTACATTCAGGGTTTGCATGGAGGGCTTATCTCTACTTAAGAATTTGCTGTGCGCGAAGCTCCGCCATTATATCAGTAACCACCGCTTTCGGGTTACGGCGTTCAGTATCAATAACAACATCCGCCACTTGCAGATAAAGAGGATGACGCTGCTCCATCAGTGTATTTAGCACAACTTCGGGGTCAGGGGTTTGCAATAACGGCCGATTTTTATCCCGGGCAGTTCGCTCCAGCTGTTGAGCAACCGATGCTTGCAGATAGACAACCGTGCCTCGCCCTTGCAGATTTGATCGATTTTCCGGACGCAACACAGCACCACCGCCGGTGGCCAACACCAGATTATCCTCTGCACTCAATAGATCAATAACATGGGCTTCACGGTCACGAAATCCTGCTTCACCCTCAACATCAAAGATCCAGGGGATATCCGCCCCAGCCCGTTCTTCAATAACTTTATCTGAATCGACAAACCTAAGTTTCAGCTCATGAGAAAGAAGACGCCCTATGGTGCTTTTTCCAGCTCCCATAGGGCCAATTAAAAATATGTTCAATACAACAACCTTACTGAGCTGACAGCGACTCGCGTACCAGCTTAGGCGTAATAAAAATCAGCAGTTCAGTCTTAGTATTCGACTTCGATTTATTGCGGAATAGAGCACCAAGTACGGGCACATCACCCAGCAACGGAGTTTTATTAACTGTATCAGAAGTTTGGTTCTCAAAAACCCCTCCTAGTACAACTGTCTGTCCATCAGGTACAACAACTGACGTTTCCAAGGTGTTTTTAATGAGCGCAATCTCACCATTTACAGTTTCTTCACTAACCGAATCTTTTTTAATTACCAGATCCATTGCTATTCTGTTACCGGGATTGATTCGGGGCGTCACTTCCAAAGATAACACCACATCCTTGAACTCAGTATCCCTGTTACCATCCTGATCTGTGGTCGTATAGGCTATCTCTTTACCCGACTCGATCATGGCTGCTTTACCATTGGTGGTCATAATCTTCGGCTGTGAAATCACCTCTATCTTACCATCAGTCTCAAGCGCTGATAATTCAAGCTGCAGCAGCCCTGTATTTGAAGCTAAGCCGATCGCAACAGACGCAGGAGAAGGAACACCTGCACCAAGGTCAACCATTAAACCACTCGGAACCGCTCCAGGGGAAGATACGCCTGAAATAGAACTACCGATGGAAACCGCATTTCCAGACGAGTCCGTATCGCCATAGCCCAACCCCCACTTAACACCCAGATCTTTTGATACAGTGGTGTTAGCGGTTACCAGACGGGCCTCAATCAATACCTGCGCAACCTCAGAGTCAAAACGACGCAGGGTTGAACGAATTTCTTCAATCCGCTTGGCTGTTTCACGCACCATCAGCACATTGGTCTCATCATCAGCGAGCAAAAACCCCCGCTCCGAAACCAGCTTTGCCTCATTCAGACG
This sequence comes from Amphritea sp., assembly GCF_050300915.1. Lineage (GTDB taxonomy): Bacteria > Pseudomonadota > Gammaproteobacteria > Pseudomonadales > Balneatricaceae > Amphritea. The sequence continues at coordinate 4,268 of NZ_JBNKYN010000053.1, forward strand.
GGACACCATATCAGAGGCCTTTCTGAAATCCACCTGGATAAACTCCGTACGCAACGGCGCCAGCTCCTCAACCTGTTTATTGCTCTCCAGCTCCACCCGTTCACGCTCGGCAATCTCTTCTGCTGTACCGATCAGCAGCACATTACCCATCTCACGCTTATCAAGCTTATTGGTATTAAGAATCAGATCCAGCGCCTGATCCCAGGGAACATTTTTCAAGCGTAGCGTGATATTACCACCCACGTTATCACTGACGACCAGGTTCATCTCTGCGACTTCCGCGAGGATCTGTAATACAGAGCGAACTTCAACATTCTGAAAATCCAGATCGATCCGTTCTCCTGTGTATGGGAAACGCGCCTCTTCAATCTTATCCAGCTCTTTCTGCGTGATTGGCTTCAGATCGACAACCAGCTGGCTGTTGGTCTGATAAACCATGTAGTCATAGGGCTCAGCTGAGGGTTTAATCAGAATCGATACGTTTTCGCCTGTCGCCATTGAATCGATAAACATCACGGGAGTGGCAAAATCCTGAACATCAATACGGTTCTGCATACTGGGAGACAGATCTACCCCCAGCAGATTAACCACAACGTTATTACCCTCTTCAATAACATCGACACCCGCATGATCATCAGACAGAGAAACTACCACCCTGCCCGCGCCTTCTGGTGTACGCTCAAAATCAACACCATTTACACGGGTTTTATCGGATACGACAGGTTTGGCTTTTGAGTCTGCGGCAACTGTTTTGCTGACCTTAGTCACTTCCTGCTTAGCCATACCACGATCACCGACAGTCAGAAACAGACTATTGCCATCGGCTCGGGTTTCAAAAGCAGACGCCTCAAACAAGTCAACAACCACTCTCAGCCGACCAGCAACCTGAGCAAAGTTAATCTTATCAACATTGCCGCTCTCAACCGTTAGCAGGCGGGTATCCTGAGTATTTTCAACGCCCCACATGTCCAGCACAACCCGGGCAGGACTGCTGGTCATATAGGACTTAGGCAGTGAAGGAGGCGAATCAAAGTCGAAACGCACCTCAAGCTTATTGTCAGGCAGCGCAACAAAAGACGACGCCATTAGTTTTGCATCAGCGGCTAACGCATTGAAAGCCAGCATCCACAACCCGATGACTATCCCCGCCACCTTAGCGAGTGCGGAGTAAGTCAGTTTACCCGCCTGAATATTCTTATTCACAGTATTCACCATCATCGTCATCAATCCATCACCACGCTACGGGGACGTCGCATCCAACCACCCCGGCCGTTTGTAACAATCTCAATAAGCTCAACATTATCACTGCTAACAGCAACTACTTTGCCGTAATCCAGCCCCATATAATCACCGACAGATACCCGGTGTACTTCTCCCTTCTTATCCTTGATCAACGCCCAGCGCGAGCCATCCGCACTCATATTGATGCTGCCAACCATGGAAAGATTATCCAGCGAAAACGTTTCAAGATAGGTCTTCTCACGGTCAAGATCCGGCTTGATGCCATTGTCGCTCTCAGCAGCAACACCCTCTTCGGTATCAAATGCTGCAACTGAAACTAACGGTTTAAAAGGGCTGCGCATGCTCGCCCCCTCATAGACAAAGCTATGATAGGGCTTAAACTCCGGCAGAGGCTCGACCTTTTTGGTCTCTTTCTGTTTCTCCTGCGCAACAAAACTACGCAGATCACTAACATCCTCAATCCAGACGCAACCGCCCAGAAAAAAGGGAACAAGAATCAGAAAACGCACAAGCTTACTTGGTATCATCATAGCGATAAGTCTTTGCACTAATTGTCATATCCAGCTGGCCTCCAGCTGGAGTTATACTGTAGTCATGCAGGGTTACAATCCGGGGGATTGCCGCGACACCACTGACAAACTGCCCCATCTGGTGATAAGTTCCACTCACCTTAATATTGATCGGCAACTCAATAAAGATCTCATTCCGTTTCTCCCCGCCCAGCGAAATGGACTGAATATTCAGACCACTTGAACGACCTATCTCTGTAATATCTTCTAACAGACCGGGCACTTCCTTCTCTGTCGGCAACTGTTTGAGCAGTTCAGAAAAGCGCCCCTGCACATCCTTCATCTGTTCACGTAGCTGATCAAGACTGGCAACCTGTGAGGTTTTACCCGATATTTGTTGCTTCAGACCGTTTTCCTGGCTCACTTCCCGGGCAAGACTCTTCTCTTTATCGGTAATATAAAGATAGACACCTGCACCCACCACCAGAGAGAAAACCAGCAAATAGGTAATAATCTTAACGCCAATCGGCCAGTTACCAGCCATATTGAAATCAAGGTTGTCCGCATCAAACCCTTTAAAACTGTTTTTTAACGCATCCATTGCCATATCAGTTCACCTCTTCCAGCGAGGGTTTCAACACCGGCACAGTCAGATTGAATTTCTTCATATTGCCATCATTCGCCACCGTTGACAGGTTAGGCTCACCAAACCAGATACTGGCGTAAATATGGCGCATCAGAGCCGAGACATCATCACTTTTCTCTGCACGACCCGCCAGGTTAATGGTATCGCCGGTACGGCTCAGGGACTGATAGTAAACACCGTCAGGCAGCACACGCACCATCTCATCAAAACTTCTGACGATCAGAGGACGGGTTCCCTGTAACTCCTGAATCGCATTTAAGCGTGCAATCAGTCGGGCTCGTTGTTGCTTCAAGTCTTTAATATCGGCCAGCTGTTTATCCAGCTGCGCAATCTCGCTACGTAAGTAGTTGTTGCGAGTTTTTTGCCTGTCTGTCTGCATATCGATATAAAAGCCGATCAGGAAAACCACCACAGCAGCAAAAAATGCAGCAGCAACCAGATTCACAACAAACTGCTTCTGCCTTTCTGCAGACTGCTCTTCGCGCCAGGCCCTTAAATTTATCTTTGCCATAGTCGCTACCCTTCAAAACTTCGTAATGCAAGACCACACGCTTTTACCAGAGTAGGAGCATCCTGGCTTAGCCGTCCTGCATTGATTTTCGAATCTAAGTCCATCCCGACAAACGGATTAGCGACTTCAACCACCACACCAACCTCTGCCTGCATCTGTTCTGCCAGCCCGTCAATCGCAGCCGTACCACCAAGAATGTAAAGCTTACTCAGCTCATTATGGGGACCCGAAGAATAGAAAAATTGTAATGATCGGGAGACCTGTTGAGAAACGGTACTGCGAAACGGCAGAACGACACTCTGTTTTAATTCATCAGATAGTTCGCCGCTACGTAACAGGTGTTCGACTTCACCCGCTTCCAGGCCCGACTGCTGGTGGATAATATTGCTCAGGTCATTGCCACCAAACGCCTGCTCACGGTCATAAACGATTTTGCCGTTTTTAAACACGTTGAGAGTAAGAGTTGACGCTCCGATATCAACCAGCCCGATAAGCTGATCGGTGGTATCCTCATCTCTATCCAGTAATGATACCACGCGCTCTGTAGCAAAACGGTCGACATCAACCACTTCACACTTCAGACCACTACTGTTAATTGCATCTTCACGCATCTCAACATCATCGCGACGACAGGCTACCAGCAAAATATCATTAAGCTCCGGGCTTCCCTCAGCAGGGCCAAGGACTTCGAAGTCAAGCGCTATTTCGTTCAGAGGATAGGGAATAAAACGATCAGCTTCGAGCTTAATCTGTTCCTCAAGCTCAAAATCGGTAAACGCATTACTCAACTGCAGCGTCTTCGCAATGACAGCAGAGGAGGGGACTGCAGCAACACAGGTGGTCAGCCCACCGCCACAAATTTTCAACCCCTTTTCAACAGCTTCAGATACCTGACCAATATCCTGAATACTGCTCTCTATAACAGCAGATGAAGGTAAAGGCACAATCGCGTATGAGTCAAGACGAAGTCCCTTCCCCCGCTTAGAGAGTGCCACCATTTTTATTGAAGAGGAGCCGATATCTATGCCGACCCATCCTTTTTCCTGTTTGCTAAGAAAGCTGAGCACAGTAAATTATCCTTAAAAAATCCCGCATAAACCGAGCGTCATTGACTCTAGCGCGGTTTCATCAAAAATTAAACCACTGTTTCACTAGTGGCTGACACTTTCTTACAGATATAATAACTCGGCAACAAAAAACTTAACTTTAAATAACTTAACATGAAACTATTGACATCGTTACTAAAGATCGGCCTTAAACTCACCATACTGGGCGGCTTTATCGGCTGCCTGGCACTGGCCGCGGCGTATTTTTACTATGCGCCCAAGCTACCCGATGTCGAAACACTGCGGGACGTGCAGCTGCAGACCCCACTAAGAATCTACTCTGAAGACGACAAACTGATTTCAGAGTTCGGCGAGAAGCGCCGCTCGCCTATTAATTTCCAGCAGATTCCCCAGAACTATGTCAATGCACTGCTGGCGGCGGAAGACCGAAACTTCTTCGAGCATATCGGAATCGACATCAGGGGCCTCTTCCGGGCCGCCTTCCAGCTTGCCAGCACAGGTCAGATCCAAAGTGGCGGCAGCACCATTACCATGCAGGTTGCAAAAAACTACTTTCTCACCAGAGAGCGCTCTTTCGACCGCAAGTTCAATGAGATATTACTCTCGCTCCGAATAGAACAGGAACTGACGAAAGAGGAGATTTTCGAACTCTACATCAACAAGATCTATCTGGGTCATCGTGCCTATGGCATACAGGCTGCAGCCAATATTTACTATGGCAAGGACATCGACCAGCTGAATCTGGCGCAGATAGCCATGATTGCAGGCCTTCCTAAAGCACCCTCTGCATACAACCCAATAACCAACCCCAGTCGCGCACTAGAGCGCCGCAACTGGATACTCAAGCGGATGCACAGTCTCAGTTTTATCAATGATGAAGACTATGAAACCGCTAAAAATGAACCAATTAGCGCAGAGTATCACGGCACACCAATTGAACTATATGCTCCGTATGTCGCTGAAATGGTTCGCAATGAGTTATATCAATACTTTGACGAGAGTTTATACACAAACGGTTTCCGTGTTTACACCACGCTCAACAGCAGCATGCAGGCCGCAGCCAACCAGGCCGTTGAAGATGGTTTGATTGCCTATACTGAACGACACGGTTACTTCGGCCCGGAAAAGCCTGCAGCGGTGACGCAACTTACTCAGGAAAACATCAGCAACAGCCTGGCGCAGCAGCGCACCTTCGGCTCATTACAACCGGCAATAGTGATCAGTACAGACAAGCAACAAGCCGAGGTCTATATCAAAGACCACGGCCCGGCGACGCTATCATGGGATAATCTGCAATGGGCGCAGCCTTACAAAGGCCCGAACAGTCGCGGCAGCGCCCCCAAAGAAGCCGCTGATATTTTCGCCCCCGGAGATCTGATAAGGGTTCGGGATATCGGTGAAAACAACTGGCGACTGTCCCAGATCCCCCGGGTAGAGGGAGCTCTCACCGCACTATCCCCCAAAGATGGAGCGCTAAAAGCACTCGTCGGCGGTTTTAATTTCAACCATAACAAATTTAACCGGGCCATTCAGGCACGACGCCAGCCTGGATCTAATCTCAAGCCGTTTATCTATGCATCAGCATTAGAGCAGGGCTACACCCCCGCCACCCTGATTAACGATGCGCCAGTGGTGTTTCATGACAGCAACCTGGAATCTAACTGGAGGCCGGAAAACTACAGCAAAAAGTTTTATGGTCCGACCCGCTTGCGTGAAGCCCTCTATAAATCCAGAAACCTCGTTTCAATTCGCATTCTGCGTTCGATCGGCATCGATACTGCTACCGAATTCTTAACCCGCTTTGGCTTTGACAAAGAGCGCCTGCCTAACAACCTTTCACTCTCCCTGGGCAGTGCTGATATCACCCCTCTTGAACTGGTTACCGGCTATGCAGGCCTCGCCAACCAGGGCTTCAAGATCAATCCGTACTTTATCAGCCGGATTGAGGATACTGAAGGCAATATCCTATACCAGGCCCAACCAACAACCGTCTGTGCTGAATGCCAGTATGTCTCAGATCAGTCAGCCCCACCCGCTGATTTCAAGCTTGTCAGACTCGAACTGAAGGGCACTTCAGCCACAGACAACTCACCCCAGACACCTGCTCAGCAAACCGATCAACCGCTACAAGAACAGACCGACAGTCAGTATAGCGGCCAACAACTGACAAACCTTCCTGTAGCTAAACGGATTATGCAGCCACAAACAGCCTACATGATCTATAGCATAATGCAGGATGTTATCGCCCGGGGTACCGGACGGCGCGCCCTGGTACTTGAACGCTCAGATCTGGCAGGCAAAACCGGCACAACAAACGACCAGAAGGACGCCTGGTTCTCAGGATTCAACAAAGATGTCGCAGCCACTGCCTGGGTCGGTTTCGACCAGCCATCAACCCTTGGCCGCAGCGAATTCGGAGGCACTGCAGCCCTGCCAATCTGGATTGAGTTTATGGACATAGCACTGGCCAACACCCCTGATCAGCCCATTGCCAAGCCAGAAGGCATAGTGAGCATCAGAATTGACCCCAAAACAGGTCTGCTAGCCTACCCCGGACAGGAGGACGCTATTTTCGAAATTTTCCCTGAAGCCAGCGTACCCAAAGACACCGCACGCAACCCGGCACTATCCAACTCGAGCGGCACTACCCGGACGGAAGAGATTTTCTAACAATACACTGATGTAAATTCTGAAATCAGCAACTGTGCACAGATTTCAGGCATAAAAAAACCCGACTATGTCGGGTTTTCTTTTTGCTTAGCTACCGCTTAGCGATTAAGCAAAGCCGCAACGGTTGTCAGCGGGTAATGTGCAGGCAACGGCAAACGGGCAACGCCAGAATCAATCGCCGCCTGAGCAACCGCCTGAGATACCACACCCAGAAGACGGGAATCGGTTGGCTTAGGAATAATATACTGAGGACCAAACGCCAGAGCATCCAGTTCATAAGCATCCAGAACATCCTGAGGAACAGGTTCTTTAGCCAGATCAGCCAGAGCACGTACCGCGGCGGCCTTCATCTCTTCATTGATAGCCGTTGCACGAACATCCAGCGCGCCACGGAAAATGAACGGGAAGCCGAGTACGTTATTAACCTGGTTAGGATAGTCTGAACGACCCGTCGCCATGATCACATCATTACGGATGGAGTGAGCCAGCTCAGGTTTAATTTCAGGATCAGGGTTAGCACAGGCAAATACCACAGGGGTCGGCGCCATTTTAGCCAGCTGCTCACCGCTTAGCAGATTCGGACCGGACAGACCAACAAAGACATCAGCCCCATCAATTGCGTCATCCAGAGTACGCTTATCAGTTTCAGACGCAAACGCCGCTTTCTCAGGCGTCAGATTTTCACGACCTGAATGAATAACACCGGTACGGTCGATCATGTAGATGTTCTCGACCTTCGCACCCATGTTAACCAGAAGCGTCATACAAGCGTGAGCCGCAGCACCCGCACCCAGACAAACGATCTGAGCATCTTCCAGCTTCTTACCAGCAATCTCCAGAGCGTTGATCATACCAGCAGCCGTTACGATCGCTGTACCGTGCTGATCATCATGGAAAACCGGGATGCTGCAACGCTCAATCAGCGCGCGTTCAACTTCGAAACACTCTGGCGCTTTAATATCTTCCAGATTGATACCACCAAAGGTATCAGCAATACGGGCAATCGTGTCGATCAACGCTTGCGGGCTTTCAGAATCAACTTCAATATCGACAGAATCGATTCCGGCAAACCGCTTAAACAGCAGCGATTTACCTTCCATAACAGGCTTGGACGCCAAAGGACCCAGATCACCCAGACCCAGAATAGCAGTACCGTTAGTGATAACAGCAACAAGGTTGCCCTTAGCTGTATAGCGATAAGCATCGTCAGGATTTGCTGCGATAGCACGCACAGGTTCGGCAACACCAGGACTGTAGGCCAGAGCCAGATCACGGGCAGACTCAGCAGAAGTAGTCAGTTCTACACTGATCTTACCCGGGCGAGGAAACTCGTGATAATCGAGTGCAGCTTGTTTCATATCTTCAGACATGGTCGCGGTTCCAACTTTAGTTATAAGAAATTCGGAGATCGAATCATATAGAAAAGACTCATGACGCTCAACAGACAAAACAGCTCATATCTCTGAAAATTTATCGATATTCAGTGCATTTTCTACTACTTTTGCGGGAGTACACAGAATTTACGCAAGAATAACCGTGCAAATAAAGTGAATCTACCCAGTTATATGACACTTTTATATAAATCTGTCTAAATTGAGCAGAAACAAAAAAGGCACCCCAAAGGGTGCCTTTTTCCACGATACGAAATCGTTTACTTAGTAATACCACGTCCGCCGAAACGCTTGTTGAAGCGATCAACACGACCACCGGTAGTCGCATCTTTCTGTTTACCGGTATAAAACGGGTGGCACTGGCTGCAAACATCGATGTGAATATCTTTGCCAACAGTTGAACGTGTTTTAACAACGTTGCCACAAGAACAGCTTGCACTGATCTCAGAGTATTCTGGATGGATATCTTTTTTCATCGGAAACCTCAGTTGTTTTGTATGCCGCCACCCGATCTCTTGCCGGGCACCGCATGCAGGCAATTAAGCCTATAGGATTAAGGCCGGGCATTATACGCACAGTTTTCACCCTCAGCAAGCATTTATACAATCGAACAATAACCACTGGTTAACAGCGAAATCAAAAAGACATACACTACTACATCTGCCCCTGATGTGAGCCACCCTTGCTATGCCTTACCTTCGTCTGGCCATCCCCTCTCCACTGCGTCGGCTGTTCGATTACCTGCCTCCGCAAGCGTGCGATTCCGCAGCGCTGATACCCGGTGTACGGGTGCAGGTGCCGTTTGGCCGCAGAGAGGTAACCGGCGTGCTGATTGAAGTTGCAGAGAGCACTGAGGTGCCGCCGGATAAGCTGAAGTCCGCCATTGCAGTGCTCGACACAGCACCTCCGATGCCCGGCTCGATTTTAAAGCTGGCACGCTGGGCCGGTAACTATTACCAGCACCCCCTCGGTGACGCATTAAGCCAGGCCCTGCCCGTTCTGCTACGCAAAGGAGAGCCCTGCGAATATGCCCACCAGCACCTGTGGCGGGCAACCGCTGACGCCGATATTGCGCAACTGGGCAAAACCGCTGCACGCCAGCGGGAACTGTTGTTGCTGCTTCAGGAACACCCCAGAGGCATCAGTGAAGATGCAATACGCGCAGAGGGCGGGCAAACCTCACTGTTGAAAAAACTGACCGAGAAAAATCTCGCCGAATCCTTTATCCACAAACCCAACACGGATCATCACAGCGATCAGCCTCTTCATGAAGTACCGCTGACACTCAACAAAGAACAACAGCAGGCGGTCTCGGCAATAACCGCGACGAAGGGTTTCAAACCCTTTTTACTACAGGGGGTCACTGGCTCCGGAAAAACCGAAGTCTATCTCCAGGCAATAGAACATTTTGTTCGCCAGGGTAAACAAGCCCTGATACTGGTGCCAGAGATCGGCCTGACGCCACAGACCGTTGCGCGCTTCAAAGCACGCTTCAATCTGCCAGTTATGGTATTGCACTCGAATCTGACCGACCGGCAACGGCTCGATGTCTGGCTACAGGCCAGAGAGGGAGTTGCCCGCATTATTATCGGCACCCGCTCGGCCATTTTCACCCCATTACTGAATCCCGGCATCATCTTTATCGATGAGGAACACGACACCTCCTTTAAGCAGCAGGACGGATTTCGCTACAACGCCCGTGATCTGGCCGTTATGCGCGGTAATTTTGAGCAGATCCCGGTAGTACTGGGCACCGCCACCCCCGCCATCGAAAGCCTGTATAACGCGCAACAGGGGCGTTATCAGTGGTTGAAACTGAATCAGCGTGCTGGCAACGCCCTGCCGCCAACATTTGAACTACTGGATATCCGCCAACTGCCACTGGCAGACGGTTTATCCACCCCCCTGATTCAACAGATTAAAAGCCATCTGCAGCAGGGCACCCAGGTGCTGATATTCCTTAATCGCAGAGGCTTTGCCCCCACACTGATGTGCCACGATTGCGGCTGGCTGGCCGATTGCCGCCGCTGCGATGCGCACATGACCCTGCATCGCAAACCCTATCACCTGCACTGCCACCACTGCGATAGCCAGCGCCCCGTGCCAGTTATCTGCGACCATTGTGGCAGCACAGAGCTCAAGCCGGTCGGCGCAGGCACGGAACGCACCGAAGAAGCATTGCAAAAGCTGTTCCCTGAATTTCCGGTCATCCGCGTTGACCGGGACACCACCCAGCGCAAAAACGCGATGCAACACATTATGGACCGGGTACATCAGGGGCTGCCCTGCATCCTTATAGGCACGCAGATGCTGGCAAAAGGGCACCATTTTCCTAAAGTCACGCTGGTGGCCATTCTGAATGCCGACAGCGGCCTGTTCAGCGCTGACTTCAGGGGGATGGAGCGCACCGCTCAGCTGATTCTTCAGGTGGCTGGTCGAGCTGGCAGAGCCGATCATCCGGGCAAAGTGGTCATGCAGACTCACCATGCTGACCACCCGACGATCACCAGCCTGGTCAGCGAAGGTTATCAGGCATTTGCCGAACAGGAACTCAGTCAGCGGATCTCCGCCCAGCTGCCGCCATCGATGCATTGTGCGATGTTCCGGGCGGAAGCCAGCCACCAGGGAGTGGCCGAGCGTTTCCTGCGCAAACTCAGAACCCTGCTTGAGGAGGATATTCTCCAGCCCCAGGGGGTGCAATGGATCGGACCACTGCCCTCGCCAATGGAGAAACGTGCCGGTCTGTTTCGTGCTCAGCTGGTACTTCAGAGCCGTGACCGTAAAGCACTGCATCAGCAACTACACAGCCTTATCAGTGCAGTCGAAAGCGACCCGGATGCGCGCAAAGTCCGCTGGTCGGTGGATGTCGATCCGGTGGATATGTTTTAGCCACAAATAACGGTCACGGGGGTTAACAAAGGCCGGTTGAAAAGGGATAATACGCGGTCTTTTCTACAGACAACTGCGTAGTCGGCTGAGTTTTTATAATTTTTTTATACTTTCACCAGCGAAAAAACCTGCGTACTTGAGTCTGGCCCCTGAATTTAACCCGGTATCTTTTGAGCATGAAACAACATATTGCGGACCTGATTAGTACTGCCCTGACCTCGCTGATCGAAGATGGCACCCTGCCTGCCGACACTCAGCCTTCGATCATGGTAGAAAACACCCGCGACAAGTCTCACGGGGACTTTGCCTCAAACATTGCTCTGACACTGGCTAAAGCCGCTAAAACCAATCCCCGCGAGCTGTCACAAAAGATCTGCAACGCGCTGCCCGCCTCTGAAAATGTTGACAAAACAGAGATCGCCGGCCCCGGTTTTATTAACTTCTTTGTCAGTGATGCCTCGACCGGTAATCTGATCAGAACCATTCTGCAGCACAAGAGCAACTACGGCCGCAACAACGACGGCGCTGGGAAAAAGGTGCAGATTGAGTTTGTCTCTGCCAATCCGACCGGCCCTCTGCATATCGGTCACGGTCGTGGTGCAGCGGTCGGCGACTGCCTCAGCCGCCTGATGGAAGCGACCGGCTGGGACGTCACCCGCGAGTTTTATTACAACGATGCCGGCGCCCAGATCAACAATCTGGCACTCTCAGTACAGGCACGCTGCAAAGGACTGACGCCGGAAGATCCGAGCTGGCCTGCCGATGGCTATCGTGGCGATTATATTACTGAGCTGGCGGAAAGCTTTATGCAGGGCGACACCGTCGCCTCAGCAGATCAGCGCTTCACCGGCACTAAAGATGCCGACGATCTGGAGGCGATACGCCACTTTGCCGTGGCCTATCTGCGTCATGAGCAGGACCTTGACCTGAAAGCGTTTGGCGTCGACTTCGATATCTATTTCCTCGAATCTTCGCTGTACACCGAAGGCAAAGTGGAAGAGGCCGTACAAGCACTGATCAAAAACGGCTACACCTACGAAGAGGGCGGCGCGCTGTGGCTGCGTACCACCGATTTTGGTGATGACAAAGACCGGGTAATGCGCAAGACCGATGGCGGCTACACCTACTTTGTGCCCGACGTTGCTTACCATATGAACAAATGGCAGCGTGGCTTCGACACCGTTATTAATGAACAGGGCGCCGACCACCACAGCACTATCACCCGCGTCCGTGCAGGCTTGCAGGCACTGAATGCCGGCATCCCTAAAGGCTGGCCGGACTATGTTCTGCATCAGATGGCCACCGTTATGCGCGGCGGCGAAGAGGTTAAAATATCCAAACGGGCTGGCAGCTACCTGACCCTGCGCGACCTGATCGATGAAGTGGGCCGCGATGCCACCCGCTTCTTCCTCGCGGCACGCAAATCCGACAGCCATCTGAACTTTGATATCGACCTGGCACGCTCGGAATCAGCCGACAACCCGGTCTACTACATCCAGTATGCCCACGCACGGGTCTGCTCCATCTTCCGCAAGTTAGCAGAAAACAACCTGCAGTGGGATGAAGAGACGGGGCAGAACGCTCTGGGGCGGCTGGAGCTGGAATCAGAGAAGCATCTGACTATCAAGCTGGGACGCTATCCGGAAGTGGTGAAACGGGCTGCGGATGTACGTGAACCTCACCTGGTCGCCACCTACCTGTATGAACTGGCCAGTGATTTCCACACCTATTACAACTCAGAGAAGACCCTGGTGGATGATACCGACCTGCGCAACGCCCGACTGACACTGGCGGAAGCGGTACGCCATGTACTGGCCAACGGTCTTGATCTCATGGGCGTTAGCGCTCCAGAGCAGATGTAACAGGGCAACCACCAATGGCACGCAAAGATTACGCAAAGAAACGCAACAGTGGCACGGCAGCCAGCCGCACGACCCGCAGCAACACGCGGGCTAAGAGCGTGCCGGTCAAAAAGCCGTTTCCACTGATACGCACAGTTATCAGCGTCGTCTTTCTGGTCGGTTTTGGCTTTGCCCTGTGGCAGCTGACCGCCGTTAAACCTGACAACAGCGCCAGCGGGAAAACAACCCAGGCAGAAACCACACCGACGGCGAAAGCGAGCACACAACCTGCAGCGAAGCCGGTAGCTAAAACAGCAACAAAAACTGAATCCACGGCACCAAAACCAGCCCAACCGGTCACGAAAACAGAAACCAAAGCCACGGTTAAATCGGCAGTACCGGTCGAGGAGTCTGAACGCTTTGATTTCTATCAGATCCTGCCTGAAAGTGAAGTCGATACCGCCAATGTCGAACCCTATAAATCGACCCCCAAGGATGCCAAATCAACCCATATTTATGTCGTCCAGGCGGGCTCTTTCAAAAATCAGGCGGATGCAGAACAACTACGCGCACGGCTGATTCTGGAAGGCCTGCCCAATGTCAAAACCCACCGGGTTACCAATAGTAATGGCAGCATCTGGTATCAGGTACTGTCTGGCCCATTCGAAAATCGCTCGATGCTCAGTAAAGCGGAAGACCGGCTGGTACGGATGAACATTCAGCCCTTAGTCCGGCAGATTGACTAAATCCTTGCGTCATCGGATCTTCATAACCTTGAAATAACCTGCTGCGATCCCATATCTATACTCATTGCAAATTGAGTACATCTATTTCGGGAAAACACACCCATGACCACAATTGTTTCAGTACGTCGCGGCGACCAGGTGGTTGTCGGCGGTGACGGCCAGGTTTCTCTTGGCAACACCGTAATGAAAGGCACCGCCCGTAAAGTCCGCCGTCTGGCAAAGCACGACGTTATCACCGGGTTTGCTGGCAGCACCGCCGATGCTATCACCCTGCTGGATCTGTTTGAGCAGCAACTGGAGAAACATCAGGGCAATATTTTCAATGCCGTGGTCAGTCTGGCGCGTGAATGGCGCGGTGACCGGGTATTGCGCAAACTGGAAGCACTGATGTTAGTGGCCAACAAAGATAAGACCTACCTTATCTCTGGCAGTGGCGACATCATTGAGCCGGAGGACGGTGTTATTGCCATCGGATCCGGCGGCAACTACGCGCTGGCAGCCGCCCGCGCACTGGTGGCCAACAGCGAACTGAATGCACGGGATATTGTTGAGAAAAGCCTGCTGATCGCAGCGGATATCTGCGTCTTCACCAACGCCAACCTGACTATTGAGCAGCTGCAGTCCACCGCAGCCTGAGCCCGACAGCACAGCAGAGAGAACTACCGATGTCCAATATGACACCCCGTGAAATTGTTTCCGAACTGGATCGCCACATCGTCGGCCAGGCCGATGCCAAACGCTCGGTCGCCATCGCCCTGAGAAACCGCTGGAGACGGATGCAGCTTGAGCCTGAACTGCGCGCTGAAGTATCCCCCAAGAACATCCTCATGATCGGCCCGACCGGTGTCGGTAAAACCGAGATCGCCCGCCGCCTGGCAAAACTGGCTAACGCTCCATTTATCAAGGTGGAAGCCACCAAGTTTACCGAAGTGGGCTATGTTGGCCGTGATGTAGAGACCATTATCCGCGACCTGATGGATATGGCGATCAAGATGCTGCGCGTGCAGGCGATGGATAAAGTCAAGTTTCGCGCCGAAGATGCCGCAGAAGAGCGCATTCTTGATGCGCTGCTGCCCCCGGTCCGGCCAACGGGCTTCGACGACCAGCCGGAGCAGAAACCGGACAGCGCCACCCGACAGCTGCTGCGCAAACAGCTGCGTGAAGGCAAACTGGATGACAAAGAGATTGATATCGACCTGAGCCAGACAGCGATGGGCGTGGAGATCATGGCCCCTCCCGGCATGGAAGAGATGACCAGCCAGCTGCAAAGCATGTTCTCCAATCTGGGCAACAACAAAACCAAAAGTAAGCGCATGAAGGTGAAAGACGCGCTGAAACAGGTGATTGATGAAGAAGCCGCGAAGATGGTCAATGACGATGATCTGAAACAGATGGCGATCGATGCGGTTGAGCAAAACGGTATCGTCTTCCTTGATGAGATCGATAAAGTCTGTAAGCGTGAAGGCACCGGCGCCGATGTTTCCCGGGAAGGGGTTCAGCGTGATCTGCTGCCACTGATTGAAGGCAGCACCGTGTCCACCAAGTACGGCATGATCAAAACCGACCATATTCTGTTTATCGCCTCGGGCGCGTTCCATCTGTCGAAACCATCCGATCTGATTCCTGAGCTCCAGGGGCGTCTGCCGATCAGGGTTGAGCTGAAAGCGCTGACACCTAACGATTTCCGCCGCATTCTTACCGAGCCAAACGCCTCACTGACCGAGCAGTATCG
Source organism: Amphritea sp. (assembly GCF_050300915.1). Classification (GTDB taxonomy): domain Bacteria; phylum Pseudomonadota; class Gammaproteobacteria; order Pseudomonadales; family Balneatricaceae; genus Amphritea. The sequence goes on from NZ_JBNKYN010000053.1 coordinate 19,512, forward strand.
TGCCTTGCTGGCCACCGAAGGGGTAACGGTTGAATATACTCAGGATGGTATCGACCGGATCGCTGAACTGGCCTTTCAGGTGAATGAGAAAACCGAGAATATCGGTGCCCGTCGCCTGCACACCATGATGGAACGACTACTGGAAGAGATCTCCTTTACCGCCGCCGACAATGCGGGTCTGACAATTAATGTCGACCGCGCCTATGTTGACCGCTATCTGGCAGAACTGAGTCAGGATGAAGATCTCAGCCACTATATCCTTTAATCATCCATGTGGCGGGGCCTCAGCGCTCCGCCAGCGGAGTCTGTTATGGCTGCACCACTGCCGAAAGATATTAAGCTTCACGCAAAATCGAAAACCCTTGAGCTGATTTACAGTGATCAGGAGCGTTATGAACTGACTGCAGAGTATCTGCGGGTTCACTCACCATCTGCTGAAGTTCGTGGCCATGGTATTGGCAACGGCACACTGCAAACCGGTAAACAGCTAGTAGGCATAAAAGGGCTGGAGCCTGCCGGCAACTACGCCCTGAAAATCATCTTTGATGACGGCCATGACAGCGGTCTGTATACCTGGGAATATCTCTACGACCTCGGGCGCAACCACGATAGCTACTGGAACCGCTACCTTGCCGCACTTACCGATGCAGGCAAAACCCGGCACGGTAATATGATCGCCAAAGGATAAACAGCCCCTGCAACCTCTGGTCATACTGAATCCGGCATTTTATTTAGCCAGATCAGTTGATGATGTAAGAGTAAAGACAATTGCCGGTGGCAAAGGTAGAATGCGGCAACGCGAATTATGCAGATTACAGGTTTCCCATGACAGACCAGAAAGAATCTCAGGACAAAACCCACTTCGGCTTCGAGCAGGTAAAAGTCGATGAAAAGCAGGCCAAGGTCGCCGATGTTTTTCACTCGGTTGCCAGCAAATACGACATCATGAACGACCTGATGTCCGGGGGTATCCACCGTATCTGGAAACGCCTGACCATCGAGCAGAGTGGCGTTCGCCGCGGCAACACTGTACTGGATATTGCCGGCGGCACCGGCGATCTGACCATGCGTTTCTCCCGGCTGGTGGGTTCTGAGGGCAAGGTTGTGCTCGCGGATATCAACGACTCCATGCTCAAAGTCGGCCGGGATCGGCTGATGGATCGTGGTATCACCGGTAACGTCGAGTTTGTCCAGGCCAATGCGGAAGCACTGCCGTTTCCCGACAACACCTTCGACTGCATCACCATCGCCTTTGGTCTGCGCAACGTCACTTACAAAGAGAAAGCCCTGGCGTCAATGGCGCGGGTGCTTAAGCCTGGCGGTAAAGTGATGGTGCTGGAGTTTTCCAAAACCAACAATCCATTGCTGACCAAAGCCTACGATATCTACTCATTTAATCTGTTGCCAAAAATTGGCAAGCTGATCGCCGGTGATGAGGACAGCTACCGCTATCTGGCTGAATCGATCCGCATGCACCCGGATCAGGAAACCCTGAAGGGGATGATGGAAGACGCGGGGCTAACCCAGTGTAAATACCAGAATATGACCGGCGGTGTAGTCGCCCTGCACACCGGCATCAAACCCTGAGCCGTTATGACGATCGCAACGATCAACGCCACCCTGCTGACACTCGCCGAAGCCTCGCTTAACCGGCTACTGCTTCTCAGCCCTGAAACCGTTGATCGGCTGACTCAGCTGGATGGCAAAGTCATTGCTATCCGGCTTACTTCACCCGCGGCATCCCTGTCAGTGCAGCCCGGTCCTTCCGGCCTGCAGATCGACCTGATGCAGCGTGATGATGCCGATGTCACCCTGAGCGGCAGCAGCAACGATTTTTTCCGCTTACTCAGCGCTGCAGAAAGCAGCGATGCGATGTTTGGCAAAACTATCAGGGTCTCCGGCGACAACGCGCTGGCAACCCGCTTCAGCCAGATTCTGGTGGATGCCGCGCTGGACTGGGAAGGAGTGCTGGCCCAGATCATCGGCGATCTGCCAGCCCACGAGCTGGGCCGCTTGCTGAAATGGAAAGCTGCATTCTATCTGCACAGCGGCAACAGCCTGAAGCTGAATCTGGAAGAGTATCTGAAAGAGGAGTTACAGCTGCTACCAAGCCGCCCGGAAGTGAACCGGTTCTCCAGCCAGGTTGACCAACTGCGGCAGGAAACCGAGCGCGCAGCCGCCCGGATCGAACGCCTGCGACAGAAGATTGAACACGCTTAACCCGACAGGTTAAAAAGGCTTTACCACCACCAGGATCAGAATCGGTATAAAGATCAGCAGCGGCAGCTCATTGAATAAGCGAAAATAACGCCCGCTGTTATCGAGCGTACCGGCACGCAGCCGCTGCAGATAGTTAAAGCACCAGAAGTGATAACCGATCAGAAATCCGACAAACAGCAACTTGGCATGCAACCAGGCGCCGGAAAACCCGAAGCCCAGCCAGAGCCATAACCCCAGTCCCAGGGTAAACAGCGCCATAATCGACATAAAGCTATACAGCTTACCGGCCATAATCCCCAGCCGGGCCACATCCTGGCCCGCCGCACGCCCCTCAACATAATGCACAAAGATACGTGGCAGATAGAAAATACCCGCCATCCAGCTGGTCATCGCCAGTATATGAAACACCTTAACCCACAACATCATCGTGATTCCTTATCGCGGTTCAGATAGCCTGTGTCTCAATCCGCAGCTGCTCACCCAGCTCAACGATCAGGTTGTCACCCGGATTAACCGCACCGACACCCGCCGGAGTGCCAGTCAGTACCACATCACCCGGCAGCAGCGTAAAGTAATGACTCATATAGGCGATCAGCGGCACAACTTTGTTAAGCATATGGCTGCTGTTACCGTTCTGGCGTAGCTGCCCATTAACCGTCAGACGGATCTGCTGATCCTGCAGATCACCCACCGCTACCGGCTCAAGAAACGCCGATAAAGGACAGGCACCATCAAACCCTTTGGACTTCTCCCAGGGATGCCCCTGATCCTTCAGCTTGCTCTGCACATCCCGCAGGGTCAGATCCAGGGCGATGCCCACCCCGGCCAGCGCAGCTTCAACTTCAGCATGGGTAGCATTTTTCAGCGTCTGGCCAATCAGTATGGCCATCTCGGTTTCGAAATGGACCGAGCCAAAATCCACCGGTACGCTAAACGTATCAGCCAGCGGCACAATCGCGGTCGAGGGTTTGATAAACAGCATCGGAGTGGTTGGCACCGGATTGTTCAGTTCCGCCGCATGGTCGGCATAGTTACGCCCGACACAAACCACTTTACCAACCGGCAGGTTCGCGGCGGTGCCATCTACATACTGATGCTTATACTGCATAATCAATGCTCCATACCCTAAGGGAATCGGTGAACAGATCTAACGGTCTGATATTGGTAAAACAGTTGTCAGAAACTCATTAAAGGAGTGGATATATCCCCTCTCTCAGTGGGCTTTGATCATACCCCTGGTAGTCAGAGAGCTCAATGCCAGAGCCAGCGACAGCGTCACCAGCAGCACCATCACCGATCCCAGTACCACTCCATCCCAGCCGCGCCACTGCCAGAAAGGATCAAGATAAAAACCACCGCTACTGGCGCCGAGATAATAAAACACCAGATAAAGCGAAGAAGCACTGGCACGGGCATGGGTCGCCTGATGGCTCACCCAGCTACTGGCGCTGGAATGGGCAAAGAAAAAACCAAAACTGTTGATAAAGAAACCCAGCACAATCAGGGGCAGTTCGCTGCTCAGGGTCACCAGGCTGCCGCTGATCAGAGTCAGAATACCCGCCTTGATGCAGTTAAGCTGACCAAACCGCTGTGCCAGACGGCCAGAAAGTGTCGACCCCACTGTGCCGGTCAGATAGGTAAGAAACAGCAAACCGATCCATACCGGGCTCAGATGGTAGGGCGCGTCCGACAGAACAAAAGTGATATAACTGTACTGATTGATAAAGATAAAGAAGTTCAGCCCGCCGATCAGATACACCAGCAACAGCAACGGATTACGCAGATGATCCCCAAGGCGGGATAGCATCGCAGACAGATTCAGGGGTTGCGGAGAAAACTGCCTTGATGCTGGCAACAACCACCAGAATAACAGCAAGCCGAAACAGCTGCCAATCCCCATCACCAGAAACAGATCAGCCCAGCCCAGCCATTCGCCAACAAAACCACCGATCAAACGGCCGGAGATACCACCCAGCGAGTTACCGCTGATATAGAGACCGACCGCCAGCATCATCGCTTTACGGGAATACTCATCGCCCATATAGGCAATAGCGATGGCCGGTAATCCACCGAGAAACAGCCCTTGCAGCCCCCGCAGCAGCACCAGCGTGGCAAAACTGTCCGCCTGCGACAGCAACAGTGTGCAGAGACACACACCGGTCATACTCAGCAGCATCAGCGAGCGCCGCCCGACAGCATCCGATAGCGGACCGTAAAACAACAAAGACAGACCCAGCATTAGCGTCGTCACGGTAAAAGACCAGCCCACCTCCAGCGTAGTAAGTGCAAACTCCTGCTGTAGCTCAGGCAGAATAGGCTGCGTGACATAAACATTGGCAAAAATCATAAACGAGCCGATGCACAACGCAAGGGTTGCCCGCCAGAACGGTTTGGTACCCGATTCAATCATTATAGCGCTCTCAAAAAAGATGCTATAAGCGTAGCAGTAGGCAAAAAATCACAGAAATATATTAAAATTATGATATTGATAAATAAGTGTGATGCTATATTCACTGTTATTGATGACTCATGTTAACCGCTCTTATCGTCAGGCCTCTCAATGGATATACGTTCGCTGCGCTGTTTTCATACCGTTGCCCGGGAAGCCAACTTCACCCGGGCCGCCGAAAAACTCCACCTGGCACAACCCGCTGTCAGCATGTCCATTAAGCGTCTGGAAGATCAGCTGGGGCTGACACTGTTTCATCGCAATGAACGGCGCATCACCCTCACCGATGAGGGAGAGCGGCTGCTGCTGCATGCCGAAAAGATACTTCAGGCGGTTGCCGATGCCGAGCTGGAGATGCAGGAACTGACCGGTTTAACCCGGGGGCAGGTGCGCGTTGGTATTCCCAGCATGCTTGGATCCTACTACCTGCCCGAACTGTTAATGGGCTTTCGTCACAGTTTTCCGGCACTGCAACTCTCCGTGGTTGAAGGGGGAACCACCCATATCCGCCAACAGATCGAAAAGGGTGACCTGGATATCGGCATTGTTGTTGATCGCGGCGAATCGGATGAGCTGGAGAGCGTTCATCTGATGCAGGTAGAGACCCTGGTGTGTGTCAGCCCGGATCATCCATTCGCCCGGCAAACCAGCATCAGCTATCAGGCCTTCCTGGATGAAGAACTGGTGCTCTTTAAGGAGGGCTTTTTTCACCGTCAGGTCACCGAGCAACTAGCGAAAAAGTACCATGTCACACCGAAAATCTCCTTTGAAACCAATCTTATTCCGCTGATTCAATCGGTGGTGCGTCACGGTTTTGGCATCTCGGCCCTGCTCCGCCCCGCCATCGATGATGCCCGCGATCTGGTCGGCATCCCCTTTGATGACCCCCTGCTGTTTAACCTGAGCATCGCCTGGCGTAAGCAGAGTTATCTGTCCAGAGCCAACAAAGCCTTTGTCGACTACCTGCTGGAGAACTCACCGACAACGCCAAACAGGTGACAATTTTGTCAAAGATATCTACTATAGCGCTCCCATTTATAGGAGTAATACAATGCTGACCGTGAACGAATACTTTGATGGTGCGGTGAAATCTATCGGCTTTGAAAATGCGGAAGGCAAAGTAACTTCCGGTGTGATGGCCGCTGGCGAATATGAGTTTGGTACCTCGGAAAATGAACTGATGAAAGTTGTCAGTGGTGAACTGGTTGTCAAACTGCCTGGCAGTGATGAGTGGCAAGCGTTCCCAACGGGCACAGAGTTCAGCGTTGCTGCCAATCAGAAATTCCAGCTGCAGGTGGCCAAGCCCACTGCATACCTGTGTTTCTACGGCTGATTAGCCCACAAAAACATGAATCCAAATCACTATTTATCTCATTAGTTGATTTGGATTCATCTTTAATTGAATGAAAATCCACCAAATACCCCTGCCGGGCCACACCCTTTTAGCGCAACACTGTGTTAACATAGCGCCCTTTCTTTTACCGGCTAATCCGGGGATGCCTGCCACACACAGGAACATCGCCACTTAAAAAAGAGATCCATACCATGAGCCAAAATACCTCTCTGGAAAAAAGCAAGATCAAGATTCTGCTGCTGGAGGGCGTGCACCAGTCAGCACTGGATACCCTGAATGCGCACGGCTATACCAATATTGAATACCTGACCGGCTCCCTGCCGGAAGCTGAACTGCTTGAGCGAGTTAAAGATGTTCACTTCATCGGTATTCGCTCCCGCACTCAGCTGACCGAAGAGGTATTTGACGCCGCGGATAAACTGATCGCAGTCGGCTGCTTCTGTATCGGCACCAACCAGGTAAACCTGGCCGCAGCAACCATGCGCGGCGTGGCTGTTTTCAATGCCCCCTACTCTAACACCCGTTCAGTTGCTGAGCTGGTAATCGCTGAAGCGATTATCCTGCTGCGCGGCGTGGCAGAGAAGAACGCTAAAGCACACCGGGGTGAATGGCAGAAAACCGCCAAAAACTCATATGAGATTCGCGGCAAGAAGCTCGGTATTGTGGGCTACGGCAGCATCGGTTCGCAGCTAAGTGTGATTGCTGAATCGCTGGGTATGCATGTTTACTTCTATGACATTGTCACCAAACTACCTCTGGGTAACGCAACCCAGCTGGGTTCCCTTAAAGAGCTGCTGAACACCTGTGATATCGTCTCTTTACACGTACCAGAAACCCCAGCCACTAAGGATATGATGGGCGCCGCCCAGTTCGCTGAGATGAAACAGGATGCCATATTCATCAACGCGGCCCGTGGCACCGTAGTGGTCATCGACGAGCTGTGTAAAGCACTGGCAGACAAGCGCCTGCTGGGTGCAGCAATCGACGTTTTCCCGGTTGAGCCACGCACCAATGAAGATGAGTTTATCTCCCCGTTGCGTGAATTCGACAATGTTATCCTGACCCCACACGTGGGCGGATCAACTCTGGAAGCTCAGGAAAATATCGGTTACGAAGTCTCTGAAAAACTGATCAAGTACAGCGATAACGGCTCCTCCATCACCTCTGTAAACTTCCCTGAAGTATCGCTGCCTGAACATGCTGACGTTCACCGTCTGCTGCATGTTCACGAAAACATCCCAGGGGTGATGAGTTCAATCAACAGTGTCTTTTCTGAGAACGGTATCAATATCAGCGGTCAGTACCTGCAGACCAATGAGAAAGTCGGTTACGTGGTTATCGATGTCAACGCAGATACATCAGAAGTTGCACTGGAAAAACTGAAACAGGTAAAAGGCACTATCCGTTGCCGCCGCCTGTTCTGATCGCTTAAATGTGATAATAAAAGGCAGCCTTGCGCTGCCTTTTTTATTGTCCGGACGGTTCAGTTTGCGGATTAATCATCTGCTCTATCAGGCCAAACACCTGTAATCGAATAGACGCCTCTTCATTCACCAGATGGTGGCGGGCTTTCTGTAACAGCTTAATCTCCAGCCCCGGATAGAGTCGCCCTATCACCCCAAGATTGTGTCGCCACTCCACTGTTTCATCATCAACCCCCTGAATGCAGAGCGGCTGGGTCGGTAAACTATCGGACTGCTCCACCTCCTTTATCCAGCGCAACATCGCACCGATCCAGCGTACCGGAATCCGGTGATGTTGTAGCGGATCACGGTAACGCACAAAATCCAGAAAGGCCTGATCCCCCGAGCTGGGGCCATAACTCCTGGGCACAGAGCGCAACAAAAAGCGTAACCAGCGATATTTACTGGTAATCTGCTGCCAGCCACAGGGACGCACCAGTGGTGCCAGAAACACCTGATTCTGTACCGGCCAGTCACGATAACCAAACTTAAGTTGCTGCTCCATCAGGATCGCCGCCCCGGTGCTCTGACCCAGCATGGTCCAGGGCGCTTTAAGCCGATCCTGACGACTATTCAGCAGCTCAGTCAGTTGGCGGGCATAGGTTTCAAAGTTGTCGATAGAGAGCGCAGTCCCCTGAGAAAGGCCATGTCCTGGCAGATCATAGATCAATACATCCCAGCCGATCTCCAGCAGATAGGAGATAAGATGACCGTACAGACCACTGTGGTCAAAATAACCATGCAGCACCACAACGGTGCCGCGACTCTCATCACGACAACAATAGTGCTGCACAAACAGACTGCAGCCGAGCACCGTCTGCCGGGAAGCAAACAGTTTATGTCCGGCATGCAGAATCGGATGCAGCTGATAATAGCTGAGATACTCCTCCAGCATCTCGCTGCTGCTGATACCATCCTCATGGTTATATACCGGAAGATTGTTGCGTAAGCATTTGGCATCTAACATCTGCATAATCCACTATTCCTTAAGCTCACCATCAACAGAGGCGATCAAAAAACGGGGCTGTCTTATAATTTAGGCCAGATTTGCAACTTATTCCTTGTGCACAGGTCATTGGCGTATATAGTAAACTGCATCACCATAAGGCACGATCTATGCGACTGTTATTTATATTTCTGCTTCTTTTCAGCCTTAACGGGCAGGCCGAACCCTCAGACCTCAATGCTGACCTGACACGCCTTGAGAGCCAGCTACAGCAGTTTGAAAAAGACCCTGAAAACCCTCTCAATACGCTATACCAGCAAACGGCACAACATATTCAGGAGATTATCAGCCAGCGGCAGCAGGCGAAGGACCTGCGGGTCGAGATCGAGGCTCAGCCTAAGCAGTTACAACAAGCGCGCCACCAAGCCCCCCAGCGCACGGCAAAGCTGCCTGAAACCCTGCCACCAGCAGCAGAGTTGCAACCGCTGCTGATCAAGACCAAAGCGGCGCTGATCGATTTGGAAAAGTATCAGGATGAACTGCAAGAGACCATTCGCAGCAGTGACAAGCTACTGCTGAGTAAGCGGGAAAAGCAAGCCTCCCTGCAGCAACAACTTAACAGTTCACTCAGTTCAGCTCCAGCGATTCCGCCAACAACTGAGCTACAGAAAGCCAGAGAGCAGCTGCGCATCTATCAACAAATGGCAATGGAATCGGCTCTGGAGGTCACCGAGCTGGAAATCCTGGTGTTGCCCGGCAGGGCGGAACTGGCAGCGTTGAACCTGAATAACCTGCAAGCGCAGATTCAGAGCTACAAAACCTGGATTAACACAGCCGAAGAGCACCTGCAGCAACAGAGCCGGGCCGCCGCAGAAAAAACCCTGAGCCAGCTGGAATCCGCCGACACTGATAACAACCCGGTGTTGCAACAGGCAGTTAACCGCAATAATGAAACGGCCGATCTTATCCGTCAGGGCCTTGCGGAAACAGAACAAACGGTCCAGCGCCGCAAGCAACTGGAACAGCAGCTACAGATTATCCGCCAGACCTATCAGGCCATTCAGTTGCAGCTTGAACTGGGAATTGGCTATACCGGCTCCGAGATTCGTAAACATATCCAGCAACTGCCGAAAAACCTTAAATCCGACAATACCCGCAGCCGTCTTAAAGAGCTGCGCCTCAGTCAGCTCACCCTGAGTCAGCCGACTCCTCCGGCAGACACTGCAGGCTTGTCAGCAACACAGAGCAGCAAACTAAACCAGTTACATCAGAGTTTCGCAGAACTGATCGCTGAACAGCGCTCCCTCCAGCAGAAACTGATCAGTGAACTGTCGCAGCTACTGCTGGTTCAGGAGCAATTCAATGCTCAGATAGCCGACAGTAAAGCACTGTTTAACAAACACCTGCTCTGGCTACCCAGCGCAGAGCCGATATCGGTTAAGTGGCCTGAACAGATCATCAGCGGTGTTATCGCCATCAGTAACGAGCTGCCAATGCTGTTACAGCCCTATCTGACCGTACTGGCCGATAAAATGTTTGTCCCCCTGCTGGCGTTGCTAATATCTCTGCCGATAGCACTGATCTGCCGCCGCTATCTGAACCGGCGTCAGCCGGTCTGGTGTAAGGAGATTGGCAATGTCAGTCTCGATCATATCAGCCATACGATCCGTCCATTGCTGTACAGCCCGCTGGTGGCGCTGCCAATCCCGCTGTTTCTCTACGCGCTGGGACGGCAGTTCGGTAAAGATGAAACTTCACTGCAGAACCTGTTTTATATTATCGCCTTTATCTGCTGGCTCTACCTGACAGTGATGCGCTGGCTGAAACAGCCTGATGGGTTATTAACCGGTCAGTTCGGTTTTCCAGAACAAACCGCGAGAAAATTGCGCAAGCGGCTGCGCTGGCTATTCTGGAGCAACACCCCCGCCATCGCCTTTCTCTTTCTGCTCGACCAGAGTAGCAATGAAACCGTTACCGCCGGACCGGCTCGCCTGCTTCTGCTGTTGATCACCATCGGCTTTACCCTGTTCTGGATCAGCCTGTGGCACGCAGCTCCCCAATCGGCTTCAAAACGCTTATGGAGCAATATCAGTGTCTGGATCGGCGTGATCATCGTCTTCAATCTGGCGATGGCCGGGCTGATTATCTGGGGTTACATGCTCTCGGCCGGTATTCTTATCGGCATGATGTTTCTGCTGGTGTGCATTGCCATTCTCGCCTACCTCATCTTCCATCTGGGACGGCGCTGGTTGTTGATCGAAGAGCGCAAACTCTACTTCACCCAGGCGCTGGCGCGCCGTGCAGAGATTCTCTCTGCACGGGAGGAGCAAAAAGATGTTCCTCCGGTGAAAGAGAACTTTGTCGATCTGCAAACCATCTCTGAACAGGGCAATATGCTGTTAAAAACAGTCACTGCACTGATTTTCTTAACCCTGGCATGGTTTACCCTGGGCTGGATTCTTCCCGCACTGGATGCGCTCGACACCGTAACACTCTGGTCTACCGGCAGTGGCGATAATGGGGTTCTCAATTTCATCACGCTGAAACAGATCATTTTTGCCCTGGCGGCGCTGACAGTCACCTTTATTGCTGCACGCAATCTGCCCGGGCTGTTCGAGCTGCTGGTGCTCAACTATCTGCCGCTGGCACCGGGCACCAGTTACGCCGTCTCCACCCTGCTGAAGTACTGTCTTTACATCACCGGTCTGATCAGCTTTCTTAACTTCCTCGGACTTGAATGGGGCAAACTTCAGTGGCTGGTCGCAGCACTGGGTGTCGGCCTCGGTTTCGGTCTGCAGGAGATCGTCGCCAACTTTGTCTCTGGCCTGATTATTCTGTTTGAAAAGCCGGTGCGTATCGGAGATACCGTCACCATCGGCGGCGTCACCGGTAATGTCAGCCGGATTCAGATCCGCGCAACCACCATTACCGACTGGGATCGCAAAGAGGTTATTATTCCCAACAAGACCTTTATCACCGACCAGCTGATCAACTGGTCGCTCACCGATGCGATCACTCGCATCGTCATACCGGTGGGCGTTGCCTATGGGTCCGATACTGAGCTGGTGACAAAACTATTGCTGCGTGCAGCAGAGGAGAACAGGAATGTTCTCTCAGACCCGGTACCAATGGCGTTCTTTCTGGCATTCGGTAACAGCACGCTGGATTTTGAACTACGCGCACATATCAGTTCGATGGATAAACGCAACCAGGCGATCCATGAACTACACGGCACCATCGACAAAATGTTTCGCGAACACAATATCGAGATCGCCTTCCCACAGATGGACCTGCACCTGCGCAGTAACGACACAGGCAAACCTGTGGATAAAGGTGATGAAGAGTAAAGACTGTATACAGGGATAAAAGGACATAATGCATGAGTGAAAATCTCAACCGAAAACTATTACATCAATGCCAGATAGCGGTTCGCTGGGGCGATATGGATGCTTACGGCCATGTCAACAATGCCCTCTACATGCGCTATCTGGAAGAGGCGCGGGTGCAGTGCCTGGCCTCAATTGGTGCAACCATGGATGGTAAAGGCACTGACCCGGTGATCATCAATGTGGGCTGTACGTTTCTCCGCCCTGTCACCTATCCGGCGACCCTGATTATAAAAAGTTATGTCGGCGAGATCGGCCGCAGCAGCTTTATGACCTGGTATGAACTGAGTACCACAGATAACCCCGACCAGCTCTGCACTGAGGGCTATTCCAAAGTGGTGTGGATGGATCACAGCACTGGCCGATCCGTTCCCTTGCCGGATATAATCCGACAAAATATCTCTTAACACGTAAAAAGGAGTTTAACGCGGATGAATGACGTTGCCGAGCGATCAACAGATACAGGCAGTAATGCCAAAATTGTTTATATTCTCTATCTGATAAGCCTGGTTGTAGGGGTCACCGGCATCATTGGCGTAGTGATGGCCTATGTCTATAAAAGTGATGCTCCCGACTGGCTGAAGAGCCACTATCAGTGGCAGGTTCGTACTTTCTGGATAGGATTTCTCTACGCCATCATCGGCCTGGTTACCCTGTTTATTCTGGTCGGCTATCTTATCCTGCTGTTCAACCTTCTTTGGTTTATAGTCCGCTGCATCAAAGGCCTCAGTGCTCTGGAAAAGCGGCAGCCAATGCCAGAACCAACCAGCTGGTTTTTCTGATAGCGATGTTGACAATAAGAAGCTGCCCGGTGCAGCTTTTTTAACCCCCAGAGCGCCGTATCAGCGGCCCTGAGCAGGCATTCCACAATG
>NZ_JBNKYN010000054.1:0-30087 GCF_050300915.1 Amphritea sp.
TATCTGATCCAGCTCGGATGAGGTGTCGATACGCGACAGCAGCTCCAGTTGCTGAGATGAGCCATCCGCCCGGTGAATAGTCAGTTCTACAGAGCCTCTGGGCTCAAGTGTATCAATACCATTCAGATCAAAGGTTTCTGAGCCATCCAGATTGAGAGAGGCTCGTGTAACTCTTTGCGGCAATTGCAGCGGTAGAACCCCCATTCCCACCAGATTGGATTTGTGAATACGCTCAAAGCTTTCAGCAATAATCGCTCTGACACCCAGCAGGGCGGGGCCTTTGGCGGCCCAGTCCCGTGACGATCCGGTGCCATAAAGCTTGCCGCCAAAGACAACGGTGGAGGTGCCTTCTTCACGGTAACGCGCAGCGGCATCGTAAATAGACATCTGTGCAGGTTCGCCTGCAGACGGGTGATAGCTTGTAACCGCGCCGGTGGTGCCTGGCAGCATCAGGTTTCTGGCTTTACCATTGCCAAAAATACTGCGTAGCATCACGTGGTGGTTGCCCCGGCGCGCCCCAAGCGATGTCAGATCATCCACTGCAACGCCTTGTGAGATCAGGTATTCGCCAGGAGGGGAGTCTGGACGTATACGGCTGACCGGTGAAATATGGTCAGTGGTGGTGTTGTCATCACACATCACCAGCATACGCGCCCCGGCGATATTGTCTAATGCATCTTTTGGTGTTTCCAGTGAAAAACCGTCGAAGAACGAGATCTCCTGAATGTAGGTTGAATCTGGATCCCAGTCATACACGGGGCCGGTTGGCGATGCGAGGTTCTGCCAGGTTTCAGGGCCGTCGAGGGAGTTCTCATAGGTCTCCCTGAAGGCTTTTGGATCCATACACTCTTGCATGGTCTGAGTGATTTCAGCATTGCTCGGCCAGATATCTTTAAGGAAAACATCGTTGCCGCTGGCATCCTGACCAATGGGCTGAGTGGTGACATCAATATTGACGTTACCGGCAATGGCCATGGCAACCACCAACGGTGGTGACATGAGGAAGTTGGTATCAACATCCGGATGCACACGGCCTTCAAAGTTCCGGTTACCGGATAAAACCGACGCTGCGATAATATCGTGATTTTGCAAGGCGGCTTCGATGCTCGGGGCCAGAGGGCCGGAATTACCCACGCAGGTTGTACAGCCATAACCGGCAGTATTAAAACCCAGTGCATCCAGATGCTGTTGTAGTCCCGCCTTGGTTAAAAAGTCGGTAGCAACCGGTGACCCTGGTGCCAGAGATGTTTTAACGCCATCAGGCACTTTCATTCCCAGCTCATTCGCTTTCTTAGCAAGCAGGCCCGCTGCAATCAATAAACCGGGGTTGGAGGTATTGGTGCAGGCTGTAATCGCTGCAATCACGATATCGCCGTCTTTTAACTCTCTTTCAGGCAGCGGCGCGAAAATACCTGCATCGTCTGCTTTCATTGGCGTTACAGTAACAACTTCGGGATTGCGATCTCCTTCGGCGGCCGCTTTTCGGAAGACATTGCCAAGCTCAGCCAGTGGCAGCCTGTCCTGAGGCCTTTTAGGGCCTGCCACAGAGGGTTCAACCGTGGCCAGATCAAGCTGCAGAAGATCAGTGTAGCGTGGCAGCGGCTGACCTGGCGTCCAGGCCATATTTTGTGCTTTATAAAACGCCAGCGGCAGGTCTCCATCCCTGCCGGTTGCTTTCAGGTACCCGGCGGAGATTTCGTCAAATGGGAAGAAGCCCATGGTTGCACCATATTCAGGTGACATATTGGCGATGGTAGCCCGGTCAGGCAGGGACAGGTTGGCACACCCCTCGCCGATGTATTCAACAAATTTACCTACGACACCGCCCGGATAGTTTCTCAACATCTCCGTGATCGTCAGTACCAGGTCTGTTGCGGTGACACCCTCTCTTAATGCGCCAGTGAGCTCAACACCGACCACTTCGGGTGCCAGCATCTGCATCGGCTGCCCCAGCATGGAAGCACCGGCTTCAATACCGCCAACCCCCCAGCCCACAATACCTAAAGCGTTCGCCATTGGCGTATGGCTGTCCATACCAATAAGGGTATCCGGGACCATCAGCTCATTAATGTTGAGATAGCCCTGTGCCAGATATTCCAGGTTAACCTGATGAACAATACCGGTTTGCGGGGGGATGATTCTGATGGTTTTAAATGCCTGCGCGCCCCATTTCAAAAAGGCATAACGCTCTCTGTTTCTGGCCGCCTCCAGTTCGCCATTAATTCTCAGAGAAGCGGGGCTGCCTGTGTTGTCCATTGTCACCGAGTGATCGATAACCAGATCTGCGCGCACCAGAGGCTCAATTATAGCCGGGTCCATGCCCATGCGCTGCACTGCTGAGCGCATAGCCGCAAAATCGACAATGGCGGGGGTGCCACTGAGGTCGTGCATAATGACGCGGCCAGCTGTGAAAGGAATTTCAATCGGCTGTGTGCCCTGATGCTCTGTCCAGCGTCCAAGTGCCTGAACCTGTTCAGCGGTTACGCCGTTCTGGCCAACATTTCGGGCGATACCTTCCAGAATAGGGCGAAGAGAGAAGGGGAGTTCATCAAGGTTTATGCCAAAGAGTGCCGCAGTATCTGGAAGGCTGTGGTAGCGGTGTGCTGTTCCGGGGAGTGTTTTTATGGAACGGGCTGGATCAAAATCGATAGGGCTTGTCATATTTTATACCTCACGCAGATGGGACGTTTCTGAACCTGTAACGCACGAGCTTCCGGTCAAAGTTGGAGTAGCCCGATCGTCTTGTTAGCTATAGATTCAGCCGTCAAACGAACCGCTATTACCTGCAACATAAATTGTTGTCTTGTTTAAATTGTCGACAATATTAGCTGATGAAAGTCTTAAATCAAGACTTTTGGCGGTATTTATGCATGAATTACATACAATCTACGACTATTTGCTAGTACAGACAGGTGTTTTTTGAGCATTTTTGACAGGCATGGATGGGTTAATGCAGCGCAGAATGGCTGTAGTGCTACTTAACTGAACGGATCAGAGATCAGGGGTTGAACAAGCACCGCGAAGCCATAAGGAGGATAGATTTAAATCCGTCAGAGACGCGGGTGGATGGATGCTGATCTCAGTAAACTTTCAGTATTTATGGTACCGCTATGCCCAACAGGTTACAGCATGCAGGTTCTGTATCCTCTTGAGTTGATCAGAAACCAGGCAGGGTTCTGGCCAGTCTGACTGGTCGATTAAAGCACAGTAGGCGCGAGCGGCAGTCAACCTGCGGTGTCATAAACCAGCGCTTGACTCTCCCTGGCCAGCCCAGAGAATTAAGCCCCTTACTGAATGATTTTTATTTTTCTGCAAACGAGTTGTCCCGTTATGCATGTGAAACATGTATACCTACAACCAATGTATACCCCCCTGGAACACGTTGATTTTGATGGTATTTATTTTATTTATATCGACTATAAGCTGAATTTAAATTGTTTTCATTGAGCTGTTTGTTACTTTTTCCTTATAATCTGCAACAGATTCATACTTAGAATTAACTGAGACGAGACGCTTTACGCTATGAGTTACTATTCTGACTACCTAGAAGAAATAGAGGTTCGTAAAAAGGACCTTGGCCTGAATCCCAAACCGATTGATAGCGCTGAGCTACTGTCTGAAATCATTGCCCAGATTAAAGACACTGGTAATGAGCATCGCGAAGCATCTTTGAACTTCTTCATCTATAACACGCTGCCTGGTACGACTCCTGCGGCTGTTGTCAAAGCGGCTTTCCTCAAAGATATCGCTCTGGGTAAAGAAACGGTTGCCGAAATCTCTCCTGAGTCTGCGCTTGAGCAGCTATCTCACATGAAGGGCGGTCCCTCTGTTGAAGCGCTGCTGGACATTGCACTGTCTGACGATGCTCAGGCTAAAGCGGCTGGCGAAGTACTGAAGTCTCAGGTATTCCTGTACGAGGCTGATACTGCTCGTTTGGCTGATGCTTACAAAGCGGGCAATGCGATCGCTAAAGATATCCTGGAAAGCTACTCAAAAGCTGAGTTCTTCACCAAGCTGGATGATATTCCAGAGAAGATCAAAGTGGTTACCTACATTGCTGCTGAGGGTGATATCTCCACTGACTTACTCTCTCCGGGTAATCAGTCTCACTCCCGTGCTGACCGCGAACTGCATGGCCTGTGCATGATCTCACCACAAGCTCAGCAGGAGATCGTTGAGCTGGGTAAACAGCACCCTGACGCCAAAGTGATGATGATTGCTGAAAAAGGCACCATGGGGGTAGGTTCTTCCCGTATGTCCGGTGTTAACAACGTGGCGCTGTGGGCCGGTGAAAAAACCTCTCCATACATCCCATTCATCAACAACCGTCCGGTGGTTGCAGGTACTAACGGCATCGCGCCTATCTTCCTGACCACTGTGGGTGTAACCGGCGGTATCGGTCTGGACCTGAAAAACTGGGTTAAGAAAACTGACGCAAACGGCGAAGTTGTTCGTGACGAAAACGGTGATCCGGTACTGGAAGAAGCAT
The DNA here is from genome assembly GCF_050300915.1 of Amphritea sp. GTDB lineage: Bacteria > Pseudomonadota > Gammaproteobacteria > Pseudomonadales > Balneatricaceae > Amphritea. Next base: position 4,490 of record NZ_JBNKYN010000054.1, read on the forward strand.
ACTCTGTTGCAACGGGTACGGTTCTGACCATCGATACTAAAGCGAAGAAACTCTACAACGGCGACCAGGAACTGGTTGACGTAGCTGACGCTTTCACACCGCAAAAAGTTGAATTCATGAAAGCGGGTGGTTCGTACGCGGTAACCTTCGGTAAGAAACTGCAAACGTTCGCTGCTGAAACGCTGGGTGTTGAAGCGCCAGCTGTTTACGCGCCATCTAAAGAGATCTCTATCGAAGGCCAGGGCCTGACTGCGGTTGAGAAAATCTTTAACCGTAATGCTGTTGGTGTTACTTCTAAGACGCCTCTGCACTCAGGTTCTGACGTTCGCGTGAAAGTGAACATCGTCGGTTCTCAGGACACTACAGGTCCTATGACTTGTCAGGAACTGGAAGCGATGGCTGCTTCTACTATCTCTCCAAGTGTTGATGGTGCCTTCCAGTCTGGTTGTCACACCGCATCTGTATGGGATAACAAAGCTAAAGCCAACACGCCTAAGCTGATGGCCTTCATGAACGCATTCGGTGTAATTACTGCACGTGACCCGAAAGGCGTTTACCACTCAATGACTGACGTTATTCACAAAGTACTGAATGACATTACCGTTGACGACCGGGCAATCATCATTGGTGGTGATTCTCACACCCGTATGTCTAAAGGTATCGCCTTCGGTGCTGACTCCGGTACTGTTGCTATCGCACTGGCGACAGGTGAGTCTGCTATGCCAATCCCTGAGTCTGTGAAGGTAACCTTCAAAGGCTCTATGAAGCCTCACATGGACTTCCGTGACATCGTACACGCCACTCAGGCGCAGATGCTGAAGAAGTTCGGTGGTGAAAACGTATTCCAGGGTCGTGTCATTGAAGTACAGATCGGTACTCTGCTGGCTGACCAGGCGTTCACGTTCACTGACTGGACTGCAGAGATGAAAGCGAAAGCGTCTATCTGTATCTCCACTGACGAAACCCTGATTAAGTCTCTGGAACTGGCTAAGTCCCGTATCCAGATCATGATCGACAAAGGTATGGATAACGCAGCAGGCATGCTGCAGGGCCTGATCGACCTGGCTGACAAGCGTATCGCGGAAGTTAAATCTGGCGAAGCACCTGCTCTGGCTCCAGACGATAACGCTAAGTACTACGCTGAGCTGGTTGTTGATCTGGACGCAATCGATGAGCCAATGATTGCTGACCCAGATGTAAACAACGAAGATATCTCCAAGCGTTACACCCATGACGTGATCCGTCCGGCTTCTTACTATGATGGCCGTAAGGTAGATCTGGGCTTCATTGGTTCCTGTATGGTTCACAAAGGCGATATGCAGATCATCGCTGCGATGTTGCGTAACCTGGAGAAGAAAGGTCCGATCACCTTTAACGCGCCACTGGTTGTTGCTCCACCAACGTACAACATCGTTGATGAGCTGAAAGCAGAAGGTGACTGGGAGGTTCTCTCGAAATACGCTGGCTTCACTTTTGATGATGAGCATCCAAAAGAGAAAGCACGTACTCAGTATGAAAACATTCTCTACTTAGAGCGTCCTGGATGTAACCTGTGTATGGGTAACCAGGAAAAAGCAGCGCCTGGTGACACTGTGCTGGCCACTTCTACCCGTCTTTTCCAGGGCCGTGTTGTAGAAGATAGTTCTGAGAAGAAAGGTGAGTCTCTGCTGGGTTCAACGCCAATGGTTGTTCTGTCTACTATCCTGGGTCGCTTCCCGACTCTGGAAGAGTACAAAGAAGCCGTTGATGGTATCAACCTGACCTCTTTCGTGCCACCGAGTCAGGATCTGAGCGTAGCGCATACCGCTATCCCGGCTGTGCGTCTCTAATCACTCATCATGTGACTAACAAAAAGCCCTGATTCTTCAGGGCTTTTTTTATGTTTGCGGTTTGGTTTTCATTCTGACCTCAGAATGCATGGAGAAACGCTATTTATAAGGATTTTTGTCCTTATCGCTTCACAGCATCTTAAACATGCTGGCATCTTTTGCTGATAAAGCGCGATGAAGCAAAAAAAAACCGATGCTGATATCAACATCGGATTTTTTGTTAAACCCTTCTATCGCTCAAATGCTTAAGTAAACATTAGTGGTCTTATCGGGTTATCTAACGATTATGCCGTGGCGATCACGTTAGATGCTTTGTCGATATAAGAGTCGATCTGATCGAAGTTCAGGTAACGGTAAACATCGGCAGACATGCTGTCGATCTTCGTCGCGTAATCCATATACTCCTCAACAGTCGGGATCTTACCCAGTAGTGCCGCCACCGCCGCTAGCTCTGCAGAGGACAGGTATACGTTAGCTCCTGTACCTAAGCGGTTAGGGAAGTTACGGGTAGAAGTAGACACAACGGTGGACTTGTCAGCGACACGTGCCTGGTTACCCATACAGAGTGAACAGCCGGGCATCTCGATACGAGCGCCGGCCTTACCGAAGATGTTGTAGTAACCCTCTTCAGTGAGCTGAGCCGCATCCATCTTGGTAGGGGGCGCGATCCACATACGGGTAGGAATCGACGCGCCAGACGCTTCCAGCAGCTTACCAGCAGCACGGAAGTGACCGATGTTGGTCATACAGGAACCGATAAATACTTCATCGATGTGAGTACCCGCCACTTCAGACAGCAGTTTAACGTCATCCGGATCGTTAGGGCAGGCCAGAATAGGCTCTTTAACGTCAGCCAGATCAATCTCGATAACGGCTGCATAATCGGCATCTGCATCGCCTTCCAGCAGCTGCGGATTAGCCAGCCACTCCTCCATACCCTTGATGCGACGCTCGATAGTGCGAGGGTCGCCATAGCCTTCAGCGATCATCCACTTCAGCATGGTAATGTTAGAGTTCAGGTACTCTTTGATGGGATCTTCGTTCAGCTTGATGGAGCATGCAGCAGCCGAGCGTTCAGCCGCAGAATCAGACAGTTCAAATGCCTGCTCAACTTTCAGGTCGGGCAGACCTTCAATTTCAAGAATGCGGCCGGAGAAGATATTCTTCTTCCCGGCTTTAGCGACTGTCAGCAGGCCCTGCTTGATGGCGTAGTAAGGAATAGCATTTACCAGGTCACGCAGGGTGATACCTGGCTGAAGCTTGTCGCCCTTAAAACGAACCAGTACAGACTCAGGCATATCCAGCGGCATAACACCTGTCGCGGCGGCGAATGCCACCAGACCCGAGCCTGCCGGGAAGGAGATGCCGATTGGGAAGCGGGTGTGAGAGTCACCGCCAGTACCCACAGTATCAGGCAGCAGCATACGGTTCAGCCAGGAGTGGATGACGCCGTCACCAGGGCGCAGGGATACACCGCCGCGGTTCATGATGAAGTCTGGCAGAGTGTGGTGAGTCTGAACGTCTACTGGCTTAGGATAAGCCGCAGTGTGACAGAAAGACTGCATTGTCAGGTCGGCAGAGAAGCCCAGGCAAGCCAGGTCTTTCAGTTCATCACGGGTCATCGGACCAGTGGTGTCCTGGGAGCCTACCGTGGTCATCTTAGGTTCACAGTATGTGCCCGGACGTACACCTTCCACGCCACAGGCTTTACCCACCATCTTCTGCGCCAGGGAGAACCCTTTGCCGGTATCGGCAGGCTGTTCAGGTTTACGGAACAGATCAACAGGGCCGAGACCCAGTGCTTCACGGGCGCGCTCTGTCAGACCTCGACCGATGATCAGCGGGATGCGTCCGCCTGCGCGAACCTCATCCAGTATTACCGGAGTCTTGAGGCTGAACTCGCAAAGCTGTTCGCCGGTTTCAGCATTCCTGGCAACACCTTCATATGGGTAAACGTCAATCACGTCACCCATGTTCATTTTTTCGACATCCATTTCGATTGGCAGGGCGCCGGCATCTTCCATCGTGTTGAAGAAAATAGGAGCAATCTTGTTGCCGAAACAGAAACCGCCTGCACGCTTGTTGGGTACGTGTGGAATGTCATCGCCGAAGAACCACAGGACAGAGTTCGTGGCAGACTTACGCGAAGAGCCGGTACCCACGACGTCACCTACGTAGGCAACCGGGTAGCCCTTTGCTTTTACTGCTTCAATCTGCTGCAGCGGACCAACAGAACCTGGCTGAACCGGTTCAATCCCTTCACGCTCCATCTTCAGCATTGCATTGGCGTGCAATGGGATATCGGGTCGGGTGAAGGCGTCGGGAGCAGGGGAGAGATCGTCGGTATTTGTTTCACCGGGTACTTTGAATACGGTGACGGTGATCTTCTCAGGCAACTCAGGCTTAGAGGTGAACCATTCGCCAGCCGCCCAGGACTCCAGAACCTCTTTAGCGAACGTGTTGCCCGCGTCCGCTTTATCTTTTACATCATGGAATGCGTCAAACATCAGCAGTGTATGGGACAATGCCTTGACGGCCGTCGGCGCCAGATCATCTTCATCCAGCGCTGCGATCAGTGGCTGGATATTGTAGCCTCCGAGCATTGTGCCCAGCAGTTTGACAGCTTTAATTTTGTCTATAAGTGGCGATTCTGCTTCGCCTTTGGCGATGGCCGCCAGGAATCCGGCTTTAACATAGGCCGCCTGGTCAACACCCGCCGGTATGCGGTTTTCCAGCAGGTCCAGGATACATGTTTCTTCACCCGCAGGTGGGTTTTTGAGTAATTCAATCAGGGCTGCTGTCTGATCAGCATCCAGTGGTTTCGCCGGCACGCCTTGTTGAGCACGTTCTTCTACATGTTTACGGTAAGCTTCAAGCACGATATACCCCTCATCTGTTATCTTTGTCAGACAATACTGGTATGAGACGGTCTGACAGTCGGTCGGAAATCTTAGACTCTGCTATTGAGCTGGTGCGTGAGTTTTAGCATAAAAAACACACTAAATTTAACGAATTGTAGGAGGTTTTCCCGCTAATGCTTTCGGTTTAGGATGATTGGTTGTTTGTCTAAACTAATGTATTTATAGTTAATTTAGCGGCTTGGATCTATGTGATATAGATCAACATTACCTCTTGTGAGTAAGGAAAGCATCAGGTATTTATGTATGATGCATTTTAGGTCACTAAAATGTGTAGTCAATATTACCCAACCGCACGTTTTTATATTAACGTTAGTTACTAGTTAATCCGGTTGAGTGGTTTTAAAATACCGGACTTAAAAATCTAATGTAGTCGAGGGCGGGCTTGTGAATTCACCAATTTGGGCTGCAGTTTCCGGATGGGAGCTGAACGCTGAACTTGAGGGGCTTAATGCTCTGAATATCGAGACTCTTTTTACCGCTTTAGAGGGTAAGGAGCTAATCTATGATGGGCCACACAAGTCTGTATTGCTTCATCATTTCAGTCGGTTAGTAGCTTCCAGGCCAACTAATTTGCGTAGTCAGGTGCAGAGAGTTTACCTCTCTATCCTTTGCCATGACGAAGCAGAGTTAACCGGAGCGCTGTTTGATCTTTATCTGACCCTTGATGGTCGGGGGCTGGCGTTACGTAAAAGACTCCTGGAACAGGGCGCTGGAATGTTAAGAGAAGAGGAGCTGGAGCTGTTTAAAGCAATCCTTAGCGATGGCGATAATTCCAGACTGTTGCAGTTAAGTAAGCAGAAGTCAGTGCTGTGCAACGGTAACTTTTCACTGCATTAATAAAATTTTCTCGCTACAACGGAGTGGATGAAGTCGTGGGGGTATCTCATATCAAACTGAATAAGCGTGCAGCTAGCAACGTCATCAAGCTGGGAGTCATCGGCTTTGAGTTGCAATCGAAAACAGCGATTGATCTGTTCTTTATGCAGCACCAGAAACTCTACAGTCTTGTAGCGACAGAACATGCAGATGTACTTATCATTGATATGGAACACCCGGCAGTCAAGCCCGTGATCGAGCAGTACCGGGAAAGCCGCCCAATTATTGCTGTGACCGCTACTGAAAATCAATTTCCTGGTTTTGAAACGCTGCGTAAGCCTCTGGAAGGCAAACGCCTTATTAAAGCGATTAAGCAGGCCGTGGATAATTTTGTCCCGGGCGAAACCGCTCAGGATCTATCTGTCAACGTTAGTAATGAAGGTGAGAAAGCGTTTCAGGAATATCAGAAGCGCCTTGCGTCAGGTCGCCAGGCTATGGCGGACTATAAAACCATTACTTCAGACCGGGACCTGAGTTCCTCTCAGGTGCGTCAGCGTTTTCAGCTTGATCAGAGTACGTCCGCCGCGCCAACGGCTGAGGGTGACGAGGTTGTCAGTTTTGAAGCGGCGGCCACCCCTAATCAGCCTGCGCAGACAGAGCCGTCTGCAGCAGCTCCCGCTGCCCCGGCAATAGCTCCCGTTGAAAGAAAAGCGGCAGAAAAGAAACCGCAGGATGTTAAGGCCCGCCTTTCTTATCAGATGGTTTATGAATGTTGTGGCAATGCTCCTGATGTGAACATGTATGAGCCGGATCAACGGCGCCGGGTTTTCTTTAAAGAGGACTCGACTCTGATGGCTATTTTGCAAGAGGTGATTGTTGAGGGCAAAGCGCAGCAAGTGCCTGTTGAGATCAACGGATTGCCCGGCACGCTGGCATATTTGCCAGAGCATAAGAAATTTCTTTTTGATTTCAGTGAAGACCTGCTGATACCTCTCGCGCTGACCCGGTTTGGCTATCAGGAGCTGACTCTCAATGTGCGCCCCGACCTGGATCTCGATCGTCCCAGTGTTGCCGGATCAAAGGTGTCTGTCGTCGATAGTGATGAATTGATCTGGAAACTGGCGCTCTGGACCTCTAAAGGTCGGCTTAATCGGGTTATTGATCCTGAGAAGCCTCACCGTCTGGTTCAGCGCCTGGATTTTGATCGATTGCTGGCCATTCCCCATGCAACCACTATCAATAGCTTGTGGAGTCGGCATAGTCTGTCTGCTCTGGAAGTCGTTAAAGTTTTGAAGATTCATCAGCGTTATGTGTTTTCATTTATGACTGCCGCTTATGCCCTGGGGGCATTTAAGTAGTAGTGGCAGCAGTGGCCCTTTTTAGTTGTCAGCCAAGTGTGGCAATAAAGGATTAAGTAACTTATAAAAGTAGCCGGAGATATTTTGGTGGGAGATTATAATCAGGACTCCATTCGTTATATCGCTATCACCCCTAGCGGAGCATATTTCGCAACATTGAATTCTGCTCCTGATGATGCGCGGGCGATGTTGTTGCAGTTACTATCAACGGATTTTGAGCTTCTATACTCGCTGGAGCTGGTTGCTGAACTGGCAGATCTGGATGAGGTTCAGGCAATGGGGCTGTTTCAGCAGCTGTTGGATCGGGGCTTTGTTGCACTGTCCGAAACCCCGCCTGAAATTAAACGGGGTCCTCTGGAAGATATTCTGCCTGACCTGCTCAGGCAGATATCTGACAGTGGCAGAGCACTGTTAGCGGATGATCAGGGTTTCTGTCTTTCTTCAACAGGCTACTCTGTTGAGCAGTCTGAAACACTGGCGGCACTTGCAGCCGATCTGTTATCACTGCAGGAGCGTCATAAACATATTTTAACCAGTGATCTGGGTGTTGCCGGAGACTCCTGGGGTATTATGAATGCCGCAGGTCAAAGTCAGGTTGGTTGTTGGGTGATTTATATTGGTCATCAACGTTTTACATTGGTGATCTCTGATATGCCTAAGCTGAATCAGCAAGCGTTTGCTGAAATTCTGGCAAGCCTGGCCCGGCGTTATCTCGATTATTAATTTTATTAAGATTTACTGATCTCCCATGAAGGGAGGATTTATGGAAGGAGTGTTCTATGCGTTCTGAGATGCTTACCTCAATTTTGAGTGATCTCAACGGCACATCAGCTGATATCGAAGCCTCTGCAGTTATCTCTACAGATGGTCTGATGATTGCGGCGCTGCTGCCATCAAGTATGGATGAAGACCGCGTTGGTGCTATGAGTGCTGCAATGTTGTCCTTGGGAGAGCGCACATCAAAAGAGCTTGCCCGGGGTGATCTTGAACAGGTTCTGGTTAAAGGGGATGAGGGGTATATCCTGATGACCCATGCAAACCAAGACTCAGTACTAACTGTTGTTGCCAAGCCAAATGCACGTTTGGGACTTATATTCCTTGACGTTAAGCGTGCGGCAGAGGCGATCGGTAAGATCCTTTAATCGTTAACATCCGGCACTGATTAAGGAAAACTGCTGTCACGGATGATTTGCAGTGCCTGAGCGAAGAAGGCTGTAAGTATGTCTGAGCAAGACACATTAGAAGTACGTACTGTTGAAATAACGTATTTTGATGGTACGAAACGCACGGCGGAGATTGTTGATCGGGAGGTTCCCTATCCAGATGGCAAGCTGATCGTGTCCCGTACTGATCCGCAAGGTATAATCACCCATGCGAATCAATCATTTATAGATATGTCTGGGTACAGCGAAGAAGAGCTTATCGGCACAAACCATTATATTTTACGTCACCCTGATATGCCCGCGATTGCTTTTAAAGGCCTGTGGGATACGATTGAACAGGGCACAAAATGGCATGGCTATGTGAAAAATTTGCGTAAAGACGGCGCCTATTACTGGGTTAAGGCAACGGTTATTCCAAATATTCGTAATGGGCAGCTGGTCGGTTATACCTCAGTGAGGCGAAAACCTTCGCGCAGTAAGATAGAAGAGAGTGAAGCACTCTATAAAACATTGATGGCTGAGGAGTGATGGCGATGACATTTAATCTCACGGTCAGCCCTGACTTCGCACCGGATCATATCTCAGGCTGGTACTTTTTCAATACCTGGCTGCAGCGTAAGCTGGATATCGGTATTCATCTTGAACTGTACGATAATTTTGATGCACAGCGTAACGATATTCGTGCTGATAAGTTTGATATGATTTACGCGAACCCATACGATGCTTCAATGCTTGTGAGGGATATGGGGTTTCAAGCCATTGCGCGTCCTGCCAGTAAACCTGATGAAACGGTTATTGCCGTTAATGCTGAGTCTTCTTTTCAAACAGTTGAAGATCTTGCAGTGGGAAGCAGAATAGCGACAACGGATGATCCCGATGTTCATACCATGGGCATGATCATGCTGGAGTCCGCTGATCTGGATAAAAGCAATACGGATATTAAACAGCACAGCAGCTATGTTGTGGTGGCTAAAAATCTGTTAAATGGTGATGCCGATGCCGGTTTCTTCCTTAAAGAGGCCTATGATGAGCTGTCTGAGTTGATCCGTTCTAAAATGCGGGTTTTAGTCAGCAGTGAGATCAGTGTGGTGCATCACAGCCTGTTGGTCGGGCCGAGGATGGCTGAGCATATCCCAGCGATTCAGGCGGCATTGCTGACAATGCAAGATGATGAGAAGGGTAAAGGTGTACTCGAGAGCATGGATATCGAACACTGGGAGCCTATGGACTCAGAGCAAACTGAGTTTATGATCGACCTGATAGACACTCTTATTGAATAAGTGAATTAGCAGACCGCTTTAAGAAACACAAAAAAACGCCTCTTTCGAGGCGTTTTTTATATTTCGGTATCGGTTAATTGCTAACTTTGAAGCGTTTCATCTTGCTGTACAGCTCACTGGCTACTTGCTTGAATGAGATAGCGATCGTCTGGGTTTCCTGTGTTAGTCCACTGGAGACCCGGTTCTGATCATTTAGCTGAGTCAGGTTACGGTTGATTTCATCGGTGACCAGGCTTTGTTCTTCTGTGGCTGAGGCGATCTGGATAGCCATGTCATTCACCAGTGTCGCTGATGTCTCTATGTCGCTCAGAAGCGCCTGAGTGCTCTCAACCAGATTAACAGAAGAGCTTACCTGTTCTGAGCCTTCACGGATCGAGCTGACAGCCTGATTTACGCCCGATTGCAGTTTCTCGATCATCGTCTGAATCTCTTCAGTGGAGGCCTGGGTCTTGCTCGCAAGTGAGCGAACCTCATCGGATACCACTGCAAACCCCCGACCATGATCACCCGCCCGGGCGGCTTCGATAGCGGCGTTTAACGCGAGCAGGTTTGTCTGGTCTGCAATTCCCCGAATCACGTCGAGCACAGAGGCAATATTGTCTGATTCTTTAGCAAGGTCAGAAATAACCTGTTCAGAGTGCGCAACCGAGCGGCTGAGGTCTTGGAACTGGATAACTGAATTGTTAATAATCTCTTTACCCCGGTGGGAAATATCCACTGTTTTGGCTGTTTCGGACGCTGTGTTCTGAGCATTTTCAGCGACATCACGAATGGCTGTGCTGAACTCTTCAACAGCGGTAGCAATCATTTCAACCCCCTGGCTCTGCTCATTAACGATTGTCATGCTGCTGTCTGCAGATTGCTCCAGTTGCGTTGAGTTGCTGTTCATTGCCTCAGCCTGGTGACGAATATCAGAGATCAGCGCTTCAAGATTGCTGACAAAGGTGTCAAAAGCACTGGCTAACTCACCCAGTTCGTCTTTTCGATCTGAGTTGATTCGCAGAGTCAGGTCGCCATCACCCTGGCTTATATCTTCAATGTTTCCTGTCAGGCGGCGAATATTTGTGACCAGTAACTTAGGGATGAAATAGGTCAGCCCCCCGGCAGTGATTAGCACTATAAAGATGAATATGCCCAGTCCAAAGGATACTTGCGAGATCTGCTGAGCCAGCCGGTCCCGCTCCCGCAGGGATTGCGCATCAAGCTCTTCTCCGGCGAGGTTGTACAGATCGCGCAGCTTTTTAAATGCGGCTAGCGCGTCGCCATCACTTAATGCGTGGGCGGCATCACTATTGCCTGCTTTTTGTAGTGCAAGCACCTTGTCGGCCTTACTCTTCCAGTCATTGAAACGGCTATCAAAAGTGTCCAGCTTTTTAACGATTTCAGGATAATCTGCCATCAGCTGTTTATATTTGTTCATCCGGTCAAGAGCTTGCTGGGCATTCTCATTGAAGTTGTTAAGCGTTTCATCGTTGGTTTTGCCTAGCAGATACTCCAGTTCAGCCTCACGGGCCTGATACAGGTCTCTGTCGGCATTCAAAATGCTGGAAATTGCCGGGAGGTAGTTTTGACCAAAGGTGTTTACACCCGATTTCAGATCATCAGTCAAAACCTTGCCTGATGCTGCGACGATGAGTATCGCCAGTGTCAGCATTACCATCGCTATAGAAAGTTTAAATCGTATACTCTGAAATGGGTTGGACTGCATAATTTCCTCAACCTGACGGGTGGTGTTTATTTTTATTCACTTGTGACCAGATTAGCGCGCAGTTGATATAAATCAACGCCTATACATCCCAGAATGACAAATGCGATTGTTGGTGTCGTGCAGGGGGGGCATATTGGCGTTGTAACCGGCTGGCTAATATGCGCTGCATTATCACCAGTGTATTGAATAACCGCAGGAGAGGGGCAAAGCCTCAGAACCCGCGAGGTTCCGAGGCTGAGAAGTTCAGGAAGGGCAGCTTTCTGACAGCGTTTTTGCTCGCTGATATATCTGTTTTGCGGGTAGTCCATTTTTTTCGAGTGCATCGATGTAGGTTGAGGATGCTTTATCCAGAAGAGGTTTCCAGTCGGGGTTGTTGACCCCTCCCTCAATGGTGTAAATGGTATGACCCGCGTCTATTGCCTGTTGCTTGCCGACATCATCAAGTGCGTCAAACACTTTGCCGGCTTTTTCTGCCCATTCCAGTCCGGAGTTGTTATCGATGACCGCCTGCAGGTCTGCAGGCAACGCGTTATAGGTGTTTTTGTTCATCGTTACAATAAAGGACAAAGTATACAGTCCGCCTACTTCAGTATGGGTATTGGCAAGTTCATTCAAGCGGAATGAGGCCATTGCCTCCCAGGGAAAGGCTACGCCATCAATGACGCCTCTTTGCATAGCCGGGTATGAGCCTGGCGCAGGCATCCCCACAGGTTGAGCGTTTAACTCGGTCAGAAGTTCGGCAACAACGGTGGTCGGGCGACGGATACGCAAGGCAGACAAGTCTGACGGCACTTTAATCAACTTATCTTTGGTATGGAGTAGGCCGGGTCCATGGGTGTAAAGGAAGATCGGTTTAGTATCTTCATATTCAGACGAAATCAGATTCTCGTCCAGCAGGCTCTGCAGTATACAGGAACCATTGACTGCGTTTTTGGCTACCCCGGGCAGTTCGACAATCTGTGTGAGAGGGAAACGGTTAGCCGAATAGCCCTGAACCGTTGCCGTAGCATCCATGATCCCACTTTTGACAGCGTCATACTGGGCTGGCGGTTTAGCCAGGGTGCCTGATGGGTATACTTCTACCGCTATTCTGCCTCCCGATTCTGCTTCAATTTTATCAGCCCAGGGCTGAATCAGGTTTTTGTGAGGACCGGCAACGGCGGGCCACAGATGCCCCAGTCGAATAGTGAATTCTGCGGCCTGGGCTGAGGATAGCGGAGCTAAAGCGACAAGGGATGCAGAGATGAGGCTTGCGGCAGTGATTCGGGTCAGCAGTTTAGACATTGTATCTCCTATACATCATCTTCATGATGCGCAGACTGTTTGCCGATAACGTTAAGGTTTTCCTGCATGATCAGGAGAAGGTTCTATGGGATTGTTATCGGGTATTTTGGTCTGCTATATGTTTATTTTTATAAGGTATATAGGTTTTCAGGTTTCTTTAGCGATTAGGCTCTGTTGATATGCGCCAGAGGGCAAGCCTTATTGGTTACTCCCGAGGCTGTGCCGATAGCGATACTCAGTGTTCAAACAGTAAAAAATGTTACTATGAACACTATTAAAAAGCGTTGCCTGATTCTGTTATCGCTGATCTTGCGATAGAGCTCAAGGTCTTAGTAGCGCTATCAATCGTGTTACGAATATAGGTTATTGGATTCAAAAATGTAAAGTTTTTTTGTTTGTGCTAAATTTAATACAGCTTTGTTTTAAGCAAAAGTATATATAAAACAATAGAATATATATCTATTGATTTTTTGTTTATGGTGTAAGTTTTTGGTTTTGTATCCAAGTTGTGATGTGCTCAGATAACGTGATTTATCCGCTTTTGTCCGGGTCTTGGGTATGTGCGGTATGAGAAACAACGGTTAGCAGGAGTCTTGATGAGTAAGCAGGGTCAGCGAGTAATTTTATCGTTACGGCAGATGATTGTTAACGGAGACCTGGCGGCAGGTGAGCGACTACGCGAAGAGTCTCTGGCTGAACGCTTAGGTGTGTCACGTACGCCTATCCGTGTTGCGCTGAAGTTGCTGGCTCAGGAGGGGCTGTTACAAACAGTGGGGGCCCGGGGTTATGCGGTACGGGAGATCAGCACACAAGAGATTAGAAATGCCGTGGATGTTCGGGGGGTGTTAGAGGGGATGGCCGCACGTTTATTGGCTGAAGGTGGAATGACCGATGCAGTGCGGGATACCCTTAAGCAATGTCTTGATAAAGGTGATGAGTTGTTTGCCCAGGGTTCAATTGATGAAGAAGATGTGGTGGTATTCCATGATCTCAATATGAACTTTCATAACACTATTATCGAAAATTGCGGCAATAGTGCTGTTAAGAGTGCCATTATGCTGAACGATCATATCCCCTTTGCATCGGTGCATTCTATTGCGATTGATAGTTCGGCGATGGACAGGGAATATCTGCGGTTGACCTTTGCCAATGTTCAGCATCACTTAGTGTTTGATGCGCTCAGCAACAGGCAGGGTGCCAGAGCTGAAGCTCTGATGCGTGAACACGCAAACGCAGCACTGCGTTATGCGGATATCTTTCGGGTGGGCAGTGCCGATAACGGTGCTATCAAAATGTTGCGTTCTGATCAGCCCGCGGAATAACCTTGATGTTCCCCTTTAAGCGCAACATAAACGAGCGAAAACCACGAATTATCGCTCTATCGTGTAGATAATATCCCCACCGTTATGTTGCGTAGCTGATTGCGTTTCCACGCTCCAGGCATCATTCAGTTTATAGCGCATAAAGAATGTATGGGTTGGTTCCAGCAGACCAACGCCATACTTCACATACAGACGGGGGGAGAGGTATTTGCCGATATACAGAGATGTATCGGTGGCGGTGTCACCGCCAGCAACTCCCAGTTCGTCGATATTGAAGGTCTCAGAGATCTGTTCGGCAACGGTGTTGCCGCCCTTAAGCGTCAAGGCTGAGGCGGCTTTGAATAGCAGTTCCTGTTCGGTCATCGAGCTGCCACCCTCGCCGGGGGCATGACCGAACATCAGATAGGACAGCTGACTGCTTTCTGGCATTGATGGGTCAGAGAACAGGCTTAGCCGTGGTTCATTCAAGGTTCCTGAAACCTTGGCGCCAGCGGTTACCTCGCCGACGACCCTGGACACTCTCATATCAAGCCCGGGGTTGTCTACCGGACCTCCGCTGTAGACCAGGCTGCCCCGGTCGATGTTCAGATCCTGTCCATAGAGTCGGTACTGGCCAGAAGCGACCTGCATGCTGCCGGTCGCCCGGGTTACCTGGCGCTCATCATCTTCAATCAGAATGCTGCCCAGTAAACGTCCTTCAAATCCAAGCGCGTCAAGATAGACTTTATCGCCCAGAGTAATCCTCAGCTGGGTATCCAGTGTGCGTTTTTTGGCGACGGCTGTTTGCGTTTCTGCAGACGGATCGATAATCACCACATCATCAGATATGGGCGAAGAAGCCTGGATATCAGGAGGTTGTATTTTGGCTTCAGGAATCTTGATCTCACCCTGTAACCTGATCTGTTGAGGGTCGATATTTAATTTGACTGATGGGGAGATCCAGGCCTGAATCTCTTCAGTCGCCACGGCCTGAAAACGATTGCCCTCAAGCGAAATCTCGCCACTATCTGTCACCGGGTTGTATTGCCCGTTAAGCGCGACTGGCCCATTGCCGGAGCGCATCTCTCCCTTAAGCTGCAGTGTGTTACTGCCGGGGTTACCAATAACGGACAGGTTGACACCTTCCAGCCTGATACCGACGGCTGGCAGATCAGCCGTCGCATCACTGAGAGTCAGATGGCCCTCTACAACAGGGCGGTCGACAGTACCGGCAAGCGACATTGCTGAATTGATGCTACCGGTTATTGCTTGAAGTTGAGGTGTAAACAGGGAGATAAATTTAAGATCATCCAATGCCAGATCAAGACTGCCCTGGAGATTTTGCTTGGCGTTCAGATTATTGATGCTGATCTGAGCTTTCAGCTGACCTGTTGGTTGTTGCAGGGGAATATGGATATCCCCCTGCAGCTGGTTGTTCTGGCTGTTAAGGTTGATAGTGATTACGTCTGCGATAATCTGCAGATCATCCTCTTCAAGCAGCAGTTCAGCGTCTTTGAGCAGTACCGCTCCTTTCATTTTAGGCGGTTTATTGGGCGCCTGAGAAAATGTCATGCTGGCCTGCAGATAGCCTTGCAGCTTACTTTGATTGGGAGCCCAGGGGGCCAGATGGGTTAATGAGAGTCGCTGGGTATCAAGTGCACCATGAATACCCGCCGCAGTTGACCAGCTAGCGCTGACGCATAGTGAGCTGTTCTGCTTAGCCGTTGATTCGAGGCACAGGGTTTTCAGTTGCGCCTGGTTCTCGCTCAGTTGCAGTGCTACCGGTTGCTGTAGCTGCCATCTGCCCAGTTCCTGCTGCATCAGGTTCAACCGCTCTACACTGCCGCTCCATTGTGCCTCTTGCCAGCGGCCGCTGAGGCTGAGTTGCAGATCTGCAGGCCCTTCATGGGTTTGTAATGTCAGGGTGTGCTGATCGGTTGTTCCCTGTCCGTCGATGCTAAGCTGCTTCCAGTGCTGACCGGCGATACTAAGCTGCGAGGCTGATAACTGAACATGTGAGAGGGCGGATGTGCTCAGGTCGATATCCAGGTCGGCGGTTAATGATGCCGCTTGATCTGTATTAAATGCCAGATTCTGGCCATCAAGTTTGGCGATCAGATGAGGAATATCCTTTGTACCGCTCAGCGAGCCTGCTGCATTAAGGCTGCCGTGTAAACTGGGCAGAAGCTGGTTTAAATCAGGAGAGTGAACACCCCAGGACAGGTTCAGCTTTTCGTCCAGGGTGCCACTTGCGGTTATCTCGGTCGTGGCTACCTGCAGACGCAAAAGGGGGATTGCCAGTTGTTCACCATTCAGTCTGAAAGTGCCGCTGCCGGTTAATGCTTCGTTGCGCAGTTCACCACTGAGCGACTGAAGTAATAGCTCAAGCTGCAGCGGTTTCTCCGCAGGCTGCACTCCGTTAACCGACGCCTGAAAACTAAGTTTTCCGGGCCATTCAGACCAGTGCTTACCTGGATTCAGTTGCTCGCCTGAGACATTAAATTGCCAGCTTAACCCGGGTTGCCAGGTTAGACCACCGCGGGCCTGTACGGCACCCTCAAGGGTGTTGCCGTTGAGCAGCAATTGGTTTAGCTGGTGGTCGTTGCCGTTGCCAGTGAGTGTCCATTGCCCAGAAGGGATGTTGGCGCCAGCCAAGGAAGTGCTGATACTAAACTCATAGTGTTGCAGATCGCCACTGATCTGTAGCTGGCCTGCAGGACTTGTATAGGCGGCGCTCCCCGTCAGAGGGTAGTGCAGATTACGCCACTGGCCGCTAATGTCAAAGCTGACAGGGTTGTTTGCTATAGCAACTTCGCCCTGCAGTGTGAGTGTTAAGCCTTGGTGGTTATCATGCTTATTGATGGTTTGCGGGGCAGTTTGTATCAACTCCAGTTGCTGGATTCGCAGAATATTATTTTTCAGGTGCAGTCTGAGTGATAGTTGAGCGTCCCCCATCTCCGGCAGAGTCGTGTGTAGCTGACTGTTCAGGCTGGCATTGTCACTGCTGCCCCGCGCGTTAATTGAGCCGCTAAGGTTACTGCCGGATAGCTCAGGGGTAAACTGGCCCAACTCGGTGTTAATGTCATTCAGACTGAGCTCGCCCTGCGGTGTTTCGAGCAGATTTTCCAGTGTCGCAGAGAGGCGGGTATTAAGCAGGCCGGTGAGGGTCTGTTGTACCGCCAGAGCATTTTTGTCGCCTTTAAGTGTTCCTGTTATCGTGCCTTGCCCGGACAGTGCTTGTTGCTCCGGCAGGGTGACTGTCCACCGGGTGTTCAGTTGCACGGGAAATAGCCCGCTGGGCTTAATTTGTCCGTTAATGTCGATACTGGCCTGGGGGGCGGTCACACTCAGTTGGTCGAGAATCAGGTTGTCAGTATCACTATGAAGGCTGAGCAAAATCTTTGAGATTTGCGTTGCTGGCGCAGGCTTTCCTGCGGCCGTCGAGCTTGCCAGTGTTAGCTGGTGGATGTTGAGAGCGTCGATCTGTAACTGTACGGGCAGGGTGATATCCGCTAATACCGGGCTGTCTGCAGTGTCCTCAGGAGGGGGGGCAGCGTTAGCCTGGGTAATATACGGCTCTTCGATAGTCAGCTGAATAATATGTAATTTACCGGACAGCAGGGCGGCCGGTTGCCAGTCCAGCGAGACATGAGTAGCAGACAGGGTTAACTCCGGTTGAGTATAGGTGATCTGCCGCAGATCCGGTTTATTCAGTAGCGAGCCGTTGATCTGCTGGATCTGTAGTTGGCCGGGCAGCCACGGCTGACTGATCGAGATCAGTTGCTGCAAACCGCTGGTGGTTGCCGCAAAATAGAAAAACACAGCGATTAGCAGGATAAAAACAAGGGCGGTCAGTGCAAGCAGGGCGGTGGTGAGGCGACGCACAACGCTCCGTCGGGGGCGCTGTTGCTCTCCTGGCTGGGATTGAGGCTGAGATGTCGCCTTGGGCATGGTCACAGATCAGCCCCCAGATTAAAGTGCAGATGCACGCTATTGCTGTCACCATTATCCTGTGGCACGGCGAGGTCAAGGCGCACCGGACCGACGGGAGAGAACCAGCGCAGACCGATACCAATGCCGGTATGCAGGCTGACATCCGCATCATCAAAGGCGTTTCCGCTGTCGATAAATGCAGCGACTCCCCAATCCTCTTTGAAACGGTATTCGACTTCCGCGCTGCCGACCAGCAAGTTACGTCCGCCAATAACATCGCCACTGGCATTACGCGGCCCAAGACTCTGATAATCATAGCCGCGGACGCTGTTATCACCTCCAGCAAAAAAACGCAGGCTGGCGGGTAGCAGATCAAAATCATCGACCCAGGTTGTGCCCGCTTCAGTGCGGCCCAGCAAACGAATGTTTTTGCTCAGGCTGTATATCCCTTTTGCGTTCAGCCGCACCTGGACAAAGTCCTCTGATGACAGCAGTGTCTGGCTGCTGCCACGGAGTTGTGCTGACAGGCTATAACCGTTCTGAATACGTAAGCGGTCTCGGGTTGATATTGTACTGTAGGTTATCTGGGGAATAAGGAAATTAGTGGTATCGGTGACACCGCTAAAAGTGGATTCCTCCTGCTGGTAATTGAGCGCAATAACCTGTTGCCAGCGCCCTCGCTGTTGCTGTTTGGAGATGCCGATGGAGTAGCTTTGGGTTTCAACGCTGTCAGACTTTTCATCCATCATGTTGAAGAGGATGGCGTAGCGGTCTTCACGGGGATTTTTGCCGGGAATTGAATACTCCGCAGACAGGTTGGTGATTATCTCAGAGGCCAGCAACTGGGTGTTGAACTGATGCCCCTGATGATTTACCCAGCGCTTGGTCATCCCTAATTTGGTTCTGGCACCGGTATCGGTACCATAACCGAGACCGGCATGGTACTTAGTGCGCTTATTTGCTTCCAGATCAACAAATATGGGGACCTCTGTGTCACTCATCTGGTTCCACAGGGGACGCACTTCAACACGCTGAAAATAGTCGCTGTCGATCAGGGCTGATTGCAGGTCGATCAGACTACTGTTCTGCACCGGATCACCGGGCGAGAATGTTGCATATGACTTGAGATAGTCATCGTCAAAGGGGTTTGGCGCAAAGGTGATCTCTCCGATATTAAAACGGGGGCCACTATCAAAGTGGAGCATCACGGCTGCGGAATAGTCAGCAAGGTTTACTTCGACACGATGAAGCGTCAGTTTTGCCTGGTAGTAGCCGCGCTCAACGGCTAGTGAGCTGAGCTGCTTTTTTAGCTGTTCATACTGACTGTGTATCAGCGGTGAACCCAGCTTCAGTGTCGTGTTGGCTAACAGCTGTCTGAATGCACTATCGTCACTGGCTGCACCGTTTAGCTGGAGATCAAATTTCGATATCAATAGCTGTTTTCCGGGGATGATACTGTAGTGAGCACTCCAGTTCTGGCCGGTTTTATTCAACTCTGCGGTTATCTGAGGCTGATAAAAGCCTAATGGTTGCAGTGCTGTTTTTATCTCATCTTCTGCCTGGTTGTGCAGATAACGTAACCGGCTGAGGTTAGTAACCTCCTGGTTGTTGAGTTGTTCAATACTCAGAACGCTACGGATATTCATTTCCTGTTCTGCGTTGACCCCATCAATTGAGATGCTGAGGTTTTCTGCATGGAGGTGAAAAGGGATGCTACTCAGTAGTATCAGGAAGATCAGGCGTGTCAGAGTCATAATCCATTGTCAGGTGCGGGCAGAAAGCATAGGGTACGATTATACCGGGTAACATTGCTATTAATACTGCAATTCAAAAATCAACTCTCAGTGTTCAGTGTTTTGGAGCGGTGACCGGAGTCTTGCTGGTGTCGCTGTCGACACCCCTGAAAGACTGCGTTTCAGCAGAAGCATGGCTCTATGCTGAGGTGGTGTGAACACTATTTGTGTTGACCCTCTTCAGCAGATAAAGTTTTATGGCACAGTGGTATTGGAAGTAACGGATGGATTATGCAGTTTTTTGAACAACTTTCATCTGTTGGCTATCGGTTTGGTTGAGAATGGTGTATATCGTCATCGGCGAAAGCACCAACTGTCAATTCAGAGTATGTCGGGTGTAGTTGAGTGCTTAGGTCGGGGTTACAGGCCATACTCAATTCGCTGATTTGCAAGGGAGGCGTTATCTTGAGTACAGACGGTAAACCTATTATAGGATGGCGGGAGTGGGCTTCATTGCCCGATCTGGGGATTGAGCAGATCAAGGTGAAAGTCGACTCAGGGGCACGCACCTCTGCGTTGCATACTTTTCGGGTCGAGCCTTTTCAAAAAAATGGTCAGGATTGGGTCAGTTTTGATGTCCATCCTGATCAGTATGATCTTGAAAGGGTGGTGACCTGTGAGGCGCCTGTTAAAGATATTCGTACTGTTACCGATTCCGGAGGTCACCAGAGTCAGCGTTATGTAGTTCAGACAGACATTGTAATCGGTGATCAGCGCTATCCTATAGAGCTGACACTGACAAATAGAGATACCATGCGTTTTAGGATGTTACTGGGAAGAACGGCAATGAACGGCCGTTTTTTGATAGATCCTGAGGGAGCATACTTAACTTCGCACCGCATACACTCGTCAGAGTAATAAGGTTTTTTAATGAAAATTGCTATTTTATCCCGTAATTCATCGCTGTATTCCACCCGCCGTCTGATTGAAGCCGCAGAGGCCGCTGGGCATGAGGTGAAAGTGCTGGACGTATTGCGCTGCTACATGAATATCAACTCCGAAGAGCAGAGTATTCACTTTAAAGGGGTTGATCTGGGTAAGTTTGATGCGGTTATTCCACGTATAGGTGCGTCGGTCACCTTCTACGGAACGGCAGTGTTGCGTCAGTTAGAGATGATGGATGTTTACCCTCTGAACGAGTCAGTCGCCATCAGCCGTTCGCGGGATAAACTGCGTTCAATGCAGCTGTTATCGCGGAAGAAGGTTGGCTTGCCGATTACTGGTTTTGCCAACAAACCCAGTGATATTCCCGATCTGTTAGATATGGTCGGGGGCGCACCGGTTGTGCTCAAGCTGCTTGAGGGAACTCAGGGCATTGGTGTAGTACTGGCAGAGACCCGTAAGGCGGCAGAGAGTGTGTTGGAAGCCTTTATGGGGATGAAAACGAATATCATGGTGCAGGAGTTCATCAAAGAGGCCGGAGGGGCAGATATTCGTTGTCTGGTGATCGGCGATAAAGTGGTTGCGGCAATGAAGCGCCAGGGCAAAGAGGGCGAGTTCCGCTCCAACCTGCATCGCGGAGGCTCTGCTTCGCTGGTGAGAATTACTCCGCAGGAGCGGGCAACGGCGGTTCTGGCGGCGAAAACCATGGGGTTGAATGTAGCCGGTGTCGACCTGTTGCGCTCAGAGCGGGGGCCTCTGGTTATGGAGGTAAACTCAAGCCCCGGTCTTGAGGGGGTGGAGCGCGCGACCGGTAAAGATGTGGCCGCGAGTATTATCCACTTTCTTGAGAAGAGCGTTGCCGCTAAAAAGCATTCAACCCGTACCCGTACCCGCGGAAAAGGATAATCGACCGTGCCTTTGCTGAACCGTCCAATAGAGATTGCCGGTTGTATTGTAAAGCCAGGTGAACGTAAAACAATTCATGTTGATCTGGCGCGCCTGTATACCAATACCCATCTGGATCTTGATATTGAAGTTATCCATGGGCGTCGTTCCGGCCCAACACTGATGGTGTGTGCTGCCATTCATGGGGATGAACTTAACGGTGTAGAGATTTGTCGTCAGTTACTGAAGTACAAATCTTTGCATCGTATCGCGGGAACCCTGATTATTGTTCCGGTGGTTAATATCTTTGGATTTATTCAGCAGAGCCGTTATCTGCCAGACCGGCGTGACCTGAATCGCTGCTTTCCCGGCAGCGAGAAGGGCTCTCTGGCGAGCCGGATTGCTTACATATTCCGCACCCAGATTCTCAGTCACTGTACTCATGTACTTGATCTGCACACCGGGGCGATTCATCGCAGTAATATGCCACAAATCAGGGCTAATCTGGATAACCCTATAGCCAAGGAGATGGCTAATGCGTTTGGCGCCCCGGTGATTATTGATTCAAAGCTCCGGGATGGTTCTCTGCGTCAGTGCGCCGATGAAGCGGGTATCTCGCTGATTCTTTATGAAGCGGGAGAGGCGCTGCGGTTTGATGACAGAGCTATTCGCGGCGGAATTCGTGGCGTATTGAATGTGGTGCGTTATCTGAAAATGTTACCGCAACTGAAGAAAACCAAAAAAGCCCTGGCTCCCGTCGTAGCGAACTCATCTGCCTGGATTCGCACCAATTCCGATGGGGTTTTCCGCTCTGTAGTATCTGTCGGGCAGCGTGTCAGCAGAGGACAGCAGATGGGGATTGTTGCCTCGCCCTTTGGTACGCATGAAGAGGAGGTTATAGCGCCTAACTCAGGAATTATCATCGGACAGAATAATATTCCGGTGGTCAATGAGGGTGATGCGCTCTATCACCTGGCCCGTTTTGAAGCGAGCAGTCTCGCTGCTGAAAAACAGGTTGAACGGATTACAGAAGAGATTGAAGCCCAGCAGATGCCGGAAGATTTTGAGTTTTAATCTATATAATTTAATTGCTTAGACTTGTTTTTTAAAGTTTTTTATTGCGCTGATGGCAAGATTGTTCTGCGCAATAATCGTTGATTTCCCCCCTTAGTACTTGATGGCGTTCTTAACCAGTTCATTACTGAGTTTACGAATATTTCTTGCCATATCCCGGGCCAGATTCAAGGTGATAATCCCGAAATCAAATGGGTAGTTTTCATGGATGCGGGCAAACAGATCTGAACTGATTTCCAGTACACGAGTTTCGCAGTTTGCAATGGCGTAGCCTGCGTGATCTTGAAGTGCAATCATCGCAACAAAACCTACTTCTTCACCAAAACTAATATCACGGGTGTTGTAGCGTTGCTCATTGTGGAGCTTAACAAAGCTTAGATTACCTTCCAGAACAACAAAGAAAGCATCACCTTTGTCCCCACTGTTAAACACCTTTTCGCCTTCAGCAAGCTCAAGTATGCGCCCCTCTTCGAGAACAAAGTTGATACAGTCATCTGAGAGTGCTCCAAAAAGAGAGCCCTGGCGAATGGTTTCCTGAGGGAGGCGGTTATGAATGGCCTCTGGAGTTATTGTTTTCATCGCTTACTGAATAATTGAGCCGTTTAAGGTCAGCCTAGTACAGATCTGCTGCTTAGGTGAAATGATTGTTAGAGGAACTGTTCAATATTAAGTGGTTTGCTGTCACCCAGCCACATAATATATTTAGTATGGTCATCAAGGTCGTTGCCGGTAACAGGGTGGATAAACAGGGTAAGACCGTTACGGTTGAGAATTAACCAGGGAAGCACTTCACCAATTTGTTCGGCGCTGAATGAAAGCTGACAGCTCCACTCAGGGTGAGGGCCTACCCGTTTCTGGTGAACTCTGCCCATCGTGACACCCAGTGTCGTGCGGGCTTGTTCACAAAACTCTTCAGCCTGTTTGAGGCTGGCAGAATCAAAATAGACATGTGCATGATAGGCTGAAATTACTGAAGATGGCTGGGTCATAACTCTTCCTGTGTTTGTTGGCAGCGGTAGATCATAGATTAAAGTAATTTTCTGACGCAATTGTTATCGTAAAACTGAATACAACAGAAAGAAAACAGATAGGCTAAAAATGTCTGTATCTGCGATCCTGTATGGCCGATTAAGCGTATAATCAGCCTCTCGACGTGAGTTGGCTACAGGATTAGCAGGAATATACGATGAAAAAGACCCATGTGCAGGCATCACTGACATTGGATGCGGCTCTGGTAGTTGCCAAGGCTGCTATCAGTAAAGGAAATGAGCTTGGCTTCAAAATGATTGCGGTGGTGGTTGATACGGCGGGTAACCGCCTGGTTTCCCTGCGAGAGCCTGGTGCTCCCATGCCTGCGATGGATTTTGCGGAGAAAAAAGCGTACACCGCTGCCAACTTCAGGACAGCGACTGAGAAGTGGGCAGAGATACTGGAGGGGCGGCCCATCGTGGCTAATGGTTTGGCGCAACATGACAAGGTGGCACTGTTTGGTGGTGGTTTGCCGATATTGCTGGATGGCAGTGTGGTCGGAGCCATCGGTGTATCCGGGGGTAAAGTGCCGGATGACATAGCGTGCGCTGAGGCGGGTGTTGAAGCGTTTAATGCGCTGCCCTGATCTGGGGGGCAGAGTGTTTAGCTGGATAGCTCGTTGGAGAAAAACTGACATCAGAAAACTGATTATTATCGGTATCGGTTACTCAAGTCATAACCTCTCCAAAGCGCTACTGGCTGCCGGTGGTTATCAGATAATTGCCTATATCGATGAAGAGCCCTGGAATCATCTGAACCGGATGAACGGGGCAAAAATACACTATCCCAGTGAGTTGTTAGCACTGACAAAAAAGCATCGTGTTGATGGAATATTGAGATTTGAGGGTGAGGGCTGGCAGCCAGATAGTGGGTGCCTGATCGCACTTAAAAAATTATCGGCGGACGATATAGTCCTGAATGGGTTGCTGACACCTGATGAACAGATCAGCGTGATTGGCCAGTATCTGTCGCGTTAACGCGAGGGCAGGAGACTGGCTCGCTCAGCGGTGAGCCAGTGGACCTGGAATGAATTTAGGCAGTTCAGCAGAAAGAAAACTGGTTAGTTTTTTAGCGATATAAGACAAAGTCTCTGTCAGATACTCTGCACGTAACTGATCCGCTTCAGCAATGATTTTATTCAGATCATATTCAGCAGATTGGTCGATATAGATGTGTTTGTTCATGGTGATACTCTCTGGAATGTTTAACTCAGGAGTGATTTTAGACTTTGGTATAACAAAGGACAAACGAGTAATTCTTGGATTATAGTTTAGAAAAATTCATCTGATATAGTGATGAGATCGATAAAAATAGATCTCAATGCAATGGGATCTTAAGTCATTCGAATTATTCTATTACTATGGCAATATAGTGATTCGTTTTCACCTAACCCTCTCTTTATAATGATCGATTCGCTCCAGTGATCCAATTCACTGTTTTTCTCGTCATTCACAGGCTGCTTTTCGTGTCCCGAATACTGCGTAAATTTTTCCTGCCAGTGGTTTGTCCCTCTGCCATTGTATCCATTGTCCAGCAGGCGATGCTGGTTGTTCTGCCTCTCTATGTGTTAGCAATTGGGGGAACGCTGGCTCAATCAGCGATGATTATCGGTCTGAAAGGTATCGGGATGATGCTTGCTGATCTGCCTGCAGGTCTGCTGCTGGCCCGTTTTGGTGACAAACGGGTTATGCTCGGTGCGGCGCTTGGCTCTGTTGTGGCATTGCTGCTGATGTCTCTGTTTCCAATAATGCCTGTCTTAACCTCAGCGGCACTGTTTCTTGGGTTAGCCCACGGGAGCTGGCTGGTGGGACGAATCTCTTTTATCACCGATGCATCCTCTATTGAGGAGCGGGGCCGGGTGATGGCCTTGTCTGCTGGCACTATCAGGCTGGGCAATGTTATCGGCCCACTATTGGCTGGCCTTCTGATCGCCGCGCAGGGCTATCAGGTGACACTGGGGCTGTTTGCTCTCAGTTCGTTGCTGGTGGTGGTGTTTGTTGTGCGCTGGATTCCCTATAGCACACCTCAGGAGCATGACAGTCATAGTGTTGTGGCTTTGCGAAACGCTCTTGTCGATAACCGTAAGGTGTTTTTGACGGCGGGGGTTGCATCATTTGCTTTAATGCTGGTGCGCTCTTCCAGAGCGCTTCTGCTGCCTCTGACAGGGGCTGCCCTGATGCTGGATGAAACCAGTATTGGTTTCGCGATTTCCGCAGGGGCCATGATTGATACGCTGCTGTTTTATCCGGCAGGTACTCTGAGTGACCGGATTGGGCGTAAGCCGATCTTTATTGCCAGTCTGGTGTTGCTTGGCTTGAGTATCAGCTTGCTGCCATTAGCTG
>NZ_JBNKYN010000055.1:0-28726 GCF_050300915.1 Amphritea sp.
ATTAGTATTTCCAGAATAAAGGCATAGGCTACACAGATAGAGGCTGCTTCAGTTGGGCTGAATATTCCACCGTATATACCACCGATAATTATTACCGGAAAACCCAACGGCCATACTGCTTTACGAAGTGCTCTGAAGCGATCATCCCACGATGCACGTTCTTCTGTCGGAATATCTTTGGCCGTTGCATAAGCATAGGAATAAAGCGAAAACATCAACAGTATTAGCAGGCCAGGGCCTATTCCCGCGATGAACAGTTCAGAGATCGAGGTCCCCGACATTACCCCATAGACAATCATGCCGATACTCGGAGGGATGAGAAACGCAATGTCGCTGGAGTTGATAATTAACGCCATTGTGAAGGAATCGTTGTACCCGGACTTAAGCATTTTTGGACGCATAGGGCCACCTACAGCAACAACGGTCGCCTGAGTTGAACCGGATACAGCACCAAATAAGGTACAGGTCGCAGCAACAGTAATAGCTAATCCGCCACGGATATGACCGATAAAGTTCATCACCAGATCAATCAGTCTGTTGGCAGAATGTCCACGGGTGATGATATCAGCAGCCAGCATAAACATGGGTATAGCAACCAGCGCCGTAGGTTGCACACCGCCGACCATCTGTTGAATAACAATGGTGGGCTTCAGTGGATCAAGAAAGAAGAAAAAAGCTATCAGGGTGGATACTATCAGGGGCATCATCATAGGAAACCCCGCCAATAGCAGGATTAGCATGACGCTGATCATTATCGTTGTCATTATGAGTTCTCCCTGATTGTTGCTTTATATGCCTGAGAGGAGGGCTTTGATTTATGATCTGTATTGTCAGACAGTTCGGAACCTGTCACTTCAAGATCAACTGCTTCGTAGGTATCAACACAACTGTATGAAACGTAAATGTGTGAATATCTAAGGTTTTGTACAAATGCCAGTACAAACTGAATTCCGGTGATAAAGAATCCAACAGGTACACAGATTAGTATCAGGTATACCGGGATTCGCAGAGATGGAGAAACTTTACCCCTGGCGGCCAGCTTAATCAGATATTCAACGGAGTAATAAGCCAGGATAAAAAGAACAACCGCTGTAGACAGGGTTATGATTAGCATTAAGTACTTCTTCAGCTTATCATCCAGAATGTCATAAATGGCAGACATCCTGATATGGCGACCTTTCCGTGTTACGTAACTCAAACCGATAAATGTAATTATCACCATCAGATATTTATTAAGTTCTTCGGAAAAATAGAACCCATGATTAAAGGCGTAGCGTCCAATAACATTTGCAATAGAGTTGATGGCCATCGCAATAATGCTGCTCGAAAGGACAACGACTTCCAGTCGTTCCAGAAATTTATCCAGTTTGTCGAGAATAAAAATAATAAAACGCATGGGGAGTCCTTTTGCAGAAAGGTAACGCTGACCGGTATCCACAAAGGAACACGGGGAACTACCGGCCAGCGGTTAGCGTTACTGGTTGGCCATTGAGGGGGTATCACCCAGCTGTTGCTCCAGCTCTTCTCTTTCTGCTAAAAACCTGTCCAGAATCTGACGACCGCGATCACCGGTCATGTCTATATACTTCTCCCGGGTTTTCAGTGAAGCGGTTTTGAATGCCTGACGTTCTTGCTCAGATAGATGAATGTAATGATTGTCAGGAGCATCCAGCTTTATCTTTGCCAGAAATTCAGCTTCCAGCGCTGGAGTTTGATCGATAACCCAGTCGCTGACCTCTTTAAATGTCTCGGTAATCATCTGGCGACGTTCTTCGGATAAACTATCGAACCAGTCATTACCGGTAATAACCGTTGTTGTGTACTGCTGATGTTCAGCCCAGATCATGTAGTCGGTAACTTCATGAAATTTCATGGCATAAATAGATGAAAGAGGGTTTTCCTGACCATCAATCAGTTTCAGTTGAAGACCGGAATAAACTTCGCCGAACGGCAGTGGAGCCGGGTTTGCGCCAAAATCTTTATAGGACTCGACCAGTAGAGGCGAAACCATTACACGCATTTTGAAGTTGTCAAAATCTTCAGGGGTTTTGATCAGTTTGTTCGTTGTCCAGACCTGACTGCCTTCCGGATACATGGTCATCAGCTGAATGCCCCGATTATCAAAATCCTCTGCCAGATCACTAAAGATCGCTTTGGACCCCGTAAGCAGCTTCTTATTGACTTCCGGGTTGTCAGACAGGATAAACGGGATAGAGAACAACTGTACTTCAGGAATAAATGATCCCAGATGGCCAGGGGTCGCATTAGCAAACTGGATAGCGCTGTCAGCAGCCAGTTCAGTAACATCTGCGGAGGTGCCCAGTGTGCCGTAGTAGTATATATCGACTTCCACTTCGCCTTTAGTTTTAGCCTCTATACGTTTTTTAAATTCCTGAGCATAAATGTCCTGGATATCACCTTTAACTTCCTCCAGCGCAAACTTCCAGGTTTCCGCCTGTACCATCAGACTGGGAGATATAAGGCAAACACCAAGCAGACCCGATTTAATATATCGCAGCATTCTATTTTTTTTCACCAGCCGATTCCTCATAGGGTTTCAAATTGCGTCTTATGACCTTAAAAGTTCATCTGACCAGATTAGCTGTATGCATTGCTGCTTCAGATGCGCTTGTCTGAATTGATTCAAGCACAATCGTTTTAATTGTTGTAATGATATAATCGCAACTAATTAATTTATTTTGAGCATATATTAAATCTGCTTATCTCCCCGCTGTTCTGTCTATCCGGTAAGCTAAAAGACAGCGCGTGCCATCGTAATCGATGTCAGACCCGCTAAGGCGAAGTGATCTATGAAGGGAATTTACTGAAGTACAGTCTCACCACAGGGGTGTTGTCCGGAGGGTGAGTAGGCCCGTTATCCGGGGCAATATAGCAACCTAAAACAGTTGCATATTTTTCTGTCCGATGATTTGTTGAATCAGCTGTTGGGCTGCTTCATTGGTCAGATCAGGCGCCTGGTGCAAAGAGATCTCAGATTGACCCAGTCGGGGGAAACCATCCCTCTCATCCAATATCCTCATGCCCGGCCGCAGGTCTTTCTCGGTTAGCACTGTAACGGCCAGTCCCGATTCTACAGCCGCTTTTATCGCCTCGTGACTGTGACAACTTAATGCTATTTGCCAGGATATACCGGCATCTTCCAGAGCCGTCAGCGCCGTTTTTCTGTACAGGCAGGGGGGCGGAACCAGCGCAAGAGGGATAGAACCATTTGAAGGCATCTGGAAATCTTTACTTGCCAGCCAGACTAATTGTTCCCGATACAGGGGAATTCCCTCACCGGTCGGGGGAATCTGAGTCAGAATAGCAAGATCGATATCACCCGATTCAACTTCTGGACGGATGTTATTACTTAAACCTACTTTTATTTCAATCTCTACATCTTTCTGAACCCGGGCAAACCTGGCTAATACACGGGAAAAGGGAAGTGACAGGTAATCTTCCGGTGCTGCAAAGTGAATATGACCCTGTAGAGGTTTTTCTTTAAACCGGGACTCAAGCTCATCACAAAGCTGAATGATTTTCTTAGCGTACTGATAAAGCACATCGCCGTCATCGGTCAGCCGGCAGCTTCGCGTCGTTCGATGCAACAACTGCTGCCCCAATGATTCTTCCAGACGCCTGATCTGGTGGCTCACTGTGGACTGAGTCAGATGCCTTCTCTTTGTCGCAGCGGTAAAGCTTTCGCCCTCAGCAACAGCAATAAAAGTACGCAACAGTTCAAGGTTCATTAGTCAGCGGTTATCTCTTAATATATGGCAAAAATTAAACAATCGGTTTTATTTATATCATTTCTTAAATTTATATCAATGTGCTTGAATTCATTTAAAAGAATCCAGTTGAGTAAAGTGGAGTTAAGCATGAGCACATCTGAAACATTAGCCAATAAAGAAACACCTGCTGTAGAGACCAGCAACAGACGTTCTGCCAAGCCTGTTATCTGCTATGAAGTTGATTGCCTTCCAAACTATGATGCCAGCCTTTACCAGCAAGCCAGGCAAAGCATGGAAAAAGTTTCAGAAGTGATCGTCCCCCCCCGGGATGCTGCCTGTTTTACCGTTCCAGCCGGACATTTTTTTCGAATTGTAAGTGTTGAAGGGCCACAGGTTGGCGACCTGAATTTATGGAACGCTCGTGACCTTTCTGAGCGTTTCTTTAGTGGTAAAACCCGTCAGCTGCATGCCAGTCATGTGAGTACCGGTGATCGCCTGTGGAGTAATCTGCCAGGTCTTCGCCCGATGGCAACAATTACCCACGATACACTGAGTTGGTACGGTTGGGATGAGGATGGAGCCGGCGTACATGATGTAATCGGTACCCGTTGTGATCCTTATACAAACTATATGCTGAAGGGCGTCAACTATAACAATTGCTGTCATTCGAATCTGACCAGGGCTTTGGCCCGTTCGGAAGGAATAAGTCCCGAAAAAGCGGAACCGCATGTTCACGACGTACTCAATGTCTTTATGTGTACAGGGTTCAAAAAGGATACACATCAATATTTCATGAAAGCGAGCCCGGTTCGCCCTGGTGACTTTATTGAGTTTTTCGCGGAGATTGATCTGCTGGGGGCTTTATCAGCCTGTCCGGGCGGTGACTGCGGCAGCAGCCACTCTGATGACAGCACCCCCTGTTATCCACTACTGGTAGAGATCTATAAACCTGCTGACGGTGCGTTAGCTAATTGGCAATCACCTGAAGCTAATGGTTATAACGGTAAACATGGCGTTTAAGCAAGCAAGCGTCTGAGTGACAAGGCCTTTTTAGGCAAGTAATGAAATAACCGATAATGAAATAGCCCGGTCAGATTCGCCGGGCTTTTTTTCGTCTGTTGCCAATGGTTAGAATCAAGAGGGTTACCTTTTTGTTATTTTGATTTTAGGTTCTGTCACCTTCAATCAAAATCGGTAACCCTCTTTTTTCAAAGCAGAGGAGCCAGACTTAGTCTGAACTAATGCATCTTGGACAAGAGCATTCTTCGGACTAGATCTTTAAATCATGCCTTTGCTTTTAAGCAATTCAATGACTTTATCGGCGGCCTCTTCAGGTGTCATCTCTACCGTTTTCAGGTTGAGTTCCGGTTGTTGTGGTGCTTCGTAAGGTGAGTCGATGCCAGTAAAGTTTTTCAGCTCGCCGCGGCGGGCTTTCTTATACAGGCCTTTGACATCACGGTCTTCTGCAACTTCCAGCGGCGTGTTGACATAGATCTCGATAAACTCTCCCTCTTCCAGCATATCCCTGGCCATCTTTCTTTCGGCCCTGAACGGTGAAATAAAGGAGGACAGGACGATAAGACCGGCATCAACCATCAGCTTGGCGACTTCAGCGATCCGGCGGATGTTTTCTACCCGATCCTGATCGGTGAAGCCCAGGTCTTTATTCAGACCGTGACGGACGTTGTCACCATCCAGCAGATAGGTGTGGTGTCCGGCAGCCAGCAGTTTCTGCTCAACCAGGTCGGCGATGGTGGATTTGCCTGAACCGGATAAGCCTGTCAGCCAGATAACGCAAGGCTTCTGGGTTTTCAGCGCAGCGCGGACATCTTTGTTCACTTCGGTATGCTGCACGGTGATGTTGGTGCTGCGGCGAAGGGCAAAGTTGATCAGACCTGCACCGACGGTGTTGTTGGTCATCCGGTCGATCAGAATAAAGCTACCGGTGTCGCGGTTCGCTTTATAGGGGTCAAACGCAATATCCTGATCCAGACTGATATTACATTCGCCAATACCGTTCAGCTCCAGCTTCTTCGCTGCCAGGTGTTCCATCGTGTTGACGTTTACCTGATGTTTGATATCGGTGATTGAGGCGGTGACCGTTTTGGTGCCGATCTGCATCAGATAGGTACGGCCGGGCATCAGTGGCTCTTCGTGCATCCAGATCACAGTGGTTTCGAACTGCTTACCGATGGAGGCGGGTTCTTCCGCTGAGGTGATCATGTCACCACGGGAGATATCGATCTCATCATTCAGTGTCAGAGTGATAGACTGGCCTGCGACGGCCCGCTCCAGATTGCCATCATAGGTAGAGATGGTGGCAATGGTGCTCTCTTTTCCGGATGGCAGGGTGCGGATGCGGTCACCGGGTTTTACAATGCCGCTGGCCAGTTGACCAGAGAAACCGCGGAAGTCCAGGTTGGGACGGTTGACCCATTGCACCGCCATGCGGAACGGTTCTTTCTGCATCAGTTCATCATCGACCTGGACGGTTTCCAGGTAACCCATCAGGGTGGTGCCGTGGTACCAGGTCATATTGTTACTTGGCTCAGTGATATTGTCACCGGCGAGCGCAGACATCGGGATAAAGGTTGTCTCATTAATACCGATCTGTTTGGCGAATGCGGTATAGTCATCTCTGATCTGGTTAAAGGTCTTTTCAGAGTAATCCACCAGGTCCATCTTGTTGATTGCAACCACAATGTGGGGAATGCCGATCAACGATGCCAGATAGGTATGGCGGCGGGTCTGGGTGAGGATGCCGCGACGGGCATCAACCATCAGAATCGCTACGTCAGCGGTAGAGGCGCCGGTAACCATGTTGCGGGTGTACTGCTCATGTCCGGGGGTATCGGCAACGATGAATTTACGCTTATCGGTGGAGAAAAAACGATACGCCACATCAATGGTAATACCCTGTTCACGCTCTGCAGCCAGGCCATCAACCAGCAGGGCGAAATCGATATTATCGCCCTGGGTACCAAATTTTTTAGACTCCGCTTCAACGGCGGCTAACTGGTCTTCGAACAGCAGCTTTGATTCGAACAGCAGACGGCCGATGAGTGTACTTTTACCGTCGTCAACGCTGCCGCAGGTGATAAAACGCAGCAGGCTTTTTTGTTCGTGGTCTTTGAGATATTGAACGATATCTTCGGATATCATGTCTGATGAATGTGCCATTAGAAGTAACCCTCCTGCTTTTTCTTCTCCATTGATGCGGCGGAATCGTGATCGATCATCCGGCCCTGACGTTCTGATGTTTTTGTCAGCAGCATCTCTTGAATGATGGCTGGCAGGGTGTCTGCTTCAGACTCGACAGCACCGGTCAGCGGGTAGCAGCCCAGGGTTCTGAAACGCACTTTCTTCATCATAGGAACTTCATTAGGTTTCAGCGGCATACGCTCATCGTCAACCATGATCAGTGTGCCATCACGCTCAACTACCGGGCGTTCGGCGGACAGATAGAGTGGCACAATTGGAATCTGTTCGAGGTAGATATACTGCCAGATATCCAACTCAGTCCAGTTTGACAGCGGGAACACCCGGATCGACTCGCCTGGACGTTTGTTGGCGTTGTAGTTTTTCCACAATTCGGGGCGCTGGTTTTTTGGGTCCCAGCGGTGGTCTGCGGTGCGGAAAGAGAAGATTCGCTCTTTTGCCCGGGACTTTTCTTCATCGCGGCGTGCGCCACCAAAGGCTACGTCAAATTTGAACTTATTCAGAGCCTGTTTGAGGCCCTCGGTTTTCATAATGTCGGTATGCAGTGCCGACCCGTGGGTAAATGGGTTGATATCTTTCTCGACACCTTCCGGGTTCATGTAGGTGATCAGCTCTACTCCGAGTTTTTTCACCAGCTCATCCCTGAAAGTATACATATCGCGGAATTTCCAGCCGGTATCAACATGCAGCAGAGGGAATGGTGGTTTCGACGGATGGAATGCCTTCATCGCCAGATGCAGCATCACTGCGCTGTCCTTGCCGATAGAATAAAGCATGACCGGGTTATCGGCTTTGGAAACGACTTCGCGCATTATTTGAATGCTTTCCGCTTCCAGTCTCTGTAGGTGTGTTAATGCCATCGTGTTCCTCACATATGACTGAGTAGATTCGTTTTTAACAGCGGTTGGCGTTGTGGCCGGTATAGCGCTGCGCGGTGATGTTGCGTAGGTTAATAGTGTTATCTGTGACTGGTTTGCCAGCCATTGTTGAATATCGTTATGCCGGTTGAGCGAAACGCTATGAAAAGACAGTATCATATCTGACTTTTGCTGAGCAGTTAGCCGTTCGAGAAAACGTATAATTGTGCCACTATCTGGTTTGTCGGGGGTCGCCAGCCAGAAGAGCTTGCCTCTGAAATCCTGAGCGTAGATAAAATAGCCGCTGAGTTTTGCCTCTTTCAGTGCTGCTGATTGTGGCAGTGAGGCAATTCCCCCTTTCAGTATTTTTTGTGTCTGTGCTTTGTTTTTAGCGCTGTTCATCGCGCTGAAAAAATCTGGGTGGTGTTGCGACAACCATTCCTGCGCTGACTCGGTTTTTTCAGTTGGGGCAGGGGCTGTGATCCCCCACTCTTTGAGATAGCGGTTGATGGTTTTAGCTGATAACGGGTGCTGGTGGGTGTTGAACCACGCGATGATGGCCTGGCTATTCCAGAGACCACCCCCTTCAGGCAAGTGGGTGAGCATATATTTCAGACACTCATCCGGGGAGCCAGGGCCTGAGGTAGAACTCTTTGGTCTGCCCCGTTTGCCTGTATTAATCGCCTCCCATCCTCCAGCTATAAAACGTTTATGGGCTGATATTATAGTTGGATTCGACAGACCGGTTTTCTGTCTGATAGCGACAAGAGTTTCTCCGCTGAGACGCAGCTGTACTGCTTCTTTTCGCAGTTTATTCAGCGCTGTTGGAGAGAGTTTCTTGCCATTCATTATCAAATTCCCGTATAAGAATTGTGATCATACAAAATTAGCGGTATGCTGACAAACATTCTTTATTAAACATTAAGTGTCTTAATCTGATTCTGTGAAGCGATGGTTTTTATAATTGGAATGACACAAACTATATAAGTCGGGATATGGATTTTTCAGCCGGGTTAACACTCTTTCTCCTTGTTTCAGTGCTTTTGCTACTGGTTTTTAGTCATATAGCTGCCGATATGATTCTGATGGCAGCGATGGGGGTGCTGATTATCGCAAAAGTGCTTACCCCTGCTGAAGCACTGGCGGGTTTTTCTAATGCCGGCGTGATTACTATCGCCGCTTTTTATGTGATCGCCTCTGGTTTGAAAGAGACCGGTGCAGTGCGCTGGATCGGACAGCTGTTACTGGGGACGCCAGAAAACGAAAAGAAAGCACTTCTCCGGGTTATCATGCCCTCGGCGCTGTTAAGCGCCTTTATGAACAATACCGCTGTTGTCGCCATGTTTATTCCTGCGGTTCAGGATTGGGCCCGGCGGATTAAAATTCCGGTTTCAAAACTGCTCTTGCCCCTGAGTTATGCTGCCATTCTTGGCGGAACCTGTACTCTCATTGGCACCAGTACCAACCTGGTTGTGGATGGCTTGCTACAGGCGAAAACGGGTGTTGCCCTGGGGATGTTCGATCTGGCCTGGGTTGGTGTGCCGGTATTGTTAATCACCAGTGGGCTGATCGTTTTACTGGCTCCTTTGGTTCTGCCGGATCGTAAAGGTGTTGTTGAACAGTTGGAGTCTGCTCGGGAGTACGTAGTTGAACTGCTGGTGAGTCCGGGAGGCCCTATTGTCGGGAAAACAGTTGCTCAGGCGGGGCTGCGTCAGCTGACCTATGGCTATCTTGTGGATATCAGGCGCCGAGGGCAGCTGCTTACCGCGGTGTCACCGGATGTTGTGCTCGAGCCGGATGATGTGCTGGTGTTTATAGGTGCCCCCGAAAGTGCACATGAACTTCGCGGGGTGCGGGGGCTTGTGCCAACGCACGGCGATCTTGAAAAGCTGGATATCGCTGTGCAGGAACGCTGTCTTGTTGAAGCGGTTATTGGTCC
Organism: Amphritea sp.; assembly: GCF_050300915.1. Classification (GTDB taxonomy): domain Bacteria; phylum Pseudomonadota; class Gammaproteobacteria; order Pseudomonadales; family Balneatricaceae; genus Amphritea. Next base: position 9,747 of record NZ_JBNKYN010000055.1, read on the forward strand.
TGAGTTTTTTGGTCTTGATCAGACAATTCGTGAATCTCGTTTTCGCAGTCGTTTCCGGGCGGCTATTTTATCGGTGTGCCGACAGGGACACCGGCTGGATGGTAAAATTGGCGATATCCGTTTGCAGATGGGGGATACCCTGTTGATGGAAGCCAGTGATGATTTTGTCAGTCAGTACCGCTCGCGAAGAGACTTTCTGCTTGTCAGTGCACTGAATGAGTCCACACCGCCGGATTTTGATAAAGCTCCAATCGCTATCGGTACGCTGTTGTTGATGGTGCTTGCCAGTGCGGTGGGGCTGGTTTCAATCCTTGAAGCGTCTATTGTGGCGGCAGGCTTAATGCTGGCGACCCGTTGCGTATCTGTTTCCCGGGCCCGACGTAACGTTGATCTGTCGGTTTTGATTGTGATTGCATCATCATTCGCTCTGGGAGCTGCTATGGTGAAAACCGGCAATGCCCGTATGATTGCTGAAGGGTTGCTGTTTTCGGATGCAATAAGCCCCTGGCAGGCGCTGATACTGATGTATGTGATAACGGTTGTTGTCACTGAGCTGATCACCAATAATGCTGCAGCTGTGCTGATGTTTCCGGTGGCTATGTCGCTGGCCGAACAGTTGGGTGTCAGTTATATGCCTTTCGTTATTGCTGTGATGTTTGCCGCTTCTGCCAGTTTTATTACACCGTTAGGTTACCAAACCAATCTGATGGTCTATGGTCCCGGGGGCTATCGTTTTACCGATTATGCCCGACTGGGGATACCACTTAGTCTGACGGCTGGTGGAGTATCGTTGATGCTGATTCCACTGGTCTGGCCGTTTTAACGGCTGTTGATTTAAACGCTTACTTTAAAGAGAGAAGGACGCCATGTTTAATAATCAGGATATTATTGCCCTAGCCAAAAAAGCTGGCGATGCCATTATGGAGATCTATCAGCGGGATTTCGCCATCTCTGAGAAGAGTGACGCAAGCCCTTTAACCGAAGCGGACCTGGCCTCTCATCATTGTATCGTCGATGGTCTGAAGCAGCTTACCCCTGAGATTCCGGTTCTGTCTGAAGAGTCTGGTGCGAATGAGCATCAGGACCGGTTGTCCTGGCAGACGTACTGGCTGATCGATCCGCTGGATGGTACTAAAGAGTTTATTAAGAAGAACGGTGAGTTTACCGTCAATATTGCACTGATTGATCAGGGTAAAGCGGTGTTTGGTGTTGTCTATGCGCCTGCGCTTGAAGTGACCTATTGGGGGGATGCCGAGGGGGCATTTAAAGCGCAGAAGGGGCAGGTGACACCGATTAGGGTATCTGCACTTCCCGCTGATGATGCTGTCTGGCGGGTTGTTGGTAGCCGCTCGCATCAGTCTGATGAGTTTAAAGCATTTGTGCAGGGGCTGCCGGAAACTGAAGTGGTATCGATGGGGAGTTCTCTGAAGCTCTGTCTGGTGGCTGAAGGGGCTGCTGATATTTATCCACGTCTGGGCCTGACCAGTGAGTGGGATACTGCAGCTGCACATGCGGTGGTGACAGCCGCAGGCGGTCAGGTTCTGCAATATCCTGAACTGACGCCGCTGTTATACAACACCCGGCCTGAGACGCTGCTGAACCCGTTTTTTATCGTCTGTGCTGAGAAGTCGGATAAGTGGGCTTAATTATCGTCCGCTACAGATAGGGTGGTTTTGCCCTTGGAAGGGGCCTTACGAGGAATATTATATGGCAATTCTGGTTACCGGAGGAGCCGGGTATATCGGCTCTCATACCGTGGTTATGCTGCTTGAGGCAGGTTATGAGGTTGTTGTGCTGGATAATCTCTGCAACAGTCATCCGGAAGTTTTTAACCGGATTGAAAGCATAACCGGTCAGCAGGCCAACTTTGTTGCGGGGGATATCCGTGACCGGGAGTGTCTGGATAGGTTGTTTGCTGAATATAGGATTGATTCGGTCATTCACTTCGCTGGTCTGAAGGCTGTTGGGGAGTCCGTGTCTAAGCCGCTTGAGTACTATCAGAACAATGTGCACGGCTCTGTTGTACTGTGTGAGGCGATGACTGCAGCGGGAGTCAAACGGTTGGTGTTCAGCTCCTCAGCGACGGTTTATGGTGAGGATGCCCCGATACCGTATATTGAGACTATGCCAAGGGGGAAAACCTCTAATCCCTATGGCACCTCTAAAGCGATGGTGGAGCAGGTTCTGACGGATCTGGTTATCGCTGATTCACAGTGGTCAGTTGCTTTGTTGCGCTACTTTAATCCTATCGGCGCACATCCCAGTGGCCTGATGGGGGAGGACCCACAGGGTATACCAAATAACCTGATGCCGTTTATCAGTCAGGTGGCGGTGGGTAAACGTGAGCAACTATCTATTTTTGGTAACGATTATGACACCGCAGATGGTACCTGCTTGCGTGATTATCTACATGTGATGGATCTGGCGGAAGGCCACCTTAAGGCGCTCAGTTGTCTGGATCAGCCTGGTACCCATATCTATAACCTTGGTACCGGCAATGGCTTGTCAGTACTGGAGATGGTTAACAGTTTTATTGCGGTAACCGGGGTGGATATTCCCTATCAGTTTGCACCACGACGTGATGGTGATCTGCCTGCTTTCTGGGCGGATGCCAGTAAAGCTGAGCGGGAGCTTGGCTGGAGTACCCGTTATTCTCTGGAAGATATGATGCAGGATACCTGGAAATGGCAATCGCAGAATCCTGAGGGATATCGGTAAGAGTCCCTCGGTTTAATCGCAATGGGTATGATGCTGTTGTAGGAGGCGTGCCCCCACGCCGATGATGCTTGGTCATCGCACCTGTGTGGTGCTTACAGGTGGGTTATCCTGTAAGCACTGTCAAACTCGGTGGTTATGCTCTTAACAGACTCAGCAATTCCTCTGTTTTCGCTTTCATCAGGGCTTCATCACCACGGGTTTCGACATTTAGCCGGACCACGGGCTCGGTATTGGATGAACGCAGGTTGAAGCGCCATTCTCCCATATCCAGGCTGATACCGTCGGTATAGTCGATTGATTTTGCATCACCCTTGTAGGTGTCCAGAACGCGATTTATTGCGGCTTTCGGGTCTTCCAGTTTACTGTTGATTTCGCCTGGTGACGGGAATTTTGTAATCCGGTCGTCTACCAGTTGTGACAAGGACAGACCTTTGTTGCTGATCAGCTCTGCAACCAGCAGCCAGGGTACCATGCCGCTATCGCAGTAGAAGAAATCACGGAAGTAGTGGTGAGCGCTCATCTCGCCGCCGTAGACTGCATCCTCTTCACGCATTCTTTCCTTGATAAAAGCATGTCCGGTTTTGCTCTGAATCGCTTTTCCGCCGCTGGCTTCAACGATATCCAGGGTGTTCCAGGTGAGGCGTGGATCGTGGATGATTGACGCGCCTGCATTTTTCGCCAGAAACGCTTCTGCCAGCAGGCCAACGATGTAGTAGCCTTCAATAAAACGGCCGTTTTCATCAAACAGGAAGCAACGGTCAAAGTCGCCATCCCAGGCGATACCCATATCTGCCTTATGTTCCAGTACAGCGGCGATGGTGTCGGCGCGGTTTTCTTCCAGAATCGGGTTGGGAATGCCGTTCGGGAAGGTGCCGTCTGGCTGGTGGTGTACTTTAATAAACTCGACCGGGACTGACGCTGCTTTAAACTGTGTTTCCAGTGCATCAATCACATGCCCGGCAACGCCATTACCGGCGTTTACAACCAGTTTCATTGGCTTGAGTGCTTGCAGATCAATATAGCCTTTCAGATGCTCTATATAGGCTGCCAGAGTATCTACTTTTTCGTAGCTACCGCGCTGGTTTTCGTCGACCGGAGCGAAGTTATTCTCGCGTGCCAACTGTTCAATATCATTCAGACCCGTGTCGCCGCTGATAGGTCGCGAGCCCTGACGAACCAGTTTCATGCCGTTGTAATCTTCAGGGTTGTGGCTTGCTGTCACGACAATGCCACCATCGGTTTGCAGATGGGCCGTGGCAAAGTAGATCTCCTCTGTTCCACATAAACCTATGTCCAGCACGTTGACACCGGAGTCTCTGAGACCGTTCGCCAAAGCCAGTTTCAGTGCTTCGGTGGATAGACGCATATCGCCGCCAACCACGACCGTTTCAGGTTTTAGAAACTCCGCATAAGCGCGTCCGATGCGATAGGTAAGATCTTCATCCAGCTGAGTGCCAAGCTGGCCGCGGATATCATAAGCTTTGAAACAGGCAAGTTTGCTCATTAGGGCTTCTCTGAAGTTTGTAAATTTGATGGGGCTAAAAAAAAGTGTCGGGTGACTCGCCAGCCGAGCCAGGGTATGAAAATGATGGCAATACCTGCCAGGTTGGCATACATGTCGTACAGTGAAAAGTGCCGGTGAGGCAGCAGCCACTGCTGGATAAACTCGGCACTGCAGGCCAGTGCGATCAGACCGACGATAAATTGCGGGATATGTTTACGGGAGAGGGCCCAGATCCCTGCACAGGTGACAACAGCAAATCCGCTCAGGTGGCCGAATTTGTCCGACTGATCAAATAGCTGCGGCGGTGGTGTCTGACGAAACAGGCCGTAGAGCAGCGCTGCGCCACAGAGGCTGAGCAGGATATTTCTCAGCATCAGCGTCCGATACCCATATAGGTAAAGCCATACATCTCCAGGGCTTCACGGTCGAAGATGTTCCGGCCATCAATAATCAGAGGCATGCGCATCCCTTCCAGCAGTTTCTGATAATCCGGTGACCAGTATTCGGACCACTCTGTTATCAGAAGCAACGCATCTGCTTCAGTGATTGCATCATAGAGATTATTGCAAAAGGAGATTCCGGGGGTATCGTCGTAATATAGCTCCAGATTAGCCAGTGCTTCAGGATCGTGGACCCTGACATTGACGCCTTGCGCCAGCAGGGCATCGATGACTTTCAGGCTGGGGGCATTGTCGATGCTGGCGGTGCCGGGTTTAAAGGAGGCTCCCCATACGGCGATGGTTTTATCGGTCAGATCGCACTGATAGTGTTGCCATAGCTTTTTGAATAACAGTTCTTTCTGTATCTCATTTTCTGAGATAACCGTTTTAAGTAGGGAGTTTTGGCCCCGTTTCTCAAAAATATCTGAGAAGCGGGCAATGTTTTGATTAAAGTTCTGTCCACCAAAGCCGCAGCCGGGAGAAAGGTAGTGATTGCCTATTCTGGGATCTGCCCCCATGCCTTCCCGAATGGTGTCGATATCGACATCCATCTGGTCGGCGAGATTGGCCAGTTCATTGATATAGCCGATACGTATCGCCAGCATTCCGGTAATTGCCAGCTTGGTAAATTCAGCTTCGCGACTACTCATTAGCAGCAAATGCTCAATGTTCTGGAGAAATGGGCGGACTAACGAGCGGGTCATCGTGATTGCCCAGTTATTCTCGCTGCCGATAGTGATGCGCTTCGGCTGACTGAATCCTTGCAGGGCCTTACCTTCCTGGAGGTTATTGGGTATGTAAACGACCACCTGATTGGCATCTTCATTGAGAAGGCTCTGGAGTTGATCGGTTGCCCCAACGCCAAAGTTGCACTGGTTTACAATTAACAGATTTTCCGGAACCGCTTTTCCCAGCCCTCTGATAATATGTTGGGCGATCTGAAACTCATTATGTTCGAGAGCCAGCCAGTGTATATTGGTCGCGCACTCTTCTCCGCCGGTTCGCTTAAGTCTGCCTTCGTCCATCTGTAGTTGAATCTGAACCAGAAGGCCGGGCTCATCACGCAGGGCAGAGATATCTTGCAGAGGTTTTTGTAGCTGAGTTTCCGGGCCTTCTATAATCACATCATTACCGGCTCTTGCCAGTGAGGCTGCTGCAACCCAAGCGGTCAGGTCTGCGCCATATACTTTAACCTTCATGACTAGGCCTCCTGACGCTGTTGCTGGATAAACTGAATGAGCCCTGCTGTTGAACAATCCGTTGATGCTGCCGAAGGGGTCGTGAGCTGGTCTAATAGTGAGGTTGCCACCTGCTTGCCCAGTTCTACACCCCACTGATCAAATGGGTTGATCTCCCAGATAACCGATTGCACGTAGACTTTATGTTCATACATAGCGATCAGAGCGCCAAAGCTTTCAGGGGTGAGTTCATCGATCATAATCGTGGTGCTGGGTTGATTACCTCGATATCGCTTATGTGACGGAGCGTTGGCGGCATCTTCAAGGACGCTATCCCCCAGCGCTAATAAACGTGACTGGGCCAGACAGTTGGCCAATGCTAACTGATGCTGAGCCTTAAGCTCATCTCCATGCTCTTTATAGCGTAGTGCCGGGGCGATAAAGTCGCACATGACTGATTCGGTGCCCTGGTGCAGCAGCTGATAGAATGCATGTTGTGCATTTGGACCCACCTCGCCCCAGAGAATTGGGCAGGTTGAGTAGTTAAACTTTTCACCGTTGAGGGTGACACTCTTGCCGTTACTTTCCATCTCCAGCTGTTCGAGATAAGCGGGAAGGTGCTGTAAGCGCCCGTCGTAGGGTAGTACCGCATGAGCGTGAATATTAAGGAAGTTAATGTTCCAGATACCAACCATTGCCAGTAGTACCGGAAGGTTCCTGGTCAGCGGTGCAGAGCGGAAGTGGGTATCCATCTCATGTGCACCTGCCAGGAGTCTGCGAAAATTAGTATTACCCGTCTGCAAGGCGATCGCCATGCCGATAGCAGACCACATAGAGTAGCGTCCGCCGGTCCAGTCCCAGAAATGCAGCTGGTTTTTTTCCGGAATGCCCCATTCTGATGCTTTAGACGGACTGGCTGTAACACCAATAAAATGATGCTGGCTAATTAACTCAACCGGTAAACCGCTGGCGTTTACCAACCATTCCCTTGCAGTGTTGGAGTTTGCCAGCGTATCTATGGTCGAAAAAGACTTCGATGAGACAATAAACAGAGTTGATGCCGGATCGATCTGGTTCAGTAGCCGTGCCAACTGACTGCCATCCATTGATGAGACGAAATGTAGATCAATATCTCGAATCTCATCGGTGGTAAACAGATTCAATGCCCTGCAGGTCATCAGTGGGCCGAGGTCAGAACCACCGACACCAATATTCACCACCGTTTTAATCGGGCTGCCGTCATAGCCCCGCCATTGGCCATTATGGATCTGTTCGACCAGCGCTTCCATACGTTCCAGAGAGCAATGAATCTCTTTTGAGATATCGACGCCTTGCAGTACCAGAGGGATCTCTTTCGGTTGACGCAGGGCGGTATGCAGAGCCGGGCGGTTTTCTGAGGTGTTGACATGTTCGCCAGTGAACAGCGCTTCGATCTTTTGCGGCAACTGTTGTTGTTCTGCCAGCTTAATCAGTTGCTGCAGCGTCGCATCAGTAATTCGTTGTTTGGAGAAGTCAGCCAGGCAGTGAGCCGCTCTGAAGCTGAACTTTTGAAAGCGATGGTGATCCTCCTCAAACATATCTTTAAGGTGCTGGTCGCGAACTTCATCTGCATGTCTGTTCAGTGCCAGCCAGGCTGGTGATTGATCAACTGTCATTGTCTCAGTCCTGTTGCGCAAGGAACTGCCTGAATCCTTCAGCGGTTTCCGGATGTTGCAGTCCGTAGGCAACATTCGCCTGTAAAAAGCCTAACTTATTTCCACAATCGTAGGTTTTGCCAGTCATGCGATAGGCTTCAACCGTTTGTTCGCGTAATAACTCATCCAGTGCATCGGTCAGTTGAATCTCGCCGCCAGCACCAGGTTTTGTGTCTGCCAGAAGCTCCATCACCCTTGCAGGCAGTACATAGCGGCCTACAACGGCAAGGTCAGAGGGCGCTTCTTCGGTTTTTGGTTTTTCGACCATCGCGTTAATTGCCGTGGACTCACCAGCGGACGGCTTAATACCATTACAATCAGCAATACCGTATAGGTGCACCATATTCTGCGGTACTGACTCAACCATAATTTGTGCCGCATTGTGTTGTTCGAACGCCTTAACCATTTTCTGCAGGTCATTCTCATGCTGCTGAAAGTTGTTGACCAATACATCGGGGAGAATCACCACAAAAGGCTCATTATTAACGGCCTGTGCAGCACAGTATACCGCATGACCCAGACCTTTTGCTTCAGGCTGGCGTACGGAGATGATGGTTACATCACTGGGTACAATGTTACGCACAGAGTTAAGAATACCTGTTTTGTTCTTCGACTCAAGCTGATGTTCAAGCTCATAATGTGAATCGAAGTGGTCTTCAATGGCTGATTTCCCACTACGGGTGACGAGCACGATCTCTTTGATCCCCGCTTTAATCGCTTCCTCAACAACATGCTGGATGACAGGCTTATCCACCACCGGCAGCATCTCTTTTGGAATTGCTTTACTTGCCGGAAGTACCCGGGTACCCAAGCCCGCAACGGGGATTACAGCTTTACGTACTGTCGTCATACTGGCTCCAAAGAGTTGAGTTCTCTCGCGAACTCATATTAACTGAAAGTGAATTCTTTCTAATTGTATCGTTTAAAAGCCACAGAGTCGTTGGCGTTGCTCTGAACTTTTTAAATAGATACAGATTAAACCAAGTTTATTAATGTCAGAAAGTCTTTGTTTTATGGCTTTATTGTTACGATTGATACCGCGTTCAATATTGTTTATCACTAATTTTCTGGTTTGGCTATCAAGATTGGACCATCCTGTCATTCCGGCTTCTGTCACCGTTAGGTTGACCGCATTTTCCCAGGGGCCAAGCTGGGTTGCCTGATGCAACGCCTGAATATATTCGGCATCAAACTGATGCAGAGCGGACTTCATGAGGGCCAGATTTGCCCAGCTGTATGGCCAGTCAGGGCGTAGACCGGTTGCTTCTCGGTAATCTGACAGTGCTAGCTGTGTGAAGTGGTCAAATAGATCCTGCTGGCCCAGTTGATATCCATCGAGGGCCTGATAGTAGTTAAGTAACCCACGGATGTCTTTGAACTCAGCATTGGCCGGTTGCCAACGAATAGCATTGTTGATGTTATTCAGGGGCAGGGCCAGTTCGTCAGCAGTGGGTGTATGTCCCGTTTTTTGCCAGTGCTCCAGCTGTTGGCGAGGGCTGTAGGCATACAGGTCTGCTACGCCAAAACTCAGCGAATAAAATAGTGCTCCGCACAGTGCGATGGTCAGTGTTACGGTTAATAACAACCGCTTTTTAGAACCGGGCATTCGCAAGGACTATCATTTCTGGGGTTTCTTTTACCAGCCGCAAGGCGGCCTCATCACCGATCAGGTTAGCCGCAGCTTGAATGCCCTCTGTCAGAATGGGTGGGCGGTGAGAGGCGTTGTGTGCATCTGAGGCCATAACCGTTACCCAGCCTCTGACCAGGAGTTCTTTAGCAATTTCAAATGCACTGCTACCGAAGCGGCCAGCAATCGACATCGCTGTTATCTGAAGCAGGCAGCCCTGCTCGATAAATGGATTGATCTTATCGATATTGTTAATGATCTCTTTATTCCGTTCGGGGTGGGCGATCATTGGAATAATATTCTGAGCTTTTAGCCAGCCAATCAGTTTATCACTGCCGGGGGGGATGTGGCTGTGGGGGAGCTCCAGCAGCAAAACTTTTTGCCCCTCCCATTCTCCGAGAAAAGGGATTTTCCCGGCCGGAATCATACCGATCATCTCCGCAGAGATGCGCAGTTCAGCACCCATACTTAGTGTCAGTGGGATTGAGTGCTCTAGTAGTGCCTCTTTAAATTTCTGCAACACCGGCGCTATGGTTGATATCTGATTATCATACCGTCCAGGATGAATATGAGGTGTGACAACCATGTGCCGGATGCCGTCGCTTGCCGCAATTCTGGCCAGTTCCAGCGACTCATTAAGAGTCGCAGGTCCATCATCTATACCGGGCAAAATGTGACAGTGAAGATCAATCATCAGGCGTTCTGTTCTGCTGCTGTATAACCGTATGTATCATAGTATCCGCTGTAGTCATCGCCATACTTCGCGGCTTTCTTAATGTCGACCTGATTTAGTACGACGCCGATGAGCGGTGCTTTTACATCCTTAAGCCGCTTAAGGCCGTTTTTGGCCAGCTGGTAGTTGGTTGAATCAGCTTTAACAATATAGATCATCGCACCGACATGTGGAGCCAGCACCAGGGCGTCGCTGACTGCCTGTGTTGGTGCCGTATCTATTACGATCCGGTCGTATTTTGTTTCCAGAATCTCAAGTACTTTGGCGAATCGTCGGGATGAAAGTAGCTCCAGCGGGTTGGGGGGGATTATACCGGAAGTCAGCACGTCTATGCCTGCCTTCTCGTCATGGTGAATCGATTCCTCCAGTTTAGCTGTTCCTGCAACCAGGTTAGACAGTCCTGCGGACTTTCCTGATATGCCAAACGCTTTAGCAATAGAGGGGCGACGCATATCGGCATCAATCAGCAGTACCCGTTCCATCTGCCCCAGCGAATAAGCCAGATTGAGTGCCAGGGAGGTTTTACCTTCACCAGGAATCGACGAGGTACAGCAGAGGATTTTATGCGGATTATCCAGTGCAGAGAGAACGATGCCTGTACGGATAGTTCTGACAGACTCTGCAAATGCCGACTGCTGATCACTCAGATATATTGAGTAGCTCTGATGGGTATGCTTACCTTTACTGGGCAGCTTAGGTAGCAGACCAAGCATGGTCGCGCCAAGTTTGTTTTCAACATCCTGAGCTGTTTTAAGAGTGTTATTCAGGGCTTCCAACAGGAAAGAGAACATCACACCAAACATGATGCTAACAACAAAAGCGAGCGCAATAATTAATCCTTTTTTGGGCTTGGCTGGTTTTTGCGGCGGCTGCGCAGGGTCTGATACCCGGGCGTTAGCTGACTGCAGGTCACCGGTAGCATTAGTTTCGCTCAGACGGGTAAAGAAGGTGTCGTACAGTTGACGGTTGGCATCAACTTCCTTCTCCAGCTCCTTCAGACGGTAATCTTTACGGTTAATGGATTGCAGGTCCTGTTTGGTTTGCTCAACTGCTGTTTTCAGTGAGCGTTCTGCCGAGAGTGCCAGTCGGTATTCATTTTCAATACCGTTAATAACAGAAAGAATCTGGGCATTGAGGCTGCGGCGTGCATTATCAAGTTCAGATTGAGCTGCTTGCATCTTCGGGTGCTTTGGGCCGTAGCGCTTGGAGAGCTCTGATTTTTTCAGTTCCACCTGGAGGACCGCGCCTTTCAGGCTCTGTACCAGCGGGTGCTGTAAAACGGCAGGGATGAGTTCGAAGTTTTCCGGATGACGTTTGTCCAGTTTCTTGATCTGATTGTTCAGGCTTTCCAGCGCCATCCGTTCGCGTCGGGCTTCAACAAGTTTGCTGGCGACCAGGTCCAGCTCGCTGTTGGCAATATCGAACCCTCCGTCACTGCCAACAATTTGTTCCTGTTCCCGGTATTGCTGCAAACGCTCCTCAGATGTTTTCAGCTTGTCTCTCAGACCGCTTAAACGTTCCATCAACCATTCAGAGGCTTTGGAAGTTAGCTGCAGCCTGGCTTCGAGATTGTTTTCTATATAGGCATCGCCAATGGCGTTGGCGATCTGTGCCGAGAGCAGAGGGTCGAAAGAGTCGTAACTGATTTTAACCAGCTGAGTTTTGCGGATCGGTGATACGGTGAGGTTACCCAGAAGCTGCTCAGTGACAGATTGTAACTTATACCGGGCTTGCTCCTCTGCTGGCAGTTCCTCTTTTACTCCCAAAGGCAGTTGTGCTTTGATTGTGGTGAGCGTGGATGCGATAAAACCGGGTGCCTGATTAAACTCAGGATTATCGATCAGATTCAGTTTTTCGATTACACGCTCGGCCAGTTGCCTGGATTTGAGAATTTCAAACTGCGTCAGGAAGTATTCACTGTTTCCGGCATCGAGGCCGTAAACTTCTTCAATGGATACCACATTGGCATTTTTTGACTCAATTAATAGTGTCGCTTCAGCCCGGTAAACAGGCTGCATTGAAAACACCACCAGAGTCGTCAGCATTGTGATGACAATGGCGAAGCCAAAAATACCCCATTTGTGCCGGTTGATGGTGTTCCAGTATTGGCGCAGGTCGATGACATCATCGCTCATCAGGCGGGAGATGTTTTCCTGAGATTTATTCGTATCCATACTTTCCGGTCTGTCTCTGTAATGTGTATATGCTAAGGCTTGGTTATTTTTTGTTGCGTCAGCGCATTAGAAGAAGCTTTGTTCGATGGTAATAATATCGCCGGGTTTTATCAGTGTGTTCAGCTGAACCAACTGTGGATCGGTTGTTTCGCCATCGTGGGAGACGAAGAGTTTGCTTTTGGACGCCCGCTCAGTAAACCCGCCAGCAAGAGCAACCGCTTTTTGCAATGTTAATCCTGGCTGATAGGGATAGCCGCCGGGTTCCTGAACCTCGCCGTTAATAAAAAACTGACGGTATTCTTTTACCGTGATGCTGACATGGGGGTCGAGCAGATAACCATCAGCCAGGCGCTCCTCTATCATCGAGCTGAGATTGCCAATGGTCATGTTGAGTACTCTCAGTTCTCCCAGAAAGGGGTAAGCGATAGTTCCTGCATCACTCAGGCGTATCTCCATGCTCAGGTCATCCTCGCCGAAAACCTGAATGCTAAGCAGGTCTCCTGAGCCCAGTCGATAATCAGAGAGCGTGGAGGATTCTGCCGAGGCAGCTGAGAAAAAAAGGAGCAGAGTAGCCAGTAAGGCTACCCTGACAGAGTTGTAACTGAATATCATAAGACCTTCTCGATCGAATCAGCTTAGAGTGATGCGTTTACCGTTAGCATGAAAAGGTTTTTGCTGAAATCGGTATTGGCAAGATTTGAGTCTGTATCACTGTATTGATAGTTCAGACCAAACGTCAGCCAGCGACGCATATCGTAGCTCATGCCCATATTAAATGATGTGGTATCATCTTCCCGGCCATCGGCAGCACCTTCATAGGTCTCGTTAGAATAGCCTAAGCCAAGGTCTGTGCTGACGATATCACTCCAGGCATGGTTCCAGTTGATGTTGTAGGTTTTGGTGTCGATAAAGTCACCGTTACCATTACTTTCCACTGCGTTCCTGCTGGTGCTGATATCAACAACTGAATAGGTTCGAGGCTCCCAGCGGACAGATGCTTCCCAGCTACCACCAGTGAAATCTTTGCGGCTCGCAGAGTCAAAATCTTTTTTGCTCAGACCTACCTTAACTGTGCCGGTTGTTTTGGCACTACCCTCCCATGTCGCACCTACCAGATATTTCCAGGTGTTGCTGTCCAGAGAACTGGCAGGATCAACATCGTAGTTAATATCCTTGTTACGGGCTTCAAACAGCAGAGATGTTTTTGGCATTACCTGATAAAAGAACACCGCACCCAGAGTGACTTCAGTATCATCCCGACCTGCAGTAATTGCGCGGAAGTTCTGATATTCACGATCAAGGTGTTCACCGTAAAGCTGAATTCGGCCGGTTGCGCCGGGTGCACCATAAACATAGTTAAAGCTCAGTGTCTGGGTATCGTACTCCAGCGGGGCAGAAATGGTGTTGGCGATGCCTCCTGTGGCGCTGAGGCCTGTATCCCGGGCTTCATGTCCTTTGATATAGTTGGCTTTCAGATCTATTATGCTGCGCTGACTGAATTCGAAATGTGCATCCGCACTGAGGGTATGATCGGTGTAGTTATCGGCTGAGCTGTTCTGATGGATACCCTGATTGATCTGATAGATCACTCTGTAGGCATTCAGACCGTTTTCAGCAATCAACTGCACAGAGGGACTCAGAACTGTTATGGTTTCATCCTGCTCATTAGCGGAAGTGCTGAAAAAGTTATCATCGTAACCAACCTGAGCGCTCATCATCGGAATAATGCTGACAGGGCCAGCGTCAATCGATGCAGGTTCGATAGCGGCGAAAGCAGGTAAAGAAATAATGAAAGCAGAAGGCGCAATTATACTGACTAAAATGCGGTTATTCATCGGCAGATATCCTTATGAGTGTCCTTTAATTGCCATTTCTGTTCAGTCTCTGCGTTCTGCAGGACGTAAATATGAACAGTGGTCTTCCAACATAGGCTAATAGTATCATGGGTTTTTTTGTAGCGGTACTGCCAGCTGGATGCAAATGGCGACATTTATGCGTTTTTTTGCTGCAGTGCGAAAAAAAATGCCCGCTTTGCCTTTCGATGCTGCAGGAGTCTGGGTTTTGAAACGTTTTTAAGTTATTAGATTGTTTAATTTATCGTTGTCCTGTTGCAAAAAAGTGACATAGTTGTTTTGAGTGGGAATTTTTATGGGTCATACAAAAAAAGATGTTCCTTTCCAGTCGTTAAGTATTGCTGTACTGACGGTTTCCGATACCCGTACGCCGGAGAACGACACCTCCGGTGATGCCTTGGTGAATGGCCTGACTGATGCAGGCCATACACTGGCGGATAGAACGATTAGCAAAGATGATGTGTATCAGTTGCGGGCAGTGGTGTCTAAATGGATTGCGGATGAATCCATTCAGGCGATTCTGGTGACCGGGGGGACGGGCTTTACGTTGAGGGATACAACGCCTGAAGCACTAAAACCACTATTTGATAAGGCTATAGAGGGGTATGGCGAGCTGTTTCGCCAGCTCTCTTATGAGGAGATTGGTACATCTACTATCCAGTCACGGGCGTTTGCCGGTGTTGCCAATCGCACGGTGATATTTTGTATGCCGGGCTCTACCGGGGCTTGTAAAACCGCCTGGAATGGCATTATTCGTGAACAGTTGGATTCCCGGCATCGCCCTTGTAATTTTGTTGAGATGGTGATGACTACAAGGCCTGTAGATAGTGCATGTGGTCCACGCGGATGAGTAGTCGTGATCAGGGTTGTGATGCGCCTCTGCAGTCGTTGATGCCGGTTGCTGAAGCACTGGAGAAGCTGCTGGCAGAAGCAAGGGTGAATGTTACTACCGAGTTAGTGAACATTGCTGATGCGCTGGGGCGGGTGCTGGCGGAAGATCAGCTGTCAACGGTTGATGTGCCTCCCCGGGATAACAGTGCGATGGATGGTTATGCGCTGAAACTCTCCGATCTTGCTGTGGGTAATCGTCTTGTTGTATCACAGCGGATACCTGCGGGTAGCGCACCCAAACCATTACAGTCTGGCACTGCTGCCCGAATTTTTACTGGTTCTGAAATTCCCCAGGGCGCTGATGCGGTGGTGATGCAGGAAAATACCACTGCGGGTGAAAGTGGCGATCAGTATTGGGTTGATATCAATGAAATGCCTGTAGTGGGGGATAATATTCGTCCGCAGGGGCAGGATATTCGGGCTGGTCAGGTGGTAATGCCTGCGGGTACGCGGATGCAGGCTATGCATCTCGGTGTGCTTGCTTCGGTGGGGATTGCGGCTGTTCGTGTATATCGTCCTTTGAGAGTTGCGGTGATGGCAACGGGTGATGAGTTGGTGATGCCGGGTAATCCACTTCTGCCCGGACAGATCTACAACTCCAATCTGTTTACTATACGTGGGTTGCTGCAGGGGCTGGGATGCGAAATTGTTGATTCTGGGATTGTTAAGGATACGCTTGAGGGAACTCAGGTCGCTTTGAGACAAGCATCTGAACGGGCCGATTGTATTATTACCAGTGGTGGTGTCTCGGTTGGTGAAGAGGATCATGTGAAGGCCGCGGTTGAGTCTCAGGGTGAGCTCAAACTGTGGAAGTTGGCAATGAAACCGGGTAAGCCGATGGCGTTTGGCTATGTAAATGGTAAGCCGCTGCTTGGGCTGCCGGGTAACCCCGCTGCGGTATTGGTGACGTTCAGTATTCTGGCTCGCCCGTTCCTGCTTCGATTGATGGGGGCGGTTCACGAAGAAGTCTACAGCTTTTCCGTCGAAGTGGGCTTTAGCCGCGCAAGGGCCATCAGTCGTCAGGAGTACCTTCGGGTTCAGCTTGTTGATGGTCGGGCGATGATGGGCTCAAGTCAAAGCTCGGGTGTATTAAGCTCTTCAATAACGGCGGCGGGTTATCTGGTGGTGCCACCTGATACGGTGGTTGCTGAAGGTGATCGGCTGATGTTCATTCCGTTCAGTGAAGTGATGAGTTAAGCATCTGTGTATGGGTGCTGAAAAAATAGGTTGTGTCATGGTAAATGTGCTTTTTTTTGCATCCCTGCGTGAAACGCTGGGGGTGGGCCAGATGAGTCATCAGCTGGGCCAGCCGGTCACGGCTGGCGAGCTTCTTGAGCAGCTGAAGGGGCAGGGGGCTGAGTGGGATAAAGCGCTAAAGGGACAGCTGCTCTGCTCGATTAATCAGGATGTTGTGCCGCTAGATGCTGTTGTTTCTGATGGTGATGAGGTGGCTTTTTTTCCACCCGTAACCGGCGGTTGAATCGTTTGGACGTTATTATCCTGGCGGGCGGCGAAGGGCGTCGTATGGGTGGTTGTGACAAAGGTCTGGTGCCGTTTCAGTCACAGCCGATGGTTGCTTTTGCGGTTGAGCTGGTCAGGCCTTTTGTTTCAAGAGTGATTATCAGCTGTAATCGCCACCTGCCGGAGTATGCTGTGCTGGCTGATCGGGTGGTGGAGGACCCGTTTGAAGGGTTTCAGGGGCCTCTGGCAGGAATTCTTGCCGGGCTGAAGGTGAGTGGTTCAGATCAGGTGCTGGTATTGCCCTGCGATACGCCGTTGCTGGAGGCGGTGTTGATAGAACGTTTATTGGCGGCGGCAAACGCTTCTCCAGAGTCAATTACCGTTTTATCCGAAGGCGATAAGTTGCATCCGTTGCATGCGGTGATTCCCCGGGCTCTGATGGGTGATCTTGAGCGCTGGCTGGAGGGTGGGCAGCGCGCTGTGCAACGCTGGATGCATAACCACCCTATGCAGCTGATTGATATTTCCGAGTACTCTGAGCAGCTGTGCAATCTCAATACCTTTCAGGAGCTTAGGCTGCTTGAGGCGTTAAAGTCAGAGGGCTAAGCGGGCGACTGTTGCTTGGAATTCTGTATAATCGCCGAAATTTTCTTGATTAAAGGGTGGGTTGGATGGATCAGCTGGTAAGTATGGCCGGTGCTTTTTTATTGGTGTTTCTGGCTGAATTCGGTGATAAGAGTCAGCTAGTCTGCATGACGTTGGCGACCCGTTATCGTGCTTTACCTGTTTTATTGGGTGCTGTTGTTGCCTTTGCTGTTCTGAATCTGCTGGCTGTTCTGGTGGGGGCTGTTGCGGCAACCTGGTTGCCTCGTTCGCTGGTGCTGACTGTGGTCGCGCTCCTGTTTCTCTGGTTTGGTATTCAGTCTTTCCGGGCCGAGGAAGAGGATGAAGATGACAGCGTGTCAATCTCAGTAAAGAGTGTTTTTGTCTCCGCCCTGCTGATGCTTTTTTTTGCTGAATTGGGAGATAAAACACAGTTGGCGGTGATGGGGTTGGCAAGCACGGAGCCTGCGCTGCCGGTCTGGCTTGGTTCAACCCTGGCGCTGGTGTCTACTTCTGCTCTGGGGATTCTGGCGGGTAGAGCGCTGATGCGCTATGTCTCTATCAGCTGGTTGCATCGTGCATCCGGGGTGATGTTTGTGATGTTTGCGCTTTATGCGGGTACGGAAGCTGTGCTTCTGGTGGTTTGATAAAGTATGTCTGACGCGCCCAGGGGTTAGGATGCTGATTGGTTTTTTAATTTTGTTGTTATTTCAGTTTGCCGGAGAGCTGATCGTGGTTGTCTCCGGATTACCTGTGCCCGGGCCTGTGGTGGGAATGGTGTTGTTGCTGCTGGGGTTGATTGTTAAAGGCGAAGTGCCTGGATACTTGCGGATTCCCAGTGAGGCGTTATTAAAGCACCTGGCGCTGCTGTTTGTGCCAGCGGGTGTTGGGCTGATGACCCATTTTGGCTTGCTGCGGCAGGATTGGCTGGCGATTCTGGTCGCACTGATTATCAGTACCGCACTGACAATCGTTGTTACCGCGCTGATTCTTAACCCTTCGGCCAAAAAACTGCAAGCGCTGAGTCCGAGTGAGTCTGGCGAGGATGAGCGCTGATGGAGTTCTGGACGTTTTTTACCGCTAAGCCCCTGCTGTGGCTGATTGTGACTATCACCACGTTTATTGTAACTTCCTGGTTGAATCGTCGTCTTGGAGGAACCCCGTTGCTGCACCCTGTGCTGGTGTCGCTATTCCTGATTATTATGTTTTTACTGCTGACGGGTACCTCATATGAAACTTACTTTGAGGGTGCGCAGTTTATTCACTTTCTGCTGGGGCCGGCGACTGTGGCACTTGCTGTGCCGCTGTATGATCATTTTGAACGGGTGAAAAAGCTACTATTACCGTTGATGCTGGCATGTATGGCGGGAGCTGTCACTGCCGCTGCCTCTGCGCTGCTGGTTGCGCAGGCGCTTGATGCGTCGTTGGGAACCTTGCTATCTATTGCGCCTAAGTCAGTTACTTCCGCTATTGCTATTGGTGTGGCAGAGAAACTGGGCGGTTATCCGTCGCTGGCCTCGGGCTTGGTGCTGATAACGGGTGCGTTGGGGTGTATGTTAGCGCCGCCGATCTATCGTATTCTCAATATCACCGATGAAGCGGTTAAGGGGTTTACTCTGGGGGTGTCAGCACACGGCATGGGCACGGCATTTGCTTTTGAATATGGCCTGATGGCGGGGGCTTTTGGCGGTTTGGCTATGGGTATGACCGGTGCATTTACCGCATTTATGCTGCCTCTGCTGGTGTCGGTGCTGGGGATAGGTTAAAGGGCCGGGGCCTGAGTGCTTCAGAAGTCCGGTCTTTCGTTTATCCGACGCGCTTTCTGGCTGCGGGCCTGTTTTGTCAGGACTTGGTTTTTCTGGCAAGTGAAGCGGTCGGGCTTCGCATATTCGCGCTTATCCCTTATTCTTTTGTTGCGTTGCAAAACCCCGGGGCGGGGAGTAAAGTGCCCATCCTTCGTTTTCTCGTTTAATTTATCTGATATTGGCTTGAATGGTACGGTTTTCGGTATGACTCCTATTGCTCGTTACAAAAAAGACCTGGAACGCGACGACTTCTCATATGATGCGGCACAGGAGCTGGCCGTTAAGCATCTGCAGCGCCT
>NZ_JBNKYN010000056.1:0-28560 GCF_050300915.1 Amphritea sp.
TGAAGGCTGTAATCTCATCGATGGCTTCCCTTGAATCACCAATATCATTGTATCTGGCCGAAGTTAAAACAGCTCCCTCTGATAGACTCTTTTGCTCAATATTGCCAGACATCATAATTGGTTTATTGCCGCTCACGACCTCATAAAACAACGTTTCTTCGCTGAGACTACTCGTAATATTAATTGGCTTTGCATTAGTGCATCCCACCAACCAGATAAAGCATAACGCTAACACTACGATTTTCATGCAATCAGTTCCTTTGCCTAGCACCTACAGAAGAAGTGCTTTCCATACATTACCTGAGAGTTTATCTCAACGTTTGTTTCCGGGTTATTAATCAGTAAGTCTATCGCAGACATTACAACACTTATTTGATGATTTCTATCTGGAGCATTGATCCTGGCAAAAGAGTGAAAAATGCCTAACCCCGGCAGAATTAAACTCAAAGCCACCGAGCAATAACGCTAGCAGGACTAATCAATACTACATCTTACTTTTCAGGAAGTTAAACAGCTTTATCTATCCCGCTTACTCTTAAGCGTAATCGAGCCAAAAGTTGATTCTGTTTTGGCCTCGCTAAAGGCTTCTCTTGAAACAAACTCTTTTGTATCGGGTATTGGTGGAGGTGTGACTAGCAGCGGATCTCTTTCGCCATCAAACAGCTCCTCTGCGCCATCCTGGTTCGCCACTAAGCGTTCATCACGGGGAGGAATTCCCATCTGCTCTCGATAGCATTTGCTAAAATGGGGACTGGAGACGAAACCACAGGCAGCGGCGATATCGATAATCGACATAGAGGTTTGTTTTAGTAGTTGCCGCGCTCTGAGCAATCTCAGGCGAAGATAGTAACGCGAGGGAGAGCACTCAAGATATTTCTGAAACAGCCGCTCCATCTGTCGCCGGGACAGATCGACATAGCGGGCCAGCTCATCCATCTCGATGACCTCTTCTATATTGGCTTCCATCAACGCCACGATCTCTAACAGTTTTGGCTGGGTAGTGCCCAGCACATGTCGCAGCGGGACTTTTTGCTGATCACTCTCATCGCGGATACGGTCACAGATAAACATCTCTGAGATCGCCGTAGAGAGCTGATAGCCATGTTCCAGTTTGATCATATTGAGCATCATATCCAGCGGCACAGTGCCCCCGGTACAGGTCATCCGATTGCGATCAAAGCTGAACAGGCGGTTGGAGCATTTAACCCGCGGAAACGCTTCCTGCAGTGCGGCAAGGTATTCCCAGTGGGTACTGCACTCATAGCCCTCCAGAAGCCCAGCGGCCGCCAGCAGATAGGCTCCGGTACACAGCGCACCGAGTTTACACCCTTTGCGCTCCATCTCCTGCATCCAGGCGATATGGCTACGATCATAGGCTTTGGTGATATTCAGCCCCCCCGCAACGATGACGGTATCCAACTGGGGGCAGCTGACGGTACTGGCGTCCGGGGTTATGGTAATGCCATCACTGGCACTAACCGGCTGACCATCCAATGTCACGGTGTACCAGTAGTACAGTTCTTCGCCACTAAGCTGATTCGCCATCCGCAACGCTTCAACCGCAGAGGCCAGGGATATCAGGGTAAAATTATTGAGTAACAAAAAACCGATAGTACGCGGCCGGACGGCGTTAATCCCATTTGTCATACATAAACCCGTGCCCACACCGCACTCCCTGCGTTATTGAAAGGCTGTTAATTGGTATTCAAACAGCGGCTCAGAATCACTCTCCTACTCGATCATCACGCCGCTGTTCAGAACCGCAGATTCAAACAAAATCTTAAACTGAACCCATTATAACAAGGACAGACACGCTAGCAAGATCAACACTCTATCGCATTTACCGCAAGGCCTCCGCGGGAAGTTTCTTTATATTTATCCTGCATATCCATACCGGTATCACGCATGGTTCTGATCACCTTATCCAGTGAGATAAAATGTTTACCGTCGCCGCGCAGCGCCATCTGCGTGGCATTAATTGCTTTCATCGCACCGATGGCGTTGCGTTCAATACAGGGCACCTGCACCAAACCACCGACAGGATCACAGGTAAGTCCGAGGTTATGCTCAAGGCCGATTTCAGCGGCGTTTTCAACCTGCTCAGGAGTGCCGCCCAGCACTTCACACAGCCCCGCAGCCGCCATGGCACAGGCGGAACCCACCTCCCCCTGACAGCCCACTTCAGCGCCGGAAATAGAAGCGTTTTTCTTACACAGGGCGCCAATTGCAGCCGCCGCCAGCAGGAAATCTACCACGTTCTCCTCGGTCGCATTCGGGGTGAACTCGGTGTAATACATCAATACAGCGGGAATAATACCCGCCGCGCCGTTAGTTGGTGCGGTAACCATCCGCCCACCAGCAGCATTTTCTTCATTCACAGCCAGCGCATACAGGTTCACCCAATCCATCGCTCCGAGTGTGGAGGAGATAATATTGGGCTTGGTTGAACGGATCAGGGACTTGTGCAACCCCATTGCACGCCGTTTGACATGTAAGCCACCCGGTAGTATTCCCTCAGTATGCAGGCCGTTCGCGATACACTCTTTCATCGCGGCCCAGATGTCCATCAGGCCATCACGAATCTCGCGCTCACTGCGCCAAACCTTTTCATTCTCCATCATCAGCTGGCTGACGCTGAATTTGTTCTCCTCGCAAAGTTTCAGCAGTTCAACCGCATTATTAAAGTCATAGGGCAACTCAACCTGCGGTACCAGGTGCGCATCAGCAGTCGCCTCACTTTCATCAATAACAAAGCCACCACCGATGGAGTAATAGACATTGCCATATAGCAGTTTACCCGCGGTATCGAAAGCACTCAGACGCATCGCATTCGGATGGTAGGGAAGGTTTTCCTCCAGCAGATTCATATCCCGCTGCCAGATAAACCCGATTGGGAACTGCCCCAACAAATTGAGGGTGTTGCTCTCTTTTACTGCGGCAACCGCAGGCAAAATTATCTGTGGGTCAATGCTATGGGGTCGCTCCCCCATCAGGCCGACAATAACGGAGTTATCAGTTCCGTGCCCCACGCCTGTGGCGCTCAGAGAACCATACAGATCAACCTGGATCTGCTCCACCGCTTGCGCCAAACCATGTTGTGCCAGATGATCCGCAAAATTGGCCGCTGCCACCATCGGGCCAACGGTATGGGAACTGGACGGACCGACGCCTACTTTAAAAAGATCAAAAACAGAGATAGACATAGAGTCTCCACCGCGCCGTCAGGGCGCAGAAATGTGTACGAAAAACCGATTATCTGCTGATATAAGTGTAGCTGTATGTCAGTTTACGACCTGAAATTTTCTTAAAACGTTTTTATACCGGCGCCAGGCGTAAATAGTAAAGCTAACCAGGAAAGAAAAGGAGGTCGGTCAGGATGAGCCACACACTACATACCTCTCTGGAAAGAAGTAATCCCGACTAACCTCAAAAAAGGTAAAATTAACTGGAGAAAACTACGGTCCGCCCACCATTGAGAAACACCCGCTTATCGATGTGATAACGGATCGCATTAAACAGGGTAACCCGCTCAACATCCTGCCCCTTGGAGATCAGGTCTTCGGGATAGAAGGCATGATCTACGGTCTGAATGCCCTGAGTGATAATAGGCCCCTCATCCAGATCATTATTCACATAGTGCGCGGTAGCCCCGACCATCTTCACCCCTTTCTCCCAGGCCTGGTGATACGGTCTGGCACCTTTAAAGCCCGGCAACAGAGAGTGGTGAATATTGATCGCCTTACCGTTCAGCTGATTACACATCCATGGCGACAGCACCTGCATATAGCGGGCTAACACCACCAGTTCGATATCGTACTGCTCCAGTAGCTTAACGATCTCGGCTTCCTGATAGGGTTTGGTCTCCGGGGTAATCGGCAGATGGTAGTAAGGGATGCCATGCCATTCAGCCAGATGTTCCAGGTCCGGATGGTTGGAGATGATCACCGGCACCTCAATATTTAACTGGCCTGTACGGTAGCGGTACAGTAAGTCATTAAGGCAGTGATCATACTTGGACACCAGAATCGCCACCCGTGGTCGGTGATCCGGTTTAGTCAGATCCCATTCCATGCCGAATTCAGCGGCACGCGGGGCAAATTCAGCATCAAATTTTTCTGCTGAAAAGCCATCGTTAATCGGCTGAAACTCTATACGGATAAAGAAACGTTTTGACACCCGGTCATCAAATGAGTGGATCTCGTCCACATAGTTACCCGCTTCAGCCATATAGCGGGTGACCACATCAACAGTTCCCAGCATACTCGGACAGCTGGCGGTAAAAATCCAGGGCTTTGGTTTTGTTATATCTGTCATTTGAGAACTCCTGCGTTAACTTTTGTACTGAGTTATGTGTAACCGGCTCAGCATTCAGTCGCAGCAAACGGATAAGCCAGCTCAGATCAGAGCTGGCTTATGTTAGTTACAACCGTTCGGTTGGCCAGAATGATTGATCAAGCATCAATCACCAGACCAAACTCGCGACTAGCGTCTTGCAACCAGAGCCAGAGGTAGTCCGCGAACGAACGACGGATGACCAGCTCAAAACGCTGTTCTCCAGTACGGCGAATGGTCGCGGTGCTCTTGGCAAATAGTGTCGAAACCACCTTCCCCACCGGAAACTCCTTCAGATGAAGGTCCACAGGCGTCGACTTTTTCAGCACCTCTACCACATTTGCACCGGACAGTTCGAGCACTGTCGAACCGCCACTGCTGTTTACCAGCGAGTAGTGGCCCGGCATCTCATCGCGGAACTTCGTTTCAATATCAAAGGTTTCCATCCCCGGCACCAGAATCAGCCACTCATCCGGCGACATCCAACGGATCGAGTAAGCATCGTTTTCAACCGAGGTAAGCGGCTGAAGCGGCAAAGCCAGCCCCAGCACCCGCTCAACGGCAGCCAGTTGCTCGGCGTTTTCCGCATTACATCGCAGGGTCAGATGCCCCAGCAACTTCAGTTCGCGCAGGTGCACACCGCCGGTTTTAGGACCGTTCTGTGCAAGGCTTTCCAGCTCCGCATGGTGCAGCGGAGACTGCCCCTGAATCTCGGCTCCAGGAACCTGATTCATCACAGCCGCTTTAGTGGCTGCACTCTCTTCAGGAGTCATTACATTCAGATCAGACATTTTGACGCTCCCCTTTCGGATCAAAGAAGATCGGGCTGCAAATTTCAGCTTCAATCACAGTGCCATCAGCCTGTGGGTAGTAAACGGTTTCACCCATCTTATCCAGGCCGCCTTTAATAAAGCCCATCGCAATCGAGTGGCCCAGGTTTTCACTCCAGTAACTGGAGGTCACATGACCTTCTAGTGGCATCGGAACCGGTCCCTTAGGATCAAGCACCGCCTGAGAACCTTCCGGAATCACCTGCTTAGGATCTTTAGTTTTCAGACCGACCATCTGCTTACGGTTTTCACGGGTACAGTCACTCCGGTTCATACCGCGCTTACCGATGTAACTGAACGGTTTCTGGTTAGAGACACACCAGCCCATACCCAGGTCGTAAGGATGTACCGAACCATCAGTGTCCTGACCGGCGATAATGAAACCTTTTTCTGCCCGCAGAATATGCATGGTTTCAGTACCATATGGCGTCAGACCATATTTAGCCCCCGCTTCATGCAGTTTTTCCCAGACATGCATACCGTAGTTTGCCTGTACGTTGATCTCGAACGACAGTTCACCGGTGAAAGAGATCCGGAACACTCGGGCAGGCACACCAGCCACGGTGATCTGTTTCCAGTCCATGTAGCTGAAGTTCTCATTGCTGACATCAGCATCAGTCAGCTCAGCCAGCAACTTACGGCTGTTCGGCCCGGTAATCGTCGCTGTCGACCAGTGATCGGTCACCGTATTGAAATACACTTCCAGTTCCGGCCACTCAGTCTGATGGTAGATTTCCAGCCACTCATAGACATGTGCTGCACCACCGGTTGTGGTGGTCATGACAAAGTGGTTCTCGCCCAGACAGGCAGTTACACCATCATCAAACACCATGCCGTCTTCGCCACACATCAGGCCATAACGACACTTACCTACCGCCAGCTTGGCCCAGGCATTGGTATAAACCCGGCCCAGGAATTCACGGGCATCTTTACCCTGAATATCGATCTTACCCAGTGTTGATGCATCCAGAATACCGACGGAATTTCGAACCGCCAGACACTCACGATTCAGCGTCTGCTGCATGGTTTCGCCTGCTTTCGGGAAGTACCATGGACGTTTCCACTGACCAACATCCTCAAACTCTGCACCGTGCTCAACATGCCACTTGTGCATCGCAGTAAAACGCTTCGGCTCAAACAGAGCACCACTGTGGCTGCCCGCAATAGCACCAAAAGCAACCGGCGTGTAGTTCGGCCGGAAAACCGTGGTGCCGGTCTCAGGAATGGACTGGTTCAGCGCTTTCGCTGCCACCGCCATACCATTAATGTTACCCAGCTTACCCTGATCGGTACCAAAACCCATCGCGGTGTAACGCTTAACGTGTTCAATCGCTTCAAAGCCTTCACGGCACGCAATCTCGATACCCGCAGCCGTCACATCGGTCTGATAATCGACAAACTGTTTCGGTGCCTGTGACGTTGGCTTCAGATGCGGAATATGGAACAGGCTCATTGGCGCTGCCACTTTAAGCATCTGCGCTTGCGGCAGAACCACTTCTGCGGCTGCCAGACCCACTTCAACCAACGCTTTCTGACCGGCGTCAAAACCCTCTCTCAAGGCAGCAGCAGTCTCATACTGACCGTTGATACCGCCAGCAGTCAGCTGCTTCTGTACCGTCTCGCCTGGCAGGAAGCCAACAATCTCATCATTCCAGACCGGACGACTGCCGGTGTGACAGGACAGGTGAATCACCGGGCTCCAGCCACCGGAAGAGGCAACCGTATCGGCTTTGAATTTAGTCACCGAACCGATCACTTTAGAGCCTGACGCACTGATCGCCGCCACAGACACACCCGTGACCCGTTTGCTGCCCTGCACTTCAATTACCGCAGAACCGGAGATAATATTCAGGCCACGCTTGCGCGCCGCTTCGGTGCGGTCACCGACCGCCGCTTCACGGGTATCGACGATAGCCACGACCTTACGACCCGCATCCGCCCAGTCCAGCGCTGCCTGATAGCCGTAGTCGTTGGTGGTCATCACCACCAGTTCATTTCCCGGAACAACACCGTAGCGGTTGATGTAAGCAGACACTGCACCCGATAGCATACAGCCCGGCACATCGTTATTCCCGTAAACCAGTGGACGCTCATGAGCGCCGGTTGCCAGCACAACCCACTTGGCACGCACCCGGTGTATCCGCTGCCGCACCTGATTAACCGGCGCAATATCCGCCAGATGATCAGTACAACGTTCATGAATCGTGAGGAAGTTATGATCGTGATAGCCGTTCACGGTTGAACGCGGCAGCATCAGCACATCGTCATAGGTGCCCAGCTCTTCCACGACAGCGCGTACCCACTCAGCGGCAGGCTTGCCATCCAGTGTTTCTTTGCCATTCAGCAGGCTGCCACCAAACTCATTCTGCTCGTCGGCAATAATCACACGGGCGCCACCACGGGCAGCCGTCAGTGCCGCTGCAAGACCGGCAGGACCTGCACCCACAATCATCACATCACAGTGCTGATTAATAGAGTCATAACGATCTGGATCAGTTTCCCGGGGTGCACGTCCCAGACCGGCAGCCTTACGGATCACTGCTTCGTAGGTGTGCCACATCGACTGTGGAAACATAAAGGTTTTGTAATAGAAACCCGGTGGCATCATATTGCCGCCGACTTTACCCATCAGGCCCATGACGTCAGTATCAACACTTGGCCAGCCATTGGTTGAAGCCGACACCAGACCATCAAACAACTCTTGCTGAGTGGCACGTACGTTAGGCACCTGAGTCGCTTCAGTCGCGCCCAGCTGCAGCACCGCATTCGGCTCCTCTGCACCACAGGCGATAATACCCCGCGGACGGCTGTACTTAAAACTTCTGGCAACAACGTTGATGCCATTTGCCAGCATCGCAGATGCCAGCGTATCGCCCTGAAAACCTTTATACTGCTTACCGTTATAGGTAAACGTCAGCGGCTTGGAACGGTCAATTCGACCTCCGCTGGTGAGGCGGTTCTGTTGTGTCATTATTCCGCTCCTGTTACTCAGCCACTACAGATGGCTGCTCGCCGATCTTGTAGACTTCTTTGATTTCATAGGTCTGGGTGTCGCGGGTCATATTGAAGAACTTACGACAACCGGCTGCGTGTACCCACAGTTCATGGTGAAGACCACGAGGGTTCTTCCGGAAAAACAGATATTCGCCCCACTCCTGATCGGAGCAGGCTTCCGGGTCCAGTGGACGCGCTATATGCGCCTGACCAACGCAGTGAAACTCTTCTTCTTCGCGATATTCCGCACAGTGCGGGCAGTAGATATGCAACATGTTAATTAGCCCCTGTTAATGTGCTACACCGGCAGCGCCGTGTTCATCGATCAGTGCACCGGTATGGAAGCGCTTTATAGAGAAAGGCTCGGCAACCGGATGAGGTTTGCCATGTGCCAGCGTATGCGCGAACAGGTTACCGGAGCCCGGAGTCCCCTTAAATCCACCCGTACCCCAGCCGCAGTTGAAGAACAGGTTCTTCACCGGTGTCTCAGAAATAATCGGACTGGCATCAGGGCAAGCGTCAACAATACCACCCCACTGACGGTTCATGCGTACGCGGCTGGTGCACGGGAACATCTCAACAATCGCCTGAAGCGTATGCTCGATAATGCCGTAAGAGCCACGCTGGCCGTAACCAACCCAGCCATCAATACCGGCACCAATGACCAGGTCACCTTTATCTGACTGGCTCATGTAACCGTGTACATGGTTAGACATCACAACCGTATCCAGGAAAGGCTTGATCGGTTCAGATACCAACGCCTGTAGCGGGTGGGATTCAACCGGCAGTTGGAAACCGGCCATCTTAGCCAGCACGCCACTGTTACCGGCGACTACGCAACCTACACGATCAGCCTTGAGGACACCGTACTGCTTGGTTTTAACACCCGTAATTTTACCGTCGCTGATCTCCATATCGATGACTTCGCAGTTTTGGATCAGATCAACACCCAGCGCATCGGCCGCACGGGCAAAACCCCAGGCCACGGCATCGTGACGGGCGTTACCGGCACGACGCTGCACAGACGCTCCCATAATCGGGTAGCGGGCATTCTTAGAACAGTCGAGGGATGGAATCTCTTTCTGCAGCTGTTCGGCATCAACCATTTCGTTGTCGATACCCTGCAACCGGTTGGCGGAAACCAGACGTTCGTTGGCACGCATATCCTGCAATGTGTGACAGGTATGGTATACGCCACGCTGGGAGAACATAACGTTGTAGTTCAGTTCCTGCGCCAGCCCTTCCCACAGTTTCATGGAATGCTCGTACAGAGCAGCGGACTCGTCCCACAGGTAGTTTGAACGCACAATAGTGGTGTTACGAGCAATGTTACCACCAGCCAGATGCCCCTTTTCCAGCACAGCCACGTTGGTGATACCGTGTTCTTTCGCCAGATAGTATGCAGTAGCCAGACCATGGCCACCACCACCGATGATAATCACATCGTACTTCTTCTTCGGCGTAGGGTTACGCCAGACACGCTGCCAGTTCTCGTGATGACTCAGACTGTGCTTCAACAGCCCGAAACCAGAATATTGCTGCATATCATCAGCTCCAAAAATAGGGGCAACCATCGATAACTGGCTGCCGGGTGTTTAAATAAGAGTTATCTGTCTTCCAGAGACGTGATGTTCGTCTAAAGAGCTCAGCCGTATACAGGGTAGTTAGCACACAGCGCTTTAACCTGCTGCTGCACTTCAGCGATCTTCGCTTCCAGCGCTTCAGGCTGATTCAGCACATCCAGCAGATCCGCGATCCAGCCCGCCAGAGTGCGACACTGTTCTTCTTTAAAGCCTCGGGTAGTCACAACCGGAGAACCGATACGCAGACCAGAGGTAACAAACGGAGACTGAGGGTCGCCCGGTACCGCATTCTTGTTAACCGTAATGTTAGCGCGACCCAGAGCAGCATCTGCATCTTTACCGGTCAGCCCCTGTTTGATCAGACTGAGCAGGAACAGGTGGTTTTTAGTACCGCCGGAAACGATCTCAAAGCCACGCTCAACCAGCACTTCAGCCATCGCATTAGCATTCTTCACAACCTGCGTCTGATACGCTTTAAATTCAGGTTCCAGCGCTTCTTTGAAGGCAACGGCTTTAGCTGCGATCACATGCATCAGCGGACCACCCTGACCACCTGGGAATACAGCAGAGTTCAGCTTCTTCTCCAGCTCGTTATCACGGGAGATAATCAGACCACCACGCGGACCACGCAGAGTTTTATGAGTCGTTGTAGTGACAACATCAGCGAAAGGCACAGGGTTAGGATAAAGACCCGCAGCTACCAGACCAGCAACGTGAGCCATATCCACAAACAGATAAGCACCAACTTTATCAGCGATTTCGCGGAAGCGAGCCCAGTCAACAATCTGAGAGTAAGCAGAGAAACCTGCAACGATCATTTTAGGCTTGTGTTCAACCGCCAGCGCTTCAACCTGATCGTAATCGATCTCGCCGGTGGCTTCGTTCAGACCGTACTGAACCGCCTTATAGATCTTGCCGGAAAAGTTCACGTGAGAACCGTGGGTCAGGTGACCACCATGGGCCAGGCTCATCCCCAGAACAGTGTCACCCGGCTCACACAGCGCCATGTAAACAGCCGCATTTGCCTGAGAACCGGAGTGTGGCTGCACGTTGGCATACTCAGCACCAAACAGCTCTTTAGCCCGATCCAGCGCCAGCTGCTCAACCACATCAACATATTCACAACCGCCGTAATAACGCTTTTCCGGATAACCTTCGGCGTATTTATTAGTCAGTACAGATCCCTGCGCCTGCATCACCCGTGGACTGGTATAGTTCTCAGAAGCGATCAGCTCGATATGCTCTTCCTGACGCACCTCTTCTTTGCAGATCGCATTCCACAAAACATCATCATATCCTTGGATCAGGTCTTCTTTCTTAAACATCTGTACCTCCGCGCCAAAACCGGGTCCGGCGTGTCATCTCAGTTATCGTTATCTTTGTTGGTTACCTGCACCGGGAAACATAGATGCGCCCGTTCAGGTTTCTTGATATTGATAGTAGCGGGTCTGATAAACAGCCCTATGCTCGAACACGCCGGGAGTATGTCCAAATACGACAGAGGTAAGAGAAGTTACTTTAAACAACATAGGCGCCGGAGGGGCCAGTGTTATTGACTAATTGAAATCATTCAGATCGAACGCCATTTTGTTAAATAGTCAGGAGTCACTCTCAAACAGGACTGAATATCTGCAGAGCGGCTTTATCACTGAAGCTCTTATTCGACTGCAACTCGCTTTTTTAGCTGGATCACATTCACTCCTAAGACACAGCCTAGCCCCGCCATTAATAGTGCCAAAAAATAGTACCCCGACTGAGGATCTAATACCTCTCCAACCCATCCGATAACGAGAGGGCCAGCGAAAAAACCAATACCCCATGACAGGTAATAAGCAGCAGAAACAGACGCCTTTAATGAACAGGGAACACTCTCATTGAGATGGGCCATAGAGGACACGCCGAAGACACCGAGGCCGACACTTGCGAACGTTAAAGGTGCATATATCCAGGGATGCGGCAACGAAACAGATAAAACGATACCGATGTCGGCAATACCGAGCCCGGCAAGCATAAACAGCGTTCGGCCATAGCGATCAGACAGTGGACCCGCAATCAGCTGAGAAACGCTGATGGCGACATAAAACAGCGCAAAGAAGACTCCGACAGAGCGGCTGTCAAAACCTTTAAACAACACCAGATAGGCAGGTAATACACTGATAAAACTACCGTAAGCTGCGCCATACAGCAGTATACCAATCAGTGTTAGTTGTGGGTCTCTTAACCGGAGCAACGCCAACAGCGCCCGTAATCCAGGCTCCTGCTTCACCCCGGCTCGCGATGCAGAGGCCGGAAGAAACTGAAACGTCACCATCCCGGCGACCAGACAGAGGCCTGCAAATATAAGAAATGGCAAATGACTGGCAGCTGATGGAAAAAAGCAGATTCCCAATAACGGCCCTAATGTCAGCCCTGCATGAATGGCAGCATTATAGATACCGATCACCCGCCCCTTTGCATCCGGGTAGGCAAGCGAAAGCAGAGCCGGACCAAGCGCCCAGACAGGCGCTTCACCCGCTCCCTGAATCAGGCGGCCAAGTAAGATCATTTCCGGTGTCTCAGCATAATAAAAGATTAAACCTGACATAAAACAGAGTATGTAACCGGATACCAGAAAAGGCTTTACCCCCAACCTGTCTGCCATTCTGCCCATCGGTAGCTGAAAAATGATGTATGACAACGCAAACATCGAAGCGATATAGCCAACACTCTGCATCGATCCGGAAAGTGCAATCATGCGCTGGGGTAACAGAGGAACAATCATCCCAACACCGACCATCAGCAAGGAGGCCGCCAGACTCACTACAATTAAAAACCGGTACTGCGACATGATGCCCCCATCTGACCTATTAACCTGCGATATCCACAACATGAACTGATTGCGGGTGATCACCCGAATGAAAAGTCGGAATGACACGATGGCGAGAGTATGTACTTACCAAAACCATTCGAAAAGCGCATAATTCAGATAGACACCATTAGAAAATCGAATAGCTTTGAGTATGATGAATTATCAGGATCTTCAGATTGACTGGCTAAAGTGTTTTGTCGCTGTCGTGAATGCCGGCTCTTTATCGAATGCGGCACCAGAGGTAAACCGCTCCCAGTCTGCCGTGAGCATGCAACTCAAGAAACTTGAAGCCGCCTTAGGGTGTCAGCTTTTAGTCAGGGGACCTCGCGAGCACCAACTCACCGCTGAAGGCTTAACGCTGCTGGGTTATGCCCGTCAGATTCTCGATCTGCACGCCGAAACCCAGGCGGTTTTCCATGGGGAAGCATTAACGGGCAAGATTCGACTTGGAGTACCGGACGATTACGCACAACAATATATGACGCCCGTCCTTAAACGGTTCGCACCCCGTCACGGGGCGATCGACATTGAACTGTTCTGCGAGCAATCAACAGCACTTATTCCCCGGGTTGAAAGTGGTGATCTTGACCTCGCGCTGATCTCCCGCGACACATCTAAAAGAGGCACCCTACTGTTTCATGAACCGCTGGTATGGGTAGGCTCGCCGCAGTTTGACGTGTGGAAACGTGACCCGCTACCGATCGCCGTCTATGAAAATAGCAGTCTTGCAAAGCGCAGCGCGATTAACTCACTGGCCCTGCAGGGACGCCGGTATAAAGTGATCTATAACAGCCCCAGCCTGGCAGGACAGATTGCTGCGGTTGAAAGTGGTCTGGCCATAGCCGTGCTGACCCAATGCAGTGTCCCCAACCATCTGGAGATACTGGGTAGCGAACATCAGCTAGGCCCGCTTGAACCCATGGAAGTGGCGGTGTACCGGAGCAACGCCTCGCAGGATTCACCAGCCGTCGATAGCCTGCACACTCTGTTAATCAAAACCCTGAGAAGTTGAGCCGTTTTCTGAGAGAAGCGTTAGACAGCGTGGGTAAAGCGGGAACAGGCAACCTCTAGCTGCTGATAAACCGCAACAGCCAGAGACACAGCATGCCGCCCATCACCGGCCAGAACACACTACGGCTGAATTTAGCGATCAGAATCGCCACCAGGGCCGCCAGCAACTGAAAATAATCAACCTGATATGCTGTCAGTGGCCGGGTAAAAATGACTGCGGGAATACACAGCGCCGCCAGAATCGCCGGGGGCAGTAACATCAGAATATGCTTGCTGCGCTGAATCAGCGCTTCGGTGCTGCCATGAAACTGAATAAACGACAGCCGTATCAGAAAGGTGCCCAGCCCGACGGCAAAAAACAGTAACCAGAGCTGCAGATTCTCACTCATCAGAGGACGCCCCCTTCTTCAGCAACCCGGGCAACAGCAGACCAGCAGAGACACCGGCCACCACTGCCACAATAAACCCGGTATTAAAAGGTAACTGTTGAAACAGCACCGCACAACTACCGGAAATAACCGCTACCATAAACAACAACCGACTGGTGATAGTAGTCACCAGCATCGCCAGAAAGGCCAGCGGGATGGTGAACTCCAGCGACCAGCCCGGCGGAATCCCGGCACCCAGCACTATCCCCAGCATAACCGAGATCATCCAGGTGACATACAAGCCCAGCGCCACCCCCGCCAGATACCAGACCCGTTCTGCCGCGGTCTTTTGCATCTGTGCGGGCATCGAACAGAGCCCGTAGGCCTGATCAGACAACATATAGGCCAGGGTAAAACGATAGCGTTTAGGCAGTGGTCCCAACAACGGCGCAAAGGTGGCACTGTAGATGCAAAACCGCAGATTGATCACCATCGTGGTCGCCAGAATAATAACGAACGGCGCGTTGTCCTGAATCAGAGAGAAAGCAGCAAGCTGAGCAGATCCGGCAAAAAACAGCGCCGTCATCCCCATCACCATTTCCGGGCTCATCCCCAGCGATATGCCGGTTGCCCCAACAATCATTCCAAACGGAGCTGCCCCTGATATCAGAGGCAACAGATCCCTGGCACCCAGCCAGAACTGCTGACGATAGTCCTTCAATTAATTTTTCCTTACGACAAACACAGAACCCAGGCCCTGTCATTAACGTTTATAAAACAGCATAAAGACATTGAGCTACTGAAAAAATCAGAGGTAACACCCGATAATAAATCTTCAGGCAGAGAACATAACAGCAGATACTTATAGCGGCAACGTTGTACACTTAGCTTTTCAGGGATATTGTTCAACCTTTTGAAACACACCCTACCAGTTCAGCTCAACTGTATAGCCCGATAATCAGAGATTCAACATGCACGACACCGCCAAAAAACGTGATTTCAGCTCAGTCATGCGCAGCAGTAACAGCCGCTATCTGTCTGCTGGAGGCGCACCGGATAAGCCGGTCAAAGTCGGGTTTGTGTTGCTGGAACATTTCTCGATGATGGCCTTCACTGCAGCGGTTGATGCGCTGGTCACCACTAATCTGGTACGCACCGCTCCACTGTTCGAACATATTATTCTCGGGGTAGATTCACGCAAAGTACTCAGCGATCTGGGTATTGAGATCGCCACTAATACCACGCTGGAACACTTTACCATTGAGCACCGTGGCAACATTGATATTCTGATTGTCTGCGGTGGCTTTCGTTGTGAGCTGAACGAAAACCCGCAACTGACCGAAACCCTCAAAGCCGCCGATAAACTCGGTCTGACCCTTGGTGGCATCTGGAATGGCAGTGTCGCTATCGCTTATGCCGGCCTGTTGGATAATCAGCGCTGCGCGGCCCATCCGGATAATCATGCATTTATCCGCGAGCAGTTTCCCCGGGTTGAAGTGGCTGATACTGCCCTGGTCATCACCGAGCGCTGTGTTACCTGTGCAGGCCCGGTGAGTGCACTGGAGATGATGTTAACCCTGATCCGCAAAGAGTATGGCGGCGATATTGTGCGGGCAATCCGTGAAATTCTCAGCTGCGATCAGGTTGCTGAAAGCGGCGGCAAAATGAAATTACAGGCCGGTGACGATCCTACCCACCCGGAGAATCTCCGCTCCCTGATGCAGCTGATGAGCAACAATATTGAAGAACCTTTAACCCTGGAAGAACTGACCGCCCACGTCGGCGTCTCCCGGCGGCAGATGGAGCGGCTGTTTCAGAGCCATCTGGAAACCAGCCCTTCACGCTATTATCTGGAATTGCGCATCACCCATGCCCGGCGTCTGCTGCTGCAAACCAATGAAACCATCACCAACGTCGCCCTGGCAAGCGGCTTCGTCAGCACCAGTCACTTCAGCAACTGTTATAAAGATTATTTTGGTCTGTCACCCAGCGCGGCACGACAGAAACAGCACAGCTGAAATCCAACTGCAGCACTTAAGTCACTTGCTGCCTGACTCTTTGATGCTTTCATTCTGCCAGTGATAACCCCTTAATATACGCCGGGATTAGCTGAACCAGAAACGACAATCAACACTATCAACAACGTTTCAGGGCGACATTCCCGGCCTATTCACGTCAACTAATTATCTTTTTACGACACGTTTCCTCTTAAAAACAACGCTTAAACCCAAAACCTCAAAAAAAATTTAACTCTTTATAATCAATCATTTATAAAGAAACAAAAAAGAATTCACGAAATACTCACGCTGACACAGCGGTAACTTCAAACACTTACGTTCTAAAAACGACAAATTTCATTTTTGACATTTGTGCAAGAAATAGCCAGTATTATTTTTAATTAAACGATCAATTAATAAAAAATTTTCTGGCTAAGCTAACCCTGTAATGCTCAGTAACGGCACCTTTAATCAGCCTTTAGTTAGCGTCAGTTGAATACAAATATCGATGCCGGGTTGCTTCTCTTTGAACAACAGGCAACAAAAAATGCGGGACGAATACCTATGCAAACAGCTCTATATATCAATGGTCGTTATCAGAATGCCTCCTCCGGTGAGACATTTTCCAGCGTAAACCCAGCCACCGGCGAAGTAATTGCAGAAGTACAACAAGCATCTCTGGCGGATGTCGATCTGGCTGTCGCGGCGGCTAAAGAGGGCTTTAAGGTCTGGTCTGCGATGAGTGGGGCCGAACGGGGCCGGATTCTGATGCGGGCGGTTGCCATCCTGCGTGAACGTAATGATGAACTGGCGCTGCTGGAAGTGCTGGACACCGGTAAACCGCTACAGGAAGCCAACTGCGTTGATATCGCCACCGGCGCCGATGTAATCGAGTACTACGCCGGTCTGGCGGCAACCATTCATGGACAACAGCAGGATCTCGGCGGTACTAACTTCTTTTATAGCCGTCGCGAACCCCTCGGCATCTGCGCCGGTATCGGTGCCTGGAACTACCCGATTCAGATCGCTATGTGGAAATCCGGCCCCGCTCTGGCAGCCGGTAACTGCATGATATTCAAACCTTCAGAAGAAACCCCACTGAGCGTACTTAAGCTGGCAGAGATCTTCACTGAAGCGGGTCTGCCGGATGGTGTATTCAACGTTGTGCAGGGCGACTATCGTGTTGGCCAGGCACTGTCCCGTCACCCGGAGATCGCCAAAGTGTCGTTTACCGGCGAGTGTGGCACCGGCAAAAAGGTGATGGCCGATGCCGCCGGATCGTTAAAAGAGGTCACAATGGAGCTGGGGGGCAAGTCACCACTGATCATCTTCGGTGATGCCAATCTTGAAAATGCGGTCGCGGGTGCCATGCTGGCTAACTTCTATACTCAGGGAGAGGTCTGCACCAACGGTACCCGGGTGTTCGTCCACGACAGCATCTACGATGAGTTTGTGCGCAGAGTCGCCGAGCGTACTGAACGGATGATCATTGGCGACCCAACGGATCTGAATACTCAGGTTGGGGCGTTAATATCAGTCAAACATATGGAAAAAGTCCTTGGCTTCATTGAAGCGGCTAAAGCAGCAGGTGCCCGTCTGGTCTGTGGTGGTGAGCGGGCGTTTGAAAACGGTCTGGATAAAGGCTGTTTTGTAAAACCAACCGTCTTTGCCGATTGCACTGACGAGATGCCTAACGTCAAAGAGGAGATCTTTGGACCGGTGATGTCAATTCTGCGTTTTAGTGACGAAGCGGAGGTTATCCAGCGGGCCAACGATAGCGAATATGGACTGGCAGCTGGCGTGTTCTCAACTGATTTCTCCCGCGCACACCGGGTGATAGCCCGCCTCCAGGCGGGCATCTGCTGGATCAACACCTGGGGGGCATCTCCTGCAGAGATGCCGGTCGGCGGTTATAAGCAATCAGGTGTTGGCCGGGAAAACGGTATTGAAACACTTAATCACTACACCCAGATCAAGAGCGTCTATGTCGAACTGGGTGATGTTGCCTGTCCTTACGAATAACCGGGGACTCACAGCGATGCGACTTATTGGCAGCGAGGTGCTGCCGGTTTTTTCAGCTTACTTTCAGCGGTAGACGTATGACAAACAAAAAACAGTACGATTACATCATTGTTGGCGCGGGTTCTGCCGGTTGCGTTCTGGCCAACAGGCTGACCGAGGATGGCAAGCACAGCGTGCTGATCCTTGAAGCAGGCGGCACTGATAAAAGCATCTTTATCCAGATGCCCACCGCCCTGTCCTATCCAATGAACACGCCAAAGTACGCCTGGCAGTTCCACACCGAAAATGAACCCTACCTCGACGGCCGCTCAATGCACTGCCCACGGGGTAAGGTACTTGGCGGTGGTTCCTCAATTAATGGTATGGTTTACGTTCGTGGTCATGCCTGCGACTTTGATGAGTGGCAGGAACACGGCGCACAGGGCTGGGGCTATCAACAGTGCCTGCCCTATTTCAAAAAAGCGGAAAGCTGGGCACACGGCGGTGATCAGTATCGTGGAGCCACCGGCCCACTAACCACCTGCGGTGGTAATGAGATGAAGCTTAACCCACTCTATCAGGCATTTATTAATGCCGGAGAAGATGCGGGCTACCCAACCACTGACGATTATAACGGTTACCGCCAGGAGGGCTTTGGGCCAATGCATATGACCGTCAGGAACGGTGTCCGCGCCTCCACCTCAAACGCCTACCTGCGGGATGCGCTGAAGCGCAGCAATCTGACGCTGATTAGCAATGTTCTGAGCCGTAAAGTGGTGATGGATGGCAAACGTGCCGTCGGTATTGAGTATGAGAAGAATGGTCAGATCACTGAAGTCGCAGCGATCAAAGAGGTGATTCTGGCGGCGGGCTCTGTTGGTTCCCCTCACCTGTTGCAACTCTCCGGTATTGGTCCGGAGCAAGTACTGCTGGACGCCGGTGTCGATGTGCTCCATAACCTGCCCGGCGTCGGCGAAAACCTGCAGGATCATCTGGAAGTGTATTTCCAGTATCACTGCAAGCAACCGATCACCCTGAATGGCAAACTCGATCTGATCAGCAAAGGGTTGATTGGCACCCGCTGGATGCTGTTTAAAGATGGTCTGGGCGCGACCAATCACTTTGAATCCTGTGGTTTTATCCGCTCCAGAGCCGGGCTGAAATGGCCCAATATTCAGTACCATTTTCTGCCAGCAGCGATGCGTTACGATGGTGGTAAAGCGATTGATGGTCATGGTTTTCAGGTGCATGTCGGCCCGAATAAACCAGAAAGTCGCGGCCGCATCTGGATCAGGTCCGCCGACCCTAAAGCGAAGCCCGGCATTATCTTCAACTATATTGGCACCGAGCAGGATAAGCAGGACTGGCGCGACACCATTCGTCTCACCCGTGAACTGCTGAATCAACCGGCCATGGATGCCTACCGGGGTGATGAGATTCAACCCGGTACGCAAATAGCGTCCGATGAAGCGATTGACCAGTGGGTGCGGGAAAACGTCGAAAGTGCTTACCACCCATCATGCAGTTGCAAAATGGGGGCCGATGATGACCCAATGGCCGTGCTGGACAGCCAGTGTAAAGTCCGTGGTATTGAAGCACTGCGGGTTGTCGATTCCTCGATCTTTCCAACCATTCCTAATGGCAACCTTAATGCCCCAACCATTATGGTGGCGGAAAAGGCGGCAGATATGATTCTGGGTAAGCAGCCGCTGGCTGCGGCTAATGTTGAGATCTGGATCGATGAACAGTGGCAGCACCGTCAACGTCCGGGCAACGCAAAACGACCGCTGCTAAGCAAAACGGGCACTAAACAAGCAGGCTAAAACCCGGTTCTGGCTGCACCGGGATACTGCCGCTTGGCAAGAAATACAGAACAAGAGAAAAAATAGCGCACACAACTTACTTAAATAAAGGGTATAACTCATGAATTCACAACGGAAAAATACCAGCTCAGCAACCCCTCGGCTTAACCGTCTGACCAGCATACTGGGTCTTACAGTAGCTACCTGCTTTACAGCATCTACCGCCTTTGGCGGACAGTGCGACACCGTTCGCTTCTCCGATGTCGGCTGGACTGATATTACCGCCACCACCGCAGTTACCAGTGAGCTGGTGACCGGCATGGGTTACAAACCTTCGACCCAGCTCCTCTCAGTGCCAGTCACCTATACCTCGCTGGCCAACGCTGATATCGATGTTTTCCTCGGTAACTGGATGCCCACCATGGAAGCGGATATTGCCAAGTACCGTGAAAACGGCTCAGTAGAAACCCTGCGCGCCAATCTTGAAGGCGCAAAATATACCCTTGCTGTGCCTAAATATGCCTATGACGCAGGCCTGAAAAGCTTTGCCGACATCGCCAAATTTAAAGATAAACTGAAAGACCGGATCTACGGTATTGAACCAGGCAACGATGGCAACCGCCTGATTCAGAGCATGATTGATGAGGATGCCTTCGGCCTGAAAGACTTCAAACTGGTTGAGTCGAGTGAGGCGGGGATGATCTCTCAGGTTTCCCGTGCAGCGAAGCGTGATCAGTGGGTGGTTTTCCTCGGCTGGGCACCACACCCGATGAACTCCAACATTGAGATGGAATACCTGTCCGGTGGCGATGACTTCTTTGGTCCGAACTATGGCGGTGCCAATGTCTATACCAACGTCCGCAAGAACTATACTCAAGAGTGCCCAAATATGGGACACCTGCTGCAGAACCTCTCCTTCACCCTGGAGATGGAAAACCAGATCATGGGCTCTATCCTCGACGATGGCATGAAACCTGATGCTGCAGCCCGGGCCTGGTTAAAAACCCACCCAGACGTTCTTAACGACTGGCTTAACGGTGTAACGACTCAGGACGGTGGCGATGCACTGCCCGCTGTTCGTAAGTATCTGGAACTTTAACGCGCTTACAGCGATTCAGGCGCAACCAGATTAACTGAAGATTACAGCACTTAATCTGGCTGCGAGGTTATTTCAACCAATCTGCATCTCCGAGTTGAGTGCTGATAATCTAACTGTAAAAAAGGCAGTCGTATGAACTGGATTACAGAACATAAAATCCCCCTGGGTAGCTGGATGGAAGCTTTCGTCGACTGGCTGACATTTAATGCGGCGGGGTTCTTCGATGCAATATCAGTATCGCTGGAATGGTTGATTCTCTCTGTAGTGGATATCTTCCAGTGGTTCCCCCCCTATGTACCTATGATCATAACGGCCGCCCTCGCCTGGGCATTGCACCGGAGCATCCCTCTGGTCATTTTTGTCGTTATCGCACTGCTGCTGATACTGAATCTGGGCTATTGGCAGGAGATGCTGGAAACGTTTGTACTGGTGCTAACTGCCACCACACTTTCGGTGGTAATGGGTGTGCCGATCGGCATTCTGGCGGCGCATAAACCTAAACTCTACACCTTTTTACGCCCGATACTGGATATGATGCAGACCATTCCCACCTTTGTGTATCTGATTCCAACGCTGGTGCTGTTTGGCCTGGGGGTGGTGCCAGGACTAATCTCAACGATTATCTTTGCCATCGCCGCGCCGATCCGTCTGACCTATCTGGGCATCAGCAAAGTACCGGAAGAGCTGATCGAAGCGGGTAAAGCCTTTGGTGCGACACCATCAAAACTGTTGTTTAAGGTGGAGTTGCCTGCAGCGATGCCCAGTATCATGGCGGGTATCACCCAGTGCATCATGCTGTCACTGTCGATGGTAGTCATTGCCGCACTGGTCGGCGCTGACGGCCTTGGCAAACCGGTCATACGCGCACTCAACACTGTGAATATCTCGCAGGGTTTTGAAGCGGGACTGGCAATTGTTCTGGTCGCGATCATCCTTGATCGTATCTTTAAAAACCCCGGTTCTAAAGAGGAGAGTTAATCATGTCTGCTATCAGTATTCGCAATCTGGATGTGGTTTTCGGCGACAAGGTTGAAGCCAGCCTCAAACTACTCGACCAGGGTAAAACACGCCAGGAGATTATCGATCTGGGCTGCAATGTTGTCGGTGTGCATAATGCCAGCATCGAAGTCGCCGAAGGAGAGATCTGCGTCCTGATGGGCCTCTCTGGCTCAGGTAAATCCAGTTTGTTGCGGGCCGTAAACGGATTAAATCCGATCAGCCGCGGTGAGCTACTGGTTCGGGACGGGGACCGTATGGTTGACATGGGTTCCTGTGATGGGACCACTCTGCGTCATATGCGCACCCGCCGCATCTCTATGGTATTTCAAAGTTTCGCACTAATGCCCTGGTTAACTGTACTGGATAACGTCGCGTTTGGTCTGGAGATGCAAGGGATGGGCAAGCAGGAGCGGCGCGCAAAAGCGATGGAAAA
The DNA here is from genome assembly GCF_050300915.1 of Amphritea sp. Lineage (GTDB taxonomy): Bacteria > Pseudomonadota > Gammaproteobacteria > Pseudomonadales > Balneatricaceae > Amphritea. Next base: position 22,298 of record NZ_JBNKYN010000056.1, read on the forward strand.
GCTGGAAATGGTCGGACTGCATGAGTGGAGTGGGAAATATGCCCATGAGCTCTCCGGCGGCATGCGTCAACGGGTTGGTTTAGCCAGAGCCTTCGCAATGGACAGCGACATATTGCTTATGGATGAGCCTTTTTCTGCTCTCGACCCGCTGATTCGCAGTCAGTTACAGGATGAGCTGATCGAACTGCAGCAGCGATTAAACAAAACCATCCTGTTTGTCAGTCATGATCTGGATGAAGCCCTGAAAATCGGCACCAATATCGCCATTATGGAATCAGCCAGAATTATTCAGCACGGCAGACCTGAAGATATCGTACTGAATCCGATCAACGATTACGTTGAACAGTTTGTTGCGCATACCAACCCGCTCAACGTCCTGAAGGGACGCTCACTGATGACTCAGACCTCCGAGTTAGAGCGTCTGGAGGATATGCTGGTGCTCAACCGCAATGATAACACCTGTGTCAGCACCAACAGTTCCGGTCAAGTGGTGTCTGCCTGCCGTCAGGGCAAGCCAATTGCGTTACACCAGTGGCAGGAGGGCGAAAGTATTGACCGGCTGCCGGAAGACACCCTGGTGATGGCAACACCAGATATCTCTATGCGTCAGGCAATTGAGATTCGTTACCGTACCGGCCAGCCGGTACTACTGAATGAGAAAGAGAGCCTGGTTGGCATACTTTCTGACAAAGATTTCTACCATGCATTGCTGGGGAAACACTTCTCGTCAACCAACGCCAGTGCGGCTATCTGACCCAGGTCGCCCCACTGAAACCGTAAACTGATCGTTTAAAAACCTATTTAGCCACTGCCTGATACATCAGGCAGCGGCCAAACTCAGCCCGAAATTCGGCAATATAACGAATAAGGGAACACAACCATCCTAAAGTCGGGGATTAACCATGTTTAAAAAACTACTACTCAGCAGCCTAATCGCCTCCTCTGCAACCTTTGCGCTGCAGGCACAGGCCGACGTTTCCGCCACTGTCACCCTGGTGTCCGATTACGTCTATAACGGTGTCAGCAATACCGATGGCGACCCAACCCTGCAGGGCAGCGTTGACTGGTTTAACGATGCCGGCTTCTATGCGGGTGTCTGGGCTTCTGGCCTGGACGAAGGCTTTTACAGCAGCGCTGAAGTCGAGATTGACTACTATGCCGGTTATGCTGGCAGCATCAATGACGACTTCGGTTATGATGTGGGCTACGCATTTTATACCTATCCGGGTGCAAACGATGCGGGTGCTGAACTGAACTACGGCGAGCTGTACGGCTCAGTAACTTACAAAGAAAGCACCACCGCAAAAGTACAACTGTCTGACAACTACTCAGGTGAAATTGGCAACTCAGTGGTAGTTTCTCTGAGCCATACCATCAGCCTGCCAGAAGATTTCAGCCTGACGCTCGATGCAGCACACACTAAACTTCTGGATGACAAAGCCGCAGCCTATTACGGTAGTGATGCCGGTGATGATTCCTATACTAACTGGGGTGTTTCAGTCGCTAAAAGCGTTGCCGGATTTGACCTTTCTCTGGGCTATACCGACAACAATATCGAGGACAATTACTGGGGTGATATTACCGATGCACGGGTAGTACTGAGCATCAGCCGTACCTTTGAGTAAGTTACGCTTCAGAGCATACAGAAACAGCACTCCCCCTTCAGTGCTGTCGATGTAAAACAGAAAGACCCCGATAATGGGGGCAACGCTGTTCACTTAAGCATTTGCGCCTGAGCCGCGCTTGTTAGAAAATCCGATGTCATCACTGACATCGGATTTTTTATGCCTTTTCAACAGTCGTTACTCAACCTTGATGAACTACAAAGAAGCTCTTAACCTCGTTACCGGCAGAGACATACAGTAGCCAAAAAGTCGCCAAGCTATATCAGAAACGCTGGAAAATTGAGCTGGGCTTTCACGATATAAAGAGCTCGATGCAGCAGAACGCCATTACGCTCAGAAGTAAAAAGGTATACCAGATTACTATTGACGACGTTATTAGAAGAAAAGCTAGCCAGGCTGCCGTTGCATTTGGACGCCTACCGTCAGAAATAAGACTTAAGCCAGTGTGCCAGTATATTACGGTGCTGTTAATTGTCATGGCAGCGGCAAACCCGGTGTCGGACACAGGTCGGAGATTGGGAGATTAAAAAATTTATTCTTAGAGAAGAAGCGTCCGTGGCCCACAACGCCTGAACAGTCGAAATGTCAAAAACCCGATATTCGGTGGATCGCAATACAACTCCACTTAAATAAACAGCATTGCGGCAATAACCGGGGCTTTTTTAAATATTCAATCCGTCTCGACGGCATTATGGTATCAACGACACATAGCAAGGGCCGACATTATTGTATTACCGCCCTGATAGTGTGTGATTCGCCGGGTTTGATCACCTTAAAATCATCAAATGCATTAGCCGTTTCTATACATACAAATGTTTTGTAACTTTGCTTTGCCATACCACTCATTCTGGCGCATTTGTCTATCCAGGGATTCCAGACGACGACGGAAGATGAGCCGCTACTTGTTATCTTAACGTCACGCCCACTATCGATTAAGCCGATGCCGCCATCGACCTCCTGAAACACCAGATCGACCTCTTCGGCAAATACGATATCGCCGCTATAAGTAAAGCGTTTATTGGTCAGTGCATCCAGACAGGGCTTATTATCCAGCCCCCGGACCTTTGCCGTGGAGATATCAGACACCTGAAAATAGGTATGTAAAGCTTGTGTAACGGTAAACTCATTGGTATCGGTATTGATCGTTTCAAGCCCGATCTCTAACACCTCAGAGAGGGTTATTTTCAACACCAGCCTGAACCGATGGGGCCACAGTTTCAAACTCTCTTCTGAGTCTTGCAGTGAGAGAATAATCTCTGTTTTTGTCGCGTTAATTTCATTGCAGGACAGCAACTTAAACATCGAATAGCGGGCAAACCCATGCTGAGGCAGACTCGGATTATTCATCCCAAACGCGGGCCAGCAAATGGGCACCCCGCCCCGAATCGCCTTGCCATACTCGAAATCACTGGCTTCACTCACCCACAATAATGGTATCTCTCCCTGACGGGCATAGTGAAAAACATGCCCACCCTGCAACGCTATCTTTGCGCTCGCAGAAGCGTTAGTTACCTGAATATATTCAAACCCATTGTCAAACGCTTTAAACTCAATCACATTCATACCCTGACTTATTCATGCCGCTCTTATTCATATCACTCTTTTCATGCCACTCTTTTTCAAGCACTAGGGCCTGTCACATCAAGACTGACCAACCTCAGAAAGGCTACCCGGAAAGGGAATCACGCCCCTGTTTAAGTCAGGGCAGCAACATCGCCTGATCCTGACTCTCGATAGGCGTAACCTCCTGTCACTTAACCCCTGGCCCCATTAAAGCGTTTTATCGCATCAATGCAGGACTGTGCAGCTTGTTGCGTTCCGCTTTGCTGCTGCATCAACACAGCATTGTCTGCCAGAGCCTTTTGCATTGAATCATTTACCAGAAGGCCCTGAATCTCTTTGGCCAGCTGCTCTGGAGTCCAGTCACTGCGATTAAGGTAGCGCCCCACACCTGTTGCTTCAGCACGCTGAGCATTGTCATGACCATCCCAGCAATAGGGCATGATCAGTGAAGGAATCCCGTAATACAGCGCCTCGCAAAAACTGTTATTGCCACCGTGATGAATAAACAGATCTGATTGAGCCACCACCGAGGGCTGAGGAAACCAGCTGCCCAGATAGACGTTATCAGGAATCTCTTTATAGCTATCCAGAAAGCCGCCAGCATTGATCAGAAAGCGAGCGGGAATGTCAGCAAATGTTGCGATCATTCTATTCATCAGATCGGTGTCACTTGCCCCTAACGACCCAAAACTGACATAAACCAGTGGCCCGGTATTATTGGGGAACACCGGCATCGAGAAATGGCTGTCTTTACGGACACAGCCCTCAAGAAATACATATTGCTCATTATCGAGCTCAGCGGCACGCTCATAGCGCACAATAGACGGTGCAAGTAAAAGATTCAGATAAGGTGACGGCTCAAGGAAGACGCCCGGTTTGAGCTGCGATATGCCGTTACTCTTGCGCAGGCTGTTATAGCGTTTATGTATCTTTGAAGTATGTTTCAGATAGGCCTTTTCAAACGCCTTGCGCTGCTCTGATGACGCAGTAATACCTGAAAGATAAGGCGGTACATTGTTATCCGGCAGCTCGGTTTCGGCACAGGAGATAACCCTTACCCACGGGCACTCTGCATTGGCAATGGCAGGAAACATGATGACATTGTCGAGAAGAATAAGATCGGGCTTGATTCGCTTAATCAGTATTTGCAGGCCAATTTCAGCATCTTCTACTGTATCAACAATAGAGTCCCAGGTAGGCGCAACATAGGTTGGCAACTGATCAATCGGCGCCAGATTAAAGTGAGGTATATGGGTATTGGTAAACTGTTGCCAGTAAGTCTCACTAACCTCTTGCCGGCTGGTTTTTTGTGGCAGCGGGTATTCCTGAAAGCCGTATTCAGCAAAAACACCGGTAAATCCCTGATGACAGATAAAAACGGGCATGGCTCCCAACTCAAGCAATGCCTGAGCTATCCCAACACAATTTAGTGCAGCACCAAAGCTTGCTTCAGGAAAAAGTACTATCTTAGGTGTGCCAGTCATTTTCGAGGTCCTCTCAATAATTGTGTAACTCCCATGTTTGCTACCTCTGGCCTGCGAACATACGATCGACGTATATGCAACGTCATTTGATCAGCAGCAAGCTCAAACTGACCACTTTCGAGACAGTCGAGTATATCGAGATGCTCTTTCAGTGCTTGCCTGCCTCTGAATTCTGGAATGGAAATATCTTTTTGTGTTGTTCTGCGCAGACGATGATGGGCTAACAGTGTTCCGCACAGAAAACGATTACCCGAACATTCTGCGATCAGGCTATGAAACTCTGTATCTAAGCGCTGAAACCGGGAGCTGGTCAGCCTCCCCTGTTCAGTATTAAGCAGCTCTTCTATCTGTTCTCTGAGTACACCCGCACGCTTAAGGTCAATGTTGAATCCAGGGGCTAATATCGCCTGGGGTTCAACGACCAATCTGAAGTTGAGGCTCTCATTAATCGCTTTTGGGCTGTCCAACATCGGTTGAAACGCCCAGGTCCGACCTGGAAGCTGTGTAACAACCCCATCCCTACTCAGTATTTTTAACGCAACTAGTACAGTACTTCTTGATTGTTCATATCGTCTGACCAGGGCACTTACGGATTGTACATCACCAATTCGTCGCTCGGCCCTGTCGGATAAAATCCTTCTTGCCAGAGAATTTTCCTGGTCTTCAAGACTTTGAATCGCATAGTTAAATTCATCTGAATCAGACAGGTTAAGAAAATAACCCTCCTCTTGCCTCCATACTATAAACTCCTTTTCTTCCAATAACTTAAATGCAGACCTCACAGGTGTCCGGGAAACATTACAGGCATCAGAAAACATCTGTTCAGGCATATGACTGCCCTTTCTCATCCCCCGTTCCAGTGCCTGATTCAGTATTTGCTCAGCCAACTTTAAATGATTCTGTCGAGTATGTTGGCGAGTTTTCTTTATTGTCATTTTGAAATAACCAGCTAATAAAGTTAATCGTTAAAAATACAGATAATACAAATTGACGATATTTTTTTTATAAATAATACTGATTGTCATGGTGTTCATCAAGAAACACTCACAACAAGAAAAACACTGAAAAGGTAGCAAGTCAGTTCTATTGCTACCACGGAGATTGAATATGTTCCGAATAAGAATAATGTCAGGATTGGTTTGCGCACTTTTAAGCGCTTTCAGTTCAGCAGATGAATTAGTCGTTTCAAACTGGGATGGTTATATGGCCGCCGATGCCATCAGCCAGTTTAATGAACAGACCGATAATCAGGCAGAACTGGTCCTTCATGCGACCAATGAAGAGATTATGGGAAAGCTGATCGCCTCTAAAGGCAAAGGTTATGATATCGTTTTTGTATCCTCACCTTTTGCAGAAGTCCTGCATAAGATGGGATTAACGGAAGACCTGGACCACAGCCGGATTCCCAATATCAAGAACCTTTACGCCGAAGCTAACCAGCTACCTCATGATCCAGGCAACCACTTTTCGATACCCTACGCCTGGGGCACAACCGGCCTCTGCTATCGCTCCGATCTGATCGACAAAACTCCCACCAGCTGGATGGACTTATTAACCCCGGATAAAGCCCTTGATGGCAAAACCACTATGC
>NZ_JBNKYN010000057.1:0-27551 GCF_050300915.1 Amphritea sp.
TAGCTCCAGAGCTCGCTGAGGCGATTGTGGAGGGAACCCGGCGTCCCAAAGGCCAGCTGATTCCACAGACATTGCTGGCTCATTGTCAGATTGCAGAGGCGGCGGCCTGTCGGGGACTTCGGGTGATGCGCATCGCAGTTCATCCGGCGCTGCAACGCCAGGGTATCGGCAGTGCGCTGCTGCAAGCGGTTGAGCAGGGCGCTCCTGAACTTGACTGGTTAGGTACCAGCTTTGGGGCGACGGTGGATCTGAGCCGTTTCTGGCAACACTATGGTTTCCGCTTGCAACGACTCGGCCATAAACGGGATAAGGTGAGCGGAACATATGCAGCGGTTATGTTGCGCGGAGTTTCTGCTGCAGGTTTGGCGTTGCAGTTAAAAGGTGCTGAAAAGGCCCGGGAACAGCTGCAGCAGTTGTCCGCTTCGGCCAGTGCAGCGATCAGCCCAGAGCTGATCGCCGTATTGCAGTCTTGAATGGCAGAGCCTTTTATTCTGTGGAATACTCTTCGGGCTGACGGGTCTCTATTATTTCAACAGGATCGTTAAGGCTGATGATCCCCTGGTTAAGTGAGACCAGATTCTGCCCAAAGTGGGCTTCTCCGTCACTACCCCGGCGATAGCGTTTTAAGATGCTCAGGGGTTCCCTATCAGGGTTGCGTTGCAGTGTCAGTGGGTCGGTAGTCGTGAGGATACAGCGGCCGCAAGGCTTGACTACTTCAAACTCCACCTCACCAATTTTAATTCGCTTCCAGCTATCTTCAGCATAGGCATCACAGTTTTTAACAACCAGGTTAGGCCTCATCTGCTCCATGCGCACCGTGCTTTTGCAACGGTTATTGAGGTTGCTCAGTGATGCTTCGGAGATCAGCAGTAGCGGGTAACCGTCAGCAAAGGCAACCTGATTATCGGGTCTGCGACTGACAGGGCGGCTGGATTGTGAGCCGAAAAAGTAGAGCTTACAGGGCTGCTGCAGGTATTGACTGAACCACTGTTCCGCCCGTTCGCCGCAGTAAAGTGCGCTGATGCTGTCTTTCCATACACTGATATTATCGTAGCGGCTAGTGAATTCAGAATATTCAAGTTTCAGTGGCGCAGATTCTGGCGCAGCAACAACCAGACCATTGTGCAACAGGCCTGTTTGTACTGCGAGTAGTTGAGGGCGGCTTCGTGCGGTAATGAATTTGCCATTTTCATCACAAAGGACAAATTGTCTGTCAAAGGCTAAGCCTGTTGTCGTTACAGCGCTGCGGCTGAGCGCTATCGAGGCAGTGGATTTAACCGGGTAGATCGATATTTGGCTGAGCTGTATTTGAGAAAGTTGTGATGACATCCCTGATACTCCTGATTTCACAATAATTTTCAATAGTTGCTATGCGGTGGCGGGGCGTATAAATGCAAACAATGAAGGTTAACGTTTGTCATCTGTTTTGGGAAATATTTGCAGAACTTTTGCTGTATAGTTGCGGCTGATGACAACCCTCTAAAGAAAATCCGCAGAGATGAGGCAGAGATGGAGATAACCCCCGAAAGGCTGCAAAAGCTGGCCAATATGAAAATGCCTTTTGGTAAGTACAAGGGACGGGTGCTGGTGGACCTGCCTGAACCCTATCTGGTGTGGTTTGCGGGCAAGGGGTTTCCAGAGGGAGAGATCGGCATTCTGTTGCAGATTCTCTATGAGGTTAAACTCAACGGTCTTGAGGATATTCTCCGACCATTGAGAAACGCCTATTGAAAGGGGCGCTAAGGTACTGCTGTGGTAGAGGTGTGGTTGCTGGCTCAGGGTTTGTCGCCCATACTCTATTCAGGCCTGCTCAAGGGGGAATCCGATGAAAACCATGCTTGTTGTGCTTGCGGCCTCTCTGCTGACACTCATGCCAGTCAGTCTACATGCCGCCTCTGCAGAAGAGATTGACGCAAGAGTTAACCAGACGCTCAGAGCGTTTTATCGCCATAGTCCGGCAGGAAAAGAGCTGGCAAAACAGGCGGTTGGGGTGTTGGTGTTTCCTGATGTGATTAAAGCGGGTATCGGTATTGGAGGCGAATATGGTGAAGGCGCGCTGCGGGTTGGCGGTATAACCGCTGCTTATTACAATGTGGCATCGGCCTCTGTAGGTTTTCAGTTGGGGGTTCAGGTTAAGTCTGAAGTGTTGTTGTTCATGAGCCAGGGGGCGCTGGATAGCTTCCGCAGCAGTGACGGTTGGGAAGCCGGTGTTGATGGTAGTGTGGCCTTGGTAACCGTTGGTGCAGGAGGTCAGGTGGATTCAAATACCGTACAGCAGCCCATCATCGGTTTTATCTTTTCCAACAAGGGATTGATGTATAATCTCAGTATTGAAGGCTCGAAAATAACCCGTATCGATAGATAGGAAAATTTTCAATATGCGTATAACTCCGTTATTAAGTGTTTTGCTTGTAGCCAGTGTTATGACTGCGACTCCTGCTGTTTTAGCAAAGAAGGCCGAGAACTCGGGCAGAGAAGAGCATGGTGCTAGCCAGAGACAGGAGCGAACCGTCGAAGAGCGTAGTCGTTCGGAGCATGAAAATACCGTTCGCCACAGAACGTTTAGTGATGATGAGCGATATCAGATTCGTAACTTCTATCAGCAACGTAAAAAAGATAACGATCACCAGAAAAATGCACAAAAGGATAAGCAGAAATCGATACCACAGGGGTTAGAAAAGAAGCTGCAGCGCGGTGGTAAGCTGCCTCCCGGGTGGGAGAAAAAAGTTGTCCTGGGCGACCGGCTTGATCGCGATCTTTATCGTCAGTCCGAGCCTTTACCCGATGATCTGGACAGGGTTATTGGGCGGGTTGCTGGTGAGGAAAACCGAAGGCTTGGCAATAAGGTGATCCGGGTGCTTGAAGGGGATGCAACCGTTGTCGATGTGATCGATATCCTCGATGCCAGTGGTGTTATGGAGTAAGCCCTGAGATGACCCCGGCTATTCAACTGGCTAAGAAAATGAAAATTAGCTTTGCCGTACATGAGTACAGGCATGACCCTTCCAGTGAGTCTTATGGTGAAGAAGCGGCTGCGGCGCTTGATATAAGTGCTGAACGGGTATTTAAGACGTTGCTGGTCGCGGTTAATGGTGATAACCGGCAATTGGCAGTAGCCGTCGTGCCGGTGTCGGGGCAGCTGAACCTCAAGGCGGCGGCCAGTGCTTTGAAAGCTAAAAAGGTGACGATGGCTGACCCGCAACAGGCGCAACGCAGCAGCGGTTATCTGGTGGGGGGGATCAGTCCGCTGGGGCAGAAGAAACGTTTGCCAACCCTGGTGGATGATTCCGCAGGGCAGTTTGAAACTATTTTTGTCAGTGCGGGGAAACGGGGGTTGGAGATTGAATTAAGCGCCGCGGACCTGTTGCAGCTGACCAATGGATCTATGGCGGGGATTGGCCGTTAGTAATCCTTTGCAACCCCGTTGTTATTGTCAGATTACAGCGTTGTTCTCACTATAAAAAAGGCCATCAATGATGGCCTTTTTAAATCAGTCAGGATTTACCCGGCTTTTTTGTGCTCAATATACTCATGCGCCTTCCGCCCAGGTTTAAACTGGGATGCTTCTAAATTGTGCTTATTCAGCAGCTTATAGAAGTCGGTGCGGTTACGTTGAGCAATCTTTGCCGCCTGTGTGACATTACCTGCAGTGATATGCATCACCTTGGTGAGATAGCTTCTCTCAAAGCTGGATCTGGCTTCATTAAAGGATGGGATAACCCGGTCCTGATTAGCGATCGCCTGACTCACCAGGCCTTCGCTGATGATTGGCGAACCTGATAGTGCTACGGTTTGTTCAACCACGTTTTCCAGTTGGCGGACATTACCAGGCCAGGCGGCCTGGGCAAGGATATGCAGGGCGCCGGGAGAGATCCCTTTGACTTTAGGGTTGTGACGTCTGGCGGACTGTTCAACAAAGTAACGTGCCAGCAGGGGAATATCCTCCGGACGATCCCGCAAAGGTGGCAGATCCAGGTTGACCACATTGAGTCGGTAGTAGAGGTCTTCGCGGAACTCACCATCTTCCATTGCCAGTTCAAGGTTGCGGTGGGTCGCTGAGATCACCCGCACGTCGATATCGATAGAGCGGGTGGAGCCCACCGGGCGAATAGTGCGTTCCTGAATCGCACGCAGCAGTTTAACCTGTAAAGTGGTTGGCATATCGCCAATCTCATCCAGGAACAGCGTGCCTCCCTCGGCGGACTGAAACAGACCTTCATGTTGGGTTACCGCACCGGTAAAGGCACCTTTGGCATGGCCAAACAGTTCAGACTCAAGCAGTTGTTCCGGCAGGGCGCCACAGTTGATCGCCACAAAGGGTTTGTTGCACCGGTCACTGGCGTTGTGGATCGCTTTTGCCATCAGTTCTTTACCGGTACCGCTGGGGCCCGTGATCAGAACGCTGACATTGGATTTCGCCACCCTTTCTGCCTGACTGAGTCGCTCATTCATTAGCGGACTCTGAGTGACAATAGCGCTGCGCCAGCTGTCATCCTGTGCGTGTGCGGAATCCAGTGCTGAGTTAATGGTGCTGAGCAGCTGCTCTTTATCGATAGGTTTGGTCAGGAAGCCAAAAATACCTTTCTGAGTCGCTTCGACGGCATCCGGAATAGAGCCGTGGGCAGTAATAATAACCACCGGCAGCGCGGGATGGTCTTCCTGAATAGCGGCAAACAGTGCCATGCCATCCATACCATCCATGCGCAGGTCGCTAAGAACCAGGTCGGGCGTTTCATGTTTGATTCGCTGCAGCGCTTCAACCCCTGAGTTAGCGGTATCGATGCGATAGCCGGATGCACTCAGGCGTAAGCTAAGAACCTTCAGGATACCGGGATCATCATCAACGATAAGGATACGTTGCTTACTGGACTTCATATTCATTCTCCTCTCTGTCTTTCTAGCGAGACAGATCATTCTCAATGCGAGTCAATGCTTCTATTTGCTGCTTGAGCTTATCCCGTTCAGCGGAAAGTGCTTTACGATCAAGATCAGCGGTATTCAGAGCTCGTTGTAACGTCATAACCGCCTGCGTGTATTGATAACGCACAAGCAGGTAAAGCTCTGCATCACATTGAGGGGGTTTATCCAGGTCGAGCTGTTCAAACAGCTCGATGGACCTCTTTAACTGGGCTGTAGAATTTTCAGGCTGGCTAAGCAGAATTGCCTGAATAATTATCTGGTTCTTATCTGCCGCCTGTTTCAGCATGGCGGTTTTTTCACTGGTCTGAGATTGTTGATATTGCTGTTCCAGCATCATCCATTCACCCATGTCGCCGAGAATGCATGAGTAACCGTTGTCAGGTGTTGGCAATAGTTGCTTGATCTGACAACCGCTGATGATGATAGCTGTAAAGATGACTAACAGCGCTTTGCTCATTCTGTTGCTTGTCCTTGGTTCGGAATACTGATCATAAAACTAACAAATCCATCCTGATTGCTACTGAGTTCGAGGTTACCTCCCATCGCTCTGACCGCTTCCCGGGCTATACTTAACCCGATACCAGACCCTTTAACAGACCCCTGACGCTTATTGACACCCTGATAGAAAGGGTCGAATAACTGATCCAGATCGGTTTCCGGTATCTCAGGCCCGGTGTTGCCAATCTCTATATTCAGGGTCTCGTTCTGTACCGTCAGGGTTATCTTCAATAATCCGTTCTCGCTTCCGTAAACTGAAGCATTGGAGATCAGATTACTTAGCGCCCGTTGCAATAAGCCTTTATCGATTCCCCAGGGGGTATCTTGTTTAGGTAGCGTTACCTCGATCTGTTTCTGTTTGAGTAGCAACTGATGAGACGCCAGTGACTCTCTGATGACAGGCAGGATAGGTTGCGTTTGTAGTTCATGTTCCCCGCCATGCTGCAATCGGTTGTAATCCAGTAGCTGTTCAATCAGCGACTGCAAAGAAAGACTGTTTTCCTGCATCAGGGTGATGATTTCTTTTTGACTGTCGGTCAACGGACCTGCAAGCTCTTCAGCCAGTAGGTCTGTGCCTTCTCTCAGTGTAGTCAGAGGGGTTTTTAATTCATGGGACATATGCCGTAAAAAGGCCTGTTTTTCCTGCTCAAGCAGCTGTAAGTGGGTTTCCAGCCACTCTAGTTGTTGATTCAGTGCAAGAAACTCTTTCGGCCCTCTGAAAGGTTCTGACATGTCTAACTGACCATGCCCCAACGCTCTTATTCGTAACATCAGCTGTTTTACTGGCTGGGTTATGCGGATACTGAAGAACAGAATCAGGATAGTCGAGAGGGTGATTAGCAAACCCGCCTGCAACCAGAGCAGGTTTTGCTGCTCTTCCGCTTTTGCATTGAGGAACTCTAATCGCTGGTCGAGTTTTTTCCGGGTGTCGTCATAGAGTGTCTGAGTCAGCGGAACCAACTCACTGACTTTTTCACTGGCGGCTTTATCCAGAGGCAACTCTTCCAGCTGAGCGATCAGCGCAAAAATAGTTTCAATATTACTGGAGTCGATAAGAAAGCTGTGCAGCTGAAGCAACTCTTTATACTCGGAAAGCTGAGAACGAAAGCGCTCCTCTATATCTGTTTTTTTCAGCACTTCATACTGGCGTGCCGAGCGTACCAGATCGCCGGACAGTTCACGGAGATGCTGGCTGCGACTGAAAAAATCAAGCGCTTCTTTGGCGTGCTCGCGCCCCTGGCGAGACAAAGTCACCATAGAGTCGGTTGCCTGATAGATGAGGATTCCCAGTGGTGCAACGACTAAAAAAAACGCCAGTACTACCAACTGCATCAATGATCGGGTTTGCAGCGAAGAGACCTTTCCAGTATTCAAGTTGTTTATAGTATGAAGTTTCCTTAGTCAGTGTATGTAATCAGATAATTCTCAGTGCCGTCAGGGTGAGAATATTCCGCAGCCCTTTGATCTCCTCCTGCAGTGGCTGAATCTCTTCCCGGTTTAAAACACCGTCGTTATTGATATCCAGTTTGTGAAAGCTGTTTACCAATGATGGATGACGGCGCATCTCGGTCAGTGAAACTTCATTGTCACGATTTCTGTCCAGAGACTCAAACATCGAGAGTGAGCGGGTTCTCTTGACAGCGGGTTTATCTTTAGGAAGCTCTGAACGAATATGTTCAATCACCTCTATATTGGATAGTCGTTCCAATGATCTTTCAGGTTCAGCCTGAACCAGTGTTGCAGTGAAGGTCAATGACAATAGTACAGTTGCTACACGCATCTCTATCTCCCGGAAATTGCTAGTTGAGCGTTAATAAGCAATTACCAGGCCGATATTTTAAAAACTATTTAAAAACAATGCACTTACTGTGTTTTTGTTCCTGTATAACTGGGTATAGTATGAACTAAGTTTGGATTATTGTCTCTTAAAAGAGACTCGTAAATGGTCGAAGTTTAAGTATTCTTTTAAAAACAATGGCTTATAGGGTTATAATTTTAAGACAATGGGGTTTTGCTAATAAAACTATTCGATTCAGGCTCCTGCAGTACCGGGTTGCTTAAACGACCAATACCTTCGATCTCGATGGTTACTCTGTCTCCGGGTTTCATATAGCCTCTGGGTTGCATTTTCACACCTACGCCGCTACAGGTGCCGGTTGCAATTACATCACCTGGTTTAAGAGTACAGACCGATGACAAGGTGGCAACCAACTGATAACAGTTGAAAATCAGATGGCGGGTATTCGAGTGTTGGCGCAGTTTATCGTTGACCCAGGTTCTGAGTTCGAGGTTGTGCGGATCGAGGCTGTCAGAGGTTACGATCCAGGGGCCCATAGGACCGTGACTATCGAATGATTTTCCCAGCGTCCAGGTGGGGGACTTGATCTGCCAGTCCCTTACGGATACATCATTCACGATGGTATAGCCAGCAATTGCCTGTGGTGCGTCTGCTACACTGACATTGCGGCAATACTGGCCGATGACCAGCGCAAGCTCGCCTTCATAGTCAAGTTTGTCAGAAATATTGGGCCTGTAGATGGGGGCGTCAGGGTCTGTAACGCAGCTGGACTGTTTATTGAACAGGGTTGGAAACTCAGGTGTTTCTAAGCCTGTTTCAGCAACATGGTCCGCATAGTTGAGGCCGACGCCGATAAATTTTTCTGGCTGGGGAATCGGTGCCAGCAGCGTTGCCTGATCAAGGTTTATTGATGCTGCAGCTGTTTGTACGAGTTGTTCCAGTATCGGTTTCACTGTTTGCAAATCGCATAACAGGTCTGCCATAGAGCCTGAGAATACCGTTTCCGGTATGGGGATGATTCGCTGGCCTTCAACGATGCCCAGCTGCTCTTTAGCCGAATGGGTAAACCGCGCAAGCTTCATATGCCGCTGTTCCTAATTATCTGATAGTGAAAGTTATTTTAACAGAGATTATCATCATCTTCAGGCGCTCAGCACTTTTAGACGCAGTAGTTGCAGAGTATGCTAATGGATGACTGTTTATCAATGGATTGCAATGAGTGATGGCTCGAAAAGTTTTTTTTATAACTGCCTTTATAACACTGTTGGCGCTGAATGGATGCGCGTTAGACAAACCTCAGCCGTTTCCTCTGCCGCTTCAGTTGCAGTCACTTTCCGGTGTCGTGGTTGAGAGGCAGGGGCAGCTGTGGTTTCAGCCTTGCTATGAGCGCCTATGGTGGCCGCTGCAGGATCTGACCGAACAGCAAGAACTAATCGATTACTACCGCAGATTCACCCTGTTCAGCCGAGAAGCCTTGTATGTTGAACTGCAGGGGGCTGTTGATAATTTGCAGGATAGCGCCCTGCTCGTGAAGTCGCTTGATACTGTCGGTGGCACCGCACAGACCTGTTATTTTAGTCTTGAAGGGCTTGAATTCAGGGCTGCGAGCAGTGAGCCGGTCTGGGTGGCGGATATCGCGGCCAACCAGATTCTCGTGAAAAGTGCTAATCCTCCTGGCAGCTATAACTTTCGAACAATCAACGAAACAGACCGCATCAGTGATACCCAGACGGATGCCGATACCGATACAGACAGGCCTGCCAACTCTCAGTCTGAAGGTGCCATTCAGGTGAGTCGTTCCACTGACGCTGCGGCAACGTCGAACGCTTCAGATGTGGTTGCCCTGTATCGTGAAACGACCCCGGTAAAGCAACCTTTACAGGTGAAAATAATGCGCAAGCGCTGCATCGACGCTCAAAACGGTACACTCTTACCGTACACGGCAGAGATGCGTTTTTATGGCCGGCTCTATCAGGGCTGCGCGAGAAAGGGATATCCGCTTAACCGTGAGATCAATGGTTTTTACTGGTATCAGCCGGAAGCAAAACCGCAGGTGATGTTTAAGCTTTCTGCCGATCAGCGGGTGCAGTTAGTGACACGCAACGCCGAGGGTAAAACAGTGACGGAACGAGGTCGCTGGCAACAGCTGCAATCGGGTAAGCTTATTTTTAGTATGCGCGATGCCAGGCAGCAGGAATATCTGATGTTGTTCATCCGTGAAGCCGATGGTCGTCTGATTCTGCAGACCGGATCTGAGCATCTGCTCAGCCTGGGGGCTACGTTCAGGCTTTGGCGGCCTTCCGGACTGGACGGAGGGCAGGTGCTGGCTGTTACTAAACCAGCCAGTGACGTTCTGGATCCGCCAGCGTCAACAGTGGTTACTCTGCCTGAGATGCCTACTGAGCAATCCAGTTTGCTCGGTGTGTCACGGCAACAATCCTCTCCGCCGCTATCGGTACTGCCGGGCTCCGGGGTGCAGGCTGCTGATATCGATGAAGAGCTATTGAATGAGATTATGGTTAATGAAGATGATCCCGAAAGAGACTCTGCCAGCGGGCCAAAGGCTGGTCAGTAGTCAGCTGAGTTCTTTTAGCAGAAGGTCTTTTGCCTGATTGATCTCAGCTGCCAGGTAGTCGCTGCCACCGTGGTCAGGATGCAGCTTTTGCATCAGTCGCCGGTGGGCTTCGATAATCTGCTCTTTTGATGCACCAGGTTCCAGTCCCAGAATTTGAAACGCTCTGTGGCGGTCTGAAACAGCATCTGTGGCATTTTCTGTTTCAGCATCTGCCTGGTCATCTTTACGCCAGCTATCTCCAAAACGCTTATCCAGATAGGTTTCCAGTAGTCGCGCGGACTGGATGTCGGTTTTACGGCAATAGTTTAGCAATCCGATAAACTCTGACTCACTCAGCGTGGCGAGTTGTCGTCCCTGCAGAGGACCTTCAAGTACCTCGCCCTCCAGTGAGCCCGTATCATGATCCAGACTCATTTTCAGAATGCGGCTGTTAACTTCAGAACTGTTGCCGCTGTCCTGCGGTTTGTTCTGGTAGTGTCTGAATAGTTTTCCGATAAGGGGGAGCAGGGGTAAAAGGTGGCGGGCAAAAGGTAGTGAAAGTGCCAGCAGGGCACCAATCCAGTTCAGTTTTCCCGTGACCATCAGATAGAAAAGAGCGCAGGCGCAAGCCCCGAGCAGCAGCATTCGGTTAGCTTTGCGCCGATCCGCTGGTGATTTGCTGCGTAACCAGAGGAACCATCCCAACAGAACGAATCCGAGCAGTATAAGAACAATAGGGTTCAAGGGATATCCTTTCTATTTAAGCTGGTGGGTGAGGTGCAAAATGTCCGGATCTCCCTGTTTGGCGTATTCGAGCAGTGCCCGGCGGCCGCCTGTGGCATAAACTGCAACTGCGCTCAGTAATGCCTTGAGAGTCGCAGCGCTGCTGTCATCAAAACGGCAGTACGCCCCTCCTGAGAGTTTTGCCATCTGCTTGAATGCCCGGGCGGCGGTGATGTCGTGGCCTTCCTGAAAGATGAATAGAGGGGTTGAGTGAATACCCAGTTGACCGGCCAGCTGACAGAGAAAATCAACCGGCTCTTCAACACAGTCACCGATAAAGATGATCGCCTGAACCGGTTGTTGACGGGTTTGCTTCAGACTATGTTGCAGTAAGCGGGCGATCTGGGTATGGCCTCCCAGGCATTTAACGCTGTTCATACGGCTCAGCAGGCTGTTGGTGTCCAGCAGCCATTCGCTGGCGCTAAAACTATTTAAACCGCCATAATGACAGAGTTGAATAGCTAATTTGCCCAGTTCCCGGGTTTGCAGGAACATTTCGCTTTGAAGGTGGCAGGCGTGATCCCAGGTTCTTTCCCGGCTGGCGGTCGCATCCAGTGCGAAGATCATTCGGGCATTGCCCTGGGCAGGCACTGCCAGCTGCTGTGCCTGTTTGAGAAACTCTTCGATCTCCTGATGGCTGGAGACAGTGCTCAGGGCGTGTTTTTCTTTCATATAGGTTCGGGCCTGACAGGTTTTGTTGCAATATTTTACTGCGCTTGAGTGTACCCCATTTAAAAGTCTGGCAGAAAAAAAGGGGCCTTGCAGCCCCTTGTTATACTCAGAAAGATAAAAATCAGTTCAAAATGCCAATATAACGGGCGCGTTTTTTCTCTTTCAGATAGTTCATATCTACCAGTACCAATCCGTCAACACAGAAGTTGAAGTCGGCATCCACACCAAAATCAAGGAAGCGAACGCCGCCCTCTTCACACACATCTGCGTACTGTTTGTAGAGCGTTGGTACGGCACAGTTGAGGAAGTCCATCTGCTGCTTCAGACTTTTAAAGTCCTCTTTATAATCACTGCCACAGAAGAGTTTCTGCAGATCAGCCGAGGTTTCGGGTTTAATGGTGTATGGGGTGAAAGACTTGCCCAGGTTGTCCCGGTCTGGAAAATATAGGCTGTAAAAATACACCAGCAGATCTTTGGCGTGTTGGGGGTAGCTATTGCTCAGACTCACCGGGCCAAACATATAGCGGACGTGCGGATGACGTTTTAAGTAAGCGCCAATGCCATACCAAAGATAGTCAAGGCTGCGCTTACCCCAATATTTTGGCTGGACGAAGCTGCGGCCAAGTTCGATACCCTGTTCAAAAAATTGCTGCATTGAGGGGCTGTAGTTGAATAGTGTCGAGCTGTACAGCTGATCATCTTCGCTGTTATTCATCCTCCAGGCTTCCGCCAGGCGGTATGCGCCGACGATCTCCAGCTCCTCTTCATCCCAGAGGATCAGGTGACGATAGTGGGAATCGTAGCGGTCCAGGTCGAGTTTTTCGCCGGTTCCTTCGCCGACACAGCGGAATGATACTTCCCGTAGTCGGCCGACTTCGCGCATCACGGCTGAATCCGCCTGATAGTCAAACAGGTAGATGCGCTTACCGTCGGCGGTTTCTCCGAGCAGTTCAGACTGTTTGAGCTCTTTTTTCAGTGCTTTGCGGTCCTGCGGATGGGCAATAGTTTTCTCGGTCTTGAATAGTGGACGCTTGCCACGGGCCAGGCGGTAGAGATGTTTACGCACCATCTTGCATTTTTCCAGCCCTGAGACCGGTAGTTTGTCCAGCTGGCTGTAGGGAATTGGTTCACCCACTTTAAACTTCAGGTTCATGGAGTGTTTGTTAAACATCTCCCTTGGCAGCAGCAGGGCCGCCAGTGCACGGTTGATGCCGGAGATGGTATAGAACAGCGAGGAGTTCTTGCCACCGATAAACACAGGCAGGATAGGGCTGTTGGTTTTTTTGGCAAAGTGCAGAAAACCCTGATTCCAGTTGCTGTCTTTAATGCCTGTCGCTCCGGCGCGAGACACTTCTCCCGCCGGAAATACGATCACCGCTTCCTCGTTATGCAGGGCGTTGTTGATATTGGCAATATCCTGTTTGCGGGTTGCCCGGTTGAGGTTATCGACCGGCAGCAGCAGAGGACTTAACTGGGAAAATGAGGACAGCATATCGTTGGCAACGATACGTACATCTTTGCGGATCTCGCCGATCATTTTCAGCAGTGCGAGTCCATCAAGTGCCCCCAGTGGATGGTTAGCAATAATCAGCACCCGGCCACTGGAGGGGATATTCATCAGATCTTTATTTGACAGGCTGTAGGTGAAATTAAAGTAGTCCAGCACCCGGTCAATAAACTCGAACCCCTGGCAGTTATGGTTCTCCTCAAGAAATGTATTGACCTCATGTTCATGAAACAAACGGCGTAGCATAAACAACGCCGTTTTGCGGATGATTGAGGGTTTTGAGGCGAACGATGGGTATTTATCGGTAATGACCTGTTCTACGTTGATCACGTTGTCTGACCTTCTACTATGACTATTCACATGTGGAATTTATGTGATTTTCGTGACAGTTGATTGGCAGAATAGTGACCATCCTGTGACAGTCGTTTTTTGTGGTGGATCTCGTTGGGTGGAACTATTTTGACTCCAGAGATTCCTTCCAAAAGTCCCTGTCCTCAAGTCGCCTGCCATGATTCTTACGGCGACATTCCTCGAAGCGAATTTCATCACGCCGGTCTTTTGTTTTTCGGCGGTCTTTACCTGATCTTTTTTCCTGGTGTAGCCGACCCTGCTCATGGAGGCCGTTTGTCTGATCAGTATCCATATCGGTATTCCTCATTAACTACTTTTAAGCTTAGAGAGGTTTTGGAAAATTTCGAGCACAGATTGGTTTAGTATTGAGGCAGGGCAGCTAATCAGAAAGTGTTTTTCCGCTTGTCTTCTTGACGTTTTGCACCGTAATCCACTAGATTAGGCGGTTGTACTTTCAAGCTTCACGTTCATCTAAGGGAATAGGCGTATAATGGACACTCTGAACACGACATTTGCCCGTCGGCTTTTCATCTCTCATCTTATTACTACTGTTGAACGACCCAGCGTGCCGGTATTAATGGAGAAAACCGGCTGGCCGCGACGTACCATACAGGATGTTATCAAAGCGATTCCGGGTATGGGGGTGAATATCTATTTCAAACAGGATGGTCGGCGCAATAATGACGGCTATTATGTGATCGACCAGTGGGGTGCCATCAATCCTGACTGGTTGCAGCAGAATATCGATAACGTTAAGAGCACTCTTAAATTCAATTAACTGTTTATATGTACAGTATTTAGTAGTAGGCTTAGGTATCGCCCCAACTTTCATTTGGCGTTTACCCGGGCCCGGCTGTGACAGATACTGTTCAACGAAAAATAATCCA
The DNA here is from genome assembly GCF_050300915.1 of Amphritea sp. GTDB lineage: Bacteria > Pseudomonadota > Gammaproteobacteria > Pseudomonadales > Balneatricaceae > Amphritea. Next base: position 13,971 of record NZ_JBNKYN010000057.1, read on the forward strand.
TTGTGACTGCGATTGTTTCTTTGCCGCAGTCGAGATGCGGGACAATCCTGCACTCAGGGATATTCCATTGGCGATTGGTGGCTCATCCGATCGTCGGGGTGTGATCTCAACCTGCAACTATCCTGCCCGAAAATTTGGCATTCACTCTGCCATGGCGACCGCCCATGCGCTTAAGCTGTGTCCCGGTCTTACCGTGATTCCTGGCAGTATGGAGAAGTACCGCCAGGCATCTGCTGCCATTATGGCAATTTATAGTGACTATACCGATCTGATTGAGCCACTGTCGCTGGATGAGGCCTATCTTGATGTAACCGGTGCTACTCAGAAAGGAGGGAGTGCCACGCTGATTGCGGAGGAGATCCGGCAGCGGGTAAAAGCAACCGTGGGCATTACTATCTCTGCAGGGGTCGCTCCAAATAAGTTTATTGCTAAGATCGCCAGTGACTGGAATAAGCCGGATGGCTTGTGTGTGATCACCCCGGATCAGCTGGAATCCTTCGTCTTGCAGCTGCCAGTTAAGAAAATCTACGGTGTCGGCAAGGTTACCACGGCGAAGTTACAGCAGATGGGGATTGAGACCTGTGCGGATCTGCGGCAGCTCACGATGGCACAGCTGGTGAATCGGTTTGGCCGGTTTGGCAAGCGTCTCTATGAGCTGAGCAGGGGCGAGGATGACCGTCCCGTGCGAACCAGTCGCGAACGTAAATCGATCAGTGTGGAACATACTTTCTCCGCCGACCTTCCCGATCTTAGCAGCTGTTTACAGCAGTTGCCTGATATACTGGCAGAGCTGGAGCTACGCTTTAAGCGTCACGATCAGCAGCGGGAGATTGCCGGGGCGGTAATTAAATTAAAGTTTTCAGATTTTACGCAGACGACAGTAGAACAGAGTGCATCCGAGTGTCCACTGGCACTCTATGAGCATCTCTGTCGGGAGGCCTGGCTGCGGGGTCAGAAAACGGTGCGCCTGATTGGTGTGGGGTATCGCCTTAAACCCAGAAATTCACAAACGGCGGTGCAACTGAAACTAATTGACTAACATATCCGGCCGGAGCGTGTAACAGATGAAAAACACAATAGATCAATCGACTGTTGCAGCGCTTAATCTGCGGCTGCAATCCTGCTTCGCTGATCCGGATTACCTGGATGACCAGCGGGGACTGTATGCCTGCCAACTGGCTCTGGACGCCCTGGAACAAGGAAATTACGGTGTTGCGGCTATCCTGATTGACCCGCAGGGAGAGGTGGTTGCTCAGGCTGAAAACGGGGTATTCAACTGTGCGGCAAACAGCCGGGCTGATGGTCGTGGGGCCTCTGTCTCTTACAGTAGTCGGGCGCATGCGGAGATGTTACTGATCGATCAGCTGGAAGAGGGGTATTTAAACTGTCTACCAGAGCAGATGACGATGCTGGTGACACTGGAACCCTGTCCGATGTGCACTGCACGCCTGTTGTTGTCGGGTATCGGCTCTGTTCGCTATATCGCCGCCGACCCAGACGGCGGCATGCTCAGTCATATTGGCAGGTTGCCTCCTGCCTGGGCCGATCTGGCGCAGCTGCAAAACCATTATCACGCCCATGTATCCCCACCTATCAGGCAGCTGGCTGCGGATATTGGTGCGGCGAACCTTGCTACGTTGCGAGCGCAACTGTTACAGCAGGTCCGTGCCTGACCCTGTTTTGTGCGGCTGCACAATGCTATAATCGCGCTTTTTTTGTCGCCATCCCTCTATTCTCTGGAAAAGTGTTCTCCTATGCTGCAGTTGATTTATAAGCGTTCTCAAAGCATGAAATCCGACGTGTTGTCAGGTCTGACCGTGGCTCTGGCGCTGGTGCCGGAAGCGGTTGCCTTTGCCTTTGTCGCCGGAGTTGAGCCGTTAGTTGGTTTATATGCTGCGTTCATGGTGGGTTTAATTACCGCAACTATCGGAGGCAGGCCGGGAATGATTTCCGGTGCCACCGGCGCACTGGCGGTAGTGATGGTTAGTCTGGTGGCCGAGCACGGTATTGAGTACCTGTTCGCCACCGTGGTGCTGATGGGAATCTTCCAGATCCTCGCCGGTACGTTTCGTCTGGGTAAGTTTATTCGGATGGTGCCCCACCCGGTGATGCTGGGCTTTGTTAATGGTCTGGCGATTGTCATTTTTCTGGCGCAGATGAAGCAGTTTCAGGTTGCTGATGCGGATGGAGTGCTTGGCTGGATGCAGGGCTCTCAGCTGGGTGTCATGCTGGGTCTGGTTGTATTGACCATGGCGATTATCCATTTCCTGCCAAAATTAACCTCCGCAGTGCCTTCTACGCTGGTAGCTATTCTGGTGGTTACCGCTCTGGTTATTGGTCTGGATATTGATTCCGCCCGCAGTGTGCAGGATGTACTGGCGGATATGACCGGTGATCCAACTGCCAGCATCGCCGGAGGATTACCCCAGTTCCATATTCCGATGGTGGATATCAATCTGCAAACACTAAAGGTCATCGTGCCTTATGCGCTGATTCTGGCGGCGATTGGTCTGATTGAATCCTTGCTGACTCTGACGCTGATTGACGAGATTACTGAAACCCGTGGTCGTGGTAATAAGGAGTGTGTAGGTCAGGGGGTTGCTAACGTGGTTACCGGCTTCTTTGGCGGTATGGGCGGTTGCGCCATGATCGGTCAGAGCATGATCAATATTGGCTCAGGCGGTACTGGTCGTGCTTCTGGTATCTCCGCGGCGCTATTCCTGTTGCTGTTTATCCTGGTTGGCTCCAGCTGGATTGAGATGATCCCGGTGGCGGCATTAGTCGGGGTGATGTTTATCGTAGTCATTGGTACCTTTGAGTGGGCCAGTATCAACCTGATGCGTAAAATTCCGCCTTCGGATGCGATTGTGGTTGTGACCGTAACCGTTGTAACCGTGCTGACTGATCTGGCGATTGCGGTGATTGTCGGTGTCATTGTCTCTGCGCTGGTATTTGCCTGGAAGCATGCCAAGCATATGCGCATCGATACCAGTATCGAGCAGAACGGCTTCCTCAAAGTTTACAAGCCCCATGGACCTCTATTCTTTGGTTCGGTGCAGGCGTTCCGGGATAACTTTACGCCTAAGTTTGATCCGCAGGAGGTGATTATCGATTTCGCCAACTGCCGGGTAATGGATCACTCCGGTGTTGAGGTGATTGACTCACTGGTGGAACGGTATGAGAAAGCCGGTATCGATATTCATATTCGCCATCTCAGTAATGAATGTATCCGTCTGCTGGAAAAAGCGGGTAGTGCGGTTGAGATCAACCGGGATGAAGACCCTGACTACAAAGTTGCGGATGATAAACTGGGTTGATTCACTACTTGTTATATCTTGAAAAACCGCGACAATAGTCGCGGTTTTATTCTTTATATGGATTTGAATATGGAAATGAGTCTGATTGCCGCCTTTATTTTACTCGGGGCCGTTGTTGGTTTTCTGGCTGGCCTGCTTGGTATCGGAGGGGGACTGATTATGGTGCCGGTTTTGACGTCACTGTTTATCTGGCAGGGGATTCCACAGGAGCAGGTGGTACATCTTGCGTTGGGGACCTCGATGGCATCAATTGTGATTACCTCAATTTCCAGTTTGCGGGCCCACCATAAAAAAGGCGGGGTTCTCTGGCCTGTTGTGAGGATGATCGCCCCGGGCATTGTCGTGGGCGCTTTTCTGGCGACTTTTCTTGCCTCAGTGCTCAGCTCGGCTTCGCTGGGAATATTTTTTGCCTGCTTTCTGGTGTATGCATCAGTGCAGATGTTTCTCAATATTAAACCGAAACCCTCCCGCAACCTGCCGGGCACACCTGCACTCTTTGCTGCAGGAGGTGTTATTGGCAGCATCTCGGCGCTGGTATCCATCGGTGGTGGAACGCTCACCGTGCCCTATCTGAGCTGGCATAATATTGATGTTAAAAAGGCGATTGGTACCTCGGCGGCCATCGGCCTGCCGATCTCTATTGCCGGTTCAATCGGTTATCTCGTGAATGGTTTATCGGCGGATCTGCAGATCGATTATGTCGTCGGCTTTATCTATCTGCCAGGGGTGATTCTGATCTCGATGATTAGCTTTTTCACCGCACCTGTTGGTGCTCATGTTGCTCATCGCTTACCGGTGCCAGTGCTGAAAAAAGTCTTTGCTGTTTTGTTGCTGGGACTGGCAATTAAGATGATCAGTTCAGTAATCTGAATTAGGCGGGCATGTTTCGCTGATATCGTCCATCTCCTGAAGATATCCGATATGGCAGGCATAAAAAAAGAGCTCTATATTGATGAGCTCTTTTTTTATGACTTTTTCATCCTGTTTAAAACAGGTCCATACTGTAACCTCTTCGCAATCCCGGAAGAGGCTTTTCATCCTTGAAAATTTTCTGCGAAATACCAGTCAGCGTCCTGCCGATAGGTCGTGTCCATATCGCGTTTATACTTCCCTGTCCCCCAGCCTGTTCTTCAAATCCGTGAAGAGCGTCGATCCAACGAGAACAAGTATCTCCATATTCGGACTATGTGAATATAGGAAAAAGTCTTAATTTTGTCTGAATAAGGCGACTTTACTGTCTTTAAGGCGAGACATTTTGTCGCACATGATTCAGGTCAAACTTTTTGCAGTTAACGCAGGATTTTCGAAGCTGATGCCTGACCAGCCGTGGCGCATAAAGTTGCGGATGTTGCCATGATCTGTGCCCTGTGGGTGCTCCAATACATCGTTACGGTAGAAACGGCCAAAGCAGTTAAGGGTTTGCTGCTGTGACAGGTTGTGTAGTAGTGCAAAGGCAAATATTTTACAGGAGCCCTCGTTGGTGCCGGCTTCATTCACCAGCTCACCGTTGCTGAAGCGAACCGGAGCATAGTCATAGTTCGCTGTGATAACATCGATAGTGTCTTCAAAATCAAAACCGCTATTACTATCAAGTTGTTCAATAAACTGCTGGAGATCCATTCGATTGTCCTGTTTGTTACTATTTTTAATGATCGTAATGTAAAGCGTTAAACGGCCTTATTCCTGCTGTTGTAGCAGTGCGTGAATAAGCTCGGTGTTGGGTACGTCAATGTTGAGCTGAAGCGCGCGCTGGATCACCGCCCCGCTGATGCCATCCAGTTCCAGTGGCCGGCCTTTCTCTTTGTCGACCAGCATTGAGGTTTTGATCGCATCAAAGCTGCTGATCAGCTCAAACATCTCATCGATATCCTGTTTGCTCAGGATGACATCATCGGCTGCTGAAACAGCGGCGACCTCCTGCATCATCCGATAAACGGTTTTGCCATAGATGGGGTGTGATGTCAGTGTGCGGGTGTCCAGCCGGGTTAACGCGGAGAGGGGGTTAACGCCATTGTTGATCAGTAGTTTACGCCAGAGTTCATGGCGGATATCAGGGCTGATGCGGGTAGGAATACCTGCCTGGTTGAATAGCCCGGCAAAGGTTTCCAGCGCTGCAGGGCTGAAGATATGATCGCTTTGCTGATTTGGCCAGCTACCCATCACCACCTGAGCGGGCCCTGTTGCTTCAATCTGGCCTGGCGCGATGATATGGCCGCCGATTCTCACCGCCAGCCCTCCGAGGGTGCGTGAGCGTCCCAGCGCCTGTTCAATCAGGGGTTCGTTATCGACACCGTTCTGCAAGGATAAAACCGCCACATCTGCGGTTTTCAGCCAATCGCTGAGTTGGTTGAGAATGGGGGCTGTGGCACCCGCCTTGAGCGTCAGCAGAATAAGGTCGAAATCAGCGCACTGGTAATCGCTTAACAGGGTATCAATATTGACCGCATCGACCGGCTGGTTAAAGCTAAGGTCAGGGTGAGTGATCTGCAGGCCAGAGTGCTGCAGTGCCTGAAGGTGTTCGCCCCGGGCCAGGTAACAGACCTGATGACCCTGAAGCTGAAGTCTGGCACCGTAATAGCAGCCTATTCCACCGGCACCGATGAAAAGAAAACGCATTGTGCTACCTACTCATTTCATTGTCTGGATGAGGGTAGCACTTTACCTGAAATGCCGGTGATTTCCACCCGGGTTTAGGTGATGCAGGGCTAATTTAGCCGCGTGCGATACCGGGTTTGCTTCGCGACGGGCGGCGGTTGCCCGGTTGTGCCGGGCTGTTTGCGCGAGGATTCGCCCGACCACTGCGTCCGGCTGGCTTCTGGGTATTGCCGGACGTTTTAGGCTGCGCCGCCTTAGCGGGTGTGCGTTGTCCCGCTTTAGCCGGAGCGGCTTTTCCACCCTGAGCCGCCTGTTCAGGGCGATTGCCGGAGTTCGCCCGATGGCGTTTATTTTTACCGGCGGGTTTGTGCCCCCGGGCAACATCAGATGAGCGCTGGCCATCCTTGTGTTCACTCTGGGGTTTCGCTCTTTTCGGTTTGTTCGGCTTACGCTTACGATTGCTCAGGCTGGACTCAGGGAGGTTATGCAGCGGCTGGAAACCCAGCACCTCTTCCCGATCCAGAACCCGTCCGATCAGGTTTTCGATATCGGATAGCTGATCAAACTCATCGGCGCTCACCAGTGAGATCGCCTGACCACTGGCACCGGCACGACCGGTACGGCCGATCCGGTGAACATAGTCCTCTGCTACATTGGGCAGATCAAAGTTGACGACCTGAGGCAACTGATCAATATCCAGGCCCCGGGCAGCGATGTCGGTGGCCACCAAAACCTGAATTTTGCCCTGCTTAAACTCCAGCAGTGCTTTGGTGCGCGCTCCCTGGCTCTTATTGCCGTGAATCGCGGCGGCATTAACGCCATCGGCTTCCAGGTGTTTGCATAGCTGGTTGGCACCCCGTTTGGTACGGGTGAATACCAGCACCTGATGCCATTGGTGTTGCGCCAGCAGCTCGCTGAACAGGGCTGATTTCTGCTTCTTATCAACCGGGCAGATCCACTGCTTTACATTGGTGGCAGTAGTGTTGCGTGGGGTGACAGAGATTTCGACCGGATTATTCACCAGGCCTTTCGCCAGGTTGCGGATAGAATCGGAGAAGGTCGCTGAGAACATCAGATTCTGACGCTGTTTAGGCAGCAGGTTGATGATTCTTTTGATGTCATGGATAAAGCCCATATCCAGCATCCGGTCCGCTTCATCCAGCACCAGCACTTCAACTTTGTTGAATTTGACCGCGTTCTGATTATACAGATCCATCAGACGACCGGGGGTGGCGATGAGAATATCGACCCCTTTGCGCAGCTGCATCATCTGCGGGTTGATACTGACACCACCGAAGACGACTGCGGAGCGCAATGGCAGATGTTTGCCGTAGTCCTGCACACTCTCGGCAACCTGCGCTGCCAATTCCCGGGTCGGGGTCAGAATCAGGGCGCGAATCTGGTTGCCCTGGGCGCGTTCGCCACGGCTTAACAGTTCGAGAAGAGGCAGGGTGAAGCCGGCAGTCTTACCGGTACCGGTCTGGGCAGCGGCCATCAGATCCTTACCCTCCAGCACGGCAGGAATCGCCTGAGCCTGAATAGGGGAAGGGGTCTCGTAACCTTTATCGGTAACGGCATCAAGTATCGGTGCCGACAGGCCCAGATCAGTAAATTTCATGCACTCTCTCTATAACATAATTGTCAAAATGACAGGAGCGCGAAGGATACAGGAAAGACGGTCGAAATGGCAGTGATTATGCGGTTGCTGTACAACTCAGCTGCCAGACCTGTACCGCATCTGCACTGAGATTTACGATGACATTGGGAGCCATTTTCTTAAAATCTTCTCCGAGAATCTGAATCGGGGAAAGGACGGGCGTCTTACGCGCTTTGTCAGTCGCGCTCTGTTGTTCTTTTTCTGCCTGCCGCTGACGCCATTGCAGAGCCTCCTCCGACCAATTTTCTGCGCCCCTGAGTTGAAAACCGCTTTGCTGTAGCAGTGCGCATAGCGCTTCAATGCTAATCAGATGTGATTGTTCTGCGGTGCGTGCCCAGGGCACGGGGTAGATCATCCTGTCACAATCGGGCCCTTGTAATACTTCATGCAGCAATAATGAACCTTCACTGTTCAGTATTCGCAGGCACTCTTGCAGGCAGCGTTCGGTATCCGGAATATTCAGCAGACTGTGCTGCAGTATGATGCAGTCAAAACAGTTGTCTGCGAAAGGGAGCTGTTGCGCATCAGCAGTGATCACCGCGGAGGCTTTGGTATCTGTCAGCGCAGTCAGTGCATGGTTCAGGGTATTAAAACGGTGGGTGATATCAATGCCAACGACCTCTGCATTGAGCTGACTGTTGATCATCCGCATCAGCCCGCCAGCGCCAGAGCCAATTTCCAGAATGCGGCGGGGCTGCAGCTGTTGCAGTTGTTGCAGGAGTTTCTCCGAAGCTTTGATACCACCAATGTGCAACTGGTCTATCGGTGCCAGCTGATACAGAGTCGGGCCGTCAGGATATTGCAGGCGGAGCTGTTTCAGCAGGGCGGTTTCATCCATGTGGTGACTGTAGTGCTGATCTATATCCATAACCATCGTTTTTCCGGGTGCATAAACAAAAAAAGGGCCTCAACTATTGTTAAGCTGAAAACTTAAACTGGCGTGTTTAAACTTCCGCTCACTACTGTTGAGGCCCTGCTATTTTAACGCTTAATCCCCGTGTCAGATATCATCGAGTCCCAGTTCTTTGATGGAGATCTCACGCATCTTAAATTTCTGGATTTTACCGGTGACTGTCATCGGAAACTCGTCAACGAACTTAAAGTAGCGGGGAATCTTAAAGTGGGTGATCTGGCCCTTACAGAAATCCCGCAGCTGACCTTCGGTAACATTGTCTGAGTCGGCACTCAGTTTCACCCAGGCGATCAGTTCCTCGCCGTATTTCTTGTCGGGTACACCGGTAACCTGAACATCGATAATGTTCGGGTGGGTGTAAAGAAACTCCTCGATCTCTTTCGGGTAAACGTTTTCGCCGCCCCGGATCACCATATCTTTGATCCGGCCAACAATCTGGATATAACCCTCTTCATCCATAGTCGCCAGGTCACCGGTATGCATCCAGTGGTGCTCATCGATGGCACCTTTGGTGCCCTCTTCGTTGTTCCAGTATTTGATCATCACACTGTAACCCCGGGTGCACAGTTCGCCGATCTCGCCCCGCGGCTGTATCCGTCCGGTAAGTGGATCGATAATTTTACTTTCCAGGTGTGGCTGGGTGCGGCCCACGGTGGTGACCTGTTTCTCAAACGGATCATCCGCCCGGGTCTGGGTCGATACCGGGCTGGTCTCGGTCATGCCGTAAGCGATCTGCACCTCTTTCATATGCATCTTGGAGTTAACCGCTTTCATCACTTCGGCGGGGCAGATTGATCCGGCCATAATACCGGTGCGCAGGCTGGAAAGGTCATAGTTTGCAAAATCAGGATGATCCAGCTCGGCAATAAACATGGTGGGTACACCATAGAGTGCGGTGGCTTTTTCCTTCTCGACCGCTTCCAGCACCGCTTTCGGCTCAAAACCTTCGGTGGGGTAGATCATGGTTGCGCCGTGAGTCATGCAGCCCAGGTTGCCCATCACCATGCCGAAGCAGTGGTACAGTGGCACCGGAATAATCAGTCGGTCTTTATGGGTAAAGTTCTGACTTTCGGCAACAAAGAAGCCATTATTCAGAATGTTATGGTGACTCAGGGTCGCCCCTTTGGGAAAACCGGTCGTGCCGGAGGTGTACTGAATATTGATCGGGTCATCAAACTGCAGGGTCGCCTGAATATTTTTAACCTGTTGCAGATCGACTTTTTCGGCTTGCTCGACAAAGGCGTCCCAGCGCCACATCCCCGGATGTTGTTCATCTGCCAGGTTGATGATGCATTCCAGGGTTTTCAGTTTTGCCGATTTCAGCTTGCCGATTTCGCAGCTGCTCAGCTCCGGTGCCAACTCTAACAGCATCGCTGTATAGTTGGATGATTTGAAACTGTCGGCGGTAACCAGATACTTAGTGCCGGACTGGTTCAGTGCATATTCCAGCTCGTGCAGGCGGTATGCCGGGTTGATATTCACCAGAATCGCACCGACCTTAGCGCTGGCAAACTGGGTGATTGTCCACTGGGCGGTATTCGGGGACCACATGCCGATACGGTCACCGGGCTTAACACCGATGGCGAGCAGGGCCCGGGCACACTGTTCAACTTTTTCTTGTAGCTGGGCGTAGCTCCAGTGAATATTCTGATAATGAACGATCAGGGCATCGTTATCAGGATAGGTGGCGCAGATCTCATCAAACTTTTCGCCGATGGTCATCCCCAGCAGGGGGGTATTGCTGGTACCGCTGGTATAACTGGGTTGTGCATTGCTCATTGCTTCATCCCTTCATTATTTTTATATATCGAGGGTTTAGATCTCCGTGCTGTCAGCCTGATCAGCACGGAGGTTCGCTTACATCTTTATCGTGCTTGTGCGTGATATTCAGGGTTTGGCTGCATATCCACCGCGCCGGCTACCCGGTTGGTCATGTTGTAAAAACCGGCGACATTGGCGATATCCCAGATATCCCGATCGCTGAATCCTGCATCCCGCAGCGCCTGACGATCGCTCTCCTCAATACAGTCGGGAGATACCGTCATCTTAACGGCAAAGTCCAACATCGCCCGGTGGCGGGTTGACAGTTCGGCAGCGCGATAGTTGATGGCAATCAGTTCGCCGAGGACTGGATCGCCAGAGTAGTTTCTGACCGCTGCCCCATGGGCGGCGATGCAGTAAAAACAGTGATTCTGAGAGGATACGGCTACTGCAATCATCTCCCGTTCAAGGGTGGTCAGGTTGCTGTCGCCGAACATCAGCTCATTGTAGAAGCGGGAGAACACCTCCAGCTGAGCCAGGTTCTGACTGTAGGCTTTGAGGACATTGGGAATCATGCCCAGCTTGGCATCGCAAACATCAAAATACTTTCTAACGTCGTCGGGCAGTTCTTCCCGTGATGGGTAGTGCAGGTCCAGCGCGGTAATATGATCGGGTTGAGACATGGTATAACTCCGTATTATTTTTGTCCGTCAGAGTAGAAAACAGAGGTTCATATAATGAATTTCAATGGTTATCTTATATTAGGGTAAACCCTTATTTCCTTTCAAGGGGAAAGTTTTAAGATAAACCATTATCTCTGCATACTATCCTTATTGATTTATTGACAACCAATGGCGAGGGCCACTTTAGAACCGCTGGTACGTCCGAGCTGGGCGGTAATCCAGTGGCCCGTTTGCGCCAGTTTTTCAAGATCGACGCCGGTTTCGATACCGAGGCCGTTCAGCATATAAAGCACATCCTCAGTGGCGACATTGCCTGATGCGCCTTTGGCATAGGGGCAGCCACCCAGACCGGCAACCGAGGCATCGATCACCGCGATCCCTTCCTCGATCACCGCATACAGATTCGCCAGGGCTTGTCCGTAAGTGTCATGGAAGTGTGCTGCCAGCTTCTCTATAGGCACATGCTTGCTCACTGCTTCCAGCATCCGCTTGGCTTTAAGCGGCGTGCCAGTGCCAATGGTGTCGCCCAAAGAGATCTCATAGCAGCCCATATCCAGCAGCTCACGGCTGACAGCAGCCACCTGAGCGGGGTCTGTTTCACCCTCATAGGGACAGCCCATCACCGTGGAAACATAGCCACGCACCCGGATATTGCAGGCTTGCGCCCGTTCAATCACCGGGGCAAAACGTTCCAGGCTTTCACTGATCGAACAGTTGATATTTTTTTGGGTGAACGCTTCTGAGGCTGCGCCGAAGACAGCAACCTCGTCTGCACCGGCTGCAATAGCCCCCTCCAGCCCTTTCAGGTTGGGTGTCAGTGCCGAGTAGGTCACTCCCGCTTTACGCTTGATACCGTTCATAACGGCAGCGGCATCGCCCATCTGTGGCACCCATTTGGGTGATACAAAGCTGGCCGCTTCGATATGGCTAAGCCCGGTTTCACTGAGGCGGTTGATCAGCTCAATTTTAATCGCTGTATCAATCACCGCCCCCGGCTCATTCTGCAGGCCATCTCTGGCCCCCATTTCAAACAGCCGCACATGTTTAGGCAGCGCCATACTCAGACCTCCACCTTTTCCAGAGAGATCAGTTCGGCACCGTCTGCAACCAGATCACCTTCAGCGAAATAGATCTCAGCCACCGTGCCATCGTGGGGCGCTTTCAGACTATGTTCCATCTTCATCGCTTCCATAATTACCAGGGTGTCGCCGGCTTTAACTGTTTGACCCGCTTCAACCAGCACCGCGACCACCGCACCGTTCATGGGAGCTGTCAGGCTGTTATCACCAGCCTGATCATCACTGCCAAAGGTTTCCCGGTGCTGCTCACAGATAAACTGTTCGCCTTCGTGGAACAGCGTCAGCAGGTCGCCATCGTTAAACAGGTGCACGCTAAGGCGGTGACCATTGATCACCACATCCAGCAGATCATCATTCAACTGTGCGCTGACCTGATAGCTGGCATCATCGATCTGCACCTGATACTGACCTTTGTTGCCGCCTTCGAGAATGCTCAGCTGATATTCGGTATCAGCATGGATCAGTGTCAGCGGGCGGGCATATTCTGAGTTAAGTCGCCAGCTGTTCTGATAACCGAAGGGTGAATAGGGGTCGTCCGGGTTATTGGCCTGCTGCTTGGTTTTTTCGCTGAAGAAACAAGCCGCCATGACCAGACAGAATGCGCTGTTCAGGTTGCTGGCAGGGAATAGTAATGCTTCATGTTTCTCAATAAATCCTGTATCCAGATCCAGAGCCTTAAAGGGTGCACTGCCCGCCAGATTGCGCAGGAAGCGCAGGTTGGTTTTCAGACCGCTGATGCGGTACTCCTCCAGTGCCTGTTCCATCCGCGCAATGGCCCGGTCACGGTTATCATCCCAGACGATCAGTTTGGCGATCATCGGGTCATAGAACACGCTGACCTCATCGCCTTCTACCACGCCGGTATCTACCCGAACATGCTGGCTTTCCTGCGGAGTGCGCAGATAACGCAGGGTGCCGGTGGCGGGCAGGAAATCGTTATCAGGGTCTTCCGCATACACCCGGGCTTCCAGTGCATGACCATTGATACGGATCTCGTCCTGCTGCAGTGGCAGTGGTTCGCCACTGGCGATCCGCAGCTGCCACTCCACCAGATCCTGTCCGGTAATCAGCTCGGTTACCGGATGTTCAACCTGCAGACGGGTGTTCATCTCCATAAAGTAGAAAGAACCATCCACGTCATAGAGAAACTCAACCGTACCTGCACCCACATAATCGATCGCCTGAGCGGCACGCACCGCCGCTTCACCCATCGCTTTACGGGTTTCATCGGCGAGGTTCGGCGCTGGCGCTTCTTCGATGACTTTCTGGTGACGACGCTGTACCGAGCAGTCACGTTCTGCCAGATAGACGCCGTTACCCTGTTTGTCACAGAACACCTGAATCTCGACATGGCGAGGTTGGGTCAGGTAGCGTTCGATCAGCATATCCGGGTTGCCAAAGGCGTTTTTCGCCTCACGACAGGCGGATTTCAGCGCTTCGTCAAACTCATCAATCGAGTTAACCACCCGCATCCCTTTACCGCCGCCGCCAGCGACCGCTTTCAACAGTTGAGGAAAGCCGCAACGGACGGATTCCTCTTTCAGCAATGCCGGGGACTGATCTTCGCCATGATAAC
>NZ_JBNKYN010000058.1:0-27321 GCF_050300915.1 Amphritea sp.
TGCGGGGTGGAGCAGCCTGGTAGCTCGTCGGGCTCATAACCCGAAGGTCGTCAGTTCAAATCTGGCCCCCGCTACCATTTTCACAATGTTTTTCAGAAATAAGAGATTCGTATAACGGACTCTTGAGGGATAATCCGATTTAGCATCGTCTTAGTGCTGTTTTCTTTAGGGAGAGTGGCAGCTGATGCTGATTCCCGCTACCAATTTCAGTGTGCTGGTGATTCGGTACAAAACTGAAATTGTCGATCAAGCAGTACGTTGATTGGCCCCTTTTTAGGGGCTTTTTCGTACTTGCGGCCCATCGGGTCGTATGTTGAATGGGTCTTTGACCCATTTTTTGTTTGCCTAAGAAAGTGCGTTTAGAGGTTTTTGCGTGTCAGCAAAGTTGAGTGTGTTACAGGAACTGATTGAGCCATCTGTGGTGGCTCTCGGTTATCAGTTATGGGGTGTTGAAATGATATCCCAGGGGCGTCACAGCATGCTACGGATCTATATCGATGCAGAAGAGGGTATCGGTGTAGAGGACTGTGCCAGTGTGAGTCGCCAGGTGAGCGGTATTCTCGATGTGGAAGATCCAATTAGCGGTGAATATACATTAGAGGTGTCCTCCCCCGGAATGGATCGCCCGCTGTTTACGCTGGAACAGTACCAGGCGTTTGTCGGACATGTGGTGCAGGTTAAGCTGCGCATGCCATTTGAGGGTCGTCGCAGGTTTAAAGGCGTCCTCAAGGGCATTGAAGATGAAGATATTGTGCTGGTTGTCGATCAGGAAGAATACCTGTTACCGATTGACCATATTGATAAAGCAAACATAGTTCCTCAGTTCTGAGAGTGAAGAATTGAATTTTGAGGTTGGGGCAGTTGTATGAATAAAGAAATTCTACTGGTTGCAGAAGCAGTATCTAACGAGAAAGATGTTTCTAAAGAGGTAATCTTCGAAGCGATTGAACTGGCGCTGGCAACAGCGACTAAGAAACGCTACGACGAAGAGGCGGATGTCCGCGTAGTAATTGATCGAGCTACGGGTGATTACACCACCTTCCGTCGCTGGGCCGTAGTCAGCAACGAAGGCGTACCCATGCTGGGTACTGAGCTGACTATGCAGGAAGCGGAAGAGATCGATGCAAGTCTGCAGCCGGGTGATATCCACGAGGAAGAGATTGAGTCGGTTAAATTTGGTCGTATCGCTGCGCAGACCGCTAAGCAGGTTATTGTGCAGAAAGTACGTGAAGCTGAACGCGCTAAAGTGGTTGCACAGTACAGCAGCCGTCTGGGTGAGCTGATCTCCGGTACTGTAAAGAAAGTGACACGGGACAACATTATCGTTGATCTGGGTAACAACGCAGAAGCGGTGCTGCCGCGTGATCAGTTGTTGCCACGGGAAACCTATCGTATGGGTGACCGGGTTCGGGCGGTTCTGAATGAGATTCGCACCGAAGGTCGTGGTCCTCAGCTGGCGATGAGCCGTAGCTGCCCTGAGATGCTGATCGAGTTGTTCCGCATCGAAGTGCCTGAGATCTCTGAAGAGGTGATTGAGATTCGTGCGGCATCCCGTGATCCGGGTTCTCGTGCGAAAATCGCTGTGAAGACCAATGATGGCCGTATTGATCCGGTTGGGGCCTGTGTGGGGATGCGTGGTGCACGGGTGCAGGCGGTGTCTAATGAACTGAGCGGCGAACGTGTCGATATTGTTCTCTGGGATGATAATCCAGCCCAGCTGGTGATTAATGCGATGTCACCAGCGGAAGTTGCCTCCATTGTTGTGGATGAAGATTCCCGTTCAATGGACGTTGCCGTTGCTGCTGAAAACTTGCCGATGGCGATAGGCCGTAGCGGACAGAACGTCCGTCTGGCTTCAGAGCTGACCGGCTGGAAACTGAACGTAATGACCGAAGAAGAAGCTGCAGAGAAGCAGCAGTCTGAAACCGGTTCTATCCTGGAGCTGTTTATTAAGCACCTGGATGTTGATGATGATATTGCTGAGATTCTTGTAGATGAAGGCTTTACCTCGCTGGAAGAGGTGGCTTATGTACCTGCAGATGAGATGCTCGAAATCGATGGTTTCGATGAAGATATTGTTGATGAACTGCGCACCCGCGCAAAAGATGCTCTGCTGAATCTGGCACTTGCAAGTGAGGAGGCATTGGAAAATGCCGAGCCTGCTCAGGATCTGCTGGAGATGGAAGGTATGGAGCGTCACCTGGCCTTTGTTCTGGCCAGTAAAGGTATCGTGACCATGGAAGATCTGGCTGAACAAGCGGTTGAAGACCTGCTTGAGATTGCAGAGCTGGATAAAGAAAAGGCTGCAGCGCTGATTATGACTGCGCGCGCCCCATGGTTTGCGGACGAAGAATAAGTCAACGGAGGAGATAAACCCAGATGGCAGAAGTCACAGTAAAACAACTTGCCGAAGTAGTTGGCGTTCCCGTTGATCGTTTGCTTACGCAGATGAAAGAAGCAGGTATTGCAGGCAAAAATGAAGCCGCTTCGGTTACCGAAGATGAGCGTCAGAAGCTGCTGAACCACCTTAAGCGCAGCCACGGTGAGAAATCCGATAGCGAGCCTAAGAAAATTACCTTGAAGCGTAAAACCACCAGTCAGATTAAAGTGTCCGGTGCAGCGGGTAAGAAAACGATTAATGTCGAGGTGCGCAAAAAACGCACCTATATTAAGCGTGCGGATGTTGAAGAAACGCCGGTAGCGGAAGCTAAAGTTCAGAATCTGCAGGCCGAGCTGGATGAGCAGGCGCGTCGTGATGCAGAGCTACAGGCTGCTCAGGAAAAACAGCGTGAAGAAGCGCGTCTGAAGGCTGAGGCTGATGCAAAGGCGAAAGCTCAGCGTGAAGCTGCGGCGGTTGCCAAACCGTCTGAAGCGAAGCCGGCTGTTGCGAAGCCCGCAATGTCTAAACCCGTTGCGCCAAAAGCTGCAGCACAGAAAGCGCCTTCTGCGCCGACAGTCGCTGATGTCAGCATGGCCGGGAATGATGCGAAGCAGGATCGTAATAAGCCTGCCCGGGAAAAGAACTTCCGGAGTCAGGATAAACCCGCTGCTGGCCGTAAAGGTAGTGGTGATGGTAAGCGTCTGTCCCGTAAGCCGGGCGGTCGTGAAGGTGCTGGCAATCGCCGCGGCGGAAAGCCCGCACAACGAGGCATGACCAGTTCTAACGTGCAGGCGTTCGAGCGCCCAACCGCTCCGGTGATTCATGAAGTTGGAATTCCAGAGTCAATTACAGTGGCTGAACTGGCGAAGAAGATGTCAGTTAAAGCGGCTGACCTGATCAAAGTTATGTTCAAAATGGGGGCGATGGCGACCATCAACTCCGTTATTGATCAGGATACCGCTTCTCTGGTGGTTGAAGAGATGGGTCATACGGCTGTTCCAATGCAGGAAAACACCGTTGAAGATCAGCTGATCGAGAGCGCTGGTGCTGCAGAAGAGATTGCCGGTGAACAGGTTGAACGTGCGCCAGTCGTGACCGTTATGGGTCACGTTGACCACGGTAAAACATCGTTGCTTGACTATATCCGTGAAACCCGGGTGGCGGCTGGTGAGTCCGGTGGTATTACCCAGCATATCGGTGCTTATCATGTTGAAACGGGCCACGGTATGGTGAGTTTCCTGGATACACCGGGACACGCTGCGTTTACCGCGATGCGTGCCCGTGGTGCGCAGTTGACCGATATCGTCATCCTGGTGGTAGCAGCCGACGATGGTGTAATGCCGCAGACTGAAGAAGCGGTGAATCACGCTAAAGCAGCTGGTGTACCACTGGTTATTGCGATCAACAAGATCGATAAAGAGGATGCGGACCCTGAGCGGGTTAAGAATGAGCTGGCTCAGCGCGATGTTCTGCCGGAAGAGTGGGGCGGTGATGTTCAGTTCGTCAACGTATCAGCGAAAACCGGTGAGGGTATCGATGCCCTGCTGGATGCCGTACTGCTGCAGGCTGAAATTCTTGAACTGAAAGCGATCCCTGAAGCGCCTGGACGGGGTGTTGTGGTTGAGTCCCGTCTCGATAAAGGACGTGGCCCGGTTGCCACTCTGCTGGTGCAGAATGGTACTCTGAGACAGGGCGATATCGTTCTGGCAGGTCTGCAGTATGGTCGTGTTCGGGCGATGCTGGACGAGAATGGTAAGCCGGTTAAAGAAGCTGGCCCATCTATCCCGGTTGAGATTCTCGGCCTGGATGGTACTCCGGGTGCTGGTGATGAGTTCACCGTGGTCTCTAATGAGAAGAAGGCCCGTGAAGTGGCTCTGTTCCGTCAGGGTAAATACCGTGAAGTTAAATTGCAGCGTCAGCAGCAGGCGAAACTGGAGAACCTGTTCGAAAATATGCAGGCTGGTGATGTTAAGACGCTGAATATTATTCTCAAGGCAGACGTTCGTGGTTCACTGGAAGCCCTGACCAGCTCATTGCTGGATCTGAGCACCGACGAAGTTAAGGTGAATATTGTCTCTGGTGGTGTGGGCGGTATTGCTGAAACCGATGCTAACCTGGCGGTTGCCTCTAGTGCCATCATGATCGGCTTTAACGTCCGTGCGGATGCACAGGCGCGTGCTATTGTGGAACGTGAAGAGATTGAGTTGCGTTACTACAGCGTTATCTATGACATCATCGACGATGTTAAGCTGGCAATGACCGGCCTGTTGTCTCCTGAGTTCAAGGAGCAGATCGTTGGTATCGCTGAGGTTCGTGATGTCTTCCGTGCACCGAAGATTGGGGCGGTGGCAGGCTGTATGGTGATCGAAGGTTCTGTTCATCGTAACAAGCGTATCCGGGTTCTGCGTGAAAACGTAGTGATCTATGAAGGTGAGCTGGAGTCTCTGCGTCGCTTCAAGGACAGCGTAGCTGAAGTGCGTCAGGGTATGGAGTGTGGTATCGGCGTTAAGAACTACAATGATGTGAGAGTCGGCGACCAGATCGAAGTCTTCGACACCATTGAAGTCGCACGTACGTTGTAAGAGTGTATTGACAGACAATTATGGCAAGAGAATTCAGTCGTACACAGCGGATATCTGACCAGGTCCAGAAGGACCTGGCGCAGTTGATCCAGCGTGAAATTAAAGACCCTCGCCTGGGGATGGTGACCATCAGTTACGTTAAGATCGCTAAAGATCTTGGTTATGCTGATATCTACATCACTGTGATGGCGATGGGTGGTAAAGATGAAGCCACTGCCGTGACAGAGTCCCTCAAGGTTCTGAATAATGCAGCCGGTTTCCTGCGTGGACAGCTGTCCAGCAAGATCAAACTGCGGGTGATGCCGCAACTACGCTTCCATTTTGATGAAAGTGTTGATCGTGGCCGTCGCCTTAATGACCTGATTATTCGGGCAACCCGGGAAGACAGCAAACACGGTCAGGACGACGGGGAGTAACCTTTGGCAAGACGGGCAAAAGGCCGGTCGGTCAACGGTATTTTTCTGCTCGATAAACCGGGTGGAATGTCGTCAAACCGGGCGTTGCAAATAGTAAAGCGGATCTATGGCGCTGCTAAGGCCGGCCATACCGGCGCACTGGATCCTCTGGCAACCGGGATGCTGCCGCTTTGTTTTGGCGAAGCGACCAAATTTTCCCAGTTCCTGCTGGATGCGGACAAGCGTTATGTCACCACGGCTAAACTGGGTCAGCGAACGGATACCAGTGATGCGGATGGTGAGGTGGTCGAAGAGCGTCCGCTGCCGGAAAATCTCACCGCAGAGCAGATTGATGAGCTGTTGCAGCGCGAGTTTACCGGCCAGATCACGCAGGTGCCATCGATGTTCTCGGCGCTCAAGCACAATGGTCAGCCGCTCTATAAACTGGCACGACAAGGTATTCAGGTTGAGGTCAAGAGTCGTCAGGTGACGGTTTTCAGCATTGAACTGCTGGATTTTCGCGGTGATGAAGTGGATCTGGATATACGTTGTAGTAAAGGTACCTATATCCGTTCTATTGTTCAGGATATGGGCGAGATGCTAGGCTGCGGCGCGCATGTTAAAATGCTTCGCCGCCTCGATTCCGGCCCCTATAAGGCTGAAAGTATGATGCCGCTGGCTGATCTTGAGCAACTGGTGGACGAAATGGGCAGTGAGGCCTCTCCGGAACGCATACAAATGCGTCTGGATGAGTTATTATTGCCGCCCTGGAGTCCGGTAGCAGATACCCCTGAGGTTATTCTGACCGGGCAGCAGACTCGCAGCCTCTGTTTTGGACAGACGGTGGTGCTGGATACTTCGAATGGAAACAACCCGGCACAGCCGCTGGTACGTTTACTTGATGGGGACAGCGGAAACTTTCTGGGTATTGGTGAGATCGATGCTAAGGGGACTTTGTTACCCCGGCGGCTGATGAGTACTCAGGAAAGTTAATTGAATTTGCCAGTGTGGCTCAGGCGACACCGGTAATCTGACGTTGAACTGAAAATATGCTCGGTACAACGCGACTATTAATCCACCACACAGATGCTGTGGTGTGCATATTATTGTTGGAGTTATTAAAATGGCATTATCTGTTGAAAAGAAAGCTGAGATCGTTGCTGAGTACGCTCGTGGCGAAGGCGACACTGGTTCACCTGAAGTACAGGTTGCTCTGCTGACCCACAATATCGTTGGTCTGCAGTCTCACTTTAAAGGTCACATCCATGACCACCATTCTCGTCGCGGTCTGATCCGCATGGTAAACCAGCGTCGTAAGCTGCTGGACTACCTGAAGAAGAAAGATGTAACTCGTTACGCTGATCTGATCAAGCGTCTCGGCCTGCGTCGCTAAGATAATGTTCCGGGGCCATCTATGATGGCCCCGGTGCTTTAAGATCGGCTGAAACAGCGATCTGTAAATGAGTCTGTTCAACGTTTAACACCAACCAGCCTGTACTCTGGTGTGCTCTGTTCAGAGCCCAGCAGAGTACTGGCTATAAAGAGGCCGGTGTGACGTAGCACAGACATTTTTTTGTTTTGCAAAAATAAGGAATTGTATCGTGCCACAAGCAATTACTAAGACATTCCAATACGGTAAGCATGAAGTGACCCTCGAAACGGGCCGGGTTGCCCGTCAGGCGAGCGGTGCTGTATTGGTTACTATGGCTGGTGTACAGGTTCTGTGTACCGTTGTTGGCGCTAAATCAGCCCGCGAAGGTCAGGACTTTTTCCCACTGTCTGTTCACTATCAGGAAAAGTACTACGCCGTAGGCCGTATCCCAGGTGGTTTCTTTAAGCGTGAAGCGCGCCCATCTGAGAAAGAGACGCTGACCTCCCGTCTGATCGACCGTCCGATCCGCCCACTGTTCCCTAAGGGTTACATGAATGAAGTACAGGTTATCTGTACAGTTATGTCTGCGGATAAGATTAACGATCCTGATATCGCTGCGATGATCGGTACCTCTGCAGCTCTGGCGGTTTCCGGAATCCCTTTCCAGGGCCCAATCGGTGGTGCCCGTGTGGGTTACACTGAAGAAGCTGGCTACACTCTGAACCCAACATTTGAAGAGCTGGAAAGCTCTATGCTGGACATGGTGGTTGCCGGTACGTCTGATGCGGTTCTGATGGTTGAATCTGAAGCTCAGGAACTATCTGAAGATGAGATGCTGGGTGCGGTTGTATTCGGTCACCAACAGATGCAGGTTGCTATCAATGCGATTAACGAACTGGTTGCTGAAGCCGGTAAGCCGCGTTGGGAATACACCCCTGAAGCGAAGAATGAAGCCCTGATTGAACAGGTTCGTGGTGTGGTAGGCGAAGATATCAACAACGCTTACCTGACAGCTGACAAGATGGAGCGTCAGAACGCTCTGAATGCGGCCCGTGATAAAGCGATCGAAACACTGTGCGGTGATGAAGGCCAGCCTTCTGCCGGTGAAGTATCCGGTATCTTCAAATCACTGGAGAAAGAGATCGTTCGTGGCCGTATCCTTGATGGTCAGCCACGTATCGATGGTCGTGACAGCAAGACTGTCCGTGGTATCGATGTAGAGATTGATGTACTGAGCGGTACTCACGGTTCTGCACTCTTTACCCGGGGTGAAACTCAGGCGATCGCTACCTGTACACTGGGTACTGCCCGTGATTCTCAGATCATCGATGCGATCGAAGGTGAGCGTCGTGATCCGTTCATGCTGCACTATAACTTCCCTCCATACTCTGTTGGTGAAGCGGGTCGTATGGGTGCAACCGGTCGTCGTGAGATCGGTCATGGCCGTCTGGCGCGTCGCAGTGTTGCTGCGGTTCTGCCAACCCAGGAAGAGTTCCCATACACCATCCGTATCGTGTCTGAGATCACTGAATCCAACGGTTCAAGCTCTATGGCGTCTGTTTGTGGCGCGTCTCTGTCGATGATGGATGCGGGTGTACCTCTGAAAGCACCCGTTGCCGGTATCGCGATGGGTCTGGTTAAAGAGGGCGATCGTTTCGCTGTTCTGACCGATATCCTTGGTGATGAAGATCACCTGGGCGACATGGACTTTAAAGTGGCCGGTACTGAAGCAGGTGTTACTGCGCTGCAGATGGATATCAAGATCACCGGTATCACCGAAGAGATCATGGATATCGCGCTGGAACAGGCGTATGAAGCCCGTGCTCACATTCTGAAAGAGATGGCTAAAGTGATCGGCTATGCTCGTCCAGAGCTGCCAGACAACGCGCCAGCGATGACCCTGCTGGAGATCAACCCAGAGAAGATCCGTGACGTTATTGGTAAGGGTGGTGCAACCATCCGAGCACTGACCGAAGAGACCGGTGCCACTATCGATATCGAAGATAACGGTACTGTCCGTATCTACGCAGCTGATAAAGCTGCCGCGAAAGCGGCTGTTGATAAGGTTCGCGAGATCACTGCAGAAGCTGAAGTCGGCAAGATCTACGAAGGTAAGGTTGTACGTCTGGAAGAGTTCGGCGCATTCGTCAACATCCTGCCGGGTAAAGATGGTCTGGTTCACATCTCTCAGATCGCTAACAAGCGCATTGAGAAAGTCACCGACTATATCAAGATGGACGATGTAGTTAAAGTTAAGGTGATGGAAGTTGATCCACGTGGTCGTATCAAACTGACCATGCGTGATCTGGAGCAGGATGAGTCTGTCGAGTAAGACTTAACCCCGCTGGTAAAAAAGCCCTGCTGATGCAGGGCTTTTTTGTTTCGCTAATACGCTAGAATATACGCTTATCTATCCAGGGACTGAGAGTATGAAAAGAGTAACGGCCATGTTATTAATCTTGCTGCTGAGCGGCTGTGGTGGCGATGAGGTAGGTGATGTCTCCCTCGGCTTGCTGACCACAAAAGATATTAAACTCAATGTGCTGGTGGACCCGGTAGTCACCGGTGTGACTTGCCATATCGCCAGTATAGAAGCCGATCTGGATTTCTCCGACCCCAGTGATTCATCTATCGCCTGCCGTCAGACCGGGCCGATAACGCCAGAGATGATCGCGGCCATCGACCGCTCCAAGGATGGAGAAATTGTTTTCCGCAAGTCTAAAAGTGTGCTTTTCAAGACCATGAAAGTCCGGCGTATCTTCGACCCGGAATCGCAGACACTGATGTATCTGTCTTACTCTACCAAAGAGACCAACGGTAGCTTTAAACACAGCTTGTCGACAGTACCGCTGTGGGGGACGCAGGCTTTTCAAAAGCAGTAGTTAGACGTGACTGCGTCACTTGCCAGACGGCGCTTCGCGCCTTGCTGGAAAAAGCGCTTTTTAAGCGCCTGTATATTCAATTTTTTGCGTTGAGTAATTATTACCCGGTACCCCGCAGCCTAGTAGTTATGGGGCTTAGGTTAGTTCTCCCAACGTTATGCACAGGCTTGTGGGGGCTAATCTGGGGATAAAAGAGCAGTCGCTATTCATCGCTTTGCGCCTGCCCATGCCGATGTCAGAAAAAGATCAGCTTGCTGATCGGTATAACTCCAGGCCTGCAACGGAGGGTTGTTCTGCTTCGCTGTCACTGTGTGCCAGCGCCCGAAGCAGGCGACCGGTTATGCAGGTGAAACACTGCGGGCCATTTTTGCTACAGAGTGAGTTTGCGCAGGCGTTGAGCAATAGTTCGTGGGCTGCCTGCTGCTGCACCCTGCGATCAGTTGAAAACAGCTCGCTGCAGGTCACAATTCCCTGTTCAATTAACTCAGTAACCGTATGGCCACGCCACTCTGCGATGAGTGCATCAGACATTCCGCTGTGTAATTTGATGATAGGCTCTTCACGCTCCAGCCAGGCATCAATTCTGAGTGATCCCATGATAAACCTCCTTTTCATTAATAAGAATGATTCTCATTATGATTTGTTCGTGTAAAAATGCAACAACTTTTTAGCTGAGAAATATGTGCTGCCCATTTATTACCCGCAGGCTGGAGATATAACAATGGAGGCTTACGCTAGTTGCCTCAATGCTATACACAGGCTTGTGTGGGCGAATCTGGGGAGAAAAGAGCAGTGGCTAGATGTGACTGCGTCACTTGCCAGAACGGCGCTGCGCGCCTGCTAGTGACTAGGAAAAGCCTTCTTTATTAGGCGTGCGATAACGAGCGTTGTAGGGTAGGGTAGGGTAGGTTGGGGTGAGGTACGAACCCCAACAGCAGAGGCAGATGTGACGACGAAAATTAAGGAATAATTACCTTGTTATTAAAGTAACTAACTGATTTTATTATGTTAATTTCTGTTCCTTCCAAGGAGGGGAAAGACCTTCTATTCAGTCTCTTTCGCAGGCTTTTTCTAGCAAGGGAAGCAAAGCTTCCCGTCTAACCACTAGCAAGTGACGAAGTCGCATCTAGCTGGAGGCTAGGAAAAGCCTTCTTTATTAGGCGTGTGATAACGAGCGTTGTAAGGTAGGTTGGGGTGAAGTACGAACCCCAACAGCAGAGGTAGATGTGAGGACGACAATTAATGAATAATTACCTTGTTAGCAAAGTAAATGACTGATTTTATTAGGTTAATAACTATACCTCCAAGGGGGAAAGACCTTCTATTCAGTCTCTTTCGCAGGCTTTTTCTAGCAAGGGAAGCGAAGCTTCCCGTCTAACCACTAGCAAGTGACGCAGTCACGTCTGGCTAGCCGCGCAGCGGCGGTCTCGCCCCTCAACCCTGCTCAGCAGAGTTTTCCCGCATAACACAGTACAGCCTGAATCCATAAATCGTATAAAGGCAATTAAGAAAGCCGAACACGATATCAAATAGCGCTCGGATAATAATGGACTCGATACCGACTTTCGATAGCAGTAATCCGATGAGCAGGTTGCCGCCCAGCAGAAGGGCAAACAGCAATGCCAGGCCGTTTAGCAGGGGCCAGAAATAGTCTGATGTGTCCTGCCAGCTGTTTTTCAGGGATTCGGTAGGGCCGGTTTTTTCGATAATGCTGAAGTATTCAGCAAATCCCCAGCGGATCAGTATAAAGATACCGGGGATAAAAAACAGTAACAGGCCCATGGCGATGCCAAATGCCCCCAGTAGTTTGGTGACAAACAGAGATCCCCAGCGGTTGAGACCAATTTTCAGGGCTGCGGTGGTGCTGATGGGAGCGTTATTGACCACTGATTCCAGATAGGCGATGGTGGCGCCGGTATAGAGCGGCAGGAAGATCAGACTGGCCAGGTAGAACATCAGGACTGAGTTGTTTAATTCCGGGTTTTCCGGGTCAACCGATTGCATCGCGCTCATGCTGATCAGCGTTATCAAAATGATAAACGGCAGCTGTATGCGCATTATTGGCTGCATATTGGCGCGGAAGAAAAACCAGGTTTGTTTGAGATAGGTGGCGATCATGCTGTGTTTTTAACTCATCTCTTATTTCGGTTGGGCCAGCAATACCAGCTTAAAGCTACCATTGTCGGCGATGGTTTCTACGGTCGAGAACCGTGTTTGTGCTTTTCGCTCCAGTGGGATGTGCAGATTGACAACAAAGCAGGCGATTCCATCGCTTTGCAGGTGTTGACGAGTGGCATCCAGAAACCGATCAGTCATATCCCCCTCAATACTGAAACCCTGATGAAACGGCGGGTTACAGATGATCAGCGGGAATCGTTCGCTGATACTGTCTGCACAATCAGCGATGATGACTTCGGCGTCGATACCCAGTTGACGAATATTTTCCTGGCAGGCGAGTACTGCACCGGCGTTGTTGTCGGTAGCGGTGATTCTGCAACCTGGCTGTGCGCAGTTGATGGTCAGATAGCCATAACCGCAGCCCAGATCGAGCGCTGTTTTCGGCGGGGCTGGCAGTCGCTCGGTAAAGCGAGCGAGTTCGCTGATCAGAAAAGCACTGCCCTTATCTATTTTGTTCCAGCCATACACTCCCGGTTTGCTGATATAGCTGTAGCGTTCATCATTTGCCACTTGACGAAGGCTGGCGTAGTCCTGATCTTCGAGTAACTCGGTATCCGGGGCGCCGGGAGAGTGAAGAGTGCCCATCCAGGTATTTTTGTCTGACTTGGACTGTTCCATCTGTCCACCAAACAGTTTCTTGGCTTTGTCCAGATAGGTCTTAATACCCTCGTTTTTCAGTCCTGCGATGCACAGGGTTCCGCCGGGTTTGAGAATTCGGATAGCCTGATTGATCACATGGTGTACCACCGGCTTCTCTTTTGAAACCCGGTAAATAATTTTATCCACGGTATGATCAGCATAGGGGGTGAAATCAAAGTCAGAGAACTGGCTGGTCCAGCCAGCACTGTTCAGCTGCTGGCAGAGATCATAGCGGTTGGTAATCACCGTGATGGCGGAATTGACCCGACTGGTCTGATGCAACAGATTTTCATCGGCTATCCAGAGAGCCAGGCCGCTGGCACTGTCCAGCTCAGGTTTTAACAGTGTAAATGCCGTGTCAGTCATCAGAAGGATTTCGCCTCTGCTGCGGTCAGAAAACGAAATTCGCCCGGTTCCAGCTCATCATCCAGAGCGATTGCGCCAATCTGTTCGCGGTGCAGGGCAATCACTTTATTGCCCAGCGCAGCAAACATCCGTTTAACCTGGTGATAACGGCCTTCGTGCAGGGTCACCCGGGCCTGAGTCTCTGAAAGCACTTCCAGGGTGGCTGGCAAGGTGGGGTTATCCTCATTGCGCAGCAGGATGCCATTGGCAAATGCTTCGACGTAGTCCTCGGTGATCGGGTCTGCCGTGGTGACCAGATAGACCTTATCACAGCGATGTCTGGGCGAGGTAACCCGGTGAGACCACTGACCATCGTTGGTAATCAGCACCAGTCCGGTGGTATCAATATCTAAGCGACCAGCGGGGTGCAGATCACGGATGTTGTCCAGCTCCAGCAGGTCGATAACCGTAGGGTGTTCGGCATCTTCGGTGGCACATACGGTGCCTTCCGGTTTATACAGCATCAGATATTTCGGGCCTGGCGGCGAAACTTTCTGCCCCTCCAGTAGCACCTCATCATCGCTGACAACTTTGTAGCCGTGATCCTGACAGATCTGGCCGTTTACCTCGACGTTCTTACATTTGATCTGTCGCTTAATTAGACTGCGCGGTAAACCGGTTGCCTGACTCAGATATTTATCCAGTCGCATCGAATTTCATCTGCCTGTTATCAAAAAAGAGCTAGTATACCGGTACCAGACGGAATGCAATAGAGCTGGTAATCAGCTAATATACGCCGCCCGATTATTCACTTATTTAAACTGACTGTGTGACTGCCTGTGAAGCTTTTTGTAGATAACCTGACCAACGTTGACTTTTCCTACCTGCATCCGCAAAGAGGTCTGCTGGGCGAGTCCTGGCTGGTGCAGCTGGTACTGGACGGCAATTTGAATGAGCAGGGGATGATCTGTGACTTTGCGATTGTCAAAAAAGCGGTAAAGCAGTGGTTTGATAACTGTATTGATCATGGCTTAGTTGTACCCACGGGCATGGCCAATCTTCGCGTCACTCAACAGGAGGGGGAAACTACGGTGACCTGGCAATACCCTGACGGGGGCGCGTTTTTCTGCCGCTCACCCGCGCAGGCGATAGTGCTGGTGGATCTTGATCAGGTGACTGAAACCAGCCTGGCTAAGTGGTGTAAAGATCAGCTGCTGGCGCTGTTTCCTGATGAGGTGCAAGGGCTGGAGATCAGTTTTGTGCCTGAGGCGATCAGTGGCGCTTTTTATCACTACAGTCATGGTTTGCAGCAGCACGATGGTAACTGTCAGCGCATCGCCCACGGACATCGCTCGCGAATTGAAATCTATCTCGATGGGCAGCGTGATACCGGCGTTGAGCAGCAGTGGGCTGAAACCTTCCATGATATCTATATCGGTACCCGTAGCCATCTGCTGGCTGAGCCATCTGTCGAGCATCATTATCAGTATGATGCGCCTCAGGGGCAGTTTGAGATCCGCTTGCCAGCAGAACATTGCTACCTGATCGAGACCGAAACCACCGTAGAGCAGATCGCCTGTCATCTGGCAACGCAGGTTAAAGCTGAACATCCGGATCGTGAGGTGATGGTGAGAGCGTTTGAAGGGGTCGGCAAGGGTGCTATTGCCACTGCCTGATTGTTGCGCAAGACTTGTCTTCATCGTGACGAAGTAAAAAAAAAGCCCCGACTGATCAGTCAGGGCTTTACTGTTTTCAGAACGCTATTATGCGCGCTCAATAGCCAGTGCAGTACCCATACCACCACCGATACACAGTGTAGCCAGGCCTTTTTTCGCGTCGCGACGAGCCATCTCGTGCAGCAGAGAAACGAAGATACGGCAGCCTGAAGCACCGATTGGGTGACCCAGAGCGATTGCCCCGCCGTTAACGTTAACCAGCGTAGTATCCCAGCCCAGATCTTTGTTAACCGACATCGCCTGCGCAGCAAAGGCTTCATTGGCTTCGATCAGTTCCAGATCATCCACGCTCCAGCCCGCTTTTTCCAGCGCTTTCTGTGTAGCGCAGATTGGACCAGTACCCATGATTGATGGGTCAACCCCGGCAGAGGCATAGGCTTTGATAGTCGCCAGAACCGGCAGACCCAGTTCAGCTGCTTTCTCAGCAGAGCACAGGATTACGGCAGCAGCACCATCGTTGATTGTGGAAGAGTTACCCGCAGTCACCGTGCCATCTTTTTTGAAGGCTGGGCGCAGCTGGCCCAGCGCTTCTGCGGTGGCACCAAAACGTGGCTGCTCATCGGTATCAAATACAACGGGATCGCCCTTACGCTGAGGAATGACAACCGGAATAATCTCGTCTTTGAATTTGCCTGCTTTAATCGCCGCTTCAGCTTTGTTCTGGGACGCTGCGGCAAAGGCATCTTGCTCTTCACGGGTGAAACCGTACTTTTCTACGATATTTTCGGTAGTGATACCCATGTGGTAGTCGTTGAACGCATCCCACAGACCATCTTTGATCATGGTGTCGACCATCTTCCAGTCACCCATGCGGGCACCGTTACGGGAGTTCGGCAGCAGGTGAGCGGACATGCTCATGTTTTCCTGACCACCGGCGATGATCATTTCAGCATCGCCACAACGAATTGCCTGCGTTGCCAGTTGCAGTGCTTTCAGACCAGAACCACAGACTTTGTTGATCGTCATGGCGGGTACTTCAATTGGCAGACCTGCATTGATAGTTGACTGACGGGCAGGGTTTTGTCCGCAGCCGGCGGTCAGAACCTGACCCAGAATTACTTCATCAATCTGGTCAGCCGAAATTCCGGACTTTTCCAGCAGACCTTTAATAACGGTAGCGCCAAGATCGCTGGCAGGAACTGATGCCAGAGAACCATTAAAATTACCTACAGCCGTACGGCCTGCGGCTACAACAACAACATCACGCATGATCATTCCTCTTGCTTATAAGATTGCCGCGGTAGTGTAGTCACGTTGTGTGACTCTTTAATGGCAGGTCAGTCAGTAACCGGTCAGAAACACTCAGCAGCTTTTTTTGTAGTAATCATATTGGTGCAGTGCAGTACATCATAGACAAAAGGCAACTGCAATGGGGTTTTCCCCGTCTGGCGGCATGTAGAATAAAAAAATGACGCCAGATAGAGAAATTTAGCAGTTGTTTCGTCAATTACCAAGCCGACTAAAGGTGAATACTCTTTAATCGGCCTGGAGGAGCGGAGCAACGAAAGCTTCCCGCGGTCAATGATCAGCTTACGGGTCAGAGGTCGATAACCATATTGTCAATCAGGCGCGCTTTACCCAGGTAAGCGGCGGCCACCAGTATGAGTTGCGTATCTTCAGCTCTTGCGGGTTGCAGGTCCAGACGGTTGCAGATGGTGTAGTAATCCCGTTTAAAGCCAGCCTGCTCCAGTCGTTTTTGGGCCTCCTCTTGCAGCGCTGGATAATCGCGATGGCCGGAACGGATCTGCTTGATAGTATGGCAGATGGTCTGGTTCAGGGTAGGGGCTGTGGCCAATTCCGCTTCGGTCAGATAACCGTTACGGGAGCTGAGTGCCAGTCCATTCTGGGCCCGGGCAATCGGCGCACCGAGGATCTCAACCGGCAGAAACAGGTCTTCAGCCATGCGGCGGATAACCAACAGTTGTTGAAAGTCTTTCTCACCAAAGATCGCGACATCTGGCTGGACGATCCCAAACAGTTTGCAGACTACCGTGGCTACACCGCGAAAGTGTCCTGGACGGGTGGCACCGCAGTGGATATCAGAGATACCCGGTACTTCGATGAGTGTCTGGATGACCTGGCCGTTGGGGTACATCTCATTAATATTCGGCGCAAAGAGATAATCGCAACTGGCGGCTTCCAGCTTTTCCTGGTCTGCTGCCAGGGTGCGTGGGTAGGCATCCAGATCTTCGTTCTCACCGAACTGCAGTGGATTAACAAAGATGCTGGCGACGGTGATATCAGCATGATTGTTGGACTGGTGGATCAGCTGAATATGGCCGGTATGCAGATTGCCCATGGTTGGAACAAAACCGATTTTTTTGCCAGCACGGCGCTCCTCACCCAGTGCTTCACGCAGCTCGGCGATTGAATAGATAGTTTTCATGTTTCTTAGAATCCGTGTTCCGGTCCGGGGAAAGTACCTGCTTTGACTGCGTCAGCATAGGCTTTAAAGGCTCCCGCGATATCATTGCTGTCAGCCATAAAGTTTTTTACAAACCTGGGGCTGCGGCCCGGAGTGATGCCGAGCATATCGTGCATCACCAGCACCTGAGCGTCGGTTTGAGCGCCTGCTCCAATGCCGATAACCGGAATATCGACCGCTTTGGTGATCTCACCTGCCAATAGCGCCGGAACGCACTCCAGCAGCAGCATTGCCGCGCCTGCCTGTTCCAGCCGTACAGCGTCTTCAATCATCTGCTTTGCCGCGCTGTCGTTGCGGCCCTGAACTTTGTATCCGCCGAGCACGTTGACTGCCTGAGGGGTTAGCCCCAGGTGTGCGCACACCGGAATCCCACGTTGTGCCAGCAGGGTGATAGTTTCATCCAGCCAGGCAGCGCCTTCCAGTTTGACGATATGGGCACCCGCCTGCATCAATGCAGCAGAACTGTCCATTGCTTGTTCGGGTGTTCCATAGCTCATAAAGGGCAGGTCCGACATGATCATCGAGCCCTGATTACCCGCTTTTACGGCGGCGGTATGGTAAGCCATCTCTTCGACAGTGACTGGCAGCGTACTGTCATTGCCCTGTAAAACCATGCCCAGGGAATCGCCCACTAATATCACCTCAACACCCGCGGTGCTGATAAGGTGGGAAAAACAGGCGTCGTATGCGGTTAACACCGCAAACTTTTCACCGGCCTGTTTACGAGCCATCAGTGTATGAAGGGTAATGCTGCTCATAAGAGAACCTGCTTATTTATTACTCAGACGGGGGGGATTATACATAGCCCTTTTCGGTTTAACTATTATCTATTGTGCATAGCGATGATAATCATTATAAGCATTTGTTTTATAATGATTTATTGATTATTTAAATTCGCTCAAGCGAGCCTTTTTGGCAGTTTTCGAGGCACTCTGCGAGACTTTTCTGGTTGGGAATGTGCAGTTGCGGTGCGATTTCTGCCAGGGGATAGAGCACAAAACTGCGTTCCTGAAGGTAGGGATGGGGGACGGTTAAACGCTCATTATTGATCAATTGATCACCATAGAGCAGCAGGTCCAGATCCAGGGTGCGGGGACCCCAGTGTTGAATTCTGACCCGCTGATGTTGCTGCTCAAGTGCTTGCAAGGCATCCAGCAGGTCGAGTGGTGAGAGCGTTGTTTCAAGGCTGGCTACCGCGTTGATGTAATCGGGTTGGCCTGGGGGGCCTACCGGGTCACTACGATATAAGCTGGAAGGGGTCAGATTACGACACTGGGGTAAACGATCAAGCTCAAGCAGGGCCGTGGATACCTGAGTAACCGGGTGTTCCAGGTTACTACCAAGGCCTATAAAGCACCGGGTCCAGTGGTTTGAAACGTGGGTTTCAGCCATTGTTGTGTTCTTGCTGTTTTGCCGGTCCGCGGCGTCTGCGGCGTCGCTTAGGTGCTTCATCCTTAGGAATCTCGCGGGCCATATGGCTGCGTATCTGCGGGTTCTGGGTTTGGTAATCGGTCCACCATTTGCCCAGGCCATCTAGTGCTTCACCGCTGTTTTCCCGCAGCATCAGCAAGTCGTAAGCGGCCCGGAAGCGGGGGTGTTCCATCAGGCGGTCAGCCCGTTTACCCTGGCGGCGCGGCAGGCGGAACTGTAGTTCCCAGATCTCTCTGATTGGCGTCGAGAAACGCCGGGGGATAGCTGTTTGGCGGATCTGCTCCCCGATCACCTGATTAGCGGCCTCGTGCATCGCCGGAACCGTATGCAGCCCCTCTTCTTTCTGGAGCTGATTCATCCGCTGCTGCATGGGATACCAGAGCAGGGCGGCAAACAGAAAGGCCGGGGTGACACTTTTATCCTGCTGAATCCGGCGATCGGTATTCTGCAAGGCGTTAAGTATCAGTTGTTCTACCGGCGCCCCTTGAGGATGCTCAAGACTAGCAGCCGTTTGACTGAAGACATGTTCCAGCAGCCCGTATTTACGGAACTGGTGGTAGGACTCAACACCATGACCAGACTGGAATACTTTCAGTACCTCATCAAATAGGCGGGCAGGGGCGATATCTTTGAGCAGATAACCCAGCTCATATAGTGGGGCTTCGGTTTCCGGCTCAATACTGAAGCCTAGTTTGGCGGCAAATCGTGCCGCCCTGATCATCCGTACCGGATCTTCCCGATAGCGGGCATCCGGATCACCAATCATGCGCAGAGTGCGGTTTTTCAGGTCGCTGAAGCCGTTGGTGAAATCGTAAACGCAGTGATCTTTAGGACAGTAATAGAGGGCATTAACGGTGAAGTCGCGACGCAGGGCATCCTCTTCAATGGTGCCATAAACGTTATCGCGAACGATCATGCCACTGTCGTTTTGCCGGCCATGTTCTCCGTCGGTATTGGTCGGGTGGCTGTCATGGCTGGCACGGAACGTTGCGACTTCGATCATATCCCGGCCAAAACGAACATGCAGTAGCTTGAAGCGTCGGCCGATCAGTCGTGAGCGACGAAACAGAGCGTGAGCCTGTTCCGGAGTGGCATTGGTGGCAACGTCGAAATCTTTGGGTTGCTTGTGCATAAGCAGGTCGCGGATACAACCACCGACCAGATAGCCTTCGTAGCCTTCATCCTGCAAGTGATATGCGGTCTTCATCGCCGCATCGTTCAGCTGGCGGCGGGAAATCTGGTGGATCTCTTCCGGGATAAGCAGAGGGCCGCTGTGTTGCTGGCTGGTTTTGCTGGCCGATTGCTTTCGATGACTACCAAACAATTTGCGGATAAACGAGCCTATAGGTGATGAGTTTTTGTCCATATATCACTGAAAAACTTACGCAGAAACAAGAGCGCAGAATAATAGCATGAAATCCAATCAAAAAATGCAGTTTAGGCCGCAGTTTAACGGATCATTAATGCAAACAGGGGCTTGGTGGTAAAGGACAAAAGTAGATGGGTAAGCTGATCGCTTTTAGACAACAACTCAGACTTAGCTTGTTATTTTTATTTCTAAGAGCACTGATTCGGGACCGTTGTATTGGGTGTCAATTCAGCGATCAGCTTTTAGAGCCTCATTTTTATTTTTATTCGAGGCAGGTTACTTATCAGTTCATAATCTGGGTTTTATTTTTATTATGATTATCGACTGTAAGTGTTTTTCTTCTTCTTGATCTATATAGAGCAGTAGTTGTGCCAGTTTTTATAACTTGTTGTTTTTATTTAATTTAATATTTTTATCTATCGTTTGTTACCGGATTTCAAAAGTGAGGGTAACAAAAAGTGTTACCATTTTACTCATGCTGCACTTGCTCAGTGGGGGATAAGTAACACTTCTGCCGTGGTGACTTATCCCCTGAAACTTAGCTAAGGGGATCTTCTTTAGACTTTCGTGGAATGCCCAGTTTCTGGCGGCGCTCCCATAAACACTTGCGACTGACGCCCAACTTTTTGGCCAGCTTGGTTTCGCTCATGCTGTCCTGATTTTCCAGTACGAATCGCTGGAAGTAATCGTCCAGTGACAGGTTTTGTTCGGTTCTGCGCTCTCTCGGGTCGGCTTCTGCAATCAGGGAGCGGCCACTGGCAAAACTGGATTCCAGTTCAGCCAGAGAACCAGACTCGATGTCGAGACCGAGCAGGTCGGTGGTGATGCTGTGATCGTCCGCCAGAATCACTGCCCGCTCGATAGCGTTCTGTAGTTCTCGCACATTGCCGGGCCAGTTATAACGAACCATCGTCTGGCAAGCGTCTTCACTGAAACTTAGCAGGGGAGACCCCAGCTTTTCACAACTCTTTTGTAAAAACTGCTGAGCGATCTCAATAATATCTTCACCCCGCTCACGTAGCGGCGGCATTTGCAGTTCCATGACATATAGCCGGTAATACAGGTCTTCGCGGAACTCGCCGGTTTTCGCCAGCGCTTTCAGGTTGCGGTGGGTTGCAGCAATCAGGCGGACATCGACGTGGGTCGATTTAACGGCACCCACGCGGCGAATCTCTCCCTCCTGGAGGAAGCGCAGTAAGCGTGCCTGGGCTTCGAGAGGCAGCTCACCTATCTCATCAAGGAACAGGGTGCCGCCATTGGCTGCTTCAATCAGGCCGTTGCGGGCAGAGTCCGCCCCGGTAAAGGCGTCTTTTTCATGACCAAACAGTTCAGATTCTATGAGTGTTTCGGGGATCGACGCACAGTTAACCGATACCATCGGTGAGCCTGAGCGAGCGCTTTGCTGGTGGATCGCCCGGGCTGCCAGCTCTTTACCGGTACCTGATTCACCCTGAATCAGGACCGTAGCATCCGTGCGGGCGACCTTATGGATCCGACTGAAAAGGTTTTGCATCGCGCTGCATTTGCCCACCATCTGGTTTTCGGGTAGCGGGTGCGGGTTGCCCTGTGGCTGTGCTGTTTTATCTTCAGCCCCCCGCAGTTTGATGATATTGGCGATGGTTTCCAGTATTTCATCGTGATCAAACGGTTTGGCAATATAATCCACAGCCCCCAGTTTCATCGCGTCAACAGCGGAACGCATACTGGCATAACTGGTCATAATCACCACCGGCACCGCTTTGGCCAGATTGATAAGGTCGGTTCCTGGTGCGCCGGGCAGGCGCAGGTCACTGATGATCAGATTATAATCTTTGAGGTTGAATAAACTGGTTGCTTCGTCGACGGATCCAGCGTCGTCAACCGTGTAGTTGTTGCGTTCCAGCAGTCGCCGGAGTGCAGCACGTATAATAGACTCATCTTCTACGATCAGAATGCGGCTCATTCGGTTTACCTTTGCTTCTTGTCCTCTGGTCGGCAGGTGTTTGTTATCTTACAAACTTAATCCTGCAAAGTGACCGGGAGGGTGATAACCACCTGAGTGCCATTGTTCTGATTTTTATTGGCGGGACTCACTATGTTAATACTACCATAATGCTCCTCAATGATGTTATAGACCAAAGGCAGCCCGAGTCCAGTTCCTTTTCCTGGGTCTTTAGTGGTAAAGAAGGGCTCAAATAGTTTGCTGTGATGCTCTGGTGAGATGCCGCTGCCCTCATCGTTGACCCTGATCTCGATTGAGTTGGCGTTCTGTTCCGCTTCCAGCCAGACCGAACTATCAGTAGGCGAGGCATCGCAGGCATTGTTGATCAGGTTGACAAATACCTGCATTAGTCGCTGCGGGTCACCACTGATATTCAGTGCGGCATCGATGTTGTTGATCAGTTTAATCTCTCTGCTGCGGCTATCCATCGACACCAGATGCAGGGCTTCGTCGGTCAGCTCTTTCAGGTTGATATGTTCCTCAAATTGCTGGCTGTCGCTCTGGCCGGTATGGGCGAAGCGAATCAGTGACTGCACGATACGGGTGATGCGGTTGGTCTGAGCAACGATCTGTTCACCACTTTCGAGGACTATCTCATCGTCGGTTTCATATTTCAGATTTTGCGCCAGGCAGGCAATGCCGGTGACCGGATTGCCGATCTCGTGTGCCACCCCGGCGGCAAACCGGCCAATCGATGCAAGACGTTCGTTATGGGACAGACGGTTAACCAGAATTTGGTTTTCGGTTTCGTTCTCTAATAGAATAACCATCGATTCTGAGTTGTCCGCTAAGCTGGCTTTATGCAGACTAAGCCAGCAATTTTCTCCATTGATCAACAGATGCTGAGACAGCAGATGGTTTTGTTCCTGACTGGAAAAATCGTTCAGCAGCTCTCCCCAGGGGGAGGGCAGGCTGATCAGTTTTTTGGTTAAAACAGCCGAGTTCTGCAGTCCGGTGAACTGCTCCATCTCTTCATTCCAGAAGATAATCTGCCCTTTCTCGTCCAGCGAACAGGCACCGACAGGCAGGCGTTGCAGTGTCATCCGGTGATGGCGGCGCAGGTTGTCCAGCTCTGCCGCCAGACCGCTGAGGCGGGTCTGATAGTTTTCCAGCTGACCTTCAAGAAGGTGGATGTCCCGGGTGCGATACTGATCCAGAGAGTCCTTGCGGACCTGCTGATTTAACAAGGCGCTGGCTTCGACGGGGCCGAATAGCGCGCTCAGCCGACTTTCGATCAGGGTTCTCAGTCGCATCAGGTCGATAGCGTTCAGTTCGCCGCTAACAATATTCAGTTCTTGCAGGGCGTGTTCAATCTCTTTCTGAGCCGTTGCTTTGCCCAGTCGTGAGCTTAGCATGGTGACCAGTTCATCACTGTGGCTAATGTTCAGTTGCGGGCCGATGGGGCGCTGCAGGCTGTTATGCAGGCAGGCACTGGCGCTGGAGATCTCCTCCTGGGAGCTGCGGGTCAGAATCGAGCCCAGCAGAAAGACGGTAATGTTTGCGGTGAGCGCATAGATGGCTATCTGGTGCCAGTTGTGTTGATCGAGAATTGATGAATCATTACTCAACGCGCCGCTGAGCAGCCCGGTGAACATGGAGATAATCCAGATTCCCATGCCAACAACCAGCCCCAGACAGAAACCGGCGCGATTGGCTCCGGGCCAGAATAGTGTGGCGAGAATGCCTGGCAGAAACTGCATAAAGGCGATGAACGCCAGAGTGCCCAGCCAGTGAATGTTATAGTTAAGGCCTACCTCGGTGTAAAACAGGTAACTACCCAGCATCATGATAATAATCAGTATGCGCCGGAGCCAGAGTAACCGGGAGTAGAGTTTCTGCGTCGACAGCGGAGGAATCAGCGGCAGAATAAGATGGTTCTGTAACATTGAGGCGATCGAAATGGTGGCAACAATGATGATACCGCTGGCGGCCGTCAATCCGCCAATGAACGCCAGAGTCGTGAGAAAGTTGGACTCCAGCTTTATCCCCAGGTGGAGAATCAGGAAGGCTGGCTGGTCCGCCACCCCCAGTTTGATCCCGGCCCAGAGAATAGGCGGAACGGCCAGTGCCAGTATCAGCAGATAGAGCGGTACGCCCCAGCTGGCCTTGTGCAGGCTATTAGACGAGGTGTTTTCGGTAAACATCATGTGGAAGGTGTGGGGCATCACAATGATGGCGGAGAAAAACCCTAATAGCATTGTGCGCCACAGATTGCTGTCCAGCTGAGTGGCGAATACTGCCTGCTCTTGTGGGTGCTGCTGCAGCCAGAGATCGAGCCCGCCAGGCCCGTCCAGCACGTTGTACAGGGCATAGATGGCGATGGTTACAATGGCGAACAGCTTGATTAGCGAGCCTGTTGCCATCGCAATGATCAGACCGGTACGGTTATAGCGCAATGATGGATTGCGGGCGCCTACCAGAATGGTGAACAGTGCGATCAGGGTGCAGAAGCCGATGGCGATCTGGTCGGAGGAGAAGTCCTGATTAAGAATGTGCAGTGAATCGGAGACTGCCTGAATCTGAATGGAGATAAGCGGCAGAATCGCAATCAGAGAGAATAGCGCCGTGAGTGTTCCTGCTGTCGCTGAACGAAAACGAAACGCAAACAGGTCGGCCAGTGAGCTTAACTCGTAGGTGCGGGTGATGCGCAGTATTGGGATTAGAATCACCGGTGCCAGAAAGAAGGCCGCCGATGCGCCCAGGTAGGACGCGAGGAAACTATAGCCGGACTCTTTAGCGATTGCGAACGCGCCATAAAAGGTCCAGACACTGGTGAATACGCCCAGCGACAACACATAGGTGAGCGGGTGATAGATGACACGCTTGGGGATCCAGCCCCGTTCAGTGATGTAGGCGGTACCAAACAGCGCAGCCAGATAGGCGATGGCGATCAGCAGCAGAGAGGTCAGATTAAAATTCATCGCTGCGCCGTCTCCGTTCCAGAATGGCGAGTATCAGAATAAGCGCGGCCCAGATGATGTAAGGCCGGTACCAGGGCGTTGCTGAATCAGGCCACCACTGATCGAGAATTGGTGAGAGCAGATAGCCACCGATGACCAGGACGATCAGTACGCGGTAAAAATGCATCAGCACTCCTCCAGAATAAAGCCTGTGGTTTTAGGAACAGCGTTGATATCCCAGTGGCGTGTGGCCCAGGCCAGGCACTCTTCGACACTGCTGTCCGCTAACGCTGGCGGCGGTTGTTGTCCGAGAAACTTCAGCGCGCGAATGATCAACTGACGTGCCTGGTTATCATCCAGTGCCGGAGCGAAATTCTGCTTACTGAGTTTTTGTCCCTGTGTATTGGTCGCCACCGGAATATGCGCATAAGCCGGTTGATGGTAACCCAGTAGTCGTTGCAGATGTATCTGTTTCGGTGTCGAATCGAGCAGGTCGGAACCGCGGACGATATGCGTCACCTGTTGCTGCGCATCATCAATAGTGACCGCTAGTTGGTAAGCAAACAAACCATCCCGGCGGAACAGAGTGAAATCTTCTGTCCGGTGAGCAAATTGCTGAGCACCCTGTATCCGGTCATCGAAGGGGTAATCCTGCTCACAGTGAATGCGAATAGCGCAATCCTGACTTGTCGACGGTGGGTGGTTACGACAATAACCATCATAGAATGTGCCGCCACTGCGCTTTAGTAAGGTTTGTCGGGAGCAGTTGCAGCGATAGGTTGTGCCGCGTTCGGTCAGTTGGGTGAGAATATCGTTGTAGAGTGCATGGCGATCGCTCTGGCGAATGACTTCACCATCCCATTGCAGG
Source organism: Amphritea sp. (assembly GCF_050300915.1). Lineage (GTDB taxonomy): Bacteria > Pseudomonadota > Gammaproteobacteria > Pseudomonadales > Balneatricaceae > Amphritea. The sequence continues at coordinate 25,484 of NZ_JBNKYN010000058.1, forward strand.
CCAAACTGTTCGAGCGACCGGAGAATGCTATCGGCGGCTCCGGCAACCTCTCTGGGCGGATCAAGGTCTTCAATACGCAGTAGCCAGCGGCCATTATGGGCACGGGCGTCAAGATAGCTGGCAAGTGCTGCCAGAAGGGAGCCAAAGTGGAGCGGGCCAGTGGGTGACGGGGCAAAACGACCTGTATAGACCATTGTAAAAGCGGCTGACTATCGAGTCAGCCGCGATCAGATCAGATACCCAGCTGTTTCTCTTTAATTTCAGCCAGCGTTTTGCAGTCGATACAGAGTGTTGCGGTAGGACGGGCTTCCAGGCGTCGCACGCCGATCTCTACGCCGCAGGCATCACAGTAGCCATAATCATCTTCATCGATGCTTTCCATCGCTTTAGAGATTTTGCTGATCAGTTTACGTTCCCGGTCACGGGTGCGCAGTTCCAGGCTGAACTCCTCTTCCTGGCTGGCCCGGTCGCTGGGATCAGCAAAGTTGGTTGCTTCTTCCTGCAGATGGTTAACGGTACGGTCTACCTCTTCCATCAGTTCCTGTTTCCAGGAATTCAGAATTTGGCGGAAATGATCTTTTTGAGCATCGTTCATGTACTCTTCGCCATCCTTAATCGGATAGGGTACAAAGTGGGTGAACTGTGTTTCTTGATTCGGCATAGTTCTGCCTCGCTTCTCTCTACAGGTCGGGCGATTGTGCCCGAACGCTTACCAACGGCTATGATGCTGAAGGTGTTTAAACCAACCATCAGAAGGGTGCTGAAGTTACCAGAACCTTTGCGTTTTCACCAGCCCCCAGATCAAAAAACTGTAAATCATCTGCAACGGTCACATGGGTGGGTTTTTCAACCCGTTGTGTGACGAGCGTTATTCAAAGCGGCACAACATCTAACTATAGCAGCGATTAGCCGTTGTATAGTTGTTGACCAGAGAGGGCTATATGATTCTGAGTAGAGGAGTTCTGCTTTAACGTTATGACTAATGTATAATCCCGGCCATTCAAAAACGGTCAACAGGGGAGTCGCCTGTCATGAATAACTGGTCGGATCGGGTAGCTGATATCGAGTCTTTCAAAGTAATGGATCTGCTGAAGCGTGCCAAAGAGCTGGATGCTCAGGGACATGATGTTGTGCATATGTGTGCCGGGGAGCCGGATTTTGCGACACCGGCGCCCATTGCCGAAGCGGGTATTGCGGCGATTCGTGATGGCCACACCCAGTACACCCCGGCAGCGGGTATTCCGCAGCTGCGCGCCGCGATTGCCGCTTTTTATCAGCAACGTTATGGCCTTAATATTCCGGCAGAGCGGGTGATTGTTACGGCGGGGGCTTCGGGTGCGCTGTTGATGGTGTTTGCCATGCTGGCTAACCCGGGGCAGACGTTCATGATGGCAGACCCGGGTTATCCCTGTAATCCACGCTTTTTACGGCTGCTTGAGGCCCGTGGTCAACTGGTTCCGGTAACCGCTGCGGATAATTACCAGCTGACGCCTGAGCTGATTGAGCAGAACTGGAATGATAATACCGGGGGGGTACTGCTGGCATCACCGGCGAATCCCACCGGCAGTGTGGTGCACCGCGAGCAGCTGGAACTTATTGCGCAGACAGTCAAGAGTAAAGGCGGTCATCTGGTGGTGGATGAGTTGTATCACGGTCTGACCTATGGCTTTGATGCGACCTCGGTACTGTCGGTGGATCAGGATGCGTTTGTGCTGAACAGTTTTTCAAAGTATTTCGGTATGACCGGTTGGCGACTGGGCTGGCTGGTGGCGCCTGAGTATGGTGTGGAGGCGTGCGAGCGCATTGCTCAGAATTTGTATCTGTCCTCGCCGGCACTG
>NZ_JBNKYN010000059.1:0-26798 GCF_050300915.1 Amphritea sp.
CGCCTCACGGCGGTTTTTATGTTTTGTCTTTGCTTTTTCTAGCAGGAAACGCAGTTTCCGTTCTCGCCACTAGCAAGCGACGAAGTCGCGTCTAGCTCCTATTCTACTCCGCCTCTTCATCGTCCGCTGGCGCTTTCCGCTTGACGATAACTGCCAACAAAATTCCCAGCTCGAAGAGCAACCACATTGGTACTGCCAGTAACGTTTGAGAGATGACATCGGGAGGTGTCAGCAACATACCCAACACAAAACAGCCGACTATCACGTATGCCCGCTTCTCTCTCAGGCTTTTAACATCGGTTATGCCACTCCACACCAACAGCAGTGTCGCAATGGGAATCTCAAAAACAACACCAAATGCAAAGAAGATCTTCAACACGAAATTAAGATAGCTACTGATATCGGTCATCACCGCAACATTTTCAGGCCCCACACTGGTGAAAAAGCCGAAAATCAGCGGAAAGACCACAAAGTAAGCAAACGCGATACCGGAGTAGAACAGCACAATACTTGACGCCAACAGCGGCACCGCAAGGCGCTTCTCATGCTTATATAAGCCCGGTGAGATAAACCCCCAAATCTGATGCAGAATCAGCGGCATCGCCAGAAAGATTGACAACACCAGGGTTAGTTTGAAGGGCGCAAAAAATGGCGACGTCACATCTGTTGCTATCATACTGGTGCCTGCAGGCAGCAGCGCTGTCAACGGTGCAGACACTATTTCGTAGAGGTTATTGGCAAAATAGAACAGACAGAGAAACAGGATAAGAACAGCCAGCAATGCCCGCATAAGGCGACTGCGCAGCTCTACCAGATGGGAGACAATTGGCTGCTCCTGATCATCCGCTGAATGGGGCTGGTTAGGGTCTATCATCGGCCTTGGTATTTTCCTGTTCAGGCTTTACTACAGTATTTGGCTCACTTCCCGCCTGATCGACACTCTTATCGTGTTCAACTGCTGCCTTAGTAGTTGCTGTGCGACCACCTTCTGCTTCTGATGCGGGCTTGCGCATCTCATTGAGTTCACGATCAAGCTCTTCCTGCTTCATCACGATCTGGCGCTTCATCTCATCCAGCCGCAGCTCTTCGCTGATCTCAGACTGAATACTGCCGAGAGTGCGCTTTGCTTTGCTCACCCACAACCCAACCGTGCGGGCCGCTACCGGAAGTTTTTCAGGCCCCAGCACCACTAACCCAACGATCGCAATTATCAAGAGTTCAGCAAAACCGATATCAAACATCTACAGCTACCTGTCGGTTACTTATCAGTTTTTGGCTCTGCTTTTGTCTGCTCTTTCGCTTCAGCCTTACCTGCATCAGAAAAATCCGCATCCGCTTCGATCTGCTTATCTTCCTCTTTAGGCTCTTCATTCATCGCCTTTTTAAACCCCTTAACCGCGCCACCCAGATCACCACCCAGATTGCGCAGCTTTTTAGTACCAAACAACAGCACAACGATGACTAAAAGAATAGCTAACTGCCACAGACTAATACCACCTAACATATTATTGTTCTCCGCTTTACTACTTGGGCGAACTACCTTCGCCAGTTAAATGAAATGGGTTTCTTTGTTCCAGGCTTCGCGCATCAGGATATCCCTGAAGCTATGCAAAGACCACTACAAGGGTTTGAGCTATTTTTGCCCAGGCCGGGAAGCCTTCTCTTCCAAGCCTGACATATCAAAACGCCGGGCAAGCTCCTCAACGACCGCTTCCGGGCGCACACCGAGATGTGACAATGCAACCAGCGTATGAAACCAAAGATCTGCGGTTTCATAAACAACATCACTGCAATCGCCACTCACCTCTGCATCTTTAGCGGCAAGAATAGTTTCTGTTGCCTCTTCGCCGACTTTTTCCAGAATTTTATTAAGCCCTTTAGCATGCAGGCTGGCGACATAGGACTTTTCAGCAGTTGCCTCTTTACGCTGCTCAAGAATATCACCCAACTGTGTCAGTACATCACTCATATAAGGCCTTACTTGTCATAAATCTTTTGCGGGTCTTTCAGAACGGGCTCAACAGCAACCCACTCCCCATCACTGAGCGTTTTAAAAAAGCAGTGTTCTCGGCCGGTGTGGCAGGCTATACCACCTAACTGCTCGACACTCAGCAGAATGACATCATCATCGCAATCGAGGCGAATATCATGGAGCTGCTGAATATGCCCGGACTCTTCCCCTTTACGCCATAACTTCTGCCGTGAACGCGACCAGTATATAGCCCGTTTCTCCTGCACCGTTAATGCAAGCGCTTCACGGTTCATCCAAGCAACCATCAATACCTTTCCAGACAGGTGATCCTGCGCGATTGCCGGCACCAGCCCATCGCTATTCCACCGAACCTGATCTAACCACAACTCTGTCATATCAATATTCTTCAAAATCTAAGCAGGCAAGAATACCTGATCCCATGCCTCACTACTATCCCCTGACTATCCCCGAAACAAGGGAGGCGGCAAGAGTAGTAGTTTATTGTTGCAATTCAGTGACGCAGCAGTAATACGGCAGCGGTACCGCCCAATAACCAACTGATTACTGGCAGTTCGCTGACCACGAACATCGGGTCATTTACTGCAAATCCCAGCGCAGCGATAAAACACACCAGCCCCAGCCAGCGGCCTTTCTGATTACGCTGTTGCTGGAGTTCCTGACGGGCAACACTCAGAGCAAGCATATCCCTGCGCCGGCTATCCTCCAGATTTTTAAGCTGATTCAGGGCGTCATATGCCATCTGTGGCAGATGAGGCATTTTATCTAACCAATCAGGCGCTTGTTGTTTCATAGAACGATAGACCGCTTTCGGCCCCATCCGTTCTTTCATCCAGCGCTCAAGGAAGGGCTGTCCGGTTTCCCACAAATCCAGCTCGGGGTAGAGCTGACGTCCCAACCCCTCAATATTCAGCAAGGTCTTCTGTAACAATACCAGCTGCGGCTGAACCTCCATATTGAAACGTCGGGCGGTCTGGAATAAACCCATCAGCACCATACCGAACGAGATATCTTTCAGAGGCTTTTCAAAAATAGGCTCGCATACACTGCGGATAGCCGTTTCAAATGCCTGCACATTGGTATCCGGCGGCACCCAGCCGGAATCGATATGAAGTTGCGCAACCTGGCGGTAGTTACGTTGAAAAAAGGCCAGAAAGTTACGTGCCAGATAGCTTTGGTCTTCCGGCGAAAGCGAGCCCACGATGCCAAAATCGACGGCGATATATTGCGGTGATGAGGGGTGTTCCCGGGAGACAAAGATATTTCCCGGATGCATATCGGCATGGAAGAAACTATCGCGAAACACCTGGGTAAAGAATATTTCGACCCCCTGCTCCGCCAGCTTTTTCATATCCGTATTCTGAGCCTTAAGCTGTTCAATATCAGCCACTGGAATACCGTGAATCCGCTCCATCACCAATACATTCTGGCGAGTCAGATCCCAATAGATCTCCGGCACATAGAGAATGGGAGAGTTTTCAAAATTACGCCGAATCTGCGAACCGTTAGCAGCCTCTTTACGCAGGTCCAGTTCATCAAAAATAGTATTTTCATAATCAGCAACCACCTCTACCGGCTTCAGCCTGCGGCCCTCAACCCACAAAGCCTGCACCAGCTGAGCAATGGTATACAGCACCGCCATATCTTTTCTGATGGTCTTTTCGATGCCGGGGCGAATCACTTTCACCACCACCTCTTCACCGTTGTACAACAGCGCCTCATGCACCTGCGCAACCGACGCAGACGCCATCGGTGTGGCATTGAACTCGGCAAAAATCTCTTCGACCGGCGCATTCAATGCCCGTTCAATCAACTGCTGCGAATAGGCACTCTCGAAAGGAGGCACCTGGTCCTGCAACTTTTTAAGCTCCAGCGCCAGGTCATCAGACAGAAGATCTCGCCGGGTGGACAACATCTGACCAAACTTGATAAACACCGGCCCCAGCTCTTCCAGAGCCAAACGTAACCGCTGCCCCTGGGACTTAGAACCTACCGGGATCAGGTAACGCCAGAGCATCAGGTTTATCAGCAGGCGGGCATACCAATGCAGGTTAAGCTGATCAAAAAGGGTATCAAGCCGGTATCGAGCAAAAACCCGTACAATTTTGAAGATTCGGAGTAAACGTCGCACCGCTGTTAGGTTCCGTGGTCAGTTGTTCTGGAATAAGGCAGGCATATTGCCTACATCGGTCTACAAGGTAAAGACCTGCATCATACCGGAGTACCAAAGCTTAACCCAGCTCAATACGATTCCGTCCCAGACGCTTAGCTTCGTAGAGTGCTTTATCCGCCCGACCAAACAGGTCTTCAATCGAATCGTCAGATTGCACCTCGGCGACCCCCAGAGAGAGTGTAATCTGCACCGGCTGGCCATGAAAATTGAAAGGGCTGCATTCAACAGCATGGCGAATTTTTTCCACCGCAGACACTGCTTGCTCCTCCGAGGTCCCTGGCATCAGGATAACAAACTCCTCACCACCGTAACGGGAAACAAAATCAGTAGAGCGGCACTGCCGGGTCAGAATTGCAGCCACCAGACGGAGTACCTTATCACCCGCCTGATGGCCATAAGAGTCATTAATTCTTTTAAACAGATCAAGATCAGCAACCGCTATCGAAAAGGTCTGACCATAACGCTTCCAGCGCTCAAATTCGAAGGTAATCTGTTGATCATATCCGGCTCTGTTCGGTAATGTTGTCAATGAATCAGTCAATGCTTTATGCCGCTCTGCCTCCACGTGGACTTTCATCTGCTGAGTCTGCACCTCCATCTGTTCAAGGCGGGACTGGAGCTGAAGATAACGCTCGTGCAAGCGTTGCTCACGGCTTTCCTCTTTCTGTTTAAACAGGTCAACTGACTTTACAATGTTCATTAACTGGGACGATACATTGCTCTTTAACTGCTGCAGGTCGTTCGATTCCTGCATCGCTTGCTGTATCGCCTGAACATCATAGCGAATCCCATTGCTCAGCAGCTCAGCCTCTTCATCCAGCCGTTCATCCTGTTGACTGGCTTCAACATATGCCTGTACTTCCGCTAACTGGCCAGTGAGATTGAGCAGATAGTCTTCAAAGTCTTCGCTATTGTAAGAACTGATCCTGCCCACCAGGCTTACAAGATCCTGAATAATCTCAGGCAGCACGCTGAGCGACAAGCCTCTTTCGATTCTGCTAACCAGCTCCCGCGCCAGGGACATCTCTCCCTGGGGGATGTGCAGACCTGACATCAAGCTGAGTAGTTCAGACGCTATTTTCTCTAGCAGCTCCTCATCTTCATGCCCCAGCTCTTCGAGAATACCGTGCTGTCGTCCGCCGTTAAAATCATCGGTCAGAATATGTGCCTGCAGAGCCACCAGATCATTGATAACAGACGAGATTTCAGCAAGCCGACCAGAGAAAGGGGCCAGCGCTTCCTCAACCGAGCTTAAACGCTGGTTGCTCAAATCGGTAGTCAGGTTCAGTCGTAGCTGGTATATCCATTTCTTCAGCCCCTGCAGTAACTGATTGCGGTGCTGTTGCTGTTCCAGGTCCAGCCCCCGCAACTGTTTCTCAACCAGGCTAATAGTCTCTGGCTTAGCAACTTTATCGGTTTTAATCTGCTCACAGAGGTTTTTTAAAGACCGGTCAAGCCCTTCTGACTGCCCATCAAGCACTACAGACATCTGGAATACAAGTCGTTGCAGTGGCTGTTCCTCAAGCAGAGCCTGGAGCTTATCCACCTCTTCAGAAAGTAATTTGTAACGCTCTTTCCAGTCGTCCTGTTCCATTACCTATACCTGTGAACCGACCAATAGATAAACCAATAACAAGCTTTTATGTTATGTCAGATCAGACACCACAAGCCAGTCTCTTGGCGGCGTTCGCTACCCAATTTGCAATAAAAAAGCCGCTAAATGCGGCTTTTTTGATACAGACCAGCTCTACTGAGCATTCTTCTCTTTCTCAATCAGATATTCAGCAACTTTAAGCATCCCGGCATGACCACCGGCTTTATCAGCGGTCACCAGATATTTACCATTGACGATCAGGGTCGGCACACTCTGGATACCATAACCTTTCAGCTTTGACGCGCCCTGATTCATACGCATATTGACTGCAAAAGACTGGGTCATTTTTGTGAATTTGTCTTTATCAACTCCCAGATCAGCATAGTAGTTCGCCAGATCGTCCATACTGTTAAACCGGCGACGCTCTTTATGCAGCGCATCGAAAGTGGCCTGGTGGGTTTTATCCAGATCATGAAGGATCTCGGAAGAGTAATATGCCCGGGCTAATGGCTCCCATGACCGGGAAAACACCACGGGAATACGCACAAAATCCACACTATCCGGTAATTTAGTCACCCAGCTGTGCAACAGTGGTTCAAAATGAGCGCAATGGGGACACAGATAACCAAAGGCCTCAACGACCTCAACTTTTGCTTTATCAGTAGTCGGAACCGGCATAGCAATCACATCATAGTTGACACCGGCCTTATACTCCTCTGCCTGAGCGATGACCGCGGTCAGGGTCATTAATAACCCAATAGCGAGTGTTCTAAACATATCTGTCTCCAACCTTTCAGAAAATCAGTCTCTTATGACCGGCCAATATGCGTCAAGTTCAGCCCTGGCGCAATTATTTTTGCCAATAAAAAAGGCAGCTTACGCTGCCTTTCCTGACTCAGAGCTGAATCTTAATTCAAGCCCTGGATATAGCTGGCAACCGCCTGGATCTCTTTATCGCTCAGCTTCGCAGCAATTGTGCTCATCATCGCCTGAGGATCGTTAGCACGGGTGCCCGCACGGAAGTTTTTCAGCTGGGTCTCAACATACTGCGCATGCTGACCACTCAGTGCCGGGTAGCCTGCTGTTTCAATACCTTTACCCTCTGGACCATGACAAGCGGTACAGGCAGCTACACCCTTATCAGCAACACCGGCGCGGTAGATTTTCTCACCCGCAGCAACCAGATCCGCTTTTGCGGCGCCGACCTGAACGGTCTTAGAAGAGAAATACGCAGCGATATCTGCCAGATCCTGATCATTCAGGTTAGTCAGAAGACCGGTCATTTCTACAACGGTACGATTGCCTGCTTTAATATCCTGCAACTGTTTCAGCAGGTAACTCTCATTCTGCCCCGCCAGTTTAGGAAAGTTGCCGACAGCACTGTTGCCATCAGCTCCGTGACATGCACCGCAGATTGCGGTTTTACCCTGTCCTTTAGCAGCATCTCCCGCCGCATGTGCAACACTTATGATACTCACGCTTGCCAGTATGGCGATCAGTAGTTTATTCATCGACTAACCCAGACTCTTGCTATAGATTGCTAACGGTTTCTGTCACAATCTGAAGCTAATCGGATTGAAACAGGGCGACCAAACTAACACCCGGGCTGGTGTAATATTACAGCCACAGGTAGAATTCCGCCGGGATTATAACCTAATATCCACACAAACTGGAACGATAAATGTCTGTATTTACAGGCTGATAGGCAAAAAGTATATGTCTTTACCCCAAATTCAGTACCATCTGACACGTTTTAACACCAGCGCAAGCAAACTTAGCCAGTGTCCCGAGGACAACGGCGCAGAAGTTGCGTTTGCAGGTCGTTCCAATGCTGGTAAATCCAGTGCAATTAACACGCTGACCAACGCAAAGCTGGCCCGCACCAGTAAAACGCCGGGCCGGACACAGCTGATTAACTTCTTCGATACCAATGTGGAAGGGCTGCGCATCGTTGACCTGCCGGGTTATGGTTACGCCAAAGTCCCTATCGCGATGAAAGAGCACTGGCAGAGACACCTCGACGATTATCTGCAGAACCGTGATTCTCTTCGCGGTGTTGTTCTGATGGTTGATATTCGTCACCCCCTGAAAGAGTTTGATCAGATGATGATCCAGTGGTGCAGCGAAGCTGCGATGCCACTCCATATTCTACTAACCAAAGCCGACAAGCTGAACCGGGGCGCAGCACAGAATGCGCTGTTAAAGATGAAGCAGGATCTGGATGTAAAAAACAATCCGTTGCTCACGATACAAACTTTCTCCGCACTGAAAACAACCGGTGTCGACCAACTGCGTGAACAGCTCAACCACTGGTTACTGAACGATGACGGGGAAGATCAGGCAAGCGAATAAACCGGCCCGGATAAAAAAAGCTCTCGAATCATTAAAAGGGGAACACTGTGATTTCGAGAGCTTCAAGGCATACTTGTTGCCATATGCTTAGTAGATATGAGAGCCGCCCCTGGCGGGGTAAACTAATATGACTCTCATAGTATTGAGACGCGCTGTCCCTGAATAAGTTCCTCTGACAGACTCATCTATAATGCGCTGATCCCCTGCCGCTCAGTGCGCCTGATCCCAGTTATCACCGGTTCCCGCTTCCACCAATAGTGGCACGTCCAGAGCCGCAGCTGACTGCATCAACTCAACCAGCTGCGCTGATACCGCCTCCACCTGAGCATCCGGCACTTCAAGAATCAACTCGTCGTGTACCTGCATAATCATCCGGGCGCCGCTATCACTGCCCTGCAACCAGCGATCCACTTTAACCATCGCCTTTTTAATAATATCTGCGGCAGTCCCCTGCATCGGCGCGTTGATCGCAGTACGCTCAGCCGCCTGACGGCGCATACCATTGCTGGCCTTAATCTCCGGCAGATACAGACGACGACCAAACAGAGTCTCCACATAGCCTTTTTCAGCCGCCTGCGCCCGGATATCATCCATATAACGCTGCACACCGGGATAGGTTTCAAAGTAGTGATTGATATAGGTTTGCGCTTCATTCCGGCCGATGCCCAGCTGCTTCGCCAGACCAAATGCGGACATGCCGTAGATCAGACCAAAATTGATCGCTTTAGCGCTGCGGCGCTGATCTGAGGTTACATTCTCAAGCTCAACACCAAACACCTCCGCAGCGGTCGCCTTATGAACATCGGCCCCCTGGGCGAAGGCTTTCAGCAGCCCCTGATCCTGAGACAGGTGCGCCATAATACGCAGCTCGATCTGAGAGTAATCTGCGGCCACCAGCTTATAACCTTCTGGAGCCACAAAAGCCTGACGGATGCGCCGGCCCTCGGTGGAACGGATGGGGATGTTCTGCAAATTTGGATCGGAGGAAGAGAGTCGGCCAGTGGCGGTTACCGCCTGATGATAGGATGTATGTATCCGCCCGGTGGCCGGATTGATCATCTGTGGCAGCTTATCGGTGTAGGTGCTCTTCAGTTTACTCAGGCTACGGTGCTCAATAATCATCTTCGGCAGTGGGTAATCCAGTGCCAGTTCCTGCAACACCTCTTCTGCAGTTGATGGTGCGCCTTTCGGAGTTTTCTTAATCACCGGTAGCTTCTGCTGATCAAACAGAATCTCTTGCAGCTGCTTAGGCGAACTCAGGTTGAAGGGGCCACCCGCTAACTCATGGGCTTTCTGCTCCAGCTCAACCAGCCGTTCACCGTGTTCCCGGCTCTGAATGGCCAGTTGCGTCGCATCAACCATAGCGCCGTGCTGTTCCATGCGGGCAAGCACCTGAATCAACGGCAGTTCTATATCGGAGAAGACGCTTTCCAGTGCCGGATCCTGCGCCAGCTTGCTACTCAGCACCTGATGCAGACGCAGGGTGATATCCGCATCTTCAGCCGCATAGGGTGCCGCCTGCTCCATCTCGATCTGATTGAAGGTCAGCTGTTTCTTACCTTTGCCAGCAATCTCTTCAAACTTAACGGTTTTAACCCCCAGATAAAAATCTGCCAGAGCATCCATATTGTGTCGCGAAGCGGTCGAGTTCAGCGCATAGGATTCGAGCATGGTATCAAACGCTATGCCTTTCAGTTCAATGTCATAACGCGCCAGCACGTTCATATCATACTTAATATGCTGCCCCACTTTTTTGTGGGATTCGCTCTCCAGCAACGGCTTCAGCTGTTTCAGCACTGCATTACGATCCAGCTGTTCAGGCGCGCCCATATAGTCGTGGGCAACGGGCAGATACGCAGCCTTGCCCGGCTCTACCGAGAAAGAGAGGCCAATCAGGTTGGCCTCCATGTAGTTGAGACTGTCGGTTTCGGTGTCAAAGGCAAACAGTTCAGCGCTCTCCAGCACCTTAAACCAGCGGTCAAATGCGGCCTGATCGAGAATCGTTTCATAGACGATCTCGTCCGGCAGCTGCGATTCATTCTCTAACGCTTTAGCACCGTCCGCCGCTGCAGCATCCAGCTCACTGATCCAGCTGCGAAACTCACACTGCTGAAACAGTTCCAGCAACTTCTCGTTATCGGCCTCGGGCACCGGTATATCTTCTATGCCACATTCCAGTTCGAGATCAGTTTTAATCGTTGCCAGCAGGTAGGAAAGCTCCGCCGATTCCCGATTTTCTTCCAGCTTCTTGGCCATGGTTTTCGAACCACGAAAGCCCAGCGCCGCAATTTTATCCAGATTGTCATAGAGATCCTGGATGCCACCGATCCCCTGTAACAGCGCCAGAGCGGTTTTTCCACCCACTCCAGGCACACCCGGAATGTTGTCGACCTTATCCCCCATTAGCGCCAGATAGTCGATAATCAGCTCCGGCGGAATTCCAAACTTCTCATTTACTCCGTCGACATCCATATGGGTATCATTCATGGTGTTGATCAGGGTGACATGCTGATCCACCAGCTGTGCCATATCCTTATCGCCGGTGGAGATAATCGTATTCAGCCCCTTAGCACTTGCCTCCCTGGCCAGGGTTCCAATCACATCGTCCGCCTCAACACCCTCAACGGCGATCAGAGGAAACCCCATCGCCCGGACAATATTATGGATCGGCTCAATCTGCGTCCGCAGATCATCCGGCATGGATGGCCGCTGCGCCTTGTATTGCGGATAGATATCATCGCGAAAGGTTTTCCCTTTGGCATCGAACACCACAGCCACCGGACTTTGCGGATACTGTTTAATCAGACTGCGTAACATGCTGGTCACCAGTCGCACGGCCCCGGTTGGCACCCCTTCAGAGGTGCGCATATCGGCTTGCTGAGCCGCGAAAAAGGCCCGGTACAGGTATGAAGATCCATCGACTAAGATAATAGGGGGAGTAGTTGCGGTCATGGTTTTGCAGTCATTGTCCGTCTGAAAAGAGTGTGGCCGGAGTATCGCATCGGCCCCGAGGGCTCCATCATATTCGATTCCGTGGGCTGCCTAAAGCTCTGTTGCGCATTTCAGCGGTAATGGCCACGCTGGCAAACACAAAGATACCCTCGCTAAACGCCCTGTCCCCGTGGCTCAGCCAGCGCCAGCCAGCGGGTTACAACCGTTTCTGCAAAGCGCTGCTGGGCATCCTGATACAGAACAAAGTCATTGTCCGCCTGATCAATCATCTGACTGACTAGCGCCTGATCGCGGTTCGGATTACCGATCAGTTCACGTTGATTCCAGGTGGCGGTGATCTGCGGGTCAACCTCGAAGTGGCACTGAAAACCATAGATATTTGAGCCTAACCGGTAGGCTTGATTCACCACTTGATCCCCCTGCATTAGCAGCGTTGCTCCGTCTGGCAGGGCAAAGGTATCGGAATGCATTTCGAATAGCTGTTGCTGACTCTGCAGCCCCTGAAATAACAGGTCATCCGCTGCGGCATCGGTCAGCTGCAACGGGGTAAAGCCATATTCAAGAAAGCTCTGCGGCCGCACCTCCGCGCCAAAGGCGTAAGCGATAGCCTGAGCCCCTAAACAGGAACCCAGAACCGGTTTGTCCTCAGAGACAAACTGTCGAATCAAGGCAGACAGTTGATCAAAATAGGGGCGCAGTGACGGGTCATACACACTGACCTCGCCGCCAAATACGATCAGAGCAGCATAGACGTCAATATCCTCCGGCAAAGCATCACCATGCCGCCGGTAAACCCACTCAAGGCGATGGCCCCGGGCCTCAACCACTTTGCCGATGACACCGGATTCAACCGGACCATTCATACCGCCTGCCATAATGGCCAGAATTCTCATTTTTCGTGGCCCTCGTTGAGATACTCATCCAGACCCGGGCTGCGATAGCCGGTGTCGGTCCAGGTAATCGGGAAATAGCTTTCATCCAGCTCATTACTGCCGAACTTCTTGTAACGGCCGTAGATCGGGCCGTTCCCTACCTTCAAATTAGCCGGGTTAAACTCAATATCAGCCTGAAAGTAATGCATCGCCAACGCCCGGCGCGGCACATCTGCATTATTGATACGCGACCCATGCCATAACCAGCCATCATGGAAAGCACCACCGCCGGGAGGGACTTCAATCGGTACCAGCTCTAACTCGAGATCATTCGCTGCCGCCCATTCACGCACCTCTTTCAGGTCATCTTCAGGGCCGTGAAACTGCATAATCGGCTTAGCTTCACCCCATTTGTGGGAACCGCGGATATAAACCAGCGTGCCGCCTGCGGCAGTGGTCTGGTCCAGCGCCAGCCAACAACTGACCAGCTCCGGCTTATCGATCCAGGTCGAATACATACTGTCCTGGTGAAAGCCGATAGACCGACCCGCGACCGGTTTCCACAGCAGGTTATCGATCATCAGACGGGTGCCGCTCCAGCCTCCCAGTTGTGCACACACACGCCCCATCTGTTCAGACAATACCTGTCGGGCAATGGTCAGATCCGATTTCCAGGCATTACAGATCTGCCTGGTAAAGGGGGGACTCCCCTCCGGCAGATTCACCTCATCCGGACGGATACCGGTCTCATAGAGACCCTGTTCAAAGATCAGCGGAAAACGTTCAAGAATATCTGCCGCCGCTTCAGGCTCAATAATTTTGTCGACGATCAGAAAACCATCTTTACGGAACTGCTCAATCTGCTGTTGTGTAAGCTGAATCATGATGAAACCCCTGTTAATAAAAAGTCAGATAACGGTCGATCTCCCAGGCGGATACCGTCGCCTGGTAGGCGTTCCACTCCTGCCGTTTAAGGGTGATATAGTTGTTGATCAGTTGGCTGCCCAGCGCCTCAGCAAGTAACACATCCTGTTCCAGCGCCGTCAGGGCATCTCCGAGAGTTGCCGGTAGTCGGCTAACGCCCAGTTCTGCCAGTTGCACCGCCGTAAGATCGTAGAAGTTGAGACTCTGTGCCGGCGGCGGCGACAGCTCCCGCTCGATACCATCAAGGCCTGCAGCAATGATTGCGGCGGTGGCAAGATAGGTATTCATCGCGCCATCACCGATACGTACTTCGATACGCCCATACGGGATACGCACCATCGCTGAACGGTTGTTATCCCCATAGGCAACATATACCGGCGCCCAGCTGGGACGGCCGGGGGTACCGGTGACCAGCCGCTTGTAGGAGTTCACGGTGGGACAGAGAATAGCGGTCAGTGCCGCTGCATGCTCAAGAATACCGGCAATAAAATGGTAAGCGGTCTTTGATAACCCCATGCCGCTGTGGTCAGACTCATCCAGAAACAGATTGTTGCCCGCCTCATCCACCAGCGAACAGTGCACATGGGTGCCGTTACCCGTTGTAGTGGCACTTAACTTCGGCATAAAGCTACAGATTGCGCCCATCTCGTTGGCGATTTCACAGGCCGCCATTTTAAAAAACTGCAGATTATCAGCGGAGACCAGCGCTTCGTCATATTTGTAGTTCAGTTCAAACTGGCCATTCGCGTCTTCATGATCGATCTGGTACACCTCCAGACCGGTGGACTCCAGTGTTTTATGCAACTCTCTCAGATAGGTGGCATTACGGGTGATCCCCTTATAATCATAAGTGGGTGTCTCCAGGGTATCAGTGCGATCAAACGGTACGATAGTGCCCGCCTCATCACGGCTGAGCAGATAAAACTCTGGCTCCAGCCCCGTCATCAATCGCTGCCCCCGGGCAGCCAGTCGTGCAGTCTGCGTTGCCAGAACATTACGCGAGTCCAGACCGAATCGCTGCCCCCCGACATAACCAAACCCCCGGATAGAGGCAAAGCCCGGCATCCAGCGCATCAGTTTAAGGCTTGAGAGGTCCGCTATGAGGATATATTCCGGGTCCTGCGGGCTCATGTAGAACCCCAGCACCGCGCCGCCGGCAAAACCGGCACCCTCATGACAGAGCATTTTTAAACAGCTTACGGGCACCGCTTTACTTTTGCTGCAGCCATGCAGATCAACAAACTGCGCTAACAGGTACTCGACGCCGTTATCAGCGAGAAAGCGTTCCGCTGACTGGAGTGCATCCTCGTCCGGGCATTGCCACACGGTTGTGGGTGTTTTAGTTGAATCAGACATCTCATCTCGTCCTCTGTCTATATATGATGAGATGAGTGTCGCAGAGGCAGGCCTGTTTTCCCTTGACCGCAGAAATCAGAGTTTTGACATTTAACGCCAACTTACTCTGGCGCGGGGTTACGCATAAGAGCGGTTAGTTCATAAGCCGACGAGGTTAACGCTTAACCGCCTGGCGCCACTGGCTGGGAGGGACATTTTTCCAGCGCATAAACGCCCGGGTAAATGCGCTGAGCTCCGAATAGCCCAGCCGGAAGGCGATTTGCGACAAGCTGAGCTGATCATAAGACAGATAGTAATCGGCCAGTTCCTGCCGGGTTACCTCCACAATCGTCTTAAACGACTGATTTTCCGCTGACAATGCCCGCTGCAGTGTGCGGGGCGACTGCAACAGACGTTCTGCCACCTGTTCCAGAGACAGCTCGCCAGAAGGCAGCAGATCAACCACCTCACCGCGCACCCGTTGTGCCACTGACAGCCGTTGCGCCACACTGCCCGATAGCTGAGCAATAGCATCCAGCGTGATGCCATGCAGAATCGGATCGGCATCGGGCATCGGCGAGTCGAGGCAACCCGCACGGAAAAAGATAAAGTTACTCTCCCGCTGAAAGCTGACATCACACTGGTATGCATCACGATGCTGCAGTGCATCCACCAGTGCCGGATGCTGAAAATGCACCGCCAGTGGCGTCCAGTCAGGCCCCAGCCCGCGGCGTAAGACGTTATTCAGCATGCCGATGGTGACCTCAGCATCCTGGCGGCGATCCCTGATATCACCATCTAACAGGCGATACTCAAGCGAGCAGATACCCTTATGCTGCGTCAGCCGCAGCAAGCTATTTTTCTGAAATACGTTAAATGAACTCAGCATCCCCTCCAGTGCATCCCTGAGCGTGGGCGCAGTGATCGCGTGATAACCAAACACCCCCAGACCCTCTGGCTGAAACCGGGCACCGAAGCTCAGGCCAAAATGTTCATTACCGGTACTGCAGGCGGCCTCATGCATCGAGTTACAGAAACTCTGCAATGGAATAGGCACATTGGGTTTTTTATACATCCCCGGCTGCAAACCCGCCCGTGAGAGTACGACTTGACTCTGGCCTCCCTGCTGATCAATAAACTCCTCCAGGCCAAAGGTCACCGAACCCAGCACGGTAGACTCATTTCGAGGGTTAAGCTGAAGAGCGCTAAATTGAGCATTCATAGTAATCGGCCCCTGTTTGCAGATGTAAACAAACACCTGCATCTTTTATGCCCAACCGCCTCTCCCCGACAAACGCCAGCGGAATCACCAGCCACTCCCGTAACTGGCAGCACAACGCACTGTTTCAGCGCAACCCCGACTGGCCTGCGCCAAACTGGCAACCCGCAACGCATACACCGGAAGAGATTCAGATACCTGGATATTCACACATCAGCTACGCTATAGAAGGAAGTATTTCTGGTCATGGTATTGCAGTCATTGACCGTCAGGAGATATTGTTATCGGGTTTACTGCCCGGGACTCAGATGGCGCAGTCACAGTTCATGGAGTGATTATGAAAAGAAGAATGGTTATGAAAAAAGTAGTGTTTCTCTTTACCCTGTTGTGTTCGATATCTTTCGCCCCTGTAGTAACAGCAGATGTATTACCTGAATTTGATGACAACGAGCCGGTGGTCACCATCCGTCACGGCGAAAAGGCGACTTACTTTGAGTACCGGGTTAATGGCAAACTGAAAGAGATTAAAGTCGAGCCCGTCGTAGGCAAAACCTATTATCTGCGGCCCACCGAAGATGGTGAGTTTCAGAAGTTTGAAGACTCAACCCTGATGTTGCCCAAGTGGATTTTGTTCAGCTGGTAATTAATAAGCGGTATTTATGGCAGTATATACAGAGGTAAGCCAGTCAGATCTTGAAAACCTGCTGCAGGATTTTCAACTGGGTCAGCTGATCAGTTTTAAAGGTATCGACGGCGGTATCGAAAACACCAACTACTTCGTTACGCTCTGCGGCGAAGATCAGCAGGAGAGTGAGTATGTGCTCACTCTGTTTGAAGACCTTAATCAGGATGAAATGCCCTACTTTGTCGAACTGACTACCTGGCTGGCTGACCGGGGCTGCCCCGTGCCTTTTCCATTCAAAGACAGCAACGGTATCGGCCTGAAAACCCTGCATAACCGCCCGGCACTGCTTCAGCCACGCCTGCCCGGTAATCATATTGAAGCCCTGACAGCAGAACACTGCCAGCAGATCGGCGCAGCCCTGGGGCAGTTTCATCAGGCCGGTCGTGATTTCTACCTGCAGCGTCAGGCCCATCGCGGAGTTTTCTGGTGGCGGCGGGAGTCGCAACAGATTGCCAGCAAACTCAGTACCGAAGATGCGCAACTGCTGCGCACTGAAGTGACACTGTTCGAACAACTGCGGGAACAACCCTGGAACCTGCCTCAGGGCGCAATTCATGGGGACCTGTTCCATGATAACGCCCTGTTTCAGGAAGATAAGCTGAGCGCGATTCTGGATATCTACAACGCCTGCACCGGCTACCTGTTATATGACCTGGCCATTGTCGCCAATGACTGGTGCGTTAATCCGGATGGCTCGATTGACCCGCAACGGGAGCAGGCACTACTGACCGCCTACGATCAGGTCAGACCTTTCGAAGAGAATGAATACCTCGCCTGGCCACAATTGGTAAGAACCGCCGCGATGCGTTTCTGGCTATCACGACTGATCCCGGCCCTGGACCCGAACACCACTCAAAAGATCAAAGACCCGGAAGAGTTCCGCCGGATACTGCTACAGCGGATAGCGACACCCGCGGCGTTGCCATAGTCATGGCCGGTGGCTAGCAGGATTTTCTGAATATCTCATGCGGAGCGTCAACTTTTCCCTTTTAATGCTCCACTATTTTCAGCCCTTTGATATTCCGGATAAGAAGGCTTTTCCTAACCCCTAGCAAGTCACGTTTTTAGTGACATCTAGCGACTAACGACTGCTCTTACCCGCTTTGCATCTGGCCTCCAGCCGCCCCGGCGGCTATAATCCCCACTGAATATTTATACAGCTATCTGAAGAAGCCCTATGGACGTATCCCATCTCCTTGATTCACTCAATGAAGCCCAGCGCGAAGCGGTTTCTGCGCCGGTGTGTAATATGCTGGTGCTGGCCGGTGCCGGTTCCGGCAAGACCCGGGTGTTGGTACACCGGATCGCCTGGCTGGTACAGACCGAGGGGCTCTCGCCTTACTCGATTATGGCGGTTACCTTTACCAATAAAGCGGCCAAAGAGATGCGCGGGCGAATTCAGGAGCTGATGGGGCTGAACCCCAGCGGCATGTGGGTAGGAACATTCCACGGCCTGGCACACCGCATTCTGCGGGCTCACTGGCGTGATGCCGGGTTGATGGAAAACTTCCAGATTATGGATTCCGATGATCAGTTACGGCTGATCAAGCGGCTGGCAAAAGAGATGAACCTCGATGATAGCCGCTGGCCTGCCCGGCAGTTTCAGTGGTATATCAATGCACAGAAAGATGAAGGTCTGCGGGCCCGTCATATCGACCCCGGCGGCGACCCTAACACCAGAGTGATGGTAAGCGTTTACTCCGCCTATGAGGACGCCTGTGATCGCGGCGGCATGGTCGATTTTGGCGAGCTGCTGCTGCGCTGTCTGGAACTGCTGCGAGACCATAACCCGGCGCTGCTGGAACACTATCAGGAGCGTTTCTGTTATATTCTGGTAGACGAGTTTCAGGACACCAACTCGATCCAGTACGCCTGGCTGAAGATGCTCTGTCAGCCGCTCGATCCGCGTAAGCCAAAACCGGAAAAGCTGATGGCGGTGGGTGATGATGACCAGTCGATCTACGGCTGGCGCGGCGCCAAGATCGAAAATATCCAGCGTTTCAATCAGGACTTCAAAGATACCATGGTGGTCAAGCTGGAGCAGAATTACCGCTCTACCAATACCATTCTGCAGGCCGCCAACGATGTCATCCGTAATAACCAGGGCCGCTTAGGTAAAGAGCTGCGTACCGAGCAGGCCGATGGCGAACAGATCTCCCTCTATGCCGCCTTCAACGAGCAGGACGAGTCCCGTTTTATTGTCGATCAGATCGACAGCTGGGTGCGCCAGGGCAACCTGCGTAGCGAAAGCGCCATTCTGTATCGTTCCAACGCCCAGTCCCGGGTATTGGAGGAAGCCCTGATCCGCGCCGGGATGCCCTACCGCATCTACGGCGGACAGCGCTTCTATGATCGTCTGGAGATTAAAAACGCCCTCGCCTACCTGCGCCTGGTGAGCAATCGCGATGATGACACGGCGATGGAGCGGGTTATCAATGTGCCCACCCGCGGTATCGGCGGCAAGACCATTGAAGAGGTACGTCTGCACGCCCGTACTGAGGGCGTGTCCATGTGGCGCGCCTCTAACGAAGTGATCGAGCTCAATAAGCTCAGTGCCCGTGCAGCGAATGCCCTGCAGGCCTTTATCGATCTGGTGAATCAGATCGCTCAGGAAACCGAGGGCACCGACCTGCATGAGCAAACCGAACACGCGATCAAAAAGTCCGGCCTGATTGAGCATCACCTGAAAGAGAAAGGTGAAAAGGCCCAGGCCCGGGTGGAAAACCTTGAGGAGCTGATCAGTGCCGCCCGTCAGTATCTGTCGACCTGGCAGCCAGACAAAGAGGGCAACGAGAACAGCACCCCGCTGACCGCATTCCTTGACGATGCCGCGCTGGATGCCGGAGAAGCCCAGGCGGAAGAGCATCAGGACTCGGTACAACTGATGACGCTGCACTCGGCCAAAGGGCTGGAGTTTCCCCTGGTGTTCCTCGCCGGGATGGAGGAGGGCCTGTTCCCCCATAAGATGTCGATTGAGGAACCCGGTCGCCTCGAGGAAGAGCGACGACTGTGTTACGTGGGCATCACCCGCGCCATGCAGAAACTGTTTATTACCTATGCGGAATCCCGGCGTCTGCACGGCAATGAAACCTTTAACCGCCCCTCCCGCTTTATCCGTGAAATACCCGACAGCTGTCTGGAGGAGGTGCGCCTCAACGCCAGTATCAGCCGGCCGGTAACGGCCCGGCAGCCGCAACGCCCGTCAATGTTTGATCACGCCGAAGTACCGGACACACAGATCATTCTCGGCCAACGGGTAAGTCATCAGATTTTCGGTGACGGGATTGTGGTGAATTATGAGGGATCGGGGCCAAAAGCGCGGGTGCAGGTTAATTTTGATGCGGAAGGCAGTAAGTGGCTGGTGGTTGGCTATGCCAATCTACAGCCGCTCTGATGGTTCAGCAAAGGCAGAATAAAGCCGTTACTCGCTGCCTTTTTACTGTGCTTCCGCCAGCCTTGACCGCTAGAATGTTCTGAAACAGTCTGAGAGGACGCGGAATGTTACACAGAATCTGGCTGGGTTTTTTCCTCCTCGCGTTTGTCGGGGGGCTATATCAGTGGCTGGCGCTGGGCGATGCTGAGGTGTTCCAGCGCATGGTGCAGTCAACCTTCGATATGTCGAAGCTTTCAGTGGAGCTGGCACTGGGGCTGATCGGCACGCTGGCGTTCTGGCTGGGCATCATGAAACTCGCCGAAGCCGCCGGGCTGGTGGAAAAGCTGGCGAACGGTCTCAGCCCACTGTTTACCCGCCTGATGCCAGAGGTACCCAGAGGCCATCCGGCGATCGGCTCGATGACCATGAACCTGTCTGCCAATATGCTCGGGCTGGATAATGCCGCTACGCCGCTGGGGCTGAAAGCGATGCAGGATCTGCAGCAGCTTAATCCGGATAAAGCGCGCGCCAGCAACGCCCAGATTCTGTTTCTGGTGCTGAATACCTCATCGGTTACCCTGTTCCCGATCACTGTGTTTCTCTACCGCGCCCAACAGGGCTCACCTGACCCCACCTCGGTTTTTATTCCCATCCTGATCGCCACCTGCTGTTCCACGCTGGCGGGTTTGCTGGCGGTTGCCTGGGTACAGAAAATCCGCCTGTGGGAGCGGGTGACGCTGCTTTATCTCGGCGGATTTTTTGCTTGTTTACTGGCGTTTATCGGCTATTTCGCCACCCTGACCGTTGACCAGTTGCAGCAACAATCATCACTGATCGGCAACCTGATGATCTTCAGCGCCATTATCTGCTTTCTTGGGGTCGCCCATCTGAAAGGAGTCAACATCTATGAAACCTTTGTCGAGGGGGCTAAAGAGGGATTTTCCGTCGCCATCATGATTATCCCCTATCTGCTGGCAATGCTGGTGGCCATCGGCGTATTTCGTGCCAGCGGCGTCATGGAAGGTGCGATCTGGCTGCTACGGGAGGGGGTTTCACTGCTGAGTGTGGATACCCGTTTTGTTGATGCACTGCCTACCGCACTGATGAAACCCCTGAGTGGTTCAGGTGCCCGGGCGATGATGCTGGATACCATCAGCACCCACGGCGTCGATTCATTCGCCGGACGCCTGGCGGCGATTATTCAGGGATCAACGGAGACCACTTTCTATGTGCTGGCGGTCTATTTTGGCTCGGTTGGCATTCGTCACACCCGCCATGCACTGGCCTGCGGCCTGACCGCAGACCTGGCAGGCATTGTCAGTGCGATTGTGGTGGGATACTGGTTCTTTGGTTAATTAACTTACTGACCGAAATCCAGCGCCCGGATATGCCCATGCCCATCAATCGCCACCTGAACACATTCGGTCTCAGACACTTTCCGCAGATCACGGCCATCAGGGCAGCAGCCCCAGATCTCAACATTGATACGCAACGAGCTGGTGCCCTGCTCTTTAATCTGGGTATAGAAGCTCAGAATAGTGCCTTCCAGCACCGGCGCCATAAAGCTCATCGCGCCAATAGAAACCGTTGCAACCCGGCCTTCAGCCGCCTCTCCCGCTCTGATTTCGGCAGCCAGAACCGCCTGCGATGCAACCCAGCCACCATACACATCGCCAAACATATTGGCGGCAGCCCCTGATGCTGGACAGCGAAGGCTAAGTTCACCTTCGGGCTTTAACAGTGTTTTGTCGGTATTCATATCAGCTGGGTTCCCGCTTTGTATTTATATTGGCAGGACATATTTTACTATCAACTACCGGACTAAGGTCTAGTTAAAAACGGTCTGTTCTGCCTGATACACCCAAAAAAATCTTTCAGGCTGTCACATAGTTGTCACACAACGCCCTTATATTGCGTTCATCGAATCAACACTGATCGTTTTAAAGCGTATTCAAACCATCCTCTGTGGAGCTTGTAATGAAACCAATGAAGAAAATTTTTGCAGCCGTTGCCCTGACCGCAACTTGCATGACTGCATCTGCAGTTGACCTGCTGGATCCGAACCTGCCAACTTACACTAAGTCTTCCGGCGTTTCTGGTAACCTGTCCTCTGTCGGTTCCGACACTCTGGCTAACCTGATGACTATGTGGGCTGAAGAGTTCAAACGTAACTACCCTAACGTTAACGTTCAGATTCAGGCTGCTGGTTCTTCTACCGCTCCACCCGCTTTGACCGAAGGTACTTCTAACATGGGTCCAATGTCCCGTAAGATGAAGGACAAGGAACTGGAAGCGTTCGAAAAGAAATTTGGTTACAAGCCAACAGCAGTACCTGTTGCGATTGATGCCCTGGCAGTATTCGTCAACAAAGATAACGCAATTGAAGGCCTGACTATTCCTCAGGTTGATGCGATCTTCTCTTCTACCCGCAAATGTGGTCTGACTGATGAAGTTAATACCTGGGGTGATGTAGGTGCAACTGGCGCTATTGCTGCTCAGGGTTTCCAGATCTTTGGTCGTAACTCTGTATCCGGTACTTACGGTTACTTCAAGAAGCACGCCCTGTGTAAAGGTGACTACCGCAACAACGTGAATGAGCAGCCAGGGTCTGCCTCTGTTGTTCAGTCTGTGTCTACTTCTCTGAACGGTATCGGTTACTCCGGTATCGGTTATAAGACCTCTTCTGTTCGTGCCCTGCCACTGACTAAGAAAGCCGGTACTCCGTTTGTTGAAGCAACTCCGGATAACGCTCTGAACGGCTCTTACCCACTGGCTCGTGCGCTGTACATCTACGTCAACAAGAAGCCTGGTCAGGATCTGGCCCCACTGGAGCGCGAGTTCCTGAAGATGGTACTGGCTAAAGTCGGTCAGGAAGTGGTTGTTAAGGATGGTTACATCCCTCTGCCAGCCTCTCTGGTTGAAAAGCAGATGAAAGAACTGGGTCTGTAATACAGATGAGGTTCCGGGTCTGAAAACAGGCCCTCCCTGCTAAAGAAGGAGCCCTGACGGGCTCCTTTTTTTTGTATGTAAAAGTTTTATTACAGCGCTGTAACATTTCTGTCATGAACTATGTTTATCTTTGCGCCATCACTTTTATCATTGTAGAAATATGTCATGAATATAGAGAACAGCTCCGTTATTCCTGATCTGGATTTTAATTCGCCGGCGGCCCGCCGCGGACGTAAATTCCGGGCCTTTAAAGACAAGGTCGCCACCGTTGGCATCGGCATGGGAGGCGTGAGCGTCATCATCGCGATCCTTTTGATTTTTTTCTATCTTCTCTATGAAGTCATCCCCATGTTTCGCGCGGCTGAAATTCAGCAGTGGGAGCAGAATGGTCAGGTTGTCGAACCCTATGCGGTACCCGGTTCGGGTAAAACCCTCTACCTCGCCATGGAAGAGCAGGCCGAGATCGGCTTACGGGTGACTGACCTCGGCGAGATGTTGTTTTTCAGCACCACGACCGGCGAAGTGTTAAAGAGCATTCAGGCTGAGCTGCCTGCCGATACCCAAATCGTCAGTTTTGCCCTGGTGTCCGAGAACAGTCACACCTTTGCTCTGGGCCTTAGCAACGGTCAGGCGCTGGTATTCAAACATGAATATAAGTCGACCTATCCGGATGGCCAGCGGGTGATCCTGCCAACCATTACCTACCCTTTGGGTGAACAGCCTATCGATGTCGCCAGCGTTGCTCTGGAACAGCTCACCGTTAGCGGCAATGAGGGTAGCTACGCGCTGATCGGTGGTAATCAGGGCAACCTGAAAGCAGTCTTTATCTCTCAGACCGAAAACCTGTTCACCGGTGAAGTTGAGTTAGAACAGTCCTCCACGGCGCTGCCAGACCTGGGTATCAAGATCAAGAAGATGTTGTTGATGCCCGACCTTGCCTGGTTATTCGTAGCCGGAGAGAGTGGCAAGATGGCGGTAGTCAGCCTGCGAGATCATGACGACCCGACTATCACTCAGGTACTGAATGCATCATCCAGCAAGATCACTACATTTGATCTGCTTTTGGGGGGCAATGCGATTCTGCTGGGCAATGAGAAGGGCGAAGTTTCTGAATGGTTCCTGGTGCGTGACGAACAGGGTGCCTGGCAGATGACTAAGATTCGCTCTTTCGATACCGGCACAACACCTATCGTTGACCTGGCCATTGAGCACCGCCGCAAGGGCTTTGCGACGATTGATACCGCCGGTGATCTGCGCCTCTATAACACCACAGCAAACGTCAATGTGCTGGTGCATAAAGTGGCGGAGGCAAACGCCTCAATGATCGCGATGGCGCCGCGTGCTAATGCCTTGCTCGTTGAACAGGGTGGCAAACTGAAGCTGTGGCACATTGATAATGAGCACCCGGAAGTTTCCTGGAGCGCACTCTGGGGTAAGGTCTGGTATGAGGGCTATGATGAACCCAAATACGTCTGGCAGTCCTCTGCGGCCAACAACGACTTCGAGCCGAAGTTCAGCCTGATGCCGCTGGCATTCGGCACCCTGAAAGCGGCCTTCTATGCGATGATCCTGGCGACCCCGCTGGCGATCTGTGGTGCAATCTATACCGCCTACTTTATGGTGCCTTCGCTGCGTCGTAAGGTGAAACCCTTTATCGAGCTGATGGAAGCCCTGCCAACGGTTATTCTGGGCTTTCTTGCGGGCCTCTGGCTGGCACCCTTTATGGAGGAAAACCTGCCGGGCATCTTTGTCACCCTGCTGTTGTTACCACTCGCGGTGCTGGCGTTTGCCTTCGGCTGGGCGCAGATGCCGAAAAAGGTGCGCTGGCTGGTGCCGGATGGCTGGGACGCCCTGCTACTGATTCCGGTGATTGTGCTTGCCACCTGGCTCAGTATCGCCATCAGCCCTTCACTGGAACTGGTACTGTTTGATGGCAACATGCGCCACTGGCTGACCAACGACCTGGGAATCGCCTATGACCAGCGCAACGCCATGGTTATCGGCATCGCCATGGGCTTTGCCGTCATTCCAACCATCTTCTCAATCACCGAGGATGCGATCTTTGCTGTGCCTAAACACCTGAGTTACGGCTCACTGGCGCTGGGTGCTACCCCATGGCAAACCCTCACACGGGTAGTGATGCCAACCGCCAGCCCCGGTATTTTTTCAGCGGTGATGATCGGTATGGGTCGTGCCGTTGGTGAAACAATGATTGTACTGATGGCAACGGGTAATACACCGATTATGGACGCCAACATATTTGAAGGGATGCGTACTCTGGCAGCGAATATTGCGGTTGAGATGCCCGAATCTGAGGTGGGCAGTACCCACTTCCGTATCCTGTTCCTGGCAGCCTTTGTACTGTTTATGTTTACCTTTGCGGTCAACACCATGGCCGAGGTCATTCGGCAGCGGCTGCGCAATAAATATGGCTCCCTGTAACCTGAGTTGTTGAGGAAATTAAAGAATATGAACATCTCAGTAAAAGAGTGGTTTAAATCCGGTTCCCCCTGGGTATGGCTGAACGCCGGTGCCGTTGCTATCAGCATCATCATGGTGGTCGGTTTGCTCGGACTGATCGCCGTCCGTGGTCTGAGTCACTTCTGGCCCGCAGATATTGTTCAGGGCACCTATACCGTTGATGGTCAGTCAAAAACGGTGATTGGTGAAGTGGTAGAAACCAATGAAGTACTGACTAAACAGCTGATTGAAGCCGGTATCAAAATACCGGACAACAGCGAGTTCTCTATTCGTCACCTGCTGAAAGTGGGTAACCGTGATGTTAATGGCACTGACTTTACCTGGGCACTGGAGCACTTTTTCACCGACCAGACCCACCCGGCTATGCTGTTTACCGCTGAACGTCGTGAATGGGGCAACCTCTACGGTTACCTGCGCTCCATTAAAGAGTCCGGCAAGGAGGTTCTCCGCTACGATGGGAATGATAAATCGGCTGAATATCTGGCACTCTGGAATGAACTCGACAAGCGGGTTGATCGCGCTCTGCGTATCCATGACGATATTCTGAAGATTGAGAAGCAGGAGATCGGTGCAATCAACTATGAGCTGGAGCGTCTGCGTCTGAAAGAGCGGGGCCTGCAACTCGACAACGTCACCGACCAGGCCCCTTATGAGGCGATCAAGCAGCGCCGTAAAGAGCTGGATGCGGATTATGAAGGCTTGCAGCAACGGCTGCTGGACCTGTACACCGAGATTAATCGTGATTCCATGACCGCAGAGGTTGCCGGTGGCAAAGTGGTCGAGGTTCAACTGGCAAAGATTGTACGCATCTTCCGCCCTAACGATATGAATATTGGTCAGAAGATGGGGCACTATGCAGCCAAACTCTGGGAGTTTGTCAGTGATGACCCGCGTGAGGCTAATACTGAAGGCGGCATCTTCCCAGCGATCTTCGGTACCGTGATGATGGTGCTGCTGATGTCACTGCTGGTAACACCGTTTGGCGTTATCGCCGCCGTTTATCTGCGTGAATATGCCAAGCAGGGGTTTGTCACCCGGCTGATTCGCATCGCGGTAAATAACCTGGCCGGTGTCCCCTCGATTGTCTATGGCGTATTTGGTCTGGGTTTCTTCGTTTACTTTCTCGGTGGAAACATCGATGATCTGTTTTTTGCCGCCGCCAAACCCGCTCCAACATTCGGTACTCCGGGTCTGCTGTGGGCATCACTGACACTGGCACTGTTAACAGTACCGGTGGTGATTGTGGCCACCGAAGAGGGCCTCAGCCGGATTCCCCGGGCGGTTCGCGAGGGCAGCCTGGCACTGGGCGCCACCAAGTTTGAAACCCTGATGAAAGTGGTGCTGCCGATGGCCAGCCCGGCGATGATGACCGGTGTCATTCTGGCGATCGCCCGGGCTGCCGGCGAGGTAGCACCGCTGATGCTGGTGGGGGTGGTTAAACTGGCTCCGAGCCTGCCGCTGGATGGTAACTATCCGTTTATCCACCTGGATCAGAAATTTATGCACCTGGGCTTCCACATCTATGATGTGGGCTTCCAGAGCCCTAACGTCGAAGCAGCACGGCCGTTGGTCTATGCCACCGCCCTGCTACTGGTTCTGGTTATCGCGTTGCTGAACATGTCAGCGATTGCGATCCGTAACCATTTACGCGAAAAATACAAAGCGCTTGAGATGTAAGCCGAACACTAGATAGGTTTAATGATGACTATGGAAGCTACTAAGACCCATTCAATCGATATTTCCGCTCTTCAGCGCCAGAACCAAAGCCTGCGCCTTGAAGATGAAACCATTGCCCTGACAGTGCGCGACCTCGAGCTATTCTATGGCGAGAAGCGGGCGCTGCATGGCGTCTCTATGGATATCCCGCAAAACCGGGTAACCGCCTTTATCGGCCCGTCC
>NZ_JBNKYN010000060.1:0-26300 GCF_050300915.1 Amphritea sp.
GGACGTCATGCTGTTTGATGAACCCACCTCCGCCCTCGATCCCGAGATGATCAAAGAGGTGCTCGATGTCATGATCGAACTGGCGAATGAAGGGATGACCATGCTCTGCGTCACCCACGAGATGGGCTTTGCCAAGACCGTGGCCGACCGGGTTATCTTTATGGATGGCGGGCAGATAGTGGAAGAGAACGAGCCTCATGAGTTCTTTAACAACCCGCAGCATGAACGGACCCAGTTGTTCCTGAGTCAGATTTTAGCGCATTAAAAGCCGTTGCCAGACGCGGCTACGCCGCTTGCTAGTGGATAGTAGCTAGCAGAAACATTAAAAAACCGCCTGTCTGGGCGGTTTTTTTTTTAGCTGCCGTTGAGTTAATTGATAACCGTCAGACCGCCTCCCGACCATGGGGTGCAGCAAAACTCAGTTCAGGTCCCAGTGGTACCACGCGGGTGGGGTTGATCATATCGTGACTGTAGTAATAGTGTTGTTTGATATGTTCCATATTAACTGTCTCAGCCACTCCTTCAATCTGATACAGCTCGCGGACATAGCCACTGATATTCGGGTATTCGCGCAGCTGTTTCAGGTTACATTTGAAGTGACCGTGATACACCGCATCAAACCGGATCAGGGTGGTAAACAGACGCCAGTCCGCTTCGGTTAGCTTGGCCCCCGCAAGATAACGATTCTGAGACAGGATATTTTCTATCCGGTCGAGGCTGGCAAACAGCTCTCTGACATTATGCTCGTAGGCTTCCTGCGTGGTGGCAAAACCCGAACGATACACACCATTGTTCACCGTCTCGTAGATCCAGCTGTTCAGCGCTTCAATCTCGTCACGCAGCAGTTCAGGCCAGAGATCGCATTCATTGTCGGTCAGGTCATTAAAGGCTGAGTTAAACATGCGGATAATCTCCGACGACTCATTACTGACTATCGTCTGTTGCTGCTTATCCCACAGCACTGGCACTGTCACCCGGCCGGTATAATCCGCTTGCGCCCGAGTGTAAATCTGGTGCATAAACTCAGAAGCGTACAGATGATCGCCAGTAGAACCGGTTTCGCTATCAAAGCTCCAGCCCTGTTCCAGCATATGCGGGCTGACCACCGAGACAGAGATCAGGTCTTCCAGCCCTTTGAGCTTGCGAAAGATCAGCGTGCGATGTGCCCAGGGACAGGCCAGCGAGACATAGAGATGATAACGGCCAGGCTCCGCCCTGAAGCCTGCCTCACCGGTAGGTCCGGGACGGCCATCATGGGTAATCCAGTGACGAAACCCCGCCTGTTCACGGACAAACTCACCTTTGGAGTTTTTCGTTTCATACCATTGATCATGCCATTTGCCTTCGATTAGTAATCCCATCACGGCCTCCTGCTTAGTTACACTGTAAGACCATAATAAATTCTATTTTATAGATTAAAAATCACTTAAATACGGACTTAATATTCGAATAATTAGAAATATCTGTATCACAACACTGATGCAGCAGCTCCGCCAGACGCTTTAGCCCTGGTCCGCTTCGATCCTGGCGGGCATAGTACAGTTGCAGCATCTCACTACGACAACCTCCGGTTTGCAGTGGAATCGGCAGCAATAACCCCTGTTCCAGCAAACGACGCATACGGGTCACCGGAATCCAGGCAAACCCCATCCCCCGGCTGATCATCTCTGTCGCTGTGGCGATATTACTCACTGTCCAGCGCTCATCTGCCTGTAGCCAGCCAGAATCAACTTTCTTTGACAACGCCGAATCCCGGGTCACCAGCTGCCGATAGTTAATCAGATCATCCACCACCAGTGGCTGCCCCTGCTGATACTGCTTAAATACCGGATGAAAAGGGGCCGCCACAGCAAGAAAGTCCACCGCAAACAGAGGTTCTGCGAGAAAGTGAGACACACCCGACCCTGCAATCGCCAGATCTACCTGCCCCTGAATCAATGCCTCCGATGCGCCTGACAGCACTGTTTCATACAACTGAATCCGGGTGTTAGGATATTCCGAAGAGAACTGCTCCAGTACATTACCGATATATTCTGGCGGAAACACCTGATCAACAGCGATGGCGATCTCAGGCTCAACTCCTGCATGCAAACTGGCCGCCAGTGAGTCGATACTGGCTGCAGACTCAAGCAGATGCTCAGCCCGACTCAGCAGCAGGCTGCCCGCATCAGTCAGATAAGCTTTACGCCCTTTAACTTCCAGCAGTTTCACATCCAGCATCTGTTCCATCTTCTGAATCGCATGATGGATGCTCGACTGACTTTTATGCACCACCGCGGCGGCATGGGCAAAGCCCCCGTGATCAACCACCGCTTTTAGCATGCGCCACTGCTCTAGTGTTACCTTCACCCTGCCATTCCTTTCTAAAAAATAGAATATATAGCTCTATTTATACCGATTTTCATTCCCAAATATAGGATTATTATGGGGTCATATCAAATCAGGTACGGCACAGATCGATTCAGCCGAAGGAGTACGTTATGACGATTCAAATCATTCAGAGCCAGCCATCATCCGATGGTGCTGGTGTTAAGATACAGCGGGTTCATGGCTTTCGTGATAACGGTCTCGACCCATTTCTGATGCTGGATGAGATCTATTCAGATAACCCCGATGATTACGGCTCAGGCTTTCCCGCGCACCCTCACCGGGGCATCGAAACCCTCACCTATATCCGTCATGGCGGGTTTGAGCATCAGGATCACCTGGGCAATAAAGGCGGTGTGGAGAGTGGCGAAGCGCAATGGATGTCGGCGGGGCGGGGCATTATCCACTCCGAGATGCCGTTGCAGAAAGATGGCCTGATGCATGGCTTCCAGCTGTGGCTCAACCTGCCAGCCAGCCTGAAGATGAAAGACCCGGACTGGAAAGATGTGGGGCGCGAGCAGTTGCCCTGGCAGCCGCTGGACAATGCCGAAGTGAAAGTGATCGGCGGAGAGATCACTCTGGATGGCCAACCATTCACCGGCCCCCTGCAGCAACTGCCCGGCAGTGCCACTGTTGCAGATCTTTGCCTGCAAGCCGGTGCCGATATCGGCATTGAAAATAGTGCTGGCCGGACGCTGCTGCTCTATCTCTATGAGGGGGAGCTGAGCCTGAATGGTAAAGCAATAGCCACCCGGCAGATGGCGAAAATTACGCAGCCTGAGGCGTTGCAGATCACATCCGCCAACGGTGCTGGAGCCCTGCTGCTGAGTGGCGTGCCACTGCAGGAACCGGTAGCTCACTACGGCCCTTTTGTGATGAATACACAGGCTGAAATTGATCAGGCGATCCGTGACTATCAGCAGGGCACCCTGACCAATTAAGCTAGCCGCCAGCCAAACTCCCCCTCCCGTTCAGAGGGGGACAACCCCTGAATAACTAATCCCCGAAAGATAGGCCAGCTCCCGATTCCAGGTAGCCAGATCCCCCATATCAAACTGCTGCAAATGGCTATGACCGCAGGCCCGCGCCATCACCTGCATCAGGTGCACCGAGCCGGTGAGAAAGTTGGCCAGTTGCGCCGCCGACCTTTCGACATTTAACCGCTGACGCAGATCCGCTTTCTGAGTGGCTATACCTGCCGGGCAGTTATTGGTATTACAGATCCGCGCCGCCACGCAGCCGATTGACTGCATCGCACTGTTGGCCAGCGCAATACCATCGGCACCCAGCGCTAACGCTTTAACAAAGTCACTGGGCACCCGCAGCCCACCGGTAATAATCAGCGTCACCCGCCCACTAGCACCGTTGGTGTTCAGGCAGCGCCTGGCCCGGGCCAATGCGGGGATAGTGGGCACGCTGATATGATCACGAAACAGTTGCGGTGCCGCACCGGTACCGCCGCCGCGGCCATCAAGAATGATGTAATCGGCACCGGCTTTCAGGGCAAACTCAATATCCCGCTCAATATGGTTGGCACTGAGTTTAAAGCCTACCGGGATGCCCCCTGTGACCTCCCGCACCCGATCAGCAAACAGGCTAAAATCTGCCACACTGTGAAGGTCGGTAAACGTCGGTGGCGATACCGCATCCTGCCCCTCTGGAATACCCCGTACCTGGGAGATCTTACCGACATTTTTACTGGCGGGCAGATGCCCCCCGGTACCGGTTTTTGCCCCCTGCCCCCCTTTAAAATGAAACGCCTGCACCCGGGTTAACAACTCTTCCCGATAACCAAATTTAGCGCTGGCAAGCTCATAGAAGTAACGGGAGTTGGCCTGCTGTTCCTCCGGCAGCATACCGCCCTCACCGGAACAGATCCCCGTACCGGCCAGCTCAGCCCCTTTTGCCAGAGCGGTTTTCGCTTCTTCCGACAAAGCGCCAAAGCTCATATCGGAGACAAACAGAGGGATATCCAGCTGCAACGGTTTTTTCGCTTCCGGGCCTATCACCAGAGAGGTTTCCACCAGCGCATCTTCCAACAACGGCTTACGGGCCATCTGGGCC
Source organism: Amphritea sp. (assembly GCF_050300915.1). GTDB lineage: Bacteria > Pseudomonadota > Gammaproteobacteria > Pseudomonadales > Balneatricaceae > Amphritea. The sequence goes on from NZ_JBNKYN010000060.1 coordinate 4,432, forward strand.
ACCATAATCTGAATATCATCCCAGGCAGGTAGAAGATTACGGGGCACCCCCATCGCCGTCATCGGGCCGTGCGAGCCTACCCCTTTGATGCCGTTACGGGCCAGTTGGTGGATAAATTCAACGGTGGACTCCTCAGGCGTATTCACTGCCTGCGGGGGATTGTTATCCGATGCTGCAGGATCAGTCACAGCAGGCCCCGGACCTTCATGACCCACCGCCGCGGCATCAAACTGCTTATGACTGCCATCACAGTAGGGCGCGTTGCCGGTATGTTTGCAGGCGCACAGCCAGTCTTCACCCGAGCTATCAGCGCTGAAGGCCTTCGGCGTCAGACCGGTTCCCGCATGGGAACCATCACAGAAAGGCTGATGGGAGGAGCGGCCACAGACACAGAAATGGTATTCCTGCCCCTCAATCAGTTCGACCTTAGCGGGTTTATTATCCGCAACTATCGGCTTTGCAGTCATCACACTCTCCTGAGAGTTGATCATCTGTAAAGCCTAGCAGCCATTTAAAAAAAAGAGCCACCCTGAGTTAAAAAACGATCCGTCCCAGCCCCTCAGAAACCATCATAAACCAGCTTAACACCGACAATCAGCAGCATAATCAGGATAATCCGGTAGAACAGTTTATCGTCCAGTTTATGATGAATCACCAGCCCCAGCCTGATACCAATCCAGGCCACGGGTGCCATCACCAGCCCGACTAACAGGTTATCGGTATTGATCTGCCCGAGTACACCATAGGCCACCAGTTTGACCAGATTGACGATCGCCAGAAACACCACGGCGGTGCCCAGAAACTCAGCCCGGGGCAGTTTCATTGGGATCAGATAGAAGTTCATTGGCGGCCCGCCCGCATGAGCGATAAAGCTGGTGAATCCCGCCACCATGCTGGAGATCGTGCCGACGATGGGTGAACCACCCTGACCCAGCTTTGAACCGTTCAGTAGCCCCCAGAGGGCAAAACCAATCGACAGAATACCCAGCAGCAGACGTAAAATATCATCATTGAGATAACCAAACAGCAGATAGCCGACGAAGATCCCCAGCACCGCACCGGGCACCATAATCTTTAACAGGTCGACCCGTTTACTGTGCCACCAGGCCCGCACGCTGAAATAGTCCATCAGAATCAACAGCGGCAGCATAATAGCCGCAGCCTGCACCGGACCAATATAGAGTGACATCAGCGGCACACTGATTACACCAACACCACCGGCAAAACCTGATTTCGAAATACCGGTCAACAGTACACCGATGCAGGCTAACAACCAGAACATCCAACTAAACGATAACAGCAGATCCACGTCATTCCCCCCAGAAAAACAGCATCTTACTCTGATAAATAAGAAGGTAAAGCCGGTCTCTGTATTTACAGCCTGACGCAGAGAGGGTAAAACAGTTAGCTACAGTGTCGACATATGAACCTCCATGATCAGAATAAAACGTGCTTCAGACCGGGGATATGCCCATTTCGGCTGGCTGGAATCCCGACATGTATTCTCCTTTGGCAGCTATTTCGATCCGGACTGGATGGGAATCTCTGAGCTACGGGTCGCCAATGAAGACCTGTTGCACGCTGGCGCAGCGATTGATCCGAGCACCCATGTCGATATGGAGGTTATCTCGGTGATTCTCGATGGTAAAAATCTGCACACAGACTCACTGGGAAACCGTAAATTACTGGAAGGCCGCAGTTTACAACTGCTCAGCACAGGAACAGGCACCGAGTTCACCGAGCAAAATGCATCGTTGGAAAACAATCTGAAACTACTGCAGTTCTGGATAGTGCCCGAGAAAACCGGCAATTCACCCCGCTACCAGTTCCGCAAACTGCTCAGTCGCGAAGGGGTGCAGCTGATTATCTCTCCTGATGGCCGGGATGATTCTTTACAGATTGGCCAACGCGCAGAGATGTATCAGTTCCGGCTGCAGCACACCAGCTACGGTCTGCCTGCAGCGGAATATGGTTTCCTCTATCTGTTCCGCGGAGAACTGGAGGTCAATGGGTCTATTCTGGAGGCTGGCGATGCTATGCTGTTTGAAAACGAGCCACTGATCTCAATGCGGGGGCTCAGCAGAGCCGAAGGATTTTATTTTACCCTGCCCTGAAGTGACCGCGACTTTACCTCAAAAAAGCGCAAACAAACCTGCCTGACACCCAGATTAGACTATCCATTTTTAAAAAAAGAACTACTTATAACAAAATAATCCAAACAAAATCGGCCTCAAAGCCCCATAAATCGGGGATGTCACAAAATCTTTACCAAATTCATGTTGCAATGCACAAATAATTCGCTATATTGAAATAGCACTTTGCTTTTTGAGCCACTAATTTGGCTTACTTCGACCCGGCGCCCGCCGGGTTCTTTTTTTCTGCACTGCACCAAAAGTGAACACTCATTTTTCAAAACCGCTGTTTAAACTGAATTCTTCTGCAAGATTTTGTAGTGTTTGCACCGTTTTATCGGGGGAAATATCCCAAAAATCAAACACGGCAGCCGGATCGCGCTGCACCCAGGCGGCATTCAATCCCGCATGTCTGGCCCCCATAACATCCCAGGCATTACTCGAAATCAGCCAGGTATTACCCGCCCGGCTAGCCGTACGTTGCAACAGATGCAGATAGACCGCCGGATCAGGCTTATAGCGTTTAATTTCATCAACGCTGATCACATCATCCAATAACTCAAGCACACCGGCATTCGCCAGCAAGGCTTTGACTTTATCAGCCGGACCATTGGAGAAAGCCACACAACGGTGTCCCTGCGCACGCAGAGACTCAATACCGGGAATAACATCAGCATAAGCCTCCAGTTGCTGATACTGCGCCATCAGAAACTGCTGCTGTTCGTCCGACAAAGAGAGGCCAGTTACCTTAAGCGCATATTCCAGCGCTTGCAGAGTACAGACAGTAAACGGCTCATAACGCCCCATCAGGCCGCGCCGGAAGGCGTATTCAATCTGTTTTTCCCGCCATAATTTTGATAACTCTCCGGCTTTATCACCCACCATCATCTGCAAATACCTGCTCATCTCAAGGGGATCAACCAGGGTGCCATAAACATCGAAAGCAAAGGTCTGAGTGTGCATAGAGGTTCTCCTGAAGGTGAGCAGATCAGCATAGCCAGGGCAGCACCGAAGGGCCAACAAACCTGCCTGCACGCAGCACCAGCCCTGATAATATGGCGGCTAACCGGCAAAAACTCAATCTTAAAAGGCCATTCGGGCAAGTGAACAAAAAGGATAGAAGATCAGCGATGCTGAAAGGGTTGTTAGACGGGCCAGAGCGGCCCGTCTGATAGAAAACCCTCAAGTCATGTTAAAGGAGATTTTAACAATTCATAGCAAAAGTGAGCCCCGCGCTAGCGGGGCTACATGTGGCATGCGAAGTATTTTCTTTTATCTTTTTCAGTCCCAACTGATTGAGACTATATTAGCTCTGTCTTTGCAGAGTAGTTTTATACTAGTACAGAATAATCGCCGCGATCTTGAAAGTTTTTTATGGCAACACAGGCTTATTTGCGAATTTTTCGCTTTATCCCATCAGATGGCAGCGCCTCCTGGGGGTTATCCGGCCACTGATGTTTGGGGTAGCGCCCTTTCATATCTTTCTGCACATCGCGGTAGCTGTTCGCCCAGAAGCTTGCCAGATCCTGGGTCACCGCCAGTGGTCGACGGGCCGGAGACAACAGATGTATTTTCACCGCCACGCCATAACCGAGCACCGGCGTCTCGGTTGAGCCAAACATCTCCTGTAACTTTACCGCCAACACCGGCGGATTATCGCTGTAATCGATGGCGGCAGTGTGACCAGAGGGCAGCGCTAAACGGGACGGAGCCAGTTTTTCCAGTTCGTTAGGCAGGGGCCATGCGAGCATCCCCTGTAAAATACTCGCCAGATCAAGCCGGGAAAAATGGTTAATATGACTAACCGGGTCAAGCCAGGGCCCTAACCACTGTTCGAGTCCGGCCAATAGTGCCTGGTCAGACAGGTCGGGCCAGGGGCCATCATCAGGCTGGACACTGTGAAGAAAGTTCACCCGCTGGCGCCAGTGAGTTATCGACTCATTCCAGGGAAGCAACTGCAACCCCTGCTTGCGAATCAGATCGATCAGTATCTGGTTTTTCTCTGGCAGAGGAATCTCTTGCAGCTCCTCACGACTCACCACCAATACGCCGATGCGACGCTGTAACTCACAGCACATTCGCCCCTGCTGACGATCCCATTCCACCACTTCCTGCTGCTGCACCAACCCGGCCAGCGCAGTATCGAACAGCGCTGCCGACAGCGGCGCCGCCAAAAACACACGATCAGCGCTCTGCCCCTGCATACCACCGCAATTCGCCACCGCCAGCCAGCGATGCTTTGCCAGTGGATCGGCATCAGCTAACCTGACCGCCCGCCCGCCGCTGAGCTGATAGTCAGTGCCCTCTTTACGCCGCGCGGCGATACGATCCGGATATGCCTGAGCTATCAGTATGCCCGCATAGTGCGCAGCAGAGATGCTGGCATGATGCGACTGGCTCAGCGCTTGCAGGTGCTGAGTGCAAAGTCGGTAAAACTGCTGACTCAGCTGTCGGATACGCTGTAACACGCCTTTCTGACTGGCCGCACAGACGATATCACCCTTCAGCCAGCTAAGCCTCCGGTCAAAATCCGCATCACCGTTAAGCGGGTCACGCTCGCTCAGCAATGCGGCGATATCACAGGCCAGCCTGCCCCAACCCGCTTGCCAGCCTACCAGCAACAGATGCGCCAGACGGGGGTGTAGCGGCAGCCGGGCCATCAGCTCTCCGGCGCTGGTTAACTGTAATCCTGTCTCGGTTGTCTTCAGCGCTCCCAGACGCAGCAGAAGATCACGTCCCTGCGCTAACGCAGCCTGCGGTGGTGGATTAAGCCAGCGAAGCTCGGCAGGGTCTTCAACGCCCCAACGCGCCATCTGTAATGCCAGTGTACTCAGATCAGTAGTCATTATTTCCGGCGTTGCATGGGGCGCTAACTGTGCCTGCTGGCTCTCCGACCAGAGGCGGTAACAGCAGCCAGGCTCCATCCGCCCGGCCCGTCCGGCCCGCTGAATACTGGCGGCCCGAGACACCCGACAGGTATGCAAGCGGGTCATGCCACTGGCCGGGTCAAGCCGGGCTTCACGACTGAGTCCGGCATCAATAACCACACGAATCCCTTCAATGGTCAGACTGGTTTCAGCGATATTGGTGGCCAGTACAATCTTGCGCTGTCCCTCAGGTGATGGTGCGATTGCCTGTTGCTGAGCCAGCATCGTCAGATCGCCATAGAGGGGTGCCAGGGTTACATCACCAGGCAACTGACCCGACAGGGACTGCATAACGTTGCGGATCTCTTTCTGCCCCGGCAGAAACACCAGCAGACTCCCGCTTTCATCCTCCAGCGCCTGCAATACCGCCCGGGCTACCTGCTGTTCCAGGCGCTGATTCCGCCCCGGCGCACCCAGATAGCGGATATCCACCGGATGCATCCGTCCCAGACTGCTGATCAGCGGTGCCTCAGGCAGCAACTGTTCAATCACCCGTTTATCCAGGGTGGCAGACATCAGCAACAGTTTCAGCGGCTGGTCCTCACGAAATAGCTCCCGCCCCTGCAATGTCAGCGCCAGACCAAAATCGGCATCGAGACTGCGCTCATGAAACTCATCAAAGATCACCAGACCATAACCATCAAGGCTGGGATCATCCTGCAACATACGTGTCAGAATACCTTCGGTTACCACTTCAAGACGGGTATCAGGCCCCACTTTAGAGTCCATCCGCACCCGATAACCCACTGTCATCCCCACCGTTTCCCCCAACTGCTGCGCCATCCGCCCGGCGGCCATACGCGCCGCCAGTCGGCGCGGTTCAAGCAAGAGAATCTTTTGTCCGGCAAAGAGAGGGTGCTGCAGTAACTCCAGCGGTACCAGGGTGGTTTTACCCGCACCCGGTGGTGCTTCGAGCACCACCTCATCGTTGTCACTCAAAGCTGAGTTAAGCTGATCGAGAACATCGGCGACTGGGAGAGTACTCATAGAGAAAGCGGGTCCGGTAGAAGAAAACAGAACCCATATTCTAACAGGCAGATAAGCAATTACGGGCAAAAAAAACGCCATAACAGAGGTGGCGTTTTTCGCTCAGAGCCAATATTAAGCGCTGACAGCAACCGGGGCGTCGGTATCGGCGGGTACGTTATCGACAGCCGCACCACCTGCAGCAGAAACGTTATCGGCAGAATCCATATCAGCGGGGCGGGTATCGGCACCCATGTCAGAAGTCTTATCTGACCGGTGTGAGGCCCGTGCACCATGGTCATCGCCGTCACCGTCGTGTTCATGCTCATGTCCATGATGTCTGGCGGACATCAGCTCACCCAGGCGTAGCAGATTATCCTGCATGGTAGTCTGTCCGGTCTGGCTGGCAGCACTGAAGCGCACATCATGCTGCACCAGATCAACAACCAGATTCAGGGTAAAATCTGTCGCACTGCTGACCCACTGTTCACTGCGACTAACCTGGTTCTGCAGCTGCTCGCTGAAAGGCGCAATGGCACGTAGATGTTCGTTTGCGCGGCCTTCGCCCATCGCCTGAACTTCGCGGTACTTTTCAATCGCCCGATACTCTATCGACTGCTGCATCGAGATATCCATCTGCGCCAGCTGCGTTGGATCCAGCGTCAGATCACCCGCCTGCTGCAGCGCCGTTTGCAGATCGCCATTAAAGAAGCTATCAGCCAGTGACGAGATATCCTGAATCAGCGAAGCAATAGCATCAATCTCTTCAACATCCAGATCACCCTGCACGCTGAAACCAAACTCACTGCTTTGATGCTTATCAATACTGTAACGCTGCTGCTCACGGCCATGACCGGTGCGCTGAGCATAATCAGCCTGATAGCGGCTTTCGCTGTTAAAGGTGATCTCGACCTGATCGCCATCCTTCGTTGTCAGGTTGATGGTGAAACTATCATCCCGGTTAAAGCGTTCAGACAAGGAATAGGAGGAACGTGTGGCTGTCGTCGGAACGGACTCCGGAACGGAACTACCTGCGTCCCGGGTGCTGGCTACCGATGCCTTCTGAGCTGCAGAATTTTGTGATCCCGACGTAAGATTCACCCCGGGGAAAGAGAATTGAGGATGCGAGCTCAGAGAGTTAAACATAAGGGACACCGGTTTTATTATTCAGTTAACCGGTTATCGCCCGCCCACCCCAGATCTGAAATGAAAAATACTCATAATACAGTTGTTTGAACATGAGTCCGGCTATAGCTGAGGCCGCTATTACGAAAGCTCAACCTCGTCGGCCCAGGCGCGCTCCGCCTCTTCCATATAGGCCTGTTCCAGCAACTCGCCAGCCCAGTCCTGCTGTTTTGCCAGATGCTCTAACAACACCACCGAGATCACCTTAACCGGCACCACACTACTCCACATCGAGGTCGCCAGAAAACGCCAGTATGTCGGATCAATCTTTTTCGGCCGGTCCAGCTGACCACGGCAGGTTTCACAGATCATAATACAGTGATCGTAGTCGGGCTCTGCAACAATGGGCGGCACTTCATACACCCCCAGCCTGACACCATGAGCCTCACACAGCTCGCACCGGGCTCCGCAACGACGCACCAGATCCTTGCCAAACTGCGACAAACCATGATGCCTTTCCAGATGTTTCGCATGGTTCTTTGACATAGGAGTATTCCTTTTGAATCAGATAAATATGACTCTTTATAACAATAGGCCCAAAGCAGAAAAAAGTTAAGCAAAACGGATTATGCTGAGTGACATAATCTGTTTGCAAAAGCCTTAAGCAGACATTAAAGCAGATACATACTCTGCGCCACAGATAACAATTGGCACGTAAAGAGGTAAACAAGGCACGCCAGGATACTCCCCCATTAAAGCATTCACACTAAAGTTTTAGCCTCGTAGATAAGCACGAAAAGCCACCACGCTTATATATCTGTCGCCTGTCAGCAGGCAGCACTTATCGGCTAATCGTCGGATAAAGACTGTTCACCGGCGCAACGGCAGCAACACTGACTGCATCAACATCTGCTCCCATAAAGTGGATGTAAAAAAAATAACGCTAACACTCGTGCCCGGCACGTTGTTTTTCGGAGAAACTTACGCATGCAAGAATTTGTCGATTTTACTAACGGCATTATCTGGAGCCCTGCTCTGATCTACCTTTGCCTTGGGGCGGGTCTTTTCTACTCTATCCTGACACGTTTCGTACAGGTACGAATGTTTCGCGAGATGTGGATACTTCTGTTTTCCGGTAAATGTTCTGAAAAAGGGATCTCCTCCTTTCAGGCGCTGGCAGTTTCCCTATCCGGCCGCGTAGGCACGGGTAACATTGCCGGGGTAGCCGCGGCTATCGGTTTTGGTGGCCCGGGGGCGGTATTCTGGATGTGGGTTGTGGCTTTCCTTGGCGCTGCAACCGCTTACACTGAATCCACCCTGGCACAAATTTATAAAGAGGAACATGAGGGGCAATACCGTGGGGGCCCGGCATACTACTTCGAAAAAGCGATGGGGCAGAAATGGTTTGCCTGGATCTTCGCTATCGCCACCATTCTGGCCTGCGGTATCTGTCTGCCGGGCGTTCAGGCCAACAGTATCGGGAACGCCGTAGAGGCCACCTTCGGTTCAGGCCCGATGATTGAAACAACCATGGGCACCCTGAGCTTCGCGAAAATTCTCACCGGTACCGTTGTGGTACTGATTCTGGGATTCATCATCTTCGGTGGCGTTAAGCGTATCGCCAACTTCACCCAGATCGTCGTGCCATTTATGGCGCTGGCCTACATCATCATCGCCGCGGTTATCGTACTGCTTAACATCGACATGCTGCCAGGTGTGATCGGTATGATTTTAGAAGATGCCTTTACCCCGATGGCGGGTATGGGTGCCGCAATTGGCTGGGGTGTAAAACGGGGGGTTTACTCCAACGAAGCGGGTCAGGGTACCGGCCCTCACGCAGCGGCAGCTGCGGCGGTTGAACATCCAGCGCAGCAGGGACTGGTGCAGGCATTCTCGGTTTATATCGACACCCTGTTTGTCTGTTCAGCAACCGCGTTTATGATTCTGATCACCGGTGCGTACAACGTACATGGTGTCGGCGATACCTTCCTGATTCAGAACCTGGGGGCTGATATCGCCGCCAACGGTCCACTGTTTACCCAACAGGCGATTGAGCGGGTGCTGCCGGGTCTTGGCAATCCATTTGTCGCCTTTGCACTGTTCTTCTTCTCGTTTACCACCATTCTGGCGTATTACTACATCGCCGAAACCAACATCGCTTACATCCAGCGTACCTTTAAAATCCCCGGCATGATCGGCGCTCTTAAGCTGGTTCTGATGGCGGCGACTTTCTACGGTGCGGTAAAAACAGCGAATCTGGCGTGGGGTCTGGGCGATATCGGTGTCGGCCTGATGGCGTGGCTGAACATTGCCGGTATTCTGATTATCTTCTTCATGTCCAAGCCTGCGCTGAAAGCGCTGCATGACTACGAAGCACAGCATAAAGCTGGTGTTGATAACTACACCTTTAACCCCCTGAAGCTCGGTATCAAGAATGCCACGTTCTGGGAAAAGCGCCTCGCTAAGCAAACCGCTGAGGCGCAGAAAGAGTCAGACAAAGAGCGCGAAATAGCTTAATCGTTTCTCTTCTTTAGCAAGACCATCCTAACGCCCACGCTGGAAACAGCGTGGGCTTTTTTACGGCCCGGATTCACCGGACAGCGCCGGTAATGAAAACAGTGTTGCAGGATCACAGATCTCCTACCTATAATCAGATCCCACTCGGCGCGCCAACAACGCTCAGCGCGCTCAGTATTTTGCATCTCAATCAACACCAGGCAGCCACCCAGTGATCAACCGCGCAGTTAGCAAAACCGTTCTTATCCGCGCCCTGCTGCTGGTGCTAGTCACACCTTTTGCAAGCACTGCCAGTGCGGCGTGCCAGAAAACATTTTCAGTCGGTTGGCTGGAGTGGAAGCCTTACCAGGTCAGCGAGGCCGGCCGGGTCACCGGCATGGATATAGAGCTTCTGGACACGATTATGAACAAAGCGGGCTGTACCTATCAGCTTAAAAACGTTCCCTGGGAACGCTCAATGAGATATGTCAGAACCGGTGATCTGGACATGGCACTGGGGACGTCGAAAACGGATGAGCGATCAAAATGGGCCTATTTCTCTGAAGCTTACCGACGCGAAATTATGGCGATTTTTATTCGTAGTAACGAATATCAGAAATGGAGTAAAGCACAGGATTTCGAACAACTGGCCCGGCTAAAGCCCCGAGTGATGGTGTTACATGGCGCATATTACGGCAGCACCTGGAGCAAGATAAAAGACCGTTTCTTTGTTCATCCACTGAACCGGTATGAGCCACTTATTAAAATGCTCGGTGTTCAGCGTACCGATGTTGTACTGACCGACCTTTATAACGGTAAAGTATTAGCCAAAGAGCTGGGACTGGAAAACGAACTCACAACCCTTGACTGGAATGCCAGCGATGATGACATCCACCTCATGCTCAGCAAGAAAACCGTTAGTCCATCAGATGTTGAGATTATTAACCGTGCCATACTGGAGTTACGTCAGTCAGGTCAGTTAGAAGCGATCATCCAGCGATACCGCTGAAGTAAGATAAACCTACTGTATAAGCCTCCCCCGCTGCCACCTGATCGCAACGACTCAGCAACAAAATGAAAGCATCTGGCACATAAGGACATACTTTCAAAAAGCGCTATGCTAACCTCCCTCTTTTGCTCATTAAAAAGAAACGCATCCTTCCATGCCAGACGATTCTAATACTGGACGCTCATGTCTGTAACAACGGCAACAACGAAACTACTCGAGCCCGCTCTGCAGCTGGCCCAGCACTACAGACTCGATCCGGAGCAGATTCTGGAGAGCGCGTCACTGTCACACGCTGAACTCTCTAAGCCCGGGGCGCGTTTTCCGACATCCCGCTATGGACAGATTTTACAGATGCTGGCGCAAGCGACGGACAACCCCCGCATTGCCCTAAGCCTGGGTGAAGCCACTCAACCACGCATGCTGGGTTCTATCGGCTTTCTGATGGCCACCGCTGACACCCTGGGAAAAGCGTATCAGGTGCTGATTGATTATCTGCCTCTGCTGCTTGAGGGAGCCATCATTCAGATGGAACAAACCGTCGAAGGCACGCTGTTCACTCTTGAACTTAACGACCCCGAACTCCAGCCTGTCGAATATTTACTGGCCTGTCTGATCAACTGGCCCCGTTGGTTAACCGGCCATCAGATTCCGGTTCGCCATGTCCGGCTTGAATTCCCGGAGCCCGAAAGCCCACTGCCCTATCAACAGTTTTTCGCCGCTGAAGTTGAGTTTGATGCGCCACGCAATCAGTTGTTGTTTGCCAGTGATTATCTGTCACTGAACTGCATTGACGCCAACCCCGAGATGCATCAGCTCCACCGGGAGTTTGCCGACTCCCTGTTAAGTAAATCAGCTCAGCAGAGTGCTTTGCCGGCACAAACCCGTAATCTGATCCGACGCCAGCTGACCGAAGGTAATGGTTGTGTCAGACGGGAACAGATTGCCGAATCGGTTGGCCTGAGTCTGAGAACACTGCAACGAAAACTGGGCTTACTGGGGACAAATTTCCAGGACATCTATGATCAGACCCGACGGGAAACCTGTCTGCAACTGATTCAGCGCGGCCAGTTAAGTTTTGGTGAGATCGCCTTCCAGTTAGGTTTTTCTAACCAGTCCGCCTTTCAAAAAGCCTTTAAGCGCTGGATGGGGGTTGCGCCCAGCCAATACCGACTGCAGATTAAACCCGAAGCATTTATTGAAACGACCACCCGATCCGACCAGAAGAGCGTTGATAGCGACTGGCTGCAGGACAAAGACAGCCGACTACGATTACAAAAAATTGAACAACGTATCGGCAAGCTCAGCAGCTTTACCCTTGAGCTACTTGAATGGGCGACACTGTTTGGTGAGCAGTTCAGCCTCACCGATCTGGAAAAAGTAACCAACAACCCGGTCGCTCGTCTGGCAATACATCTCTGGCCGGCGGAGCAGCTTGGGCTGATTGATTCGGGTATAGTCAGCGCATCCCCAGAGGGGGACATAACGGATGAACAGACCCGCTACCACTTCAGCCACCCCGAGATCCGCAGCGCAATCTATCAGCGGCAGGATGAAACCGAAAAATGCCAGCTGCATCGGCAATGCGGATTGTTGCTGCTGGCAGAGCTAGCGGATGAGTTCACCCTGACACAGATAACCCCCGTATTACTCCACCTGAACCGGGCACATCAGCAGACAGATACCAAACAGAGAAAGCAGCTGCGGCGTCTGAATATACGCGCGGCTGAACTGGCTCAGGCAGAGCAAAATTTCGCCAGTGCCAGCCGCTATCTTTCCAACGCCTATCGACTGCTCCGCAACGACCAGTTTAAGAAGAGAAGCCAGTTATTGCTGCAACGGGCCAAACTGCACCTGCTGGCAGGCGAAGTTAAACTGGCTGACCAGTGTCTGCAGCAGCTTCCCATCGGACATATAGATACCCTGGACACTATCAGCGCGGCGTTAATTACCGCTGAAATTTATCGGCACCGGGATCAACAAACCCTGGCGTTAAATCATCTGTTGGAAAACCTGAAGTTGTTGGGTCAGACGCTGCCTGAAGAGGACAACCAGCAACTCCTCCTGCTGTTATCGCAGCACGAAGAGATCAGTGAACTGCTGGATCAGCCGCTGATTGCCGCACTATCGGAACTTAAAGCGCCCGAAGGCCTGCTGCGATTACAACTGCTGGAGCAGATCAGCCTGATTGCCCGCCAGCAAAGTAAACCCCTGCTGGCCGCCTGCGCCATCGGCCAGATGACAACAATCAGCTTGTTGCAAGGCCGTAGTCCACTCACCGCATTTGCGTTTGTCAGTTACGCCTGGGTCGCCAGTTGGTTCTGTGCAGACTTAAGACTGGCACAGCAGTTCTCGGTTCAGGGGATGCAGTTAGCCAATCAGTTTGGCGGCTTAATTGACTCAGGCGCCATTGAGTCAGGCTTAACTGACACCGACAGGCCCGCGACAGAGAACCCGCCGGCGCAGATAACCATTGCCACCAATGCAGCACTGCTCCAGTACAGTCAGGTACAGCACTGGTTTGCCCCCATTCACAGCACCAGAGAGCAGATACAACATGTCGCTGCGCTATCCCGCAAGCATGGCCAATGGTTTATTCTCGGTGAATGTTACCTGCTGCAACACCAGATATCCCTGTTAACAGCGACCTCGCTGAGTGAACAGCTGAACCTTTGCCGTCAGCATTATGAGCAGATGATTGAGCAGGCACAAACCCATCAGGCGGCCCGGCTGGCGGATTCCTCGTTACAACTGATGCAACAACTCTGCGGCGAACAACTTCTGCCCGACACAGTGGAGTATGCCCACGGCTGGCAGGCAGTCAGCACAATAATCGCTGCATTTCTGCTGGATCAACAACAGCTGTGGCCTGATCTCTACCGCTGGGAAGCGCAACTGGAAAATGAACTGGCAGGTTATTTTTGTGTTAGCGAAGCCCTCTTTTGTACCGCGATGATGCGCCTTATTCTGGCTCAACAGCAACACTCTCTGGTACATCGCCGCCGCCTGGAAGTTGAACAGATCGAGTCACGCTTTGAACTCTGGGCAACTTACTGCCCGGAAAACTTCAGCACCCAGCGACTGCTGCTGCAAGCGGAAAAAGCCCGCCTGTTCAACAACAACCCCGCCCCTCTGTATGAGCAAGCGATTGTCAACGCAGAGCAACATGGCTTTAGCCATCATCGGGCGCTTTGCTATGAACGCTACGGTGATTTTTTAACCTCACAGAATCAACAGGCTCTGGCACAATTTTGTCTGATCAAAAGTCGCGACCTTTATCACCAGTGGGGAGCTGTCGCGAAGACCCAGCGTCTGGATTGCCTGATCAGCTAAGCCGCTGATTTTACACGCGGAGTGAAATCGCTTTGCAGAAGCGCCAATTTAATGCAGATGGCTGCTTTTACTAGCACTGGACCCGTATTTACTGGCAAAATAGCCGCTCTGACAAAACACAGATGTGCAGTAGTTTATGACTCCATGGAAAGTACTGGTTGTTGACGACGAAGAAGGTATTCACGGCATCACGCGGATGATTTTCCGCGGCTATGAGTTTGAACAACGCCCTATCGAACTGATCAGTGCTATGAGTGGTGCAGAGGCACGCAATTTACTGTCAGACCATCCGGATATCGCCCTGGCGCTACTGGATGTCGTGATGGAAAATGATGACGAAGGTCTGCGTCTGGTCGAACATATCCGCAATCAGCTCAACAACCGGGATATCCGCATCATTCTGCGCACCGGCCATCCAGGTTACGCGCCGGAATCACAGGTAATTGTTAATTACGATATCAACGATTATCTGAGTAAGGCTGAGCTATCCGCTTCACGCCTGCTCACCTCAGTAGTAGTGGCGCTGCGTTCGTTTCGCGATATTAAAAATGCCCGCTTACAGGCAACCGCTCCAGCACTGACTGCCACCCCGGATAACCAGTTACTGAAGGCGGTCACGCAGCAACTGAATCAGCAAATCAAACCGATACTGAAACAGAGTCAGCGTCTGCAACAGATGGACCTCAACCCGGTAGCAAAAGATCTTGCCACCAGCCTGCATGCCCAGCACCAGCGGCTGGAGAACGGTATCAGCATTCTGGATCTGGCCGATCAGCCTGCAAAAACAGAAGCGGTCAGACTGGTGCCGCTGATGGATGAAATACTCAACACCTTCCTGCCTCAGAGTCGCCGCGAAGGCTGGCTGCTGGATTATCGGGTCGGTGATACATTACCCGCACAGATCAACACCGATCCTGTGCGTATCCGACAGATACTGATCAGCGCTGTTGAGCTGGCGATTCTGCAAGCCAATAACGCCGACCTGAAACTCAGCCTCGAAGCCGCACAACCGGGCCTGCTGCGCCTCAGTGTTACACTCGCGGATGGCCAGCCTGTATTTTCATCAGCGCCCTGGGCAGAACAGTTGCGCAACCATCTGCAACTGCTGTGTCAGCAACTACAGGGCGAACTGGCAGAGATGGATGAAAGCGGTGCTATCCTCTGCCAGATCCCGCTGTTATAGCGCAAGCGGTTTTACCACAATACCCAGAGGCATGCTAAGGGCACATCTAGTCACCCCCGCCGCCATCACCACCGTCACCACTACCAATTTCAATATCCAGCCCGCTCCCCTCACCGGCGCCGGATCGGTTGGACCATGCTATCAATATCAGCCCGATAATCATCCCTGCAAATGTTCGTTCAGATAACCCGTTCGAAAAACTATCGAACGCAGTAAAAGCAAAGACGCCATAACCCAGCATCAGGACAGAAGGTTCCACACTGAAGAGTAAAACAGCGCCGAGAATTAACGTCAAAAACGACCAGCCAGACAAGCCATCAAAGAGGGTGACTAAACCAGCCATAAACAGAATAAACCCTATCAGTCTTAACACGTTGTTACCTGCCTGTTTTTTGTCTATTTCTATGTGCAAACGTTGAAGGGCGTTGATCCTTCGCTCTCTGATCGCTAAAAAACGGTTCACCACCGTACACAGGAGGCATGCAAAAAGACACAGAGAGTATAGAGAGAAAGGCCCGAACAGAAAGGTTTCAGACGCCATTGGCTAAACATCAGGATCACCGTTCACTCAAGGCCAGCTTAAGCCCCAGGGCTGCAAAGCTACTGGCAAAGAGTTTCTGGATCGCCAAACCGACCTTCTTTGAGCCCACCACATATGCGCTGAAGCTACTGGCCATGATGCCATAGACAACAAATACAACGAAGGTCATCGCCATAAACACGCCACCCAGAAACAGCATGTTAATCAGCGGTTGAGCGGCATGCGGTGAAACAAACTGTGGTAGAAAAGCGAGAAAGAAAATAGACAACTTAGGGTTCAATATATTGATAAGAAAGCCTTTGGTAGCCACAGTGAGAAAATCGGCCGCGGGCTTTTCTCCCCCTAAAGACAGCGGAGCCGATGAGCGCCACATAACCCAGGCAAGATAGAGTAAGTATGCCGCACCGACATATTTAACAACCTGAAAGGCGAGTACGCTTGTGTGAAAAATAGCGGCTAAGCCAAACACGCTTGCCAGAAGCGAAGGCACAATCCCCAGGGTGCAGCCTGACGCGGCGAACAGACTGGCGCGCTTACCAACAAACAGACCGGTCGCTACGGTATATAAAACACCTGTACCAGGCATAATAACAACGACTAAGGATGTGAGTAAAAATTCGACTGACATCATAAGATACCTCCATGTTTCTTCAGTGTGTTATGGCAGAGCGCCGGTTACCGGGGCTTAGCTAAAAATTATCAATATTTCCGGGCTTTGTACGTCTTACGAAATTTAGCACCCTACACCGGAGGCAACAACCAACGCAACGTTTTGACAGCCCCAACCACCAACAGCAACCACTGCTCTGGTCTAGCGATTTAACCCTCGTTCGGAAGGACAACGATCTGAAAATCATCCTGGTAAATTACCTCACCAGGATTCTCCGATGTCAGTACATCAACAGCAATTTCATATTTTCGTAACAGCGCTACAACCTGAACAGACTTTGCCAGAAACAGGGATGGAACATTGAGAAACCAACTTTTCGCAACAAACCGGATTGCTTCATGATCAGGCCCCTCAAAACAGGCCGGATTTTTTAAGTTTTCATTAAACCATGAGGCCGTGTCCACGTACCACTGGTACTCTTCCTCTGACATTTTATTCATCCGTTTAAGATCACCCATTGCGGCAAATATGCCTTTTCGGTGAGCCGTACCGGTGAAAGTCAGTTTCGTTTCGTAACGGATATACATAGATCACACTCATACCATGCGCTGGGACAAGCCGAAACCCAGCACAGATTTATCCGTGACAACATTGTATTAGAAACCTGTCTTCATAATATTTCGAATCCGGGCCTTTACTGAAGGCGCTTCATCACGCATGGTCATTTGAAAGAACTGCTTAGTTTCATCGAGATATTCTGAATGCTGCCTGCTTAACTCAAAAAAGCCATTATATGACCAGGCCCTTACGAACTTATTGTGATCAGTAAGCGTGTGCCAAGCGATAGCGAGACGTCCGGGTGTAATTGCCTGACTGTGTTTAATACACCTGCGCATTTATCACCTCATGTTCCGCTTCGATGCTTTAAACATAACGTTGCTATAAAGAGGTAAACAAGCGCTGGAGAAAAGGGCGCGAAGCGGAACGAGCCAACGGTTACGAACCCGCCCGGGCTGCGTGTTAGTTTTTTGCAGCAACATAAACTGTTGAGTTCTGCCACGTTCTCATAGGCAAATAGTTATGGTTCACTACGCACCAGACGCACTGCCAGCGGAAACCCTTTGCTGTGACCATCTATTGCGCCATCGATAAAATCAATGAAGTAGATGAGTGAGGGGATCTCCTCAACCGGAGTATCACTCCAATAAGGCGCGCCTTCTCCAACATTGGTCACGGCGGGGAACACCGTGGAATTAATCGTTGGATTGAAGCATCTCTGTTCAACAATACTATAGAGCTCTTGTATCGTTGGAACACGCCACCCTCCTCCAAGCTGCTGTGCTGATTGCCTGGCTTTATTCAGCCCCAATAGCTTTACTTTGCCAACGCAACCTTCGTCACTCGTCCAGGTGGTGCCGACACTGCAACGCTGCCATGTCAGTTTTGTTTGTTGGTCATATGCTTCACCGCCGTTAAGCACGAAGCGTGACGATGGTGAACTTTCAGCAAAATCCTCATCACAAGCAGCCAATACGGTACTTGAAGACAACCATGATGTCAGTGCCAAAAATGTAATACTTTTTTTCATAATATGGATAAGAGACTTCCTGTAGAGTGCTACCAGTCAGTGATAGTGCCCTTTGGCACTATCACTCCGAAAGCACGACGACCAAACATCACTATTATTAATTAATCAGCAGGGTTGCGATGAAAAGAAGAGGATTTCTACCGAGCTTATAGTGCCTGTAGAGGCTGCATCCCTGCCAACAACATGCCTGAATCATAATATCTGCTTCCCATTAACTCAAAGGGTTAGTTCTGCGACCGCCCTGTTCAGGTGTGAAAGGCCCCTCTGCTTGCTTTAATTCACCAGTGAATGGACCAACTCCCCCAGTGTTTGAATGGCCTGTTCGTTTTCCTCTATCCAGGGCGAACCGCAATTAAGCCGGATATAGTTGCGAAATTTGCGGGTGGCTGAAAAGATGATGCCGGGCATGGTGCCAATATTGTGCTCCAGTGCCAGAGAGTATAGATCCAGACAGTTTACGCCATCCGGCAGCTTGATCCATAACATGCAGCCCCCCTGAGGATCTGAAATCAGGGTGCCTTGCGGGAACGCTCTGGCAATCATCAACCGGCCTTTCTCAACCTGAAACTTCAGCGCTTTACGTAAGTGCATCAGGTGGCGATCATATTGCCCGCTACGTAAAAATTCAGCTAATACCAGTTGCTGCAATGAGGGTGACGCGGTTGAGCTGGCCTGCTTCCACTCCATTATCTGAGCATGGTGTTTACCCCCTGCAACCCAGCCCATGCGAAAGCCGGGAGAGATAGTTTTGGAAAATGATGAACAGGACAGTACCCTGTTGTCGTTGTCATAACATTTCGCGATGCCGGGACGCTCATCACCAAAATAGAGATCCCCGTATACATCATCCTCGATGAGTGGAATATTTCGCTCCTGCAAGAGTTGTACAAGACGTTTTTTATTCGCCTCTGGCATCAGTGACCCTAACGGATTATTGAAGTTAGGCACCACCAGCATCGCGGTCACATCCATGGTATCCAGTGCATATTCAAGCGAATCAAAGTTGATACCGGTGGCGGGGTCTGTATCAACCTCAAGCGCTAACATACCCAGTTTTTCGATCAGCCGGAGCACTGAAAAGAGTGTCGGGGATTCGACCACGATAATATCACCGCGCTTAGCAACCGCTTGCAATGAGAGGGATAAAGCTTCGGTAGCACCGTTGGTAATAATTATCTCATCAGCGGCAACATTCACCCCCATATCGCTATATCTCAGGGCTATCTGATGGCGCAGCTTTTCATCACCCGGGGGATAACAATAATCCAGACTGGCAGCAGGATAGCGGCTGATCATGTTACGGGTTTCCCGAATCAGCGCTTTAACCGGCATTAATTCCAGCGGGGCTTTTGCCGCCGCAAAAGGTGCTATCCGGGTGTTATTTGAGATTTTAGATATGTCCTCGAACAGTTTACTGAAACGCACATTACGCGGCTGACAGGAACCGGAAATAATCGGTTTGGGGGTGTCTATAGTGCACTGTATATCCGCATTGATATAGAAACCGGATTGCGGCCGGGCCTGTAATACACCCTTATCCTCAAGCTGCACATACGCCTGATTAATGGTCGATATGCTGACCTTAAGAATCTGACTCAATTTACGCAGTGAAGGTGCCCGGTCCCCCAGTTTAAGGGTGCCGTTTTCAATCATAGCCATCACATAGTCAGACACCTGATCATATTTATACTGTTTTTTGTTAACGCTGCCCGATCGTTGCATAACAATCTCAAACTGTTCTGGTTACATATCATATTTATTGTAACTGTTATTATTACAGTTGGCCTCATATCATGACAACCACAGATAACAGTGCTGACGCAGGAGGCCTTATGACCCGTTTTTTTCGCACATGGTTTTTGATTGCTACACGGTTAGGAGGGGGTTACCAACATAACCCGGACAGGGAGACGCCTGAAAATTGCTGAACGCAGTTAGTCAGTTGAAAACAGGTACTCATCAGGAGAGTTAATATGCCTCAGAAGCGCACTAAAAAGGGCGTGTTATTTTCCGCGACATCACTGCTGCTACTTGGCATTATGCCCATTATCTCTAATAGCAGGCCAATGACCATCGATGCTCTGAGCTTCGCGCTATATTTGTCAGCCTGGCAATTTCTGATCGCACTGCCGGTTTGTTTATTAGAATTAAAGTTTCGCAGCGCCGGCATATTCAACGCAACGCTTTCAGCGGCAGCAATACAAAGAACCATTGTCATTATTCTGGTCACGGGAGCGATGTTTGGTATCTCAACCTACGCCTATGTTCTCTCAGTAGAAAAAGCGGGAGCGGTCAGCGCGTCGATAGCCATGACCGCTTATCCACTGTTTGCCATTCTGTGGGAATCGCTTTTCCTCAACAGGAAAAAGAGCCTGACAGAACTACTGTTTACAGGGTTGTTGCTGATGGGGCTGTACTATCTCGGCACCAATGGCAGTTGGAAAATAAAGGGGCTATCGTACTGGTTTCTATTCGCCCTGACCGTTCCACTGATATGGAGTATTGCCCACGTTATTTTAAAAGAGATGCTCGATAAGACGCCGATCACACCGGTACAAATTACGTTTTTCCGAGCCCTGATGTCGACGCTTATCCTGTTAATCATATCGCTATCGGTAAACGGCCCGGACAATGGATTAAGTCTGTTAGCCGATACTCATTTTCAAAGCTATGCCATGGCAATGGGGCTGGTTTACTATTCAGAACTGATCGTCTGGTTTTATGCTGTAAAAAATATTGATGTCTCCGTCGCCAGCTCAATCACAACCCCCTGGCCGGTAGTCACTCTGTTTCTGGCTATCATATTTCTGAATGAGACCGTCAGGGACTATCAGATGATTACCCTGGCAGTCACCTTAATCAGCGTGTACGGCCTTATCTGGGCGGGAAAGAAAAAGCAATCAGGCTGTCGTCCGGAACATTAAAAGGATCAGATCTTTTAACTCGTTCCCACGCTCCTGCGTGGGAATGCATACCTTGCGTGAAACGAAAAGGCTTTGCCCCCTTTAATTGGGTAAACAGCGGAGCGATGACGTCATCCATCTGCGTGATGAACTCGGCAATAGTGCTATGGTGGGGCTGGCTATCCGCTGACAGTGTCATAAAGAGGACATTCTCCCGGCAGGCCTGCGCAATCTTTCGACTGGAGGTAATACCTCGGGAATAGGCGAATAAGACAATCTTCAGCAGGATAGCCGGATCATAAGCCGGTGCACCGTTATAATCATTGCGATAACGGGATTCAAACAAACTCATATCGAGATCATGATCGACCACATGACTGAGAGTATATTCGAAAGTACCTGGCTGGATCTGATCCGCAAAACGTAGCGGAATCATCTTGGTCTGGTTGTAGTCGTAGTGTTTGAAGCGCGCCATCCCTTGCATCCTGCGAGGTAAAGTTCTTTTGATCGATTGTAGTGGGAGCGACGTCCATCTACCAGAGGCTGCAGGACTTATCCAACAGCCTCAAAGCTCAGCGAACCTGCGAAGGCGCGACAGCGCCGGAGTCGGCGTTGCGCTGCTTGTTATATTCTACGTACTTGGGCAACAGAGTATTTGCTGCAATAGCTACACCTAGGAAAAATATTGTTGTAAATAGAAACGCCTTAACCCTACTGCGAGAATTTCTATTTTTCTTCCAGATAGATACTATACCGACGACTATTAATGGCCATATGAGACATGCCAAAACAGCCCCAACAACTGAACCTTGATCAGGTTGTAGCTGTAGTGTAAAAAATACGTTAACCCCCATATACAACAAGGAAAAGAATACAGCGGATATCCATAACGTTTTAGACACCCTCGGTTTTGGCTCCTCCTTTGGATCAATTTCTGATTTAGGAGGGGTGTAAATTTCATTCATTCCGTTCGAACTCCTTTAATTTCTAAATGAATATAACACCCAAAGCAGCGAGCGCCGCTTTTTGGCGTCCGCTGCCTTTGTTTGTGTACGCCCA
>NZ_JBNKYN010000061.1:0-26200 GCF_050300915.1 Amphritea sp.
ATAAGCATTACAGCGAGCCACCCTTTAACACCCGAATAATCGCATCAACGACGGGCGCTGAGTCAGCCGCATAACACTGAAGTGATTGCAGCCCTTTCTCCGCCTCAGCAGCTGTCAGATACTCCGGCACAATGGCCGGCAGCTCGGCAAACATATATTCGCGACCAAACTCAGGATGCGCCTGTACCGTAAAAATATGCTGATCATAACGGAGTACACCATTCTGGCAGAACGCTGATCCCGCCAAAAGCTCAGCGCGTTCCGGCAGCTCGGTGACCTGATCCTGATGGATGATATGCAACGCCAACGGGTTACCGCCCAAGAGCGACTGACCAGTCTCTGTGGGCTGATAGATGTCGACACCAAGCCCCCAACCCGCATCCGCCTTAGTGACAACCCCACCCAGCGCCTGAGCGATCAACTGATGCCCAAAACAGATACCGATCAGAGGGATACCCGCCTGATCAATCGCTCTCACCAGCGATTCCAGCTTAGCGATCCACTCCCGCGGCTCATAAGCACTGGCTGGCGATCCGGTAATAATCCAGCCATCACACTCTCCTGATGAGTCAGGAAAAATACCAAGGCTCACATCCCAGGTTTTAAAACGAAAACCCGCACCTGCCAGCATCTCTTCTGTCATCCGGGCAAATGAGCCAAACTGCTCCAGCAGAACACCGCTATTGGTACCTGCCGCCAGAATACCTATTTTCATGTCAGACCACTCCAGATATAAAAAAACCGCTGCAGGCAGCGGTTTAACAAAAAAGACCCGACCTTATGATGCCGTTATAAAATCGAACATCCAGCGCGCAACACGCTTTGAGTCGGTCGCCGCATTTTCCGCGCGTAACTGCGCCAGCCCGGCATCAGAAACATCATCAGGAATCACCGCACCGGCACGCAACGCTACCAGATCGGTTTCAAACCGGAGATTAAATTCGGGATGAGCCTGCAGAGTAAGAATCCTGTCGCCATACACCAGCCCGGCAAACTGACAGAATTCAGACTGGGCAAAGGTTCGGGCATTTTCCGGCTTTTCCGTCACCTGATAACGGTGCATCGCACTGATAGTAAACGGCTCAGCGCCATCCTTTATAAAAGCATTATCACCCAACAGCTGATAGCTGTGCAGACCCACACCCCAGCCTCCCTGATAGGGTTCAACTTTGCCACCAAAGGCTTCTGCGATAATCTGATGACCGAAACAGATACCCAACAGAGGACGCTTACTGGCATCGATTTCCAGAATCAGTTTTTTGAGCTTTTGCATCCAGTCGAGGTTCTCATCCACATTGAACTTTGACCCGGTAATCACCCAGCCATCACACTGCTCAGCACTCTCAGGAAAAACACCATCCCGCACATCAAACACTGTATATTCAAAGTCAGCGTCAACCAGAGCAAACAGCTGCTTAATCATGTCCGCATAAGACCCATACTGACCGATCAACTCATCCGGTGTGATACCGGTCGCCAGAATACCTATTTTCATCATCTGCTTCTCACCCTAAAAACAAAAACGCCCACTCAGAGTGGGCGCTAACATAGTGCCCTGAACTACTCCGGCTTCTCCAGCAGTTTCGCCTGACGCCGCATCTGATACATCGCCCCCACAACACCGATCGCAACCACTGCAATCATCAGTGTCGCCAGTGCGTTTACTTCAGGCGATACCCCCAGACGCACTTTGGAGAAGATCACCATCGGCAGCGTACTGTTACCCGGACCAGAGACGAAGCTGGCGATAACCAGATCGTCCAGTGACATGGTAAAAGACAACAACCAACCAGAAATAACTGCAGGCATAATCAATGGCAGTGTTACCAGAAAGAACAGCGACGAAGACTTAGCACCCAGATCCATCGCTGCCTCTTCCAGGGTTTCATCCAGTTGCGACAAACGCGACTGAACAATTACCGCAACATAAGCCATACAGAAAGTGACATGGGCAATAATAATGGTGCTGGTACCCCGACCTGCAGGCCAGCCAAACGCCCCCTCCATCGCCACAAATAATAGCAACAAAGAGAGACCGGTAATTACCTCAGGCATCACCAGTGGCGCACTAATCCAGCCCGCCAGCATCATCTTGCCCCTAAAGCGCCGGAAGCGACTCAGAACAAATCCAGCCATGGTTCCCAGCACCACCGCAACGGTGGCACTGATAAAAGCAATTTTGAAGCTCAGCAGGGCTGCATCGATAATCTGGTCATTGCGGAACAGCTCGCCATACCACTTCAATGACCAGCCACCCCAGACCGTTACCAGTTTAGACTTGTTAAAGCTGTATACCACCAGTGCGATCATCGGCGCATACAGAAAGATAAAGCCCATGGTCGCGGTCGTATTTAAAAACAGTGATCTACGTTTCATCAGACCGCCTCCTCTTTACCCTGACTGTTACGAATCAACATGATTGGCAACACCAGCACAACCAGCATAACCACAGCAACTGCCGAAGCCATCGGCCAGTCTCGATTGAGGAAAAACTCATCCCACAATACCCGCCCGATCATCAATGTATCTGAGCCACCCAACAATGCCGGAATAACAAACTCACCCACCGCCGGAATAAACACCAGCATACAGCCTGCAATAATGCCCGGCATAGCCAGTGGCACGGTGATCAGAAAGAAACTGGTTGCCGGTCTGGAGCCCAGATCCTCAGCAGCTTCCAGCAGAGTCAGATCCATCTTTTCCAGGGCACTATAAAGCGGTAAAACCATGAATGGCAGGTAGGTATAGACAATACCTACATAGACTGCAAAGTCCGTCTGCAACATGATAAGCGGCTGATCAATAATGCCCGTACTGAGTAAAAGCTCATTAATCAGACCATTCTTCTTCAGAAATCCCATCCAGGCATACACCCGCAACAGAAAAGAGGTCCAGAATGGCAGAATCACCAGCGACAGCAACAACGCCCGGGTTGTCGGCTTACTGCGGGCAATCATGTACGCAATCGGAAATGCGATCAGCAACGTCAACATCGTCGAGATCGCTGCAATCTTAATCGAACTCAGATACGCATCGATATAAAATGAATCCTCAAACAGGAACAGATAGTTCCCCAGATTCAACTTCAAATTAATAAATGCTTCATCCAGATTCCAGTCCAACAATGCCGTATAGGGCGGCACCGCAATGGCGGTTTCTGATAGTGAGATCTTAAACACCACCAAAAAGGGGATAAAGAAAAATACGGCCAGCCAGAGCATAGGGACTGCGATAACAGAAAACCGCCCCCAGTTTAACCGCTTAAAAATATTGTACTTTGCCAGGCGTGAACCGGAGCCCTCCACCCAGGCAGAACCGGTTGGTGTACTCATGATGTCAATACCACGCTGCTGTCTACATCCCAGAACAGATAGACTTCATCATTCCAGGTGAGTCGGGCGCCCAGCTCACGGGTAGTATTCGGCTGAGTAACCCGAACTTCCATGCCGCTCTCCAGACGCACCCGATAGACCGACAGACTACCCATATAAGCGATCTCTTCGATCACACCCCGGATACAATTTTCAGCCCGATCCGGCTTCTCTTTACTGATCTGAGTTTTTTCAGGACGCAGGGCCACATGAACTTTCTGGTTTGGTGCACAACTGATACCGTGATTAACGTAGAGCACCCCACCGGCATCTTTAGAATCAATGCGTACAGAATCTGGCAGATCTTCAATCACCCGACCCTCAAACAGGTTAACCGAACCAATAAACTCGGCAACGAAGCGACTGTTAGGGTATTCGTATACATCATGAGGCTCGGCGGTTTGTACAATCACGCCGTGATTCATCACACCAATCCGGCTTGCCAGCGTCATCGCTTCTTCCTGGTCATGGGTCACCACCACAAAGGTCACGCCCAACTCCTCCTGGATTCGAATCAGCTCAAACTGAGTCTCTTCCCGAAGCTTTTTATCCAGAGCACCCAGCGGCTCATCCAGCAGCAATAACTTGGGCCGTTTCACCAGTGAACGGGCCAATGCGACACGCTGACGCTGACCACCCGAAAGCTGATCAGGCTTACGCTTACCGAGATGCCCCAACTGGACCATATCAAGCATCTTAGAGACACGCTGCTTCACTTCAGAGCGATCAAGCCCTTCACGCTTCAGACCAAAAGCAACGTTCTCTTCTACCGACAGATGGGGAAACAGCGCGTATGACTGAAACATCATATTGACCGGGCGCTTCCATGGCTGAATACCCGCCATATCAACCCCATCAATGATAATCCGACCACTGGTAGGAGATTCAAAACCTGCCAACATGCGCAGTAGGGTACTTTTACCGGAACCGGAACCGCCTAACAGACAAAACAGTTCGTTTTTATAGATATCCAGTGAGATATTATCCACAGCAGTAAACTCACCAAATTTTTTGGTGACATTTTCTATCTGCAGAAAAGGTGTTGCTCCCTCCTGCTTCCAAAGAGGCATTTTGGAAGCCTGAGGAGATGCCGCAGACACACTATCCGGCTGCGACTCAATTGTTACTGTTGAAGTCATACTACACCCTATACCATATTCATATGCTGAGCTCAGTCGGGAGCCCAGAGAGTTATTTATGAAGCTTTCAGTAGCGCTGCTCTCGTTAGCAGTTTATTCCATCACCTGAAAGCGATATCTTTCTGGCAGAGGCGCACCTCTGCCAGGGGTAGACTTACCGACCAGTTTTAATCTCAGTCCAGGCGCGGGTCAGCAACCGGTCAAACTTGGCGCTATGAGCATTCTGAGTAAACAGATTAGCCTTCACCTCTTCTGACGGGTAGATGCCGGGGTTATTCAATACCTCTTCCAGCACCATTGGCTCTGCCGCCTTATTAGCTACAGCAAAATAGGCGAAGTTAGAAACCGCTGCACCGCTGTCTCCTCTGAGGATATAATCCACCAACTTATACGCCGCATCTTTATGTGGCGCATCGACAGGGATCGCCATCAGGTCAAACCAAACCAACGTCCCCTCTTTCGGAATCGCATAACCGACCTTAACTCCCTGTCCCGCTTCCTCAGCACGACCCTGAGCCTGCAACACATCGCCGTTATAGCCCAGAGAGACACAGATATCGCCGTTTGCCAGATCAGAAATATACGCGGAAGAGGAGAATTTACGATAACTATCACGAGCAGACTTCAGCAGATCTTCAGCTTTTTTCAGATCAGCCTTATTCTCAGAGTTTGGATCAAGACCCAGATAGTTGAGCGCTATCGAAACAACCTCAGCAGGAGAATCAAGCAGGGAGATACCACAATCGTTCAGCTTGGCAGCAATCTCAGGCTTAAACACCAGATCCAGTGTATCAACCGGCATATCGCCCAGACGCTCTTTGACCATATCAACGTTATAGCCGATACCGATCGTTCCCCAGGCATAAGGAACATTGTGCTTATTACCAGGGTCATGACGGGAAATTTTCTCCAGCATTGCCGCATCAAGGTTACCGTAATTAGTCAGCTTACTGCGATCAAGCTCACTGTAGATTCCGGCCTGCACCTGACGCTCAAGAAAAGAGCCGGTTGGTACAACAACGTCATAACCGGCGCCGCCAGACATCAGCTTAGCTTCAAGCACCTCATTCGAGTCATAAACGTCATAGTTAACCTTGATTCCGGTATCTCTGGTGAAGTTTTCCAGGATCTCAGGGCTGATATAATCGGACCAATTGTAAAAATTCACAACCTGCTCTTCAGCCATTACAGTAGTGGAAACGGACGCAGCCATTACTACTGCAAGACCAAGCTTCTTCGGATTCATTGTATTACTCCATTTCTGGTGCTTTAGATATCGCAGCATTTGCTGGCCCACCGATAAGCATTAACTCTTTAGATGCCGCAGAGCGGCGTTCATCAGAGCCACATCTTTTTGTTGTTATTGTCATGGCTGCCTCCTCTGATCAGGAAGGCAGCGCTCAAGCTTCTCAAACTGTCGCAGTATTTTCTGCAACTAGTCAAAATGTACTGCAACCTCCCTGTCAGCTATATACCCTCCAATAGGTATCATAACTTAATCCTTTATTATCATACGGTTACAACAACCCCAAGTACGAATCGTACTCTATATCAGAGATCTGTTCATTGATCTTCCGCTGTTCCTGACGCTTCGCAGCGGAGAAAACCCGAATAAACTCTTCTCCCAGATACTCCTCAAGCACAGCACTTTCTGCAAACAGCTCGGTAGCAATATCCCACTTATTCGGCAAAATCATCTCCTGATCACCATCAGCATAGGCATCCCCTTCAATCGGCGCCGGTGGCATCAGTTTGTTTTCAATACCGTACAACGCCCCCGCCAGAATGGCAGCCAGCACCAGATAAGGGTTTGCGTCTGCACCAGACACCCGGTGCTCAATTCGACGAGCTTCACAGGGACTTTCAGGAATACGGATCGCAACCGTACGGTTCTCATAACCCCAGGTGGCAATCGTAGGAGCATGCGCCCCGGCCATAAAGCGGCGATAGGAGTTCATGTGCGGCGCAAAGATCAGCATACTGTCAGACATGGTATGCATCAGACCGGCAACCGCATTTTTCAGGATATCCGTACCATCTTCACCACCATCATCAAAGATGTTATTACCCGCCTCATCCAACAGGCTAAAGTGAACATGGAAACCGTTACCACTTTTATCCTGATAGGGCTTAGCCATAAAGGTGGCGGAATAGCCATGCTTGCGTGAGATACCTTTGATCAGACGCTTAAACATAATCGCCTGATCACCCGCCATCAGCGGATCATTGACGTGCAACAGGTTGATCTCAAACTGACCCGGCCCCAGCTCAGAAATAATAGTATCTGCAGGAACCCCCTGAATCTCACAAACCTCACGCACTTCAGCAAAGAAGGAGGACAGACCATCCATCTCATCAATGGAGTAGCAGTCGGTTTCGCTCAGACGGCGACCATGCCCTTCTGACAGTATTGGCGGCTGCGGACGCTGAGTCTCTTCGGACTCGCCATCCATCAGATAGAATTCCAGCTCGGTCGCCATAACAGGGGTCAGACCCCGAGCTTTAAAACGCTTAACCACACCCGCAAGAACCTGACGGGGATCACAACCAAATGGCGTACCATCGGGGTTAAACATGGTTGCCAGAATCTGATCACGAGGATCTTCAGACCAGGGAACCGGTATAGCCCGGTCACCCACCGGCATACAGATGCCATCCATATCACCGGTCTCAAAAACCAGACCGTTATCCAGAACATCATCACCCCAGAAATCAAAACCCAGAACAGAACGGGGAAGCTTTACACCTTCATCGAATACTTTAGTTGCGGCACTAGCTGGAAGACGCTTACCCCGCAAATTACCATTCAGGTCAGCTATAAACAGGTCAAACTCTTTATCTTTTTCTTTCTTAAACGTCATAAGATTCTCACTCGAAATCTTTCATCCCCACCCCCTGGTGGGTCACAACATACCGTTGCAATCAGCTTAGCTTAACTCACATGCTTTTGTGATCACAAACAATAAAACAATGTGATCACATTTTTTTCTGGCGGTCAATATCGACATCTGTTAAAAATGTCATGTAACCTATTTAGTGATCGCATTACAACAAGAGAACCTGCTATGAGGTTCCCAGAGAAATAAGGCCAGAAACAACTTTGATAATGGACAAGAAATCTCCGATTAAAATAACAGTAACTGAACGCACTGAGTCTGTAACTATCACCCAATGGGTATACCAGACTCTGCGTAATGCCGTTATGTACGGTGAGATCCTCCCTGGGAGAATACTTACCATCCGCGAGCTGGCTGCGATTCTTGACGTTAGCCCCATGCCGGTGCGCGAAGCGCTGCGCCAACTGGCGGCAGAAAGCGCCCTGGAAATTCAGGGCAACCGCCGGGTGATGGTGCCTAAAATGACGGCGATGAAATTTAACGAACTCTGTGAAGCACGTATCGCTATTGAGTCTCATGCAGCAGCACGTGCGCTTCCCTATATTGACAGCGATCGTCTGGAACAGCTGCGTTCACTGGACAGCCTGATCGATCAGGCCCAGGAGGAAGACAACCTGGGACAGATAAGCATACTCAACCAAAGCTTTCACCGCTCGCTCTATACCGCCAACCCACATCAGGTCACCCTGCCGCTGATTGAAAGCCTGTGGCTGCAACTCGGTCCTTTTATGCGTATGGCCACCAGCGAGCTGGAAGAGCACTATCTTGTCGATCGGCATAACGAAGCGATGTCTGCTATCGAAAAAAAGGATGCATATGCCCTGCAAGTCGCAATTGCAGCGGATATTCGCGAAGGTATCGCCTTCGCGGGAACCCCCGAAATGCTTCACACCTTCATTGAAAACTCAGGCCGCTGAGCCGCACCGCCAACAGCTACCCCATCCATTAAGCAAACACCCCCGGAAGATAACTTCTGCCTTTCGGGACTTTTTTGTTGACATTATATTTTTGTGATCACAAAATAGTGATCACAAAAAATAGTCGGGAAAATATTTCGATTCTTTTTATCGTTTCTTTATACACCGGTAAATCATTTCACCCGGTGACTGGTTGGGAGAGATTTAATGCACGAACAAAACAGTAACTCATCAATAACCGCAAATGTGCAGTCCATCGATGCGGGTCATCACATGCACCCTTTCACCAACACCGGCGCCCTGAACAAGAAAGGAGCACGGGTAATCACCCATGCAGAAGGTGTATATCTGTGGGATAGTGAAGGCAATAAGATCATCGACGGCATGGCAGGCCTGTGGTGTGTCAATATGGGTTACGGCCGGACAGAACTGATTGAAGCGTCCGACAAGCAGATGAAGCAACTGGCCTACTACAACACCTTTTTCCAGACCACCCATGCACCGGTCGCTGAGTTAGCAAAAGAGGTTGCCAGTATCACCCCCTATGACCTCAACCATATCTTTTTTGCCAACTCAGGTTCTGAAGCAATAGACACCATTATCCGAATGGTTCGCCAATACTGGGCAATCAAAGGTAAACCCTATCGCAATATTCTCATCGCCCGTGAAAATGCTTATCACGGCAGTACCCTTGGCGGCACCAGCCTCGGCGGTATGAGTGGTATGCACAAACAGGGTGGCCCGATGGTGCCAAACATCGCCCGTATCCGTCAGCCATACTGGTACGGCGAAGCCGGTGATATGACCGAAGAGGAGTTCGGTATCGCCTGCGCTAAAGCACTGGAAGATAAAATTCTCGAAGTGGGCCCCGATAATGTTGCGGCCTTCGTCGGCGAGCCAATTCAGGGGGCTGGGGGCGTCATCGTGCCACCTGCCAACTACTGGACAGAGATTCAGAAAGTCTGTGATAAGTACGATATTCTGCTGGCAGCCGATGAAGTCATCTGTGGCTTTGGCCGTACCGGCAGCTGGTTTGGCTGTGAAACCTTTGGCTTTAAACCAGACATTATGTCGATGGCTAAAGGTTTATCTTCCGGTTATCTGCCGATTGCTGCGGTGGCCATTGGCGACCGTATTGCCAATGCCTTTATTGAGCATGATGATGACTTCAATCACGGCTTCACCTACTCCGGTCACCCGGTTGCAGCAGCAGTTGCTATTGCCAACATCCAACTGATGAAAAAAGAAAACATTGTTGACTATGTTGCCAAAGATATCGGACCTTACTTCCAGAAAAAACTCCGTGAAGCGGTTGCAGACCACCCACTGGTAGGCCATATCGAAGGGGTAGGTCTGATCGCGGGTCTTGCTCTGGTGAAACACAAAGCACCAAAAGAGCTGTACGCTGATGATGTTAATATTGGCCTAATCTGCCGCGACCATTGCTTCAACAATGGTCTGATCATGCGCGCGGTTGGCAGCCGGATGGTGCTGTCACCACCACTGGTTATCAGCCATGAAGAAGTTGATGAACTCTGCGAAAAAGTACGCCTGTGCTTTGACCTGACCCTCAAATCAGTCAGTTGATCAGCTCATGTAACCTTTAAACTGCATAATTCTTTCACTATCGTTATGCAGACGGAGGGCAGAAATCGCGACTATTTCTGACCTCCATTATTCGACTGCAGTGGGTCAGTATTACCGGTATTGGCCCTTTTATCTCTCTTTGACTCACCATCACAGATAAACGCAGTCGAATCTTTTTCAGTTTTAATGCCCAGAGCAGGAGCCTCGCTATGCAAAGCATAAGTGCGCAGCACGCCGCGTCTGAACACTGGCAAAAGGATCTTGCTGCACTTATCGACACCATTCGCCTGCCCAGTTTTGGCGGGATGCTGGAAAAATTCCTCGCCACTCAGTGCCACTTCGACACGATGCTGGTGGTCACCTATAGAAAATCACTGAAACCACTCATTCTTCACCCTACTGATCCGGCAGAACAGAGTCTGACGCTGCACAACTACATCAACCGGGCCTATATTCTTGACCCTCTGTTTAATGCCATCCGCAGTGGCAATCTGGGAGAGGGCGTCAGCCGGCTGATCGATATCGCTCCCGACAGCTTTGAAACCACCAAATACTACCAAAGCTGTTATAAAGAGTTTGACCTGATTGATGAGATAAGCCTGATCATTGAGCTCGACCCTAAAGTCAGCTGTGCCATTTCACTCGGTCGCAGAACCAGCCGCGGTACTATCACCCGCGCGGAACTCAGCCGTCTGAATAATATTTACCCGGTGATCAAATCGATCATCCGCCAGTTCTGGTGGTCGCAGTCGCAGGAGTTTGTTAAATACGAAAAATCAGAGGGCGCGATGAATCAGGCCATCAGCACCTTCGGCAGCGGCGTACTCACACCGAGAGAGCAACAGATTGCAGGATTGATTTTGCAGGGGCACTCGTCCAAAGCCATAGCGAATATGCTGGATATCAGCCTCGGCACAGTAAAAGTACACCGCAAGAATATCCACACCCGGCTAAACACCTCAACCCAGTCAGACATCTTTACACTGTTCCTGGCCCACCTCAAAGAGCTGGATCCTGCGGCTAATGCGTAAAAGTTACTAGAGGCGCTTTGCGCCTGCCAGGGGCCAGACGTAAAGCTTCGCGTTCCTTGCTAGAAGAGCCGTGGCTCGTGGTGGACTGCTGGAAGCTTTCACCCGACCATACAACAACTTTCTTACAAAGCACATAATTTAAAAAGCCTACCATTGCAGATATAGAAGGCTTTTCCGAGCAACAAGCAAGTCACGCTCTTTGTGACGTCGGGCTAGAAACAACGTTTTTTATAGCATTACAGCAACAAGCAAAACCCCTTAAAAACAAAAACCGCCAAAAGGCGGTTTTTATATACTCTGGCGATCTCTGGCCTATGCCTTACAACCGAATCAGTACATTCTTGATATCGGTGTATTTTTCCAGCGCATGTAGCGATTTATCACGACCGTTACCGGAGGCTTTAACACCGCCAAAAGGCACCGTAGTATCGCCCTCACCCCAGGTATTCACCCACACCATGCCGCTTTCGATCTTGCGGCTGACGCGGTGAGCGCGGGACAGGTTCTGGGTCCAGACGGCTGCGCCAAGCCCGTAAACAGAATCATTGGCCAGTGCAATTGCTTCCTCTTCGGTTTCAAACTCACATACCGCCAGTACCGGCCCGAAGATCTCCTCTTTGACAAAGGTCATAGCGTTGTTAGCGCCATCAACGATGGTCGGCTTGGCATAAAAGCCTTTACCTTGCTGGTATTCAGGAATGCCCCCCATGATCACCTGACCGCCCTCTTCCTGAGCGGAACGGATGTAACGCTCAACCGTTGCCAGCTGGGTGGCATCAACCATTGGGCCCATTGTGGTGGCAGGGTCTAACGGATCACCGGGCTGGAACCGCGCAGCCGCTTCAACCAGTGCCGCGACAAACTCTTCCTTAATGCTTTTTTCAACATAGAGGCGGGAACAGGCGATACACACCTCGCCCTGGTTGCAGAAGATGGCTGCTGCAGATGCCGCAGCAGCCGCTTTAATATCCGCATCGGCAAACACCAGATTGGGCGACTTACCGCCCGCTTCCAGCCAGACCCGTTTCATATTTGACTCACCGGCATAGCCCATCAGCATACCGGCTACCCGGGTCGAACCGGTAAAGGCCAGCACGTTGACATCCATATGCAGCGCCAGCGCTTTACCTGCAGTATGACCAAAGCCCGGCAGAACATTCAGAACACCGGCAGGCATTCCCGCTGCTACCGCCAGTTCAGCCAGACGCAGTGCACTCAGCGGAGACTTTTCTGATGGTTTCAGCACCACCGAGTTACCCGCTGCCATCGCCGGAGCAATCTTCCAGCTGACCATCAGCAGCGGATAGTTCCAGGGGGTGATCGCACCGACCACACCGACTGGCTGATGATGAATCATCGCCAGGGTATCATGCCCGGTGGGTGCAATCTCACCATACACTTTATCAATACTCTCTGCGGTCCAGCGAATGCAGTCAATTGCATCTGGGACGTCGATATTGACCATCTCAGAGATCGATTTACCCATATCCAGGGTGTCCAGCAGCGCAAACTCATCTTTGTGCTGCTCAATCAGATCAGCCCAGCGGAGCATCACTTTCTTACGCTCCCGGGGGTGCATCTCAGACCATACACCTGAACGGAAAACTTCACGGGCATTGGCAACCGCGATATCCACATCCGCTGCATCACAACTGGCCACATCGGCAAGCAACTGTTCGGTCGCCGGATTGATACAGGGAAAAGTGTCACCACTCACTGCGGGCTGAAACGCTCCATTGATATACGCCTGATGCTGCACGCTTAAGGTCTTACTCAGGGCTTGCCACTCGGAATAGCTTTTCATCGATTATCGTCTCCGCAATATCCGTTCGTCACTGTCAGAATCTGAAGCCAGGCGGTGCCTCTTCATCGATTCATAATTTACTCTCAGTATATTCGTTATGCTTTTACCGCCTCTATATATATGAAGGGGTAGTTAAAGCGCGACGGGGCAATTTTTGCATCAGAATACTCACAAATAGATACCTATCCTGAGGTATATCTTCCGATATCCGACTTTGCCCATAATCAAGATTCATAAAAAATAACAGGAAAAATCGATGAAGAAGATTTTTACAGGACTGGCCGCCGCAATGGCCCTGACATCGACAGTTCAGGCTGCTGACGTTACTGGCACCGTTTCATTTACCAATGATTACCGTTTCCGTGGCATCTCTCAATCCGCCGGTGATCCAGCCGTTCAGGGCAGCCTGGATGTTGCATTTGATAATGGCGTTTATGCCGGCATCTGGGGCAGCAATGTCGACTTTGCTGACGATGCCAAGCTGGAAATTGATTACTATGTGGGCTTTGCCAATGATATCAATGACGATCTGAGCTACGACGTTTCCTATGGTTTTTATACCTACCCAGGCTATAACACTGATGCGGAATACGGCGAACTGGCTCTGGCACTGTATTACGGTAACGTTGGCTTCACCATGGCGTATTCCGACGACTTTTTTAACTCAGGAGAGTCTGCACAATACTTCGGTCTTGATTACAGCTATGGTATCACCGAAGCCGTTAGCCTCGATCTGCATGCCGGTTACAGCACCGGAGACTACTGGGGTAAAGTCGATATTAACGACTATCAGGACTACTCTGTCGGCCTCTCGGGTTCTGTTGCAGGCCTGGATCTGTCAGCGACTTATCTGTTCAACAGCATCGACAATGCTGATGAGGTTGATAAAGGTGCATTCCGCAATGACAATACACTGATGCTAAGCGTATCACGCACTTTCTAAGCCTGTCTTAAAACTGAATCAGGCACGTACAGAGCTCCCCTTCTTCTGCCTGATACAGGCCATTCAGAATATTTCTGTGTGGCCTTTTTTATTCGTGTTTCAGGGCGTAAAATCCCGCTCTGCTTTAATACTCCAGTTCAGAGGCACGGATGTCAGTCGCAACTCTCTCAATTTTCATACCTACGTTTTTCTTTGTCTCTATTACACCGGGGATGTGTATGACGCTGGCCCTGAGTCTGGGAATGTCAATCGGTGTGCAACGCAGCCTGCACATGATGTGGGGCGAACTGATCGGTGTAGGTCTGGTGGCCACTGCGGCGGCTGTCGGTGTTGCCGCTCTGATGCTGCAGTTCCCGGAGGCGTTTATCTTTCTTAAGCTTGGCGGGGGTGCCTATCTTGGCTGGCTGGGTTTGCAGATGTGGCAGTCGAAAGGCAAACTGGTGATGCCTGAACCGGGCGCAGAGGTAAAACATCAGGGCAAGTTGCAGTTGGCACTGAACGGCTTTATTACGGCCATTGCCAACCCCAAAGGCTGGGCCTTCTTTGTCACACTGCTGCCCCCCTTTCTGGACCAGAATCTGCCGCTTGCACCTCAGCTCACCCTGCTGATTGCGATGATTCTGTCACTAGAATTCTGCTGCCTGTTAATCTACGCCAGCGGGGGAAAAGCATTACGCCATCTCCTGCTGGACCGGGGCAATGTCAAACTGATGAACCGGATTGCCGGTTCACTGATGATTGGCGTTGGCCTCTGGCTGGCATTCGGCTAAGCACCACACTGACGGGGCACTCTTACTTACCGATGAACTACTTTTTAATAACTGAGAAGCGGCGCGGCTGAGGCCGGCTCTCCTGCAGATTAGAATAGCCGTCATCATCACGGTAGAGTGTGTAATACTCCATTGCCAGCACATCCCAGACCATATGAGTTGCGAAAGTCGGAGGTAAGCGGTATTGTCGGACACCGATCAGCTCTGGCTGATAACTGTTATCCGGTGGCGCTAATAAGATTTTGCTTAGCTCGCGGGCATCCCAGCTGTAATACTGTTTCGGCATCGCATACGCCTCTGCAATCCAGCCCTCTCGGTAGGAGGGACCGATCAGCGAAAGCGAACGACAATCCGCACGCCCTTCTATGCAATACTGCTGCTTATCCAGATCGACGATATAATTTTCAGACCCAAAGGTTGCCAGAGAAGAACATCCGGCCAGACTGATCAGTAACAAAAAAGCTATAGCCAACGGCTTCATAACCTGTAGCATATTCATTATTGCTCCATGAATTAAAGATAACAGCAGTAAGATCAATAGATTAATATGAGTCATATCAGACAACGCACGGACTATCCTGACGCCAGGTTAGATAATCATCAGATATACCTGGCGTTATAACATCAAGGAGCGCCCATGAGCCCTGTTGAAAAGTTTACCTTTCAGGCACTCGAAAGCCGCACTAAGGCACTAGCTATCGCCCTGGGCTTCCGAGACCAGCCTACACTTGATCACTCTGACCGGGTACAGACACTGGCAATCGAACTGGGCAGAGCCGCCGGACTCTGTGAAGGTCAGATCAGCGCGCTGCGAATAAGTTCAAAATTTCACGATATCGGCAAGATAGGCATTCCTGATCGCATTTTGATGAAACCCGGCAAGCTGGACAGTGATGACTGGGAAGTGATGCATCGCCACCCGGCCATTGGCGAACAGATCGTGCTATCAACCGAACTGGATGGGGCATCGGAAACAGCCCACATTATTCGCCATCACCATGAGCATTTTGATGGTAAAGGTTATCCTGACAAACTTGCCGGTGAAGCGATCCCGGTGGGCGCAAGAATCATCAGTATCGTCGATAGTTATGATGCGATGGCATTCACCCGTTCCTACCATGAAGGCCATACTCACGCAGAAATTATTGAGCAGATCAACCGGGAGTCCGGCACAAAGCACGACCCCTATCTGCTGAATCATTTCTGTCGCATTATCGAAAGAAGTGCCAACCGGGTGGAATAATATTCATTTGTAGCACGCAATTAAGCGTATTAAGCTGATGGTAATTACAACCAGAGATTGCCCCCTATGCTTACTCTAACAGTCTTGCGCAAAACCCTATCAGCTAAATCACTGTTATCCGCAGCAACAGTCTCCACCCTGGCACTTACCCTCAGCCTCACACCGGTTATTACCCAGCAGTTTTGCGGACTGGATCTCGGTAGCCAGGCGCTGGCTAAAGGCGATGGTGGTAATGGCGGCGGCAATGGCGGTGGTAATGGCGGCGGCAATGGCGGTGGTAATGGCGGTGGTAATGGCAGTGGTAATGGCAGTGGTAATGGCGGCGGCAATGGGAACGCTGGCAACGGCCATCAGGGTAATGGAAATGCATTTGGCCAAAGCAATGGAGGGCCTGGCAAGTCTGCTACCACAGAGAGTAACGGCTTAGGCAACAGCCGGGGGCTTGGAAATAATCAGAAAGCCGTTTCTGCCAGTCTCGGGCGTCTGAATGCCGCCCACGCATCGGCAAACGCCCGCGCCCATGCAGCGTCCAATTCTGCGGTGGGTTTAATCGCTCAGTATGAAGCAACTATCTATGCGGCCAGAGAAGCCGCCACGGTAGAGGAGCGTGCAGAACTGGAGCAAACAGCTATGGATTTTCTGGGTCAGGCGGCAAATAAGGAGATCAATGCTGAGGTGGTCTCTGCAGTAAATGATCTGCTGGGAATCGCGCCTGAATCAGCCACTGAAACAGCGCCGGACACTGCCACAGAACCGGAAACAGCCCCAGAAACAGACTCAGGCAACACCGACGCGGGAACGCCCGACAATAGCACTCAGGTGTAAAGTTAAAAATCTCTGATCAGCTGCAGGTTCTGCCAATTAAGTTCTAAATCACTTAACAGCAGCCTCTGCCGGGTAAAAAGATGATAGGCATGATCGGTTTTAAGCCCCCAGATGCCATCAGCATGGCCGGATGGGTATCCCAGCTCATCAAGGCGAAGCTGTATAAACAGCGTTGTTGAACGATCAACCCGTCCCGAATGATATGCCATAAGACGGCTGGCAGATTGCCGCGACGCCTTATTACTCAGCGAGTACATTCTCATTTTTAACTCAGTTGCCAGCGCCACTCCCCGCTTTTCCGCCTGCGCAAACCAGTACCAGGCTGCAGCCGGATCCTGAGGTAACCCAAGCCCTCTGGCGTAGACAACCCCCAGATCGAAAATAGCCTGCTTGTGCCCCAGATCCGCAGCGCGGCTTAGCAGGAAGCCCGCCCACAAGCGGTTTTTCTTAACTCCCCGACCGTTCATATAAAGCACACCCAACTGATATAGTGCACTTGGGTGGTCTTTTCTCGCCGCCAGGTCTAACCAGTATGCAGCATCTGTGAGGCTGGTATTTACTCCTCTGCCACTCAGATAGGACATCCCGGCCATATACGCGCCTTCAGCAGAACCATTCAGTGCCGCATCCTTAAACAACTCAACCCCATGCTGATAGTCCTGCGTGACGCCTCGCCCCTGAGTTACATCTAACCCCTGAGTAAACTGCTGTTTAGCTACTTCAGGATTATTCTGCACCTGAGGGGGCGAGCCAGCACCGAAGCCGGGGAAGCTGCCGCATCCTGACAACAGCGTGACGACCGCTGCCGTGACTAGCAGAGCAGGTCCGTGCATCAGCAAAGGTATGCCTGTCAGGGTATATCTGCATTTCAAGTAGTTAACCATTGAGCCTCCTGCATCTGTAACAAGCAGTATAGGCGAAGCTCGGTAATCTACCGCCAGGATTTACTTAATCCGGGATCAATTCACCCACCACCGATGTGACAGGCTTTACCCCCGCCCAGACATCCAGTGCCATATCTTCCGGTTCCTCATTAGGCCCACCGACACGAATCTTGGCTGACACCTCCTCAATCGGGAAAGCAAACACCGCCGTTACCTTCATTTCAGTCTCATTGGGTGGACGTGCTTCAGTCGAACGACCGGGACTGTATTTATCCAGCATAGCGTCAAGTGCTTGCCGTTTTTCCTGTGGGTCTTCCACTAATCGCCCTTGCGCGTACACCACCACCGAACGGAAGTTAACGGAGTGATGATAGGCGGAACGGGCAAACACCAGTCCATCCAGCAGACAGACCGTAATACAGGCAGTCTGCCCTTTAATAACCTGCTGAAACAGGCCGTTCTTGACCGAACCGTGAAGAAACAGCTCATCTCCCACTCGCCAGTGGGAACTGGGTTGCACCATCGCCTGACCATCGCAACTGACACCGATATTACACACCCAGGCCTCATCAAGAATGCTGTAGATGGTATCCCGGTCGTAGTTGGCGATTTTACGCCCCCGTTTGACCCGGGTGCGCTCAGTCATTTTAATCTCACTCATAGCCTGTCCTTACTATTTTTAAACACCCATCTTGAGTGCTCTTTTAGGTTTGCGATATGGTGAGATTAGCCGCTATAGTGGGCCTTATTAAGATCCAATTAATAGATATTATCAGGGCCCAATTTGAAACCGTCTCTGAACAATAAAACACCTCACTCAGAGCGCTTTACCCCGTTTTTAGAACAGGTGAAAAACCAGCGTCCGCTCTACCGGGGGTTATTTAACTATATCCAGCAGCGGATTCTGTCCGGCGAACTGCCCGCAGGGAGCCGCCTGCCTTCCAGTCGAGAACTGGCAGACCTGCTAAGACTCTCGCGTAACACCGTCAAGCAGGTGTATGAGATGCTTCAGGCCGAGGGCTATATCGAAACCCGGCATGGGGATGGCAGCTACATTTCTCCCCAACTATCCCTGAATAAAAAAACTACACGGCGGAAGCCGGAACCGCACACCCGGCCAGTCACACTCTCAGCCCAAAGCGCGCAGCTGCAACAGATCCGGCCACTCTATCAGCAGCACCAACAGCAACTGCTGCTGCCTGCAGTACCGGCGCTGGATCAGTTTCCCTGGCAACAGTGGCAACGTTCGGTGACACACGCTGGCAGGCAAATGAAGTTTCACGCTGAACGTGACTTTATGGGAGAGGCAGCTCTGCGCACGGAGATCGCCGCCTATCTCAATGCAACCCGTGGAATCCACTGCGATATGACGCAGGTGATGATCTGCTCCGGCTCGCAACAGGGGATGCAGCTGGCCTTTTCCATGCTATTGAATCCAGGCGATGAGGTTTTGGTAGAAGATCCTGGCTTTCCCGGTATCGACGGGGCCATTAGCAACGCAGGCGGAATTAAACTATCGGTGCCCATTGACCGGAACGGCTTTCGTACCGATATCGCTCTGCACAGGCAGCAGAGTGCCCGGCTTGCTTTTATCACCCCGTCACGCAACTTTCCGATGGGTTATACCCTCAGTCTTGAACGCCGCCTGCAACTGCTGGAGTGGGCCCGGCAACAGGGCTGTTGCATTATCGAAGATGACTACGACAGTGAGTTCCGCTTTGACGGCCCCCCTCTGACCGCACTGCAGGGTCTGGATGGCGAGCACAGCGTGATCTACTCCGGCACCTTCAGCCGTATTCTGCACCCGGCTATACGGCTGGCATATCTGGTTCTGCCGTCTGCCCTGGTGGAGCCGTTTAACCGGATGCGCGGGTTTATGGATGGCGGCTTGTCTGCGTTACCACAACTGGCACTGGCAGACTTTATGGCCCGGGGCGCCTTTTCCAGCCATCTCAGACGGATGCGCAAACTCTATAAAACCCGGCGCAGTTACCTGTTACAGCAGATAGAGCAGATCTTTAACAGCCAACTGATATGGGAACCCAGTGATGGCGGGATGCATGGCGTGTTTCTGCTGCCTCCGAGCATTAATGACAAAGCGATTGTCGAACAGACGATGAAGGTAGGGTTGGGAATACGCCCGCTGTCTTACTATTATGATAAACAACCCGCCCGCAGCGGTCTGGTTATCGGCTTTGGCGGTTATGATGAAGCCCGGATAGACGCCGGATTAGCTTTACTGAAGTCAGTTCTGGAGCATCATCTGTAAAACCAAAAAAGCTGCACCTCACATTGAGATGCAGCCTATACAGAGAGTTCAAACGTGCAGATAGCGGACTCTACTTATTTGCAGCCATCTTATTTGCTGCCAGCACATAGAGATATTCCAGTGCCAGCGTGGCACCGGCCAGTGAAGTGATCTCAGCATGGTCATAGGCTGGCGCAACCTCAACCACATCCATCCCCACCAGATTCAGC
Organism: Amphritea sp.; assembly: GCF_050300915.1. Taxonomy (GTDB): domain Bacteria; phylum Pseudomonadota; class Gammaproteobacteria; order Pseudomonadales; family Balneatricaceae; genus Amphritea. The sequence continues at coordinate 19,890 of NZ_JBNKYN010000061.1, forward strand.
CCCTGCAAACCACGGATCACTTTCAGGGCGCAATCCATATTCATGCCACCGGCAACCGGCGTACCCGTACCCGGCGCAAAAGCGGGATCAAGGCCATCAATATCAAAACTGACATAGGCTTTCTTGTCACCCACCCGGGCATGTATGCGTTCCAGAATACCGTGCGGCCCATGATCGCCCACCCAGGCAGCGTCAAGCACTTCAAAGGGGTGTCCCTCAACATCATAGACGGTACGGATACCAATCTGAATCGAATGTTCCGTATCCAACAAGCCCTCTTCAACGGCGTGATGAAACAGCGTACCGTGATCATATTGGGTGCCACCAGAATAGGTATCGGTATGCGCATCAAAATGGATCAGTGCCAGTGGACCATGTTTTTTAGCATAGGCACGCAACACCGGCAGGGTAATGAAGTGATCACCACCAAAAGTCAGGGATGATTTACCCGCAGCAAGGATTGCACTGATATGTCCCTGCAGATTGTCCACCATGGTCTGCGGTTCACCATGCTTAAACAGCACATTGCCGGAATCGGCCACTTTCAGATGGTCATCCAAAGCAAACTGCCAGGGCCAGCGCGCCCCTTCCCAGATCAGCTGCGTTGATGCCTGACGCACACCCAGCGGCCCGAAACGGGCACCGGAACGTCCCGATGTCGCCAGATCAAACGGCACGCCGGCCACAATGACTTCCGCATCAGAAGCATTCAGATCACTCACCACCGGAAACTCCATAAAGGTCATTCCCAGTGAGCCGTAGATCGGCAGGTCAGCATTACCCGTACTAGTTTCTATATCAGACATTCCTCAACCCTCAACTATTTAACTCGGGCCAGCTTACTATTGCGACTATAATTATTGAAATGCATAGTTATAATGACTGCATGTATATAATTAATACCAGACCGACTATCAAGATCGACTATAAAGACCACGCCGATGAAGCCGCTACGCCAGTTTGACCTCAACCTGTTACTGCTGCTGGAAGCGTTGCTGACAGAGTGCCATGTCAGTCGCGCAGCAGAACGGATGTTTCTCAGCCAGTCGGCCATGAGTCACGCCCTGAACCGGCTGAGACAGCAGCTGGACGATCCATTACTGGTGCGCTCCGGTAACGGCCTTAAGCCGACCCCTCGCGCAACCGCTATGTTGCCGGATATCCGTCAGGCGATCCGCATGATTGAACACAGTCTCAGCCCACTGGCACCCTTTGATCCATCCAGCTCTGATCGCTGTTTTACTATCGCCAGTACCGATTTCTTTGAGGCGCTGATCCTACCGCCACTGATGCAGAACCTGCAGCTCACGGCACCCGGCATCCGTATTCAGATTGAGGTTATTCGTCAGGGGGGCAATCTGAAGCAGCTGGAAAAACGCGAGCTGGACCTGATTCTAGGACTGGACAGCAAACAGCCGGTTGACCCGCAACTGATCAGCCGGTCCTGGCACACAGAACCCCTTGCCTGCCTGATTGCGGAAGGCAATACCCTGATGGATCAACACCTCTCACTGGAACAATATTGCCAGTTAAAGCATGTGATACTTTCCGATCTCGCCGGGGTAACCTCAGACCAGATAGATCAATGGCTGGCGCAACAACAACGGCAACGAAACTTTATCGCCTGCACCGTGAACTATATGGCGGGGGCCCGCATCGTTGCCGCCACCGAAGCAATAATGACACTGCCGCGACAGATGGCACTGTTGTTTGCCCAGATGTTACCCGTGAGGTTGCTATCCCCCCCTCAGGGAATGCCAGAGATCGAGATGGTTAGTCTGCACCACCCGCTCTATTCCAACGATCCGGGGCTGAAGTGGCTGTTAGAGTTGCTACACCAATAAATCGCTATCGCGAAACCCATCAGTCTGACGGTTACTGACAACTCACCTGTCAGTGCGCGGCGGTTTTAGAAAAGACATTCATAATCACCACCCCCAGAATAATGAATACCATACCAATAATAGCAGGAAGATCAGGAACCTCTTTGTAGATGATTGCGCTGATTGAAGCGATTAACACAATCCCCATCCCTGCCCAGATAGCATAAGCCACGCCGACAGGGACCGTTTTAAGCACCAGTGACAAAAAGTAAAACGCCGTGAGATAACCAATCACACACAACGCACTGGCAAACGGCCGGCTAAACTCTTCTGAAGCCTTCAGCGCCAATGTACCAATCACCTCTGCAGCAATCGCAAACGCCAGAAACCAATACCCCATAACACACCTTAGTTTGCCGCGTTGCGGCTTAATAGAGGTCGCGACGCGACTTGAGACTGGAAGAAACACAGGCCTGTCTCCAAGCGCGGATGACAGCCTGAGAATAACTTTTCGCAATCAGGCGATTAAGTGACGGCATCTGCTCCGCCCGATGAACATAATCCTGATGAGAAAAATCACCACTAGAATATCAGTCAATGAGGCTAAACAGAAAGCGGGTAAGATCAGAAAAACAGATTTGTCGGCCACAGGGCCTGACATACTATCGATAGGAACGGCTCTGAAACCGCTCGCTCAGAGAAAATCTACGCCAGTACTATCCGCTTACCCTGGTTCTTTGCGCTCGATTCAAGCAACAAGCGCATCTTCTCTGCCGGAACAGGCTTACTGAACAAGTAACCCTGCCCTTCATCGCAATGGTGACATAACAGGAATTCAAGGTGAGCGTTGGTCTCTACACCTTCCGCAATGACGTCGAGATTGAGACTCTTTGACAACGAGATGATCGCCCGGGTCAGCTCAGCATCATCACGGTCTTCAGGTAGATCTGAAATAAAAGACCGGTCGATCTTAATCTTATTCACCGGGAATTTTTTTAAATAAGACAGAGAGGAAAAGCCGGTTCCAAAATCATCGATAGCCAGGCCAACCCCCAGGGCACTCAACTGTTTAAGCGCAATCACGGTTTGCTCCGGTTTGAGCATAGCCTGAGTTTCCGTCACCTCAAACATAAGGCTGGCTGGTTCAAGTTCATAATCCGAAAAGCATTTTTTTACAAACGCAATAAAGTCATCCTGATCCAACTGAATCATAGATAAGTTCATCGACAGAACACCGGGCTTTAAACCATCAGCTAACCATGATTTGAACTGACTCATTGATGCACGCATCATTAGCCGATCGACATCGATAATCATGCCAGTCTCTTCCGCCAGGGGAATAAAACTATCTGGAAATAACAGCCCCTTCTCCGGATGCTGCCATCTGATCAAAGCCTCCATCCCAATAATATTCTGAGTTGAAAGCTCATATTGAGGCTGAAAGTAAACCACAAACTGGTCTTCATCTATTGCCTGCCGTAGCTGCCGTTCCAGCCTTACCCGCTCTAATATCCGCTCAGTGAACTCCGGTTTATAAAACCGACAGGTATTTCGCCCATCCGCTTTCGCTTTATACATGGCGGCATCTGCATTCTTTAGCAGGGTATCAACATCCGCTCCATCTATGGGATATACAGCGACCCCAACACTACAGGTCAGATAAAAGGTAAAGCGATCAAATGATATTGGCGACCTGAATAGAGAGAGTATTTTTTCGGTAATAAGAAACACATCTTGTTCGTGTTTTATTGAATCAATTAAGACCGTAAATTCATCGCCTCCCATTCTGGCCACAGAATCGCAATCCCATAGGCACTCTTTTATTTTTTCCGCAACAATCTGAAGAAGCTGATCACCAACTGTATGGCCATATGAATCATTCACCTCTTTAAAACGATCTAAATCGATGAATAAAACCGCAAACATACCATTAGTTCGCTCTGCAAGCTGAATCGCATGGCTAACACGATCAACATAGAGCAACCGGTTTGGAAGTGCCGTAAGCGAATCATGCTCAGCCTGATATTCTAGCAACAAGGTTCTCTCATCAAAGGCTTTTGCCAACCCTTCGACTTCATCATCCCCTCCCAGTGGACTGCAGCGAACATCCTGCCCTGCATGGGCTCGTGTCACCCGGGAAGAGAGCTCTAAAATTGGAGCCGTTATTCGGGTGCCGATCCAGCGGGACATAAACAAGCTCACGGATACAAGCACAAGTCCAACCATCAGAAGTATCTGCATCGCCTCTCTGACCGGAGCATTATAAATATTTTCAGGCAAGCCTATCTGCAACATGATGCCTAACTTAGAGAAAAGCGGTAGCTCCCCTCCGGCATGATAAAGGTATGACTGATAACTTATTTCGGGATTGTAATTATGGGAGTAGATAACCAGGTCATCCTTCAGAACCCTGATGTACGTTGGAGAGTCGTCGAGAATATTTCTGGCAATAATTTTGTCCAGATCAAAACTGATGATCAGCGCTCCCTGAGTCGTCGAGTAATACTCTATCGGACTGATAACAATTAACTTTTTGTTTTTACCAACAAAAACCGATGTTTGGTTCAATGCCAGGGCAACTCTTAATTGCTCAGACCGGTTATATTCCGGGATTTGATCCCCAGAATGAAACACCGGATGTCCATCAAAGTCGACCACATCCAGATACAGTACATCCTTACCTTTCATGAAATTAGAGATGAGAGGGGCAAGATAGGTATCCCGCTCCTCATCATCAATAAGCGCATTAACCATCAACTCATTCGTTGCCAATAGCTCGCTGTTCTCGACAAGATAACTTAAGCGCTGTTCAATTGAACGATTGAGAGCGGCGGTGTTACTGACAAACAATTTTTCGGTCTGAATACCTAACTGCTTATTAACCAGAAATAATGAAACGATCAGAAGCGTCGTAAGAACCAGCAATAACAGACTAGTCACCAGAAAGATAACTTTGTGCTTTATACTGTTAAACTTAAAAAACGCTTTAACGCTCATAAGAGTCAGCCTTAGTTAACCGGGATGATTTGGCCATTTTCGCCAAACCGGGCCATGAAATAGTCGTCTTCACCCAGTGCGTCATGATGGCTATCAGTAAATGCAGAATCATATCGCTTTACCACCCCCTCATACACTGGTAACTGTTCAAGAGCGTGAACAATCTCTGCCCGGTCAGTACTACCGGACCGCTCTATCGCCAGTGCCAATAACTGCACCAGGTCATAGGCCTGAGCAACCCCATGTTGTGAGTTGATCTGCTCGCCCTGCTCTAGTCCATACTCCGTTATATAAGCTTGTTTTAAATCGCTCGATTGCTTCCGCCGAGACCGGTCAAAAAGAAACGTCTGAAAAAAACGTAACTCAGCCTGACTATATAGCTTCAGCGTTGCGTCATCTTTCACTCCCCCAAGAATCCCCCAGTGAGATACAATCGGAAGAGGCTGTTCTCTCTGGGTTAGCCCCGCAATAATAACTCGCGCTTCATTTGCATTGGCAACCAGAATAACGCTGTCAGCACCTGAGCTGAATACCTGAAGAAGTTCCTTGCTATAGTCAGTTTCACCTCGGTTAAAAACAACTTCAGCGGCAGGAAATACTCCTTTAGAGAAAAGAAAACGTTGCATATTTTTCAGGTTGGTACGGCCCCACACTGTATTTTCAACAACTATTGCCGGGTTTTTATGTTCTCCTATGGCATAGTTGGCAATATATTCCGATGCCCACAAATCATTCGCTGATATTCTGAACACGTTATTATCAGGTATTCCATTTTCTGTCAGCCCCCCAGCAGCAGACCAGGGAATCAAATAAGGAATATGAGACCGACTCACACTCTTCAGCTCCTCACCAATAACCGTCGCGTGTTTTCCTCCGACTACCGCGACCACATCAGGACGCTGAATAAAGTACTCCATATTTTCAATACTGATACTGGGGATTGTCTTATGATCCAGGGCGATTACATGCAATTTTTTACCCGATACCCCACCCCGGCGATTGATCTCTTTAACTGCAAGCCGAACACCTCTTTTAATTGCTAATCCGGAACTGGGTTCTCTCGACAGGTCAGCATTAATACCGATGACCAGATGATTTTTATCCTCAGCTGGTGGGCCATACTTATCAAAAAGAAGTTCCTCTGTTTTAGAGATCAGCGCGGTGCCAACGATACCCTCAAACTGAGAAGCAATTTTTTCAGTTTTATGCGCAAATACCGCTCTCTGCTCTGCACTGAGAAGGTGAACCCGGGTACCCGCTTGTTTGATCTTTTCAATCAGCTCGGCTTCTTTTTTCTGTGTTTCTATGCGTTCCCACGGTGTCACTTCAATGGCAGTATCCAGCAACACTTTTTGCACATCGTAAGGCAGCCGGTCCATCGTTTTACTGCTTATCGATAACACATACCCAAGAAAGGCATGATTGCTTAACACCAGATCACTCTGAACCTCATGAAAGCCCATACTATAAATTGCAATTAGCGGGTTTTCT
>NZ_JBNKYN010000062.1:0-25469 GCF_050300915.1 Amphritea sp.
CGGAATTAGCTCAGTTGGTAGAGCGGAACCTTGCCAAGGTTCAGGTCGTCGGTTCGAGCCCGATATTCCGCTCCAGTTTCACACCTCCTCTCAATATCTTGTAATTTCCCCTTATCGCACGGCAGTTAATTTAAAGTCACAACAGCACTCATAACTCTTTGAAAAGCCATAATGTTGTATCCAGCATTCGGTTGGAGAAGCCCCATTCGTTATCGTACCAGGCAAATACTTTCACCAGCCCATCCATGACTCGTGTCTGGGTGCTGTCAAAAATAGATGATGCAGAGTGGTGGTTGAAGTCTACTGATACCAGTGGCAGTTCGTTGTATTCAAGGATATTTTTCAGACTGCCTTTTGAGGCCTCCAGCATCAGCTGGTTAATCTCTTCAACAGAGGTTTTTCTGCCCGGGGTAAAGCACAGATCGACCAGAGAGACATTAGCGGTAGGCACCCGTACTGCCATGCCTGTCAGCTTGCCTTTGAGTTCTGGCATCACAATACCCACCGCTTCAGCGGCACCGGTGCGGGTTGGGATCATCGACAAAGTAGCAGCCCTGGCGCGGTAAATATCGTTACTATAAACATCTGATAGATGCTGATCATTGGTATAGGCATGGATAGTGGTCATAATGCCTTCTTTAATGCCAATGTTATCGTTGAGAATCTTTGCTACCGGCGCCAGACAGTTAGTTGTACAAGAGGCGTTGGATATGACTTTATGTTCCGGCTTAAGGATCGACTGGTTAACGCCATAAACAATGGTGGCGTCAGCATTTTTAGCCGGAGCCGAGACCAGCACCCGTTTAGCCCCCTGGTCCAGATGGACGGATGCGGCCTCACGGCTGGTAAAGCGTCCGGTACACTCGTAGACGATATCGATCTCCAGCTCAGCCCACGGCAGGGCATGGGGGTCCGCTTCGCTGAGTATTTTAATGCGATCACCGGCAACCTGCATGATGTCGCCCTCAGCACTGACGGGATAGCTAAAATGGCCATGAACACTATCAAATTCAGTAAGATGGGCATTCACCCGGCTATCGCCAAGATCGTTAATGGCAACAATTTCAATCTGACGGTTCTTGCCTGACTCATAAAGGGCGCGAAGTATATTGCGACCGATGCGACCATAACCGTTAATCGCGACTCTGATTGTCATGCTGTGCTCCTTTTGCTGCTCTCTTGGTTTTATCTCAGCATAAGATGATAATGGCGGAAATCAAAGTTCTGGTTGGTGTCGTCAGTCTTGCTATTCACTATTTTGTGTTTTGAATGCAGCTGATATAGCTGGTAGCGCCCAGGCGGCTGATATAAGATAAGTATCTAATATGTATTATGTATTTTTAATATCATGACGATGACGCCAAAGACCTACGAAAAAGTATTTGAAATCGCAGATAGCCTGCTGGCGCAGGGTCGCAAGCCCACGCAGCAGATGGTGCGCAATGAGCTGGGGTCAGGCAGTCTGACCACCATCAACAAAGCACTGAATGACTGGTGGCAGGGGCTGGGTAAGCGGCTGATTGAACAGAACGCTCGCCCGGATATTCCCGAGCCGGTATTTACCAGCGCCAATACGCTGTGGCAGCAAGCTCTGGCTTATGCTGAACATCAGTTATCCGGGCAGCGGGAGCAGCTTGAGCAGCGTTATCTGCAGCTAAAATCTGAGCTGGACGGGCGCAGCACGGAGAGTCGTAATGATCTGCGCCGCCTCCAGGATCTGTCAGATAAACTTCTGAATGAAAACCAGCGCAGTCTTGAAACAATCGCTGAGCTGCATAAAAAACAGCTTGCTCAGGATGAGCGAGAGATGCGTCTGGAATCTGAAAATCGTGATCTCAGACGGCAGGTTAAAGAGTTTGAGATCACGCTTGCGCAGCTTGAGCGCAATGGTGGCGGTAGTCATCAGCAGGAATTACTGGAATATCAACATAAAAATCAGTACCTTGAAGGAGAGTCTTCAAGGCTGGAAAAACATGCTCAGATACTTCAGGATGAGAACCGGCAGCTCCGGGAGTCCTTGCTTGAAGCCGAACGACGCAGCATCAAAGAGAAACACCAGCTGGAGCAGGTTATAAGTCAACAGGATCTGCGCTATCGTGAGATGGAACAAAGGCTTAAAGCGGGCAGTGGAGATGCATTGTTTGAAGCCCGGTTAAAGGAAAAAGAGAGTGAAGTTGAACGGCTCCACTCTTTGCTGGAAAACTTTAAGTTAAAGTCATAACTAACTGAATATTAGAGACTATGGATACATATCTGGATAAAGGCTCAGCGTACGCGGAGATACTTGAGGGGATTAAAGGTTGTGACCCGGATGGTGCTGTTTGCTGTACGGATGAAGCGGTTTTTAATCTGGCTAAGGTCGTGCTGGTGAAGGAAAAGCTGGCTGGTATTACGTTGCAGCTGGTTGATGAGCAGGGCTATGCGACCCGGCAGGTCACCAGTAAAAAGCCATCGGATGACCAGCCAAGTGATCGTCACCTGAGCACGCGCCAGGCTGCGGTTATCCGGGCGCTGGAAAAGGTGCTGCTGCACTGTAAGAAAGAGGGTATTAAACTGATCGGTTATAGTGATGAACTGGTTGCAATGCCGGTGGTAGTGCGTTCTGATGATGTTTCTCCGGCGGTTGCCCTGGATATCGATACCCATGGGGTTTATCGCGGAGCAGACAGCGTTATTGGAAACGACGCTAACAATTGATCTGGTCACTTCATTCCTGCAAGTTGATCGGTATAATTAGCCCGTTGATGGAATCTTCAAATGGATCTGAACTATAAATGAGTGCTATCAAGGTATTATTGGTTGACGATCATCCGGTTGTCAGAGCAGGCTTTCAGCGACTGCTGGATAACGACAGCCGGATTGATATCATTGCCGAGGCTAGCAGTGGGCAGGAAGCGGTAGAAAAATATTTCGCGACTCGGCCTGATGTTGTCATTATGGATCTTTCCATGCCTGCAGATGCGTCTGAAGGTGAGGGGGTTCAGATTTACGGCGGTCTTGAAGCGATACGCATTATTCGCGCTAAAGACCCTGACGCAAAAGTTCTGGTTCTCACCGTCATGGAAAGCGAGCCGTTTCCGGCACATGTGGTGCAGGCTGGTGCATCGGGCTATCTCACCAAACGGTGTGCCCCTGACGAGCTGCTGAAAGCTGTGTACGAGGTCTCAGAAGGGCGCACGTACTATGCAGAGTGCATACGTGAAATGCTCACTCCTGGCGCAGCAGATAGCAACTCGCCCTTTAGTAAACTCACCAAGCGTGAATTTCAGATATTCTCCTGTCTGGCGCAGGGCCAGTCAGCCGCCCAGATCGCTGAAAAGATGTTTCTCAGCCCTAAAACCGTCCACGCCCATCGCGCCAATATCCTGCGCAAACTGGGTATCAACAACAACTCTGAACTTGTACATATTGCAATACGTCATAGTATTGTAGAGGCCTGAATATTTCATTCAGACCGCACTATAACGGCGTGCCAATTCGAGGCGTAACTATGTACCATCAGGATCAGTCCGAGCTTATTTTAGAGGCAGATTTTCTCTGGCGTGAAATACATGTCGGTGATGATATCTATCTCGATGCAGACTTTTACAGTAGTAACCGGCGGTTGCTATGCCGGGGCGCGCCTTACCAGGTGCTCGCTAAAATCGATAAGCTTTGTGGTGCTCAGGAACTGATAGTGCAGTCATATCAGACTCGGGAATTGGTGTCTGTTTCTCCCTATCTGGTTTGTAGTTACGAGTCACCGGAACATCCGATTATGATCTCCTGATTACCAATTTCCCCGACATTTTGTAACCAGTAAACGCAGCAGGCAATCATCGATTGCCTGCTTTTTTTTGCGCGCGCAGAGTCGTCTTTGACCAGGGATTGGTGGCAAAACTCTGAATTTTTCACCTGGCGCAGCGTGATTCTCATTTATTTTTTAGCTTCCGAAGTAAGCCTTAGCTAGCCTGAAAGGCTTTTAAATGGGCTTATCTCTATAAATATATAACTTCGTATAATGTATATTATGTTAAATAATATAATTATCGAGGTGATACAGCGCTCTCCCTGGTGGGTGCAGGCCTGCCCTCAGCGATTTAACCTAATCAGAATGATGGGCACTGCTCTAGATGCTAATAATCGCGCTACTGTCAGCCCTGGCTATTGGCAGTGACGATTTGAAGATAGATGTAATATGTGCGGAATCTGTTTCGTGCGGAGAGCGTCGAAGAATTCAGTTTTGTGGGTTAAGTATGGCAAAACGTAACGCAGCGCACGATACGCTTCATTGGTAAAAACCTACGGCGGTTTTCTGGATGTAACGTTGTTCTGGACGTAACACTGAGTAAAAGCATTACGGCTCGAAGTCAGTTCATAACAATTTGTAGAGTGTTAGTCAGGTCTGGTTACGAGCCCTATTTAAGAGACCGATCAATCATCAATGAAAGCTTAAAAGGCCGCCTTTTACTTTAGGTGCAGAGAGCGCTGATAATTCAAGTTTACTGAGTTGGTTAGCCACACATGCAATCTCCTGTTCTGCTTCAAGTGGTCTACGTCTGTTCGTTATCGTTCTTTGATTCGTGGAGAACTGTTCTAATGTGATGATGTGCAAAACCAAGCCGCTATGCCATTGAGGCTCTGCTCTAAGAATCTGCCTGGTGCTAATCGCTTTTCGGATTACACCGTCCAACTTATCGTACTGGTATGTCTGGATCTGCGTTTCAGTGCAGCTGAGCTTTGATAGGAATAGATTTGCTCGTTAGTTCCCCGATTTCGACAGATCATGGCCGCTGAATATTACAGAAGACAGAATGGTTATCAGATTGCTGCAAGAAGTGCTTAAGCGTAAGCGTTGTGGCTCTGACGAGGATCATATTTGTGACAGCTTTCAGGCTATCGTAGATGCCATAAGCAATGAACAAGATAGCAAATATAGGGATTCATTTGATTACCAGTAGTAGACACTACTGGTAATTGAAGAGACTTCTACATACAATCAGATTCATATCACATGGTGGTTTCAATTGAACCTGAAACTTGAGTTCACCTTAATTGAAACAGCCCTATCCATCACTACCACGGTGCTTAGAGCCGATAGACAAGTTAGGTGTACCCTTAAGTATTTCAATTAACGTGAAACTCTTTTACAAACAAGAGCCAGCTATCCCTGCTAGATTAATTGCATTTATAGGTATTTTTGGTAGGAAATTATCGTGCGGAGAGCTTTGAAAAATACTTTTTCGTCGGTAAAGTGTCGTAAAGAGCAACGTACACACGCTGCTTCTTTACGCATTATTTAATGTACATACACACTCTGTCCCTGGCCTGGGTATTTCTCGTAAATGTGCATAAACACTTCTGAGCACGCTTTGGGCCACAGATCATCATCATAAGCTTCTGGAAGCTCGTCTAAGACCTCTTCGATAAGGTTTTTGATCTTAGCCTTGGTGCGTTGTTTCTTACGCCAGTCAATCACCAGAGCGTCCTGCATCTTTTCAATAAGCATCTTAGAGATCGCTTTAACCTGAGTACGTTCTTTATCAGACAGTGTTACGTCTTCTAACAATAGATCGAAGATAGCCAGCTCTTCCTCACTAAGACCTTCCTTAACGGTACGTTTATCTTCTTCATTCAGTTCTCGAATAAACTCTTCAAGTTTTCTGAAAAGTTCCTCAGCGTTGTAGGCACCGAGATTATACTCCTCGATCATATCCATAAACTTCTGCTGCAGATCCTGGCGGGTGCGGTTGCGCATCACCATTGGTTGGAGTTTCCGCTCAATGATATTTTTAAGACGTTCGGCATCAGATTGCTTAGGGCTTGTAATGCGTGAAACCATCTCTGCCAGTGCATCAAAGTCGATACCCGCAATATTAATGGGTTCGGGTAAATTGCTGTTTATATTGATAGTTTCTATGGATTCATCCAGCAGCTCATTAACCTGCTTGCGAACCACATCCAATACATCTTCATCATCGATGCTCAGGCCTGATTTTTCACGCATCTGCTTATAAATAACGTTGATGGCGATACGGTGTGGCGTATATTCGGTTGCGCTGTCATCTGGCAATATGGCTTTAAAGATGCGGTTTATCTGCCTCAGAAATGCTATAAACTCCTCTTTATATTTAGGATTCAGTAGTATCTCGCTGGCTTCATCAAGCAGTATCAGCTTGGTAAAATCTGTTGCGGGAGCATCAAGAATGTCCTGTAGATCGATATCGCACTTTTTCAGATAGATAACCAGATCAGCGATAGCTGTTTTAAGTGCAGAAAGCAGCTCTGATTTATCCCTGGCAGGGGTGTCAACTGTGTAAGCCCCCTGCTCTTCAGTTACGCCACCACCATAAAGCCCTAAAGCATGCTGTAGTGCGCCAAAAATATTGATGTAATCAACAATCTGTCCAACGGCCTTTCCTGGGTAAACACGGTTGGCGCGCGCTATGGTTTGCATCAATGTGTGGCTTTTAAGTGGCTTATCGATATACAGAGTCGAAACCGCAGGTGCATCAAAACCTGTTAGCCACATGGCGCAAACAAATACGATTCTTAAATCATCATCGGGATCTTTAAACTTCTCATCCAGCTTCTCTTTTACAAAGCGTTCCCGATGGGTTTTGTAATCAAGCCCACGTTTAGCCAGCTTTTCGTCATCATTCTGACCACCTGACACCACCACAGCCATATCAGCAGACTGCATGTGCTCTATCTGATATTCGATTCTGGCAAGTCGGGAGCCTGACAGGTGTTTTGCCTGCAGCTGAAGACTGGAGAGCTTCTTCTTCCAGGCCTTTTGTACCTGGTCATACATGCGAATAGCTGTGGCTTTATCAATTGAAACCACCATCGCCTTGCCTAAACGACCATCTTTGAAAGGTTCGCGGTTGATATAGTGGTTAACCAGGTCTTCAGCAATCTCTTCAAGGCGATCTTCACGGGTGATGATGTGATATTGCTTTGCGAACTCGGTTTCTAATTTAGCTTCCTGCTCATCGCTCAACTCGGCATCGTCCAGAATCTCAGCGATCTGCTCACCGATGTTATCAGCTAACAAGGTCACTTCTGGGACTCGGTTTTCGTAATAGAGAGGCAGTGTAGCGCCATCATCTACCGCATCTGAGAAGTTATAAATTGATACATAATCACCAAACACTTCACGGGTTTTCTCTTCGCCAGACAGCAGCGGTGTACCAGTAAAGGCCATAAACGAAGCATTAGGCATCGCTTTGCGCATATTCATGGCAAGGGAGTCATACTGGCTACGATGCGCTTCGTCCGTGATAACGATAATGTCATCCCGTTCAGAAAGAATGGGGTAATCGCCCTTCTCATCGCCTTTAAATTTTTGGATCAGAGTAAATACAAAACGGTGATCTTCAGCCAGCAGTTGTTTTAGTTCTGCGCCTGACTCAGCCTGGCAGGCTTCTGTAATCATGCCTGTGGCATTGAATGTCTTATAGATCTGATCATCCAAATCAGTACGGTCTGTCACCAGCACAAAGGTCCAGTTACCTGTATAGCGTCGAAAGGCCTTACGGGTAAAGAACACCATAGAGAAGCTTTTACCGCTCCCCTGGGTATGCCAGAAAACACCCAGCTGACCTTTAGATAGGTTTGAACCACGGGCCTTCTGATCAACTGAGTCCAATCCAAGCAGTGCCTGATTCACACCCAAATACTGATGGTACTTGGCGACAATCTTTATAGTTTCTTTAGCTCGAACATACAGAACATAGTTCTCAATAATATCCAGCATTCTGTGTTGTTCGCATACCCCGCGAATAACCACCTCTAAACTGACTTTACGAGGTTCAGATTCCGACTCAATTTTTTTCCATTCGGCAAAGTGTTCCCACTGGCTGGATATTGTCCCTACACGGGAACGAATGCCATTTGAAATAATAATTAATTGATTAAATACAAAAAGTTGCGGAATAGTGTTGCGGTAATCTTTTAAGTTGTCTTTGTAACCGTTGATCAGTTCTTTGTGGCTGGCCTTTAACTCTACGAAGAGCAATGGCAGACCGTTTACAAAACCCAAAAGATCAGGACGACGGTTCTCAATTTCACCCGTAATAGTCATTTGGCTACAGAGCAGAAAGTCATTGTTTTCTGGTTGCTGCCAGTCGATAAAGCGAACAGTACAGTCCTCTTCATCTTCAGCGGTGCTGATGTAGTCATAACCATCCTTGAGAAGACCATAGACCTCCTCATTCGCGGCAATCGGGCTCATCACACTGCGGTCACGACTAATCTCGTCAATCGCTTCCTGTAGGATGCGTGCAGGAATTTCAGAATTAAGGCTTGTTAAGGTGCTACGAAGACGACTGTACAAAATGACATCATTACGGGTTTCTCTGCCTAAGGGGTGTCCTTCGGCTTTCCCTGCTTCACCAAAGCTTTCTTCCCAGCAGGTAACCGTTTGCCAGTTCAACTGACCAAAAAGGTTAATTGCTGGCTGTTCAATCAATCCATCTTCTGTGTAGGTCATCTATCCGTATTCCTTAACACATACCTATAGTGCTTTGTCTTTGCTCACAACAGGATAAAGCAGTGGTTCCAACGGTTTTTGATTAAAACTCACACCTTCTTTATCACATGCTGACTGTACCCGTGCAATAGCGGCATTGTTAATCGCCTCAATATAATTCGGTGAACCTTTATATTGCCAGTACCTGTTACCTTGCAGATCTTCAGTGACATCAAAGAGCTGAGCTTTTAGTAGTGTAGCCAGACCTTTACGAATATCGCTGGATGTCGCGCCCCGCATAAGCTTTTGCCCTTTTTCAGGCGATACGCGTTGAACCAGGTTCTCTTTAAGGTCTGACACCTCAATTGCTTCTGTTCCAATCAGTGCATTATGGAGATTAACGATCAGATTATGAGAAGCAAAAGGCCAGTTCATCTTTCGCAGAAACTTTCTGTATTGTTCTGTAATCTCCGTTGAGTTATCAGAACTATCGCTCAAATTACGATTAGGACTAAACTGAGCCATCCAATGCGTCTTGTTATCTTCCTGGAAGGTCTCAATATTTGGTATATCTCGCATAAAGGTTGAAAAGTTGGGATACCCCCAGCTACGCTCGTCAAAGGCGTTATCACGGGTCATTAGCGTATTCTTGATAGCACTTAATGGCATTGGCTCGTTATTAGCTTCTAATAGCTCCTCTACCAGCGCCCTTACTTCGCTAAGTTCATACTGCGCATCCTGCTCCTCCGCTATATCGGTATAGATATAGCGAGTGCAGGAGGATTTTACGCTTTCGCTTAATGGCGAGCGCGGCCCTACCCCTATCACCTCTTTACCCATCTCCCGTAAGCGTCGGAACAATGGGGAGAAATCAGAGTCACCCGTAGCCAGTACTATCTGCTCAATATCCGTTACACGGATAGCGTTTTCCAATACATCCATTGTTAACTGGATATCAGCAGAGTTTTTGCCACTGACAGGATGAAAGCTATGAACCAGATCGAAACCCAGACGATTCAGTGGTGCCTGTAATTTTTGTATATGGGGACTGCTCCACACACCGTAAGCTTTACGGGTAACTATACGGCCCTCTTCACTCAGATCATTGACCAGTTTTTCCAGGCCGTCCTCTTTTACCCATTGAGTGAGATTCTCCACATCAACGAATATCGCTATTTTCGTTTTATCCATGTGCTGTTGTCCTTATCCGTATAAAACCTGCCTAATTCAAAGAATGCAGCAGCTTAGTCATCTCTTCAATTGGCCAGAAACATTCACTCTCTTTCATCCCTTTGATACGACAGGGGCGCTTGCTTAATCTGACGCAGGTGCTGTAGATCGGTAGATCCATTACTGAGATACCATCATAGTGAACAGTCCAATCCAGCTCCTGAATCAACTGGTTCAACGTCCCTTGTACCGAACGGTCACAGGTCGTATCGAACTGCAGAGCAGGAAGCTGTTGGCAGGTCGCTTCGATCAGGGCGGGATCAACACCCGCTTTTAGTAAGGTGTTAACAAACAGATCGCTAAACCAGTAATCGAACGCTTTCAGCTCTTTGACCGTTGCGCCAATCAGTGCCAGCGCAAAGCGGGTTTGATCATGACAGAACACCACACACTGGCGGCGCTGTATGGTGGTGATATTGGCGTGCCATGAGCCAATAGAGTTCTCTGTGCCACTTGAACACTGCTCAGAAGCCAGAGGTGTTTGACTCACTGCATGGCCAGCACTCTTTAATTTGGCAGATAGCTTCTGAGTGCAGTGAATATTCATGCTGAGGCTTGCTCTACCTGGCTTAGATCGATCTGGCCGCTGATAAGTTTGGGGAGCAGGAGGTCGCGCTGGGCTTTGAGGTTTGCATTTTTAGCTCTAAGATTTTTTAGTTGAGAGAAAATTGGTCTCATTACGCTATCAAACTGCTCTAAAACCATAGGTACAGGGAGAATTAGCTTGTTGCTGTATGCAGATTCTCTGTTGAGGCCTGGCACTGCAGCATCTGAATTATGGAAAGTCTGATTGAGCAAGTTAAAATACAAAAAGAATTTTGAATGTTCGCTCTTTACATAAAATACGGTATCAATTGGCCAGCAATCGTTATCACACCAGAAAACACTTCCAACATTTCCTTTTCGGCCAACTATAATGCACGGCCCGTTTACTAGTGCTGTGTCATGAAATCCACCAACCCCGCCGCTACCATATACGGCAATATCTCCTCCATTTCTATCTGCCTTCTTAAGAGCCTTACCGTAAGCAAGCTCGAGTGTTTCTTTGAGTGTTTGAACCTTCCACCCCTCAGGAATCAACCCAAGCGGAGATTCAACCATCTGGCACTGTTCGTACCCTGGGAAGCGGAATTTAACAAGCCACTCACGGTAGAGGGACTGGGCCATCTCTTCCAGAATGGCGATACGGCGGTTGTTGTTTTCGATCAGGTTGTCAAAGGACTTTAGCTTTTTGACAGCCGCTTTTTGAAAACTTAAAGGTGGTGAAGGAACCTTTAACGCTTTCATGTTTGTAATGTTGATATTTTGCTGTACTGCGCCTGTAGCTATGGAGAGTACTCTCTCCCTTCCCGATGGGGAATTAAAAAAATATCTATAAAACTGAGGATCAGATCCGTCTTTAAATGTAAATCTGATCAAGAATGCCCCAGGTAATACAGGCTTGTAGAATTCTTTAAACACAGAAGCTATACCAACAGTCCCAGACCGACTGATAACTAAATCTCCTTTGTTTAAAAAGTGTTTTTTGAACTTAGATTCCTCAAGACTGGCAAGTGGCATACCTTCGTAATTAAGATTACCGTCACTGTCCAAGTCTGTTGTTCTTAAGGTGGCAATTGAACCGTCATGAGCATAACAATCACTGCTAAACCTCGGTCCAAATGCAGAATCACTCAGCAGCGTCTCAAATGGGACCTCTTCAAAAACATGTACTGGCTTCATCGAGCCCCCCCGACAATTTCGGTAATGTTCTTAGAAATCTCATTTTCCAATAGATGTGCTTCAGAATTTAATACTTCCAGCTCTTCCTGTAGCGCCTCAAGTTTCGCTGCAAAGTCCTCATCATGCTCGTCTTCACTTGCAGAGATACCAATATAGCGCCCTGGGTTAAGCGACCAGCCTTGCTGTTTGATCTCTTCTATCGTCGCAACCTTACATAGCCCCGCAATATCCTGATACTGCCCTTCAGGAAAGTGTTTATCGACCGCCCAATCGCCATTGTTGGCTTCTTCAGGGTGTTGATTAAGATAGACATTATCAATACCTTCACCACGATAGAGACGCACGATATTGGCGATAAAGTTTAGCTGTTCGCTGGTGTAATCACGCACTGCACGTGTCACCTGGCGGAAGATGTGACGGGCATCGATGAACAGGACTGTATCTTCCCGATCAGTGCCCTTTTTGGCTTTATCAAAGAACCAGAGTGAGCATGGCAGGGTGACGGTGTAGAAGAAGTTGCTGGATACCGCGATCATTACATCCACTGCTTTGGCTTCAATCAGCTGCTGACGGATATTCTGCTCAGAAGCTCTGGCATCGCTGGCAGAGTTTGCCATCACGAAACCCGCTCGGCCTTTGTCATTCAGTGCGGCATAGAACAGCTGAATCCAGAGATAGTTACCGTTATCGGTACGTGGCATTCCGAATGGGAAACGGGCTTTATCATCTATCAGGCGATCCTTCTGGATCTCGTTGACGTTGAATGGAGGGTTAGCCATTACAAAATCAAAATTACCCGCGCAGTTATGAATATCTTCGTAGTAAGAGTTACCTTCACGAACATCGCCCTGCAGACCATGAACTGCCAGGTTCATCTTACTCAGACGAACCGTATCCCCTGTTTTCTCCTGACCGAAGATAGACAGTTCGTCAGCAGCATCCCTGTTGTGTTCCTCAACGAAGTTTGCGCAGCTAACAAACATGCCGCCAGACCCACAGGCTGGGTCAAATACCTTGCCGTGAAACGGCTCGATAATCTCGGTAATCAGACGTACCAGTGTAGAAGGCGTGAAGAACTCACCTCCGCCCTGACCTTCAGTTTTGGCAAATTCATTGAGGAAGTACTCATAGATACGCCCGAATACATCTGACCCCATACCGAAATCAATGGCGGCGAAGTTTTTCAGAAGGTCTTTAAGAATAGTGTTATCAAAGCGCGTGTAGGATTTAGGCAGCGCATCTTTAATAGCTTCGTTTTCTGCCTCAAGCGCTTTCATCGCCTCATTGATATTAGCACCAATATTGGCACTTTCAGGCAATTTTAGCAGGTTGGAATACAGCGCTTCTTCAGGTACATACATCGCCCCTTCAGCCTGAATACGGCTCTTGATATCACCACCGCGACGGCGACCAGATTGGCCTTCAAGTTTGGCTGCTGCGTTCTCAAAACGAAACTCTGCGTAGCGCAGAAAAATCAATCCCAGAATCGGGCGGGAATACTCTTGTGCGGTAAGCCCTGTGTTCGCTCGTAAACTATCTGCCGCAGACCACAGGCGTTTCTCTAACTGCTCAATCTTTTTGAAATCAGACACTGCTGTTCCTTACTTACATAGATATAGAAACAGCGGTAAGAAGATGAAGCATCCGCTGCCTATTATTTGATTGCAAATCAGTGTACTACAACACGTTAATAACGTCCCAGTTGAGACGCTGTATTTAATCGGAATCTTTTAATACAGCGGTCAGCTTATGAAGAAACTCGCTGTCGCGCGGGGAAATTTGATTACGCGGATTGATAGCCCACTGACAACATCTGGATACGAGGCCTTCAGTATCACTGGAAGCCATAAAATCATATTTGATGATAACTCCTAGAATCTTAGGGCTTTTTGATGTAATGATTTTTTGCCATATATGGGAATGCTCACGAATAAAACGGTCCATCATCAAGTCGATCTCATATAGGAGGCTGGTAGAATCGCTTGCAACAAAGATACGGTCTCCGTTGTTGAGGATCTTTGAAACATCGAGTGCGACTAGTCCTCTATGATTGCTCCCTACCTTCTTTGAAATAGCATGTTGAAGTTGCTTTGAAGCTTCCCTGACATTTTTTTCAATTTTCTTCTCAGTGGTAACTCTTTTGCATTCAACCCATACGCTAGACTTTTCAAAACGTATTCCTGTATCTGTTTCAGCATCTAAGATTGCTGAACAATGCCTGGTAGGTTTATGGGTTTTTGCTGCCATAACTGCTTCAAAAATGAAGTTTCGAGCTCTTGTAGATTTTGGCGTCTCATCAAAAAGGTTCTCAGGCCCTTTAACCCCATCCTTCAGTTTTGTAATGATACCGCTCAGCTCGGAAGTCGGAGTAAGCTTAAATGCTTCGTATATTGATATAAAGTCCCACATTTCCTGAATTGAATATATGAATGCAGGATAGGAGTTCTTAGCATCCTCTGATGTAGCGGTTTTATATGATCGATTCCACTCTTCAAAAATACGCAGATACTTACACACCCTGCCGTGTTGATAGTTAACCCCCAAAGAATCAAGCCATTTCAATGATTCTCGATACTGAGTAAGAATTGAATCGAAAGATAAAGTAGGTATTGAATCTTGAGTAGGCATCTCTAGCTGCTAAATCATTTAGATATCTGAAAAAGGAATCACACATAATCTACCAGTTATGAGGCTTACTAGCTGATATAGGAATTGCTTCGGTAGGATTGCAACAGCTTCAGTAGCTATGGGCCGCCACTTGCCGTTCATAATCTCTTCCATCTCCGTAGGCCTGTATCGAGCGGTATGGCCCAAATAGAACATTAAAAGGTAAGAGTTACAGAGATGATGATAGTCTCCTTCTTCAAGAGAGCAGTAATACCGATAACCATTCCTGGTTAAAAGAGAAGCGATTCCGAGTTTTTTATACTCCTTAAGGATATTTCCATAAATCGTAGGCCAATTAGATTGGGTTATTCGTTTTCTTCGCTTGCTTCTATAGACAACCTGATAGCCTTGTTCATAGCTGTCTTGAAAGTATTTTTTCCGCTCCCCTTTGAGCATTTTTGATGTATCTGAAACGTTATCTAAGCCCTTCTTATAGCTAAGCTCAGTCATCAAATAAGTTGCTGCTTCGTTCACTTTAAATTTTATATCTATAGGCAGATATTTAGGGCGCTTAAATATGTTTAGGCTTTTAACAATCCCGTGTATCTCAGGGATGAAAGGAACTATCTTTCTTAGAGGGATCTCATGTCTTCCTGTAACAGGAGTACCCATCAACGAGGCAAATTCTTTAAAGATATTCGTGCAATCTCTTATATTGCCTGAGATCGTAAGGATATGTTTCTTATCGTGTGTATTTGTAACACCATGATGTTCTACTACGGTTTCAAGCTTAACCTTATTCACTGCTAATAAAGCTTTCACTAGATTCATCATGCCGTAGTAAAGAAGAGTCCCTTGTGCTGGCATTGCTACTGACTCAGCCGCTTTATAATAGTCTTCAGCAAGAGTGGAGTAATACTTAGCTCTTTTGTAATTTGAACAGTTCTCTCCTCTACTAGACTCAATTTTGGCAAGCAGATGACCATGTAAGAACGACCAAGGATCAGCGGTTAAGCTCATAGGCTCAGCTGGTGAAATAAGTATGTGCGAATAGATGACTTTCTGATACTTGAATTGAGCGTCTTTTACTTCCTGTAATGCCATTAGTATCTATTCCTCTTTGTCATTGTTGTCTACAACAAATGTGATTGAACTCAATACATCATATGGCCGCATAATCCCTGTAAATCCCTCCTCTTCCGTGTAGTAGATATGACTAATATCTGGAAATATCTTCGGATCGATAGGATTAGTTGCTTTAGTGTTGTGGCACATGACAAGGCTATCTGCCCAAGATTCCTCATAAGAAGGATCATCAACATCAACCGAAAATGGAATTGGATGAATAGCTGACTGATCAGGGTTACTAAGAAAACCATTCCTTAGCATTTTTATATCTGCTGATCCTAAGCCCGCTAACTTACCCATACGATTTAAAGCACGGTGCCATTTCGACGACATTCTTTCTCACTTAAACCTGCGGATTTGTACAAATTGAGTGGTAGTTCTGCACGGAAAAACTCTTCTGCAGTCCGTGAGCGATGCATATTTGCAGTACAAAGAAATAAAATATTCATAGGCTGATTATGAGCCAATTTCATAGAAATACACTATTACGTCCTCACAGAGAGTCATTTGGTAAAATTTTCAGTGCACTTCACCCAACTAGATGATTATTCCTAACCGCTTCAAGGCTTCTTCTGTAGTGATAATTCCATTTGCAGCCAACGAGGCGATGTTGGCTAATTCATCAGAAACCTCCAGGCCCGATAGTGAGACATTGGCCTTAACGTTGTCAAGGAGGTTAGATGCTGTCTGATGATTGCTACATAAAGGCAGACAAACCAGGTGATACTGCTCAAAAAAGTCGATTACATCTTCCCAGAAGATCCCCCAGTTGCTCATCTTTGCCTCGGCTTCTACATCAACTAGACAGAATGTACTTCCTAGAAAGTAATTTTCCCAAGAATCTACCAATTCTAATTCACCTAAGAGAACATGAAGTACGGTGTAGCGTGCTATGTATCCTGTGCGTTTGGCTATTTGTGGAAGCCATACAGTATCGTCAGATATTAATGGTAGGCCTCTCAAGTGACAGAATAGTCTGCCTAGTCCTTGCTTTGTTTCGTGATCCAATACAGTTCCTGGTGAACAGAAATTATCCCTGAATTTTATCCATTCGATTGACTCACCTATGTGTTTCAACTGACTTAGAAATTCTGTACTTACACCAACTTCATCAATCGAAGCTAATCGAAGACAATTAGTCATAAACCTAACCTCACACAAGCTGATATTCTAGGTAGCAAACAAGGCCTTCCAATTTAGTAGGGTCTGAAACAATTGCTGACAGTGCAGTGTGTCCTGCATAGTAGTCATTTGGCTTATGAATCCAGCTATTGGCCTGTTGTTCATTTTTGAAAATCGAAAGAAGCGCTTTATAAACTCTCAATAGCCTAAAAGATTGCTCTATACATAGATCACTACAAGGTGGGCAAGGAGCCGCTGTAAGAATTTGTTGAAGATCCCCACTATCGATACTCATTTCTTGTGCTTTTTTTGAGACTACATTACATAGCAGTTCAATTTCATCACTACACTTGAATAAGGCATTATGCTTTCTCGTTCAACTTTATACATGGGACGTCCATCGATGGCATCTCAACTGCTCCCAGTCTAAAAAATAGGAGTACCATCACCATCAGAATTTTTGGATTACCATGGTTTTGATACCTTCTTTCCATAGCTTCCCATCGCCCAATCCCATCCTCGTTCTTTTTGCTCTTTGAGTAACGTTTCCTTTATTTCAGCTACTGGAGCACCTTTGAGCAGCATCTCTTCGAAAACAACACACAAAGGTACATATTCATCTATCCCAAGGTAGCGGTAACGATCGAGCAGGCTATAACCCATAATTTGGCAGATCTCAGCGTAGCGCAGGTATTCTTTCTCAATAGAGCTTTGTTTTGTATATGTAGCTTGCTCCTCTGTCTTACAGGAACTTGCACGGGAAATAAATTCTTCAAAGCTCATATTTTTTTTCAGGCTTGGCTCATTGGGTAACCATTTTCTTTCTACACTTGAATCTGGCAGCAATTCATACCACTTCTTTTTCTTTGCGTAGGAAATAATTTCATCTGCAAAATTAGCTAGGTATTCATTAACGGTCTCTTTCCTTGGGTCGTGAGTATGAAAACTCTCAGGAAACACAGAACAATCAAAATTTAATTCTTCTATCTCAGATGAGGTTAGCGAATAGTAATCAGATATGTATATTGCAACATTTTTTAAAAACGGCATGCTAAAAGTGTCAAACCACCCCTTTGAGCATTTTACAATTTCGCATAACTCTACTGGTAAGTAATAAGTAAAAGAGTTACCAACATATGAGAATACGTCTCTTGAATTCGTTTTGAGATACTGCTCTGTAGCGCTGAGCCTTATCAAGTTCCTGCAGATGTGTTGCATCTCATGCTTTTCAATTTTCCTACGTTCTCTTCTAGGCTCCGTTTTTTCAAACTTACTTAGGACACTGTCGTCGTTCCTCTCAAAAGCAATTTGATACTTGCTGAAGATGTTTGTTCTTAACTCAGTTTCCATTTTTGTGTTCCTATCAAAGCAATATGCTTATCATTGAACCATGGAATAGTATTTTTTGTCTAGTTGGATGGCAATCTAACTATCTGAATTTAAAGGTTTATTTTTCATAAAAGTCAATTTCCAACCCAGTTATACTTATCAAAAAATTATGGTCATATTTCTGAGTTATATAGCAACTTAAGGTCGATTTTGGACTTAAGTTTTTAAGTAAGTCTGATATTTGCGGGTAATTAAGCCCAACTTTTCGTACAGATAAAGATACAAAATTATCTAAGTGAAATTAATTCACTTCAATGAAGTATTAATTGAATAAAGTTCATGATATATGGGGGTTTTTATATTTTAAAGCGTATGTAAAGTGCGGCCTGAATCGATTATTTAGACTTATCTAATATAATTATGGTATATATAATATCTTTTATATCAATGACTTACATTGGTGTTTATGCTTGATTAGCCCATGTTCAATCACTATATTTATTCCTGTCTACGGCATAAACCAAAACAAGTTGCCGTTTAACATGTGGGAGAATATATATGACTGATACAACTGACACGACTGACACAACCGATGTGCCTGATACCTCAGAACGTACATTAGGAAAACAAAGCCCTGTAAAACCTACCCTGACCTTCTGGTCTCTGAAGAATGATTGTGCCTTCTTTATCGAAAGCCAGCTTGAACTTCACTTTGCTTTACAGCTGGAGTTCGACGATAACGTCAAATCCTATGAAACTCAGCCCTTTAAAACGACATATTCTGTTTCAGGGAAGAAACGGACTTACACCCCAGACTTTGCGGTTGTGAACCTCAATAATGAAACCTTCATTATTGAGGTTAAACCTTATAGAAAAACTAAAAGCGAGGCTTTCCAGGTCAAAACGAAGGCTTTGCGTGTTCACTTTCAGAGAGAAAACTCAACCTATTTGATCTTTACTGAAAATGAAATTCGGGATAACGATACAAGTGCAAATCAACAGATTTTGTATCCTTGGCGCTTTGAACCAAAGCCAGGTGATGAATTAGATCTTCTCACGTCATATTTCCATAACGGCTCAGCTTCAGTTATTGAGCTTCAAATACAAGCACTAGAGCTGGATCTAGACAAGAATTTGCCAGTAATAGCCCTTGCCCATGGATTAGTAGAGTGTGACTTATCTCAGTCACTGTCCGATTCTTCCGAAATCTTCTGGAAGGCTACGCAGCACTAGCTCTTCCCCCCTCTTATAACCTTTTAATTTTTTGGAGTTACTATGAAACTCAAGAATTCGTCTGCTCAAAATTTGTCATTTAGCGTATTTGGAAGTCCTGCAAAGGTATCTGAATCTGCGAACAAACGCATGGTTGTTAGTTATCAGGACGGTCGTGATGAAGTCATTTGCCCACATGAATTTGATCGGCATTATCGTGAAGGCAAGATATATCGTATCCAGCCTGAACGACCTATCGAGCGAAGACTAAATTTATCCCTGAATCAACAACTAGAAAAAGCTCGCATTGATGACTATCTGACACACCTTTACGAAGTTACTGGTGGAGCCGTGGGTGGCGTAGAGATTCGCCAACAGGTCATAAACAGGGTTTGGAATATGAGGGGGCGTCTGGAAGGTGATAAACCCTCACCTACCACTGTCTGGCGATGGCACCGTAAAGCGCAGGAGAGCAGTTCAGGTACAGCATGCATTGTTGCGTCAGATATACGTGAAAAGAAAAGTAAATACGAAGGCTCTGTTCGTTCACTTGCTGATGAGTATATCCGTGATCATTACCTTCAAGGTTCTGAACCTTCCATGATGGCTTCGTATCAAGCGTTCTTGGTGTCAGCTATAGATGAATATCAGATCTCTTCTGTGCCTGGTTACACAACATTCCGAAACTGGATAAATGAATTTGATGAGCTAACCATTATCGGTGCTAGAAAAGGTCCTAAAGCTCTTCGTATGGCAAAAAGAGCAGTTAGAAGTAATTTTACTATAAATCGTGTTCTTGAACGTGTTGAGGTCGATGCGGGAAATATTTCTATAGGTGTTACAGATGAGTATGGCAATGTACTTACAACTGTCGTAACAATTTATATCGTACTCGACTGCTTTTCGCGCTCAGTGCTCGGATTTACCTTACAGCTTGGCAAGGGGGAATCTGCGGCTTCCGTTATTGACAGTTATATCCATGCCATCGCCCCGAAAGATCCTAAAGATTACTTTTACTGTGAATCCGATTACCCAATGCAAGGAACTCCGTTAACAATTGTTACAGATGGAGGCCCAGGGTATACAAGTAGAGCAGCTGATGAATTTTGCATGGCTGCGGGCATTACCCCAACCACAGTAGAAACGGGTAGAGGTGACAAAAAACCATTCGTAGAAAGCTTTATCAGAACACTAAGACTGCAGCTCTTCAGAGAGCTACCTGGATACTGCGGTAAATTTAGTGATGATAGAGAACTTGAAGCTCCTGTCGACAAACAGGCTGTGATGAAGTTTACAGACCTACAACAAGTAATCTCTCAGTACATCATCGATGTATACCACCATCAACCACATTCAGGGCTATCAGGTAAAACTCCGTATCAAATATGGACAGAGAATACTGACTCATTTACTAAATACTCATCTTTGCCGTCAAGTTTTGAAACTTTGCGCACAATGCGTGGCCAGATTGAGCGAAGAACTATTCAGGCTCATCACGGTGTGCAAATCTCAGGTATCTTTTACAACAGTAAAGAGCTTCAAGATTACTATCATGACGTTCATATGCCTGGTGATCCAAATCCAAAGGTGCTGGTGGAGTTCAGCCCAAATGACATAAGTGAAATTTCTGTAGTTGATGAACAGACTAATGAAGTGATTCTTGCTATACCAACAGACCCTTCGATTACTGAAGGTATGACCCTTCAGCAGTACAAGATACTAAATCCTCGTTCTGAAACAGAAGAGGAAGATCGTCTAAATGCAGCAAGGCGAATGCGTAAGCTGCGGCAGTCTCAAACCTTAGCTGACGCTCGTGCAACTCATAGTGCAAGAATTAAAGCTGCTAGATCTAGTTCAATGAGACGCCATCAGGCCAATGAGATTACTAAGGGAGTCCATCAAGCGCAGTTGGTATCAGGTGCTAAATCAGGGCTCAGTGATTTAGAAGATGATTGGGAGTTAGGCGATAACTCAGTGATCCCAACCTCTTGGGATGAGGAGGGCTTTGACCTTGACTAAGTATGTAATCAACTCTTGCCCAACTGACCAGTTAATACAGTTTCAAGGGCATACCATCAGGCATCCACGTTTTAATAAGGTGATCGATGCTATTTCTCTTGCACATCGCCGTCGTCGTGGTTTGATTATCATCGGTGAAAGTGGCGCTGGGAAAAGCACTATTCTCAAATATTATGAGAAAAAAATGTATGTAGAGCCAACGGACACTCATGACTACAAAAAAGTAGTGCGGATTAAGATACCACCCTCACCTACGCTAAAGAATGTAACGACATTGCTGCTTCAGGTGCTTGGCGATGAAGCACCAGGGAAAGGAACTCAGAATGATATGGACCTGCGTGTAGCTCGAAAGATTACAACTTTAGGGGTCGAAATGATCATGATTGATGAGTTTCAGGACTTGCTCTATAGCGATTCAGCTAAGCGGATGAGAACTGTTGGAAACTATGTAAAGCACCTCATTGATTCGTTTAACGTCTCGGTCATTCTTGCAGGTTTAGAGAACGCGAGAACGGTTCTAAAGGGGCATGCAGAACTCAAGCGCCGTTTTATGGCTACTTCCGAACTGAAGGCATTCAGTGTTAGAGAGCCATCAGAGTTTAGTTACTTTCAGAAGTATCTTGGTCTTGTTCAAAAACAGATTAGTATCGATACAGTGAGTCTGGATAGTGAGAGCATGGTTTGGCGTATGTTTGTCGCAACCAATGGCCTCCCAGGTAATATCGCTAGTATCGTCGAGACTGCAATCGATTCAGCTGGGGCAGAGCAAAAGCTTAAGATAACCGATTTCATTGATGCGTACGACAGCGTCGTCGATGACCCAACCTCTAGACGGTTTAATCCATTTAGCCGTTCTGCAGCAGATGTCAAGAAAAAGGCTCTGAAAGGAGAAGGGAAATGAAATTTGCTATTCGTCCCAATCCTGAAGCACATGAAGGGCTAAATGGATATCTGATGAGAGTTGCTTATCTCGGTGGCTGGCGTCGTATCAGTGATGTAACTAAGTTGCTTCAGTGGTCAGGCAAGGCAAACTTTTCCAGGGTTTATAAGGATACCTGTAATGACCTTTTGTTAACTGCAGCTCCCGCCCTTCTAAAAGATGCTAGTCAGCTTTCTGAAGCCCTTATTACTACTTGCGATCATCCTTATTTATACGATGAGAATCGAATGATTCAGGATATACGAGTAGATTACCCACGGGTCTGCTTTCATTGCCTAGCAGAGGATAAGAAAATTGACTGGCGTTGGTCTCTGCTGCCAATTTTTCAGTGTCAAAAACATGGTTCAGTATTACAAGATAGCTGTCTTGAATGCGGTTATCAGTTCAAATGGGAAAGTGAATTGTTAGAGCGCTGCCCTGCTTGTGGTTCTAGATGGGAGCCGCTTGCCACTAAACCACAACCAGTAACAGAATCTCAGAAGTATGTATGGTCTGTTTTTGAGTCTTCTAAAGCTCCATCATCACACGTGAAGGGTTGGCTTAGAGATATCTGCCTATCAACCCTAATAGCTGCTAGACCCTTCGACTCGATGTATCAGAAAATCGGATCAATTCCCTCCTCCGTGAGAAATATCAGCAATTTGGTACAAGCTGCGTATAGCCAATTAATAGATCCGCTATATCAGAATCAATGGAAGGAAAGACTGTTTGAAGAAAGGGCTGTTTTGGCGAGTTATTCAAATGAAGCTTCTCTTTATTCATCCAAATATCTAGCAGTGAATTCGGTAACTGAGTGGCCATTAAGTACGGCACTACTCTCACCCAACCAGGTCGGTTTCAATGAAAGCGAAGTTTTCGTTAAGCCTGTTCGTCGTAAACTGATGAAAGTTTGCGATCTTCGATACCAAGTAACAAATAGCCATGTAGCAGAACTGCTAAAGCTACACAATTCTGATATTTCTATCCTTGTTGATGCAGGAGTAATCTCACCAATAAATTCTAAAAGCTCAACTATGGTGCAGCTTTTTGATTTATTAGCCGTCTATAAGTTACTTGAAAGCATTCCCCTTAATGAGAACCTAAAATCAATTGATACGATCAATATCACCCCTAAATCAGCACTTCTGAATGAATACGCTGCCAACTTTGGTCAATTGATTGCTGATGTATTAAGCGGGAAAGTTGATGGCGTCTTTTCAAAGGCTGGCTATTTAAAAGAAATATCTATTGATCGATCTAAACTGATGCCCTGGCTGTTTAGTCAGCTCAAAATTACATGCGAGAACTCTGTCTCGTTACATACCGCTGCGGCTATTCTGAAGTGTAGTGAAAGATGTGTCCTTCAGCTTTCAAAATCTATGGAGATACAACTCGCAAAATGGGGTGGACCTGGAAGAGAGCGTGTTGATGGCCTGTCACTTCTAGCTCATAAGCTACCGTATTCAGCGTAAGCAATACTAATTCTTAAATACACCTGCACAACTTCCATTTACTCATTCTTACCACCTAATCTACAACCTCTCTGATTAGTAGCCTCTTCTCTAACTATAAGTAGACTCCGCCTGCTTACACCTTCACAAAATTATGATATATTTAATACCATATAGATCTAACTAATTGTTTTAAAAGTTTATTTAAGTCAAGTTTCATCTTTGATTGAAATCTGTAGGTTAGGTTCAAGTTATACTGAAACATCATATAACTCTCATTGAAACATCGCTCCTACACCCCAGTAAAACCGCTTAGAAAAAGTTCACTCAAAACTGAAACCACCACACAGACAACTACTTAAGGTTAAGCGTCCCGTGTCGACTACAGAGTTCTCCGGCCTCCCTTTGTTTGATTCCGCTAAGCACTTTAATCAGATTCCCCGAAATGCAGTGTTTCCTGATCAGGCGCCGGCTGTTGAGGCGTTTGTGCTTGGTATTGCTGTAAACGGTGCGCTTGATGACTACCGCTATACCAAAGACTTTCTCTGTAGCTACAGCAAGAAGAGCCAGGACACCTATGAGAAGTTCCGGGGTGATGCTGAACGACTCCTGCTCTGGGCCTGGTTAATCAAGAGGAAATCCATTGTTGAGTTGCGCAGACGTGATCTTGAGGAGTATACCGACTTTGTCGCCAGCCCCGACCCACGCTGGCAGACCGAAACCATAGAAAGGCGTTTTTCCACGGTAAACGGCTTACGGGAGCCAAACCGAAACTGGCGCCCTTTTCGGGTTGCGGGCGCTGGCAAAGGTCGCCTTAACACTAAGTCGTGGCAGGGATTGTTCTCTAACCTCAGTGTGTTTTTTAACTATCTGATGGCCGAAGATTATGCGCCGGGCAATCAGATTCCGATTGTTAAGAAAAACTGCCCCTATCTGAGACAGGAAACCGGCATCAATACCGCTCGCCGGTTATCTGAGCTGCAATGGGAATATCTACTCAGTTCCGCTAAATCCCTGGCCGCGGCTGATCCTCAGCATGAGCGTACGCTGTTTGTGGTCGCCACACTCAAGTCGCTTAAACTGCGTATCTCCGAGCTATCTGAGCGGCCCAACTGGCTGCCGGTGATGTCTCATTTTCATCGGGATCACGAAGGTAACTGGTGGTTCCGCGCCTATGGTAAAGGCTCTAAAGAGCGTGATGTGTCAATTTCCAACGAATATATCGGCTTTCTTCAGCGCTACCGCATCCACAGAGGCCTGACTCCCCTTCCCTCTAAAGACTCTGCTGAGCCGGTTATCGAATCCCGGGTTAAAAACAGAGGCATTGGTAGTCGCCAGCTGCGTAACATTGTTGAAGTCGCGTTGAATGAAGGCTGTCACTCCCTGATAACCGATGGTTTTGATGTCGAAGCCTCAGAACTGCGAGCCGCCACCACCCACTGGTTAAGGCATACAGGCGCCTCGATGGAGGTCGCCGCAGGCCGAAATCTCGCACATGTTCAGGCCGATCTCGGGCATGGCAGCATCAGAACAACCGACGAGCTTTATGTGGATTCCGATAATATGGAACGGGCTTCAAGCGCTAAGAGTCAGGAGGTGTGACTCTGATAATACAGTTGGTTGTTTGTACTTGTTAAAGTGCTTTCTCTGCAAAGTATCTCTCTTTATTGTTGTCGTTACTGAAAAGTAGTGGCTGAAAATATGCCATGCGTGCGCAAGCCCAGGGTCAATCATGCAATGCAAAAACGCATTGCGATGGCCTGCTACCTTCATCAATCTGTACTCACTATAATTATTTCTTTTATGCCTGATCCTGTTTTCTGTTCAGGCGTAATCTAACCCCAATCAGAGATGAGAAGGACTGTTCTGGCTACTGTTGATTTGGCTCATCAGCGTCTCGACAACCTATATCCTGACGTTGATATTACGCCAGCTCATCCCGGGCTAGCCGATCAGATCATATTTCATAGAGTGTGGATTCATGCATATCGTACAACCGGGCAACACAGCGCCCATTGAAAAGAGTCCCAGCGCAGCGGCATACACGCTTGAAGTGACAGGCAAGGAGATCCGCCAGATCGAAATAGCTGCACCTCAGATTCCACCGGGCACGCCGATCAACATCGCGTTTCTGGGCAATGAGAACCATGATCAGCGAGTGAATGCCGCCAGAGTCATTCGGGAATACGGCTTTGAGCCTGTACCTATCATCTCTTCACGCCGCTTACATTCCGAAGAGGATCTCAACCGCCTGATTACGCAGCTAAACCGCGCAGCC
>NZ_JBNKYN010000063.1:0-25347 GCF_050300915.1 Amphritea sp.
TCATCACCCACCTCAAACGCCAGAGGACCGATAGCGGGCCCAAACCATGCCAGTACCTCCGACGGATCTGGAAACACTGACATCGTCTGTTCAAGCACGCCATCCACCAGCCCGCGCCAGCCTGCATGGGCCACTGCAACCCGGCTGCCGCCTTTGTCTGTAAAGAAAACCGGTAAACAATCCGCGGTCATAACCACACAGGGCTGCCCTGCTTCATCCGACCAACAGGCATCCGCTTCAACAACCAAACCGTCGGGGCGCGCTTTAACCAGCTGTATGCCATGTACCTGCTTCAACCACTGCGGTTGTTTAACAAACCCAAGCTGCTCTGACAGCGCCTGACGATTCGCAGCAACCCGCTCAGCATCATCCCCTACATGGTCGCCGAGATTGAATGAACTATATACGCCGTCACTCTCGCCTTCCAAGCGGGTGGTGGTGAACGCCCGAATATTTGCAGGCGCTGGCCACTCAGCAACAATCAATTTCACTGATCGATCTCATGATGAGCCGCATCGCGTGTAAGACTATTCAGCAGGCTCTGCATGTCATCGGGAAGATCCACCTCCCAGGCCATCAGCTGACCGCTGACCGGATGAAATAACTCTAAGCGCTTAGCATGCAAGGCCTGACGATTAAAAGCTTTCAGCTTAGCCAACAATTGCGGACTAACGCCCTTTGGCAGCCGAAAACGCCCACCGTAAAGCTGATCGCCCACCAGCGGATAGTTAATGTGGGACATATGCACACGAATCTGATGAGTCCGGCCCGTTTCAAGCTTCAAGCGGATATGGGTATGGGCGCGGAACCGCTTCAACACCCGATAATGGGTAACCGCTTCTTTACCCATGCCCACAACCGCCATCTTTTGCCGATTGCGTGAATGACGCCCCAGCGGCTCGTCAACCGTGCCACCACCGGTCATAACACCGGCGACCACCGCTTCATACTCACGCCCCATAGAACGGTCCTGTAACTGTGAAACCAGTTCTGTCTGAGCCTGAATCGTCTTAGCAACCACCATCAGCCCGGTCGTATCCATATCCAGCCGATGCACAACACCTGCGCGAGGCACCTGAGCAATGTCCGGATAATAATGCAACAGCCCATTGAGCAACGTATCTTCCCAATGCCCTGCCGCAGGATGAACAACCAGACCCGCAGGCTTGTTAATAATCATGATATCGTCATCTTCATAGACGATATCCAGCGGCATCTCTACGGCTTTATACTGATCGATGACATCCAGCTCTGCGGCAATCGCTAACAGCTCGCCGCCCAACAACTTATCCCGGGGACGTTTCACCTCACCATCAACAGTCAACTGGCCATCTTTAATCCAGCCCTGCAACCGGGATCGCGAGTACTCGGGGAAAAGTTCGGCAACAGCCTGATCTAACCGTTTGCCCATCAGATCATCGGAAACCGTTGCGCTAAGTTGAACCTTCTCAGTCATGATTTATCTAAGTCTCGGAAAAATTAAGAAAATATACGCTTTATTGCAAGGAAAACGCAGAGACGCTTTGGCTTGCCATTCGGTTATGGTTAAATAGGCCGAATTAATTTTGCACAGTATACCCGAAACAAACAGTAGCCGCTGTTAACTAACGGGAAACTCTCACTTATAGCAGGATAAATGTTTATGCGCCTGGCAAAGTTGCTCGCAATTGTTTCGATCACCCTGATTGCATCTGGCTGCTCATGGTTTAGTGGTGACAAAAAAGAGGCGCCGGATGTTCCTGAGCAGCAGCTCTACCAGGAAGCCCTCGATATGCTTGAAGGCGCAAACTATGTTGCCGCCATTGAGAAATTGCAGCTATTGGAAGCACGCTACCCATTCGGACGGTTCTCTGAGCAGGCACAACTGGAACTGATCTACGCCTATCATAAGAATTATGAGCCTGAAGCCGCTCGGGCAACAGCTGACCGCTTTATCCGCCTGAACCCTAATCATGAAAACCTCGACTACGCCCTCTATCTGAAAGGTCTGACCGCATTTGAGCAGGATCGAACCTTCTTTGAGAAGTACCTGCCAATCGATGAAACTCAACGTGACCCAGGCAGCGCGCTGGAATCGTTCCAGAGCTTTCAGCAACTAGTATCCCGTTTCCCTAACAGCGAATACTCGCCCGATGCGCAGAAACGGATGACCTATCTGAAAAACCGTCTCGCAACTCACGAAATGCATGTAGCACGCTACTATGTTAAGCGTGAAGCCTGGATTGCGGCCGCCAACCGCGGACGCTATGTGGTAGAAAACTATCAGCAAACCCCTGCTGTGCCTGATGCCCTGTCAGTCATGGTGCTGGCTTACAATGAGCTAGGGATGACCGACCTGGCGGCCGACTCACAAGCAGTACTGGATGCAAACTTCCCAGGATATCAATCAAATATTGAGCTGGCGAAAAAAGAATCACTGCTAAGCACAGCGACATTTGGCCTGCTGGGCAGCAGCGAAACACTCCCTCCGGTTCAGACATCGAAGCCCGGCCAGACGGAGGCGAAAGAACGCTCCTGGTTTAGCCGCCTGACCTTTGGCATCTTCGACAGCGAAGCAGAACCTGCGAAATAACTGCACCAAATCTGCTCAAGGCGCCAACTGGCGCCTTTTTTGTTTCTGCTTGCGCCCGGTCATAGTGCATAGGCCAATAGTCTTAGAAAAGCACTTCACAGGCTCCGTGATTTTCCCTTAGAATGAGTAGCAGACCCCGTAAAACACCATGAGAGTTAACAATGGACAGAGCTTCAATTGTTGCAGCGATGCAGGTTCAGCCGCAGATCGACACTGCAACTGAGATTCAACGGCGCATAGATTTCATCAAAAAAAACCTGCTAGCCAGCGGCTGTAAACATCTGGTGCTGGGCATCAGTGGCGGCGTGGACTCAACCACGTGTGGCCGCCTGGCGCAGCTGTCTGTTGAGCAGCTGAACCGGGAAACCGACAGCGACAATTATCGTTTTATCGCGGTGCGCCTGCCCTATAACACCCAACAGGATGAAGAAGACGCTCAGGCCTCAGTGACTTTTATCTCCCCCACCGCCTGTGTAACCGCAAACGTTCAGCCGGGCGCCGACGGGGTTCACGCGGCAACGCTGAGTGCACTGGAAGCGGCCGGTCTTGATGCAGGCAGCCCCGCCCATATCGATTTTTCCAAGGGAAATGTAAAAGCCCGCATCCGCATGGCGATCCAGTATGAGATCGCCGGTCTGTTGGGCGGGCTGGTTCTGGGGACCGATCACTCCGCGGAAAACATTACCGGTTTTTATACCAAGTATGGTGACGGCGCCTGTGATCTGGCCCCTCTGTTTGGCCTGAGCAAACGCCAGGTCAGGGCGGTAGCCGCGGCACTGGGGGCCCCGGAGCAACTGATTCATAAAACGCCGACCGCCGACCTGGAATGTGATACGCCACAACTGGCGGACGAGGTGGCGCTGGGATTAACCTACGATCAGATTGATGACTTTCTCGAGGGTAAACCGGTCACCCCGGAAGTCGAAGATAAGCTGATTGGAATCTACAGCCGCACACAACATAAACGACAGCCTATTCCAACGATCTACGACTGATCTTTAACATTCAAAAAGGCCTCATATGAGGCCTTTTCTATAGCTAAATTTTCACATCAGCGCTATACCCGTCCGAACAGCTCATAGGGCAGCGGATCAATGACCGGCTGGCGCTTCAGCAAAATATCGGCCAGCAAGCGGGTTGATGCCGGTGCCAGCACCAAACCATTCCGGAAATGCCCGGCGTTCAGGTAGAGATTGTCATACCCGGGCACTGCGCCAATATAGGGAACCCCTTCAGGAGATCCCGGGCGCAATCCGGCCCAATGATGTTCCAGTTCATATTTTTCAAGCTCAGGACAGATCTCCAGCGCAGTCTGATACAACGATGCTTTCGCTTCTGCGGTGGTCTGTTTATCAAAACCTACCCGCTCCAGCGTACTACCCACCAAAATACGGCCATCATTTCGGGGGATCAGATAGCGCCCCTGCATCAGCACCACCCGGTTGATCAGCCCCACCGGCGCCTTGAACAGCATCATCTGCCCTTTTACCGGCTCAACCGGGAGCTCCACCTCCAGAGGCGCAAGCAGCTCACTGCTCCAGGCTCCTGCGGCGATAATCACCTGATCGCCCTGTAACACCCGGTCGGCCAGACGCACCCCGGTGACCGCGTAGTTTTCAATGTTCAGCCCCTCTACCCGTCCCTGCTCTATCAGGTTGATATTCGGGGTGATCTCCATACTGCGACGTAACGAACGGCCTAAGCGTGGATTACGGATACTGGCCACTTCTGGCATCCACAGTGCAGAGTCTAATCCGGGCGCGAGACTAGGTTCTTTCTGGTAGATAAAATCAGCTCCGACCTGCTCCATGGGCTTCTGATAGCGCCGCCCCCAGGCCAGTGCTTCATCCGCATCATCCACCCCAACCATAAACATCCCTTTCAGGCGCAGTTCCGGATCCAGTCCGGTCTCTTCCAGCAACTGCTGCGCCAGATGGATATAACTGGTCTGCGACCAGGTCGCCAACGCCGTCACAGGATCAGAATAACGCCAGGGGTAAAGCGGTGAAACAATCCCACCTCCGGCCCAGGAAGCTTCCTGCGCGCAGTTATTCATATCCACCAGCGTGACCTCAGCACCCGACTGCGCCAGCTCTCTGGCGGTCAGCATCCCGATCACGCCTGCTCCAATTATCAGATAGTCAGACATAGTTGAGCCTTATGGTTGGTACAAGGAGGGTTGAGTATATAAAAAAACGCGCTGGGAGCGCGTTTTTTTATGCTGAAATATGATCTACTGCAAAAAATTATTTACCAGCAGTTCGCTGGCGTTTTTTCACCTGTATGGGATAAAACCAAGGTTGTACACCCAGTATCATTCGCCTGAGAACCCAAACCTACCGCAGTAATGGTAAAAGTTGAACCTCCGCCACTTGCCACGGCATCAATTGAATAAAACCCTTCCTCTGAAACGTTCCCTCCCAGGTTGTTTTCATCAGATGTATATTGATTATTAACCGTGAAGAATCGCTCTTCCATCGCTGCAGCGCTCATTAAAGCAGCATAACCATCACTTCTGCGACTCTCCCGAACCTGAGACATCAGCGATGGGTATGCAATAGCCAGAAGGATACCTAGTATTGCAACAGCAATCATCAACTCGATTAAAGTAAAACCTGACATTTTTCTCATAGTTTTTATCACCCTAGTACAACTGCCTCCAACTCATACGACCACCTTTCGGAGCAACTGCTGCCTCATTAGAACCAATCGCGCCAGTCGACTTTTGCGTAATAATATGGGTTACCCCACCAACACCTCTATGTATAACCGGAGCTGAGGCCATACCATCCCCTAAGCTGACTTTACCCTGTGCTTCGGGTACCGGATCTCCATTTGCATCTGTAGTTGTCCGGTTATTACTGGTACCAAATGGAAGCAATGAGGATGCGGTTCCCGTCTGATAATCAAGAGCATAGAGGAAACTCTCGCCATCTATATCACAAATATTGGCCGGTGGAATATATTCAGTAAAGAACAAAAAGGAAAAGACACTAACCGAGGTGTTTACATTTCGACCAGATGGGTCTGTTGTATTCTCAAAGTCCCTGTACCAGCCATTTTCGCTCTTCATCTGAGCCTTTAGCTGACTAAACGTGCCAATATTTTTTGAGTCTATTACCAGTGTCTGGGCAGAGCCACTACTATAGTCTTTAACCGTACCGTTTTGAAATACAACAGTATTAGTCGCATTAATAAGATCGCTGCGCTGCAACACGTTACTAATAATATCTCCATTGGAGTCCAGATACTCTTTAACTCCATAGAACGACTGCTGTTCAGAGTTTCGATTATCTTCACCGACCATAACTCGCCCGGTTCCACTATAAACCCAGGGCTGAGATTCTGTATCAACAATAGTGTAAGGTGCAGCCACAATTGGCTTATCTGTCCTAACAAATCGGGAAGGTGTAAATGTTGTAGCCACTGGATCAAAGACTACCCTGTTAAGATTTCCTGATACGGTATCTGTCGGCACCACGGCCGTTGGATCTAAGCTAACTGAGCCAACATAGATTACATCATCAACAAAATCATTGTTCCAGTCAGTAACGGTAATATCTCCAAGATAGCTATGTCCGTCACTCTCTACACTCAACCCTGTGGCACCAGAGACAAACGATTTACTCACCAGATCATAGACAAAGAGTTTAGCATTCTGATCACTGCTGGCTTCACTGATAGCTCCTGAGCCTATAGGGCCAGAGCCAATGACCAAATACCATTCATTTTTATCCACTCCCAAACTCCAATCTGGAGAACCTGTGACTAGATCAGCTTTCGCAGTCCTCCTCTTCAAGACTGCAGGTTTACTGGTTGTTAACCCCATATCAGGATGTGATATTTCTGCCAGTAAGGTAGGCGCAACTTCTGGATTAGTGACATCAAATACCAAGATAGCAGAACGAAAATCCTTCACAGTTCCACCAATCGAAACTTGCTGTTCGCCCCCCCCCAGTCTCATCCCAGCAACGAGAATCGTTCCCCACCCACCCGGATGATCACTATCATTGGTAAAAATATTCACATCAAATGTTGATGTTTCACCATCGACATAATACACATGAGGGTATCCCTCTTCACCCAGCCAGCGCAGATGAGGCAATAGATTATAAGGCACGTAGGCCCAAAGTTCTGCACCCAGAGCGTAGTTGGACTTTCCAGATACGGCAGTCTCAAAACCCAGAGTATTCAAATTCCAGAAACCACCATTAAACGCATGTAACATTCCATCGTTTGCGCCAGCGTAGACAACCTGCCTACGATTCTTATACTGCTCCCAGAACGTATCATAACTGGGATCACCAAAACGGGCCTTATAATTACTAGCTGGTGCTCCCACCACCGACGGAGTTGAATGAATAATATCCCCTAAACGCCAGACTTCATCTGAACCGTCATGATCATAATCGATCGTTCTGGAACGCATCCCTGCAATACTATCATCACCACGGATATAGTTGACCAACTTGGTCGCCAGCGTGCCATTCGTTACTGTATCTCCCAGATACTCATAGCGATTCGAAGCAGTGAAGGTTCCAGGGAGAAAATCGACAACATCCGCACTATTTATTTTCCCGTCGGGGGGCCCCGACGCGCCACCATCTATCGCTGTGAAGATATAGCGAGTGCCGTCATTTACGCTGTAACTTCGCTGCGTTCTGGCTTGCGCATTAGTAATAGTCGCAAGCTGGTCCCGGGCACTCCAAACTGTATCAATATTATCAATATTGACCGGTGCTCCGCTGAGCGTTAACGAGTTATCCGTATTGACTGTATATCGCTGAATAAGAGTTTCTTCCAGTGATGCGTCGTAATAGATCTCTACCACTTTATCGGAGGAGTCAAGCTTATCATTGCCATCACTATCCTCTCTCACCCGGCCATATCCATCAATGAACAGCGAGTGTAACACCCCAACCCAGGAGATATTCTTATTCGCAGACTTCACCCGTGGCTGATACAGCGCCTGATAGATTGCACCCACACCGGTATTACTGTTGGAAACTACCGATGCATTGGTACCGGATGATGTCCGGTTAATGATAGAGTCAAGAACCTGTTGTAGCTGATACTTTAACTGTGAAGGGTTAGTCGCAAAGAAATAGTTATCGGGTATGCCGTCCGATACCAGCGTGCCATCGGCATTATTTTTGTTATCCCATTCATTGCTGTTATTCGGTGTTCCCGAGTTATCGATATCATTAAAACCGCCCCATTTAGCAGCATAAAAAAGCGGCTGTTCTAACAAACTTCCTGTTGACGACCCCAATGTGTAGGTCCTGCTCGTAGCGGCATCGTTGATATTACACAGTGTTGTAGTACTACCATGCCGGTCATAACAATCGACAATGCTGTTTCCTTCATCATATTCAAAATTATTAATGCCGGAATGAACGTGAAAACCATCATCCGTTGTACCACTGATGATATATCCAAAGCCCATTGGAAAAGGGGTCGATTTAGCGATAGCATCGGTCGTTATCTCAATAGAGGAACTGGTGATCCTATAATGGATAGTGCCCCACATATCCTGGTCATAGTCACCACCCTGCTCACTATCTTCCCAGTTAACATAGAGAGAGCCAACGTATGCACCAGTGTTTCCATCCCTGTGGTAAGCTTCTGCAATTTTAAAATCAACAATCGCACAGTTCCCTTGTGCATTAGAGTTTCGACAAGCAGGTAATAGCGTAACCGACTTTCCGGAGCCACCAGGAACAACAATATCAACAGAAGGCAGCGCAGGCGCCAGAGAGACTCCATAAGTATTAACATTTTGAACGCCATCCAACCCACTTCGCAAATCGTTCAGATGCGCAAACGCTGCCATTCCGGACATCTGATAACTACCATCAAGGCGGGGAGCATCCGGACAGGTTCCCTGCACTGAACCCAAAGCTGAAACTGTTTTTGAAGTACAAAGCTGATTATTGTCGGTACCATTTTCACCGACAAAATAGTCATTCCCGGTAATCCCTTCACCATTACCCACTGAATCAGTAAGTGAGGAAGCAGAGGTACTGAAATCACTGTTAAAGCTACCCAGCTCATCACTATCATAGGACACTGTACTGGCATTGAACATTATCAGGTTTAACTTAGCACACTGATTGTCCGCATTAAGCGGATCTGACCATGCTGCCGTTCGTAAACCCGATATTTTATCGGTTGATGTGCTTGAAGGTGCAAAAGAGGATTTCGCCGATTTACCGCCAAAATAACGATAGCATTCTGACAGGATCTCGGCCACTGGGTTTCCCCAGTTTGTACACTGACCATTGGAGAAAGAATTTAATGAGTAAGTACAATTATCCCCATTACTATTACCACTGGTATATGTCCCGCCATTGTGATCGTAACCATATAATCGCAACTTATTCAGTGTATCAATGATATTTCCCGCGACAGGAGCCGACTTAAACGTGCCATCAGTCGTTGCATTTACTTCATCTGTAATAGAGCCAACATTCTTTCTCAACACCCCCCCGGATTTATTTTTTGAGTATGTGCCGCTGAAAAGACCAAAATCAACAGCACCTTCATCGCCATAGCTTTGAAGAATTCCCACTGGTTTATAATTACCATTAGGGTATTGCTTGCAATCTTCTGTGCCAATAAGACTACTATCACATGCCGTCACCCGGGCAATATAATCTTTTTCGCCCAAACCCTTGCTCGACTTAGATGGATTGCTTGACGCAGATTCTAATCCTGACTTCGCATAGTCATTGCCATTAGCAGCACTTTTTTCTTCACTCCAGCGACACTGCCATCGTTCATTCGCAGCCCAGAGTGCGTAATCACCTTTCGCCACACGTATCAATGGAGCATCAGTCACATTTTGTGACCACTGAGTTGACGCAACCGTCGTATTACAAATAGTAATGCCATCTGGGGCATCAGATGATGTAAAGGGTGTCAGCTTTGGTAACTCGGTTATATCTGCAAAATATTTAGCAAAACTATGCGCATCATTCGGCAGATAACTTCTTTCTAATACGGTAAGAGAGGAAGAATCGGTACTGCGCATACCACCATAGAGTATGCGGCGTACGGTATCAATACGGGTCATACTTGCCCAGTTAAGAAAATTTCCCGACCATTTGCTACCAGAACAATATTTATCA
This sequence comes from Amphritea sp., assembly GCF_050300915.1. GTDB lineage: Bacteria > Pseudomonadota > Gammaproteobacteria > Pseudomonadales > Balneatricaceae > Amphritea. The sequence goes on from NZ_JBNKYN010000063.1 coordinate 9,703, forward strand.
GTGGTCAGAGAGTCTGGCTCAAAACGGCCCGCAGAGGTGCTGTAGTCATAACACTTATAACTATCAAAATAGCCATAGTAATCGAAAGAATGCTTATAGGTAGTATCAATCACTCCATCGCCATCCAAGTCATGGTAATCGGAGTAAGCTTTAAAGAACAATTGGTGGTCAGCAGACATTGCTAACATAACCTGCGGTGTCGCCGTGCGGGACACAAGCGCAGGTGTAGCCTGAAAATCAGCAGAGGTCACCGCTGTTGCAGCTGAAATATAACAAATGCTTAACGCTGTAAAAACACACGTCAAAAACCTTTGATAAAGCCAATAGTTTTTCATATTCCTACCTATGTACTGACACTACAACGGATTGTCAGTCCTTCTTGAAAATCGATTGCAACATAACCCTATTCGTATCTTGTCCTCCAGTGCCCAAAGCAGTAATCCGATACATCTCAGACCACTCTGCTGAATCATTTGGGTACGGATCAGGGGCCGGCGCGTCAGGGTCTTTCGGTGTAAAGCATATAAATTCCACAATATACTTAGCTTTTGTAGTAACGCCACTCAGCCCTTTAGAAGCCGTGCGATGCTTACCGTTTGTAGTCCAGACATTAATGATATTTCCAGCGCCATCATTACCATCGGTTAATGGCGAACCGAACTGAGTATTACTATCCTCCAGCCACGGCTCATTTTCTGTATCTCTGATTTCACAAGCACTGGTTACGCGGCCTGTCAGGCAAAGCCCTCCGGCACAATCCTCATCAAAACATAAGGCTGATCCACTACAGGCTTCTTTAAAATGAACTTCCCGATCAAAGTCAGTTGACAATACAAACTCCTCCCCCTCAATGAGGGCTGCTTCTGCCGCCTGAAAGGCACGATCCTTGTCCTGATGATTACCTGACATCCGTTCTTCGAGACTACTGATTTGCATCCCGGTTACCGCAATCAAAGACATCAGCACAATAAACACCAAACTTACTATAAGGACGCTACCCCGCTGCTTACCCATTATTCCACTCCCCTATTACGTATCTTGGTTGTGGCCGAGAGGGTTTTACGAACGAAAGCTCCATCAACGGTGTTACGGCTTCGCATTGTCAATGAAACCCTAACGCTGACAATATTCACCCAATCTGTCTCGGGAACATTGCGGGCAGAGAGAAATTGGTTGGCAACACCATCACCGTCACTATCCAGGCCGTAGGCTATATCCATATCTTCTACACCCTGAACTATCTCTTCAGTCCCGCCACCCAGAACATCTCTATACAAGCCGGGAATGGATGCGTCATTTCCAGAATTACGAACATAATAGAGCAACCCATCAACCTTTAGGACTCTGGAGCCTTCCTTGTATGCCTCTGATATTGCAGAACCAAGGGATGCGCAAGTGAAGTTCCCTTTCAGTTTTTTTGTACAGTTGTCAATACTTCCTGAAGAACCCGTATTATGGTTCATATGATTCGCTGGAAGGCCAGTCGGTCCGGAAACCGAGAAAACGCCTACTTGGGTGCAATCTGCATCTGCAATCATTAGAATGGTGTCTTTGACAATTGAATGGTCTGGCTTAACAAAAATAGTCGCGGAGGAAGGGTTATGATTTGTAACATACATAGCGCTATTAGGGTCGCCCTTAAATATTTGTAATGCATCAGTACCATCCCAGGCATTAGAAAGGCTGGCCGGATAATCTGAAACGGGTATTGCCCCTGTAGCAACATTAGAATCGGTAGAGTCAATACTGTAACCAATTAACCCATATGAAAAATTAACATTAGCGCTACTTTCTACCGAATTAGCAATTTTAGCGCCACCACCACATCCTGAGTAGCCGGCCATCCGTAACTCTTTCACTATTTCAGACAGCGCGTAGCGTCCATTTTCCTGAATATAAGAAAGTTCATCCTGAAGCTGATAAGAACTACTGCTTTGAAGATAAACCTGAAGAACCGCTCCGGTCATAACCAGCCCGACTGTCATCGCAATCATTAACTCAATCAGCGATAATCCCATCTGCCGGGCTTTTGAATTAACTTCAAACATCACAACAAAGCCTCCAGCGTATAGGTTTGAACAGTTTCAGCAGCTTGCCCCTGGCTTTGATCCCATTGAACAGACACAGTAATTTTATCGCCCGCCATAGATACCGTTCCATCTCCCTTGGGCAACTCTGTTTTAAGCGTATTCAGCCATTGAGCTTTATCATAGGCAGCCAGTGCTGCGGTTGAACAGTTTCCGGTTTCACAGGCAGTAGAACCGTTACTATCATCACCGATGCTAATTGAATATGAACCTGCATTAGCCTCATCTTTATTCGCCCGCATCCGGTCAATAATGTCATACGCTAGATAGGTAGCCTGCGAACGAAGATAGGCCTGATTGTTGAAACGAACACTATTAATCTGGAGTGCCGCCAACCCCAGCATACTGACCGAAATAATAACCAGTGCAACCAGCACCTCAATCATTCCCACGCCTTTTTGTTGTCGAAGCCGTCGTTTCAGTTGCATACTAAAGCGCCCCCGTTTGCACTTGTTGTATCCCGACGAATACGACCTGAACTGGAGATGATAATCGCGCGGGCGTAACTTACATCCTTGCCCGCCTCACAGATCGTAAAAGTACCAGTTTTATCTGCACCACCCTCACTATCATAAGTGATAACATCACCGTTATCCCATACAAGAGAGCCACTAAAATCCGGCTTTACCACTTTTAAAACGGTCTCCCCCGCGTCAACAGCACCGTCCCTATCCAGATCAACGAAAACTAACCACCCAGAACTCCAGGAAACAGAGCCTCCTCCCACCGCATCACAGCTTGTTTGATTGCTGCTAACACAGAGGCTCATACTATGACTGCGATTAACCGCCTCAGACCGCGCCAACATCAATGAAGCAAAGAGCGTATCCCGCTGTTCTGTAATTTGACCGCGTTTTATAAAATCACTAAAACTAGGAATGCCCACAGCTATCAAAATCGCTGCTACAGCAATAGTCACCATCAACTCAATCAGTGTAAATCCGCGCTGTTTGGCATTACGCAACAAGATCACCCCACCCATTCATCATTGAATATTGAATAGAATTAAAGAAGCAAATCCATTTGCGCTCTGTATTGACTATATTTTAGTCACTCCTGCAACTATCCATATGCGAGAAGTACCCAAAACAGTTAATTTAAATCAAACAATTGTAAGAGAGAGATAAGATTAAACCAAATCTAACGGATCTGTAACTGATTTGGGTCTTATATTTGAACCCGGCAGGTAATCAGCTTAGCTTAATGCGCCCTGCAGAGGAGATTGACAGGTTTTTTATGTCTTCGCTGCCTGAGACAGTAATTTTGAAAGTATCTGTATCAAAGGTAGTGCCAGCGGAGCTGATCGTAATCTGGGTACGACTTTTAGTGGTAATGGTAACACCATCAGAAAACCCGACCTGCTTCAGGCGCAGATCATTATCTTTATCAAAGCTACTGTCACCGTCCTGATCGATGTAGATCAATACTCCGCCCCCCCAAACATTGCCGCACTGGTTAGTGGCGCTGTCTAAAGGGCACAGTGTTACTGACTGATGGCGGGTAACTGCCTCATAACGAGCCTGGTTGTAACTGTCTTTAAGCAACTGGACAGCCGAATCCATTTTCTGAGTATGTACAAAGCCAATTAGTGAGGGCACACCTATAGTCAGAAGGATAATCAGGATACTAAGCGCCACCATCAACTCAATCAGGGTAAATCCTTTTTCTATTCTGTTGATCATTGATGACATCCCTATTCGCTCATTACCAGCATCCAGCAGCCGGGGTCTTGGTACCTGCCTGATCGATACTCAGGGCACCACACTCATCACTCGCCTGACTACCAATAGGCGTTGCTGTCAGGCTGAACCCATTCGCACCAGGACCACCAGTGAACTGATATCGAGGGGTCATACCTCCCTCATTCGCGCATGAAACAGCCATCAGTTGGTCATCATTCCCATCGCCGTCAGCATCAACTAAGTTATAGGCCAGATCAGCAGCGTAACGCCGCTCCATCTGCTGGGTCATATCCAGCAGACAGAGTCTTGCCGACTCACGCCAACTTCGCTGAATATGCTGCATGTATGAAGGGTATGCAATCGCTGCCAGCAAGCCGACGATTGCCACTGCTATCATCAGCTCTATCAGTGTAAAACCTCGTTGCTTTCGGGTTAGCGCAGTGCTCATCAGTTGCGCTCCAGATAGCGCCAACTGGTGCGCCCGTTTGCATTTGGATCCTTCTGCCCTTTATCTGGCGGCTCAGAATTGCCATCAGAGTCCTGTAAATCGTCAGCATTGACCCGGAAGTTATAACTATCTCCAACAATCGTGGTTGTACCGACACCGTTGCCGACTTTCTCTCCTGAAACCGCCACTTTATTACCCTTGTCATCTGTCACTTTGTCTTTATCGTCAAACACACCATCTCTGTTGTTATCAATAGTGACATAGCTGAGACGGCTGCCTGAGTATTTATCCAGCATAATTTCGTAGCCCTCTCCCCCTGCAGCACAAGGATCAGAGGTATAAACCTTAGTGGCAAAGACCACCTTCTGACTGGTAAGCCGAGGCTCAGAAAGAACCCTCTCTCCGGAAACAACCCAGCCACTATGTCCGTCCGGAACCTTAAGATCCATGAACCAACCTTTCTGGCTATTACTGGTCTGATTATTAGTTGTCAGACGGATGTCCCGGGTAACACCGTCAAAGTTAGCAGAGCCCTGATAATAGATACTCTGTTCTAATAAGGCTGACCGCCCCGCTGTAATTTGAGAACCTGTATCAATAACGCCATAGAGTGTCTGTAATCGGGTATCCGTCTTATCAGACAGTTCAAAGTCTTTGCCCGTACCAAAAAACAGCATATTGTGCTTTTGCTTGTCCTCAGAGACAGAAATACTGGCGGTAATCGGCTGAATATCATCAGCACTACAGGGTTTACTCATCACTGAGCTACGACACGCCTGAAAAAGTTTGTAGTCCAGCTTCCACTGCGTGGGGTCTGTATCACTCAGATCAAACTTCCATACATTGCCGTACAGATCCCCCCCGTAAATAACATTAACGGTTTCGCCATCGTCACTGACTGGCGCAAGCGTGGACATTCCATTCGGCCGATTAAGCCCAGATGGCGCTTCGTCCAGGCCGGTATTGGTGGACAATTTTATTACCTTCTGACCGGTTTCCAGATCAACGATATAGATAACCGCATCGCCGGTTTTACTTGCATGCCCATCCGCTGCTGTACTGTTATAGCCATTTCCAAACACCACATACCATTTACCATCCTGCAGCTTCACAATGGTAGGTTGCGCATAGCTGTAGCCCATATCGGCATCATCCAGGTCAGTAAACTCCCAGGCAAACACCTTGTCAGCGTTAGCTTCCGTAAAGTCATCTGGATCCGTCACATCCAGGACATAGACACCCTGACCACCGCCGTTCAGACCACCCGCCAGCATCGTCCGCCATTTACCACCAACCACAGCATCATTAACCATCGGCGTGCCATCAACATAGTACTGATGCTCATACTCACCCACCGCCAATAGCTTGAGTTTTGGCAGCAGCACCGAGGGAATATAGGCCAGCAGCTCCTTACCATCGGACGCACTGAAGCCATGAAGCATGCCATCATTAGCACCAACATAGACCACTGGTTCTCGCAACTGGGTTTTACTTTTAAACGTCCGGTAGGACTTCGAGCCACCTAACCCTGTAGATGCGCCGACGTAGATAGGATTTGAATGAACAATATCGCCTAACCGTTTTGAACGTGAGCGCAACCCGACCTTTTCTTCACCACGGATAAATTCAATATAGCTATTTACGCTGGAACTACTGATTAACAACTTTTCTGCTGCGTTCAGGCTGGTCGAGCGGAAAGGTATTCCAAGAGAGTCTCTGTTGGTAATCACAATGCGTGAATTCTGGGCAGGTATAGCAGATGAGGCTTCCCAGGACGGTACTGAACCAAAGCTAAGATCGCCGGACGCTGAGTCTATAACAGCGCTATAAGCACTCAACTCTCCAGTCCAGCCTACCGTATTGTAACTCGCCTGGTAGAGTCTCAACCCGGTATTCACATACCCGCTGTTGGCACTCAAGCGGGTTTCCGTAAAGGATTTTTTACTGATATCCGCAAAAATACTATTCAGTGAAGCCAGCAGCTGGTTCTCATTGCCCGCAAGAAAATACTGTCCATGTCCGTTGATTGCAGCGTCCTTCAGCATTTTGAAGTCAATATCAAAACCGATGGTATAGGTATACATATTTTGTATACCTGCCTGGCTACTCATATCTATATCCCAGGCAAACTGGGCCAGATCGTCTAGATAGTACTTCCCTTGATCATTATCACCGGTGTCCCAGTTTGGCAAATTACTCCCCGCATCCGCATCTTTGAGATTGTTAAAATCACCATCCCGATTGGGTTCGCCGTCTGACAAAACAATGGTGAAGTTTTTCTGGCACTGACTTGTTATCGGCGATATATAGTTACTGGTTTTATGCGAAAAATGCCCCCGCATTCCCCGAAAATAACGGCTTACCTCATAGTGAGCTTCTGCCACCGGAGTATTGCCATCCGCCTTATAACTCTTCAATGTTTTCAGCAGGTCGGCCTGACTAGCTCCGCAGTCCTCATCAATCATTGCACCATCATTTTTGTTTAGTCGGGCCAGCCCAATCCGCATCCCCTGGCCTGACTCAATCACCGCCTTAGCAGCAGATTTCGCCTGATTTATTTTTGAGCTGCCTCCCCCTGAAGGGGCACTTTTCATACTTCCAGAGGTATCCATCAGCAACATCACATTCGGTTCAGCAACCTCCGTTGTCCCTATGGGAACCGGGCTCAGACTATAATCAGCACCACTTGCCTGAGCGGTTGATAAAACCGTCAGACCCACGACGAATAACATCCCTGTTTTATTCATAATCAGTACTCAAACCGCTTGCGGTATTCCGCTATCAGAATCACTTCGCTATCACCCGTTGCGCCGGTATTACGACTCAGCTGACGAAATAAAGCAGTGCTGCCACCAGATGAATAAGAACCCGTCACTTTTTTGTTATCCAGATCAAAGTCTGTCAGCTCCAGAGAAACTCTTGGCTGCGCATGTAGTTTGCTTGAAACAGATGCATTAGCGTCAAAGAAAGTGACCTGTTTTGCCCGACTCTCCCAGCCACTAACCAGACTGGCATCCTCCAGCTGTTTTTTTAGCTTCGAAGAGGTTCTGCCATCAAACACAAATTCACTACTGCCAGCACTCCAGTCATCATAGAGAATCAAATCGGGCAGCGCGGTCTGCTTTGACAACCAGCCTTCTGAGTAAAGCAACACCGATTCTGCTGCTTCAAAAGCAATGGTCTCATCCTGCATATTGGCCGCCATTCGCGACTGCAAAACATTACTCTGTAACGCAGTGGAAGCCATCATCGCCATCACCAACAGCAGAATAAGTGCAACCACCAGGGTTGCGCCCTGCTGGTAACCGACACAATATTTCATGTTTCTGTTCATCAGCCCCCCTCACTCACAACCAACGCATTTCTTAACAACGCGGTCGCCGTAAACACCTGATAAAGACGCCGATCAGATGTATCTACCGTGTTGAAGGGGGCGATCAACTGCTGTGCCTGCTCAGTCACTCCCGTTCCGGAGCTACTCATCAGGAGATAAAAGCGGACGCTCATGACTTCATCCCAGTCAGTGGCATTCATAGCGGTAAGCTTTTTGTAGCTATCGACAAGCTTATCCCCGTCGCTATCTACCCCATACTCGATAACCAGCCCGACAACCCCTTCAACCAGAGCATCCTTGTTATGATATAAAGAGGAACGCAGCCCCTCAGTTGAGCCTATATAGTAGGCAACCCCATCATCGCCCTTTGGGCCTGAAGGGCCATCCGGATCCAGACCCGGGAGATATACGATATCGCTCAGCACACTTTTATCTGCGATGATCAGATCTGACCGACTGGTTTCAAAGTCATTGATACTATCAGTGCTGTTTTTAACCCCCAGAACGATCTGACTCCCCGAGACATCAACCCCACTCTGACGAAGATCTTTTAACAGAATACGCATGGCAAAGCGGCCACTTTCCTGCACTTCTGACATCGCATCCTGTATCTGATAAGTACGCGCAGAAGCGACGTACGCTGCCAGCATTGCAGAGGTCAGCAACAAACCGATCACCGATGCGATCATCAGTTCTACCAATGAAAAGCCGGACTGGCTGTTTCGTGGATAACAGAGAGGCTTCATAACAGATCCATCTCATGAACGTAACTTGCGGCAGGCCTGCCGTCAGCGCCTCCCCAGCTAACCGTGATACTCACTACCTGATTATTCCGGGTAATCACAGCATCCCCCTTAGGAAGACTGAGTTCTACCCAGCTCAACCAGGCATTGAGATCGTTATATGCGAGTTTTTTATTGGCGGGCGTAGCCGGTGCCTGAGAAAAGCTGGCAGACGTATCTCCTTCAGCCAGCTGATAGAGATCATTCAGCGCCGCTTGCTTGTTCAGACGCATCCGGTCAGCCATATCACTGGCCATCGCGATCGCCTGAGTGCGCAAATAAGCGCTTTGATTTTGTTCCAGACCACGGGCCTGCATCATCATCATGCCGGACAGACCGATAGCCACAAGCACCAGAGTGACCAGCACTTCGATAAGGGAGGACCCCTGCGAAAATCTATAAAGATGAGGATACGGTCTGATTAAATCTGACCGGGTAGAGGCCTTACAAAAGGGGAATACGCTCCGTCCCTGAGTTTGCATACCAACATCCATGTTGATTAATGAAGAGAGTTTTTTTTCGCCGAGCAGGCATTATGTTAGCCAACGCTGGTAAGTTTTTCCAGATCTATTGCACCACTGCACCCTAAAAAACGTGATCTGGCACAGGAACTAGTGAAGTAGGTGGCGTACCACACAGGTTTAACGGTTATTCAATCGAAAGGATCTTAACCTCAAACTTAAGATTCTTTCCCGCCAGCGGATGGTTAAAATCGACAGTGACCATCTTGTCATCAAACTCAGCGACAACACCGGGAAGCTCGCCGTTTGCCGCATCGGCAAATGACACAACCAGTCCGGGTTCCAGCGTCATATCACCAAACTGACTGCGGGGAAGACGCTGCAGATTATTAGGGTTTGACATGCCAAAGCCATGCTCAGGCAGAATATCAATCACCGCTTCATCACCGGCCTGCATCCCCAACAGAGGCTTCTCAAAACCTTCCAGCAACTGGCCATCACCAACAATAAAGGTGGCTGGACTGCCTTCAAAATTGGAATCAACAACCTGCCCGTCTGCCAGTTTGATAGCAAAATGCAGGGTGACCTTAGCGTCAGGAGCAACTACCTGTGATGACGAATTTTGTAACGTATGTTCTGACATAAGTACAAACCTTTATTTAGATTTCTTCTTGTTTTCACTGAACCATAGCATATCAATAATCAGCATGCCTGCTCCGATGGTAATTGCACTATCGGCCAGATTGAATGCGGGGAAATAATAGCCGTTATAATGCAACGAAATAAAATCGATGACATATCCCTGTACGACCCGGTCATATAAATTTCCCAGCGCCCCACCCAGCACCAGCGCCAGACCAGCCCCCAACCAGCACTTCTCGCGCGGAGTACGGGCCATCCAGAGCAGCAGCACAGAGCTGACAACGACAGCGATCAAAGCAAAAAACCAGCGTTGCCAGCCCCCGGCCTGAGCCAGAAAGCTGAATGCAGCACCGGTATTGTGCAGTAACGTCAGATCGAACACTGGCAGCAGAGGATGAGGCACGCCATAAGACAGCAACGTGCTGGCCTGATATTTAGTAAACAGATCCAGCACAACAACCACGATCACCAGCCAGAGCCAGCCCAATGCACTTCGCGACTTAGCCATCAGGTCAGCCTTATGCAAAGCTACGCTGTTCACCGTCACCGGCAACGTTTTCGACGCAACGATCACACAGCTCTGGATGTTCGGGATGGTTACCCACATCTTCGCGGTGATGCCAGCAACGACCACACTTCGCCTGCTCACTTTTAACTACGCTGATACTCAGACCTTCCAGCTCGGTGGCAACAGCATTAACGGCTTCATCAGCCGAACGCACGGCCGCCTTAGAGGTGATCAGCACGAAGCGCAGTTCATCCGCCAGCTTTTCCAGTTGCGTCTTCAGATCAGGCGCACAGAACAAGGTAACTTCAGCTTCCAGACTACCGCCGATATGGCCGCCATTACGCTGATTTTCCAGCTCTTTGTTAACCGCTGTTTTAACCGCCAACACCTGCTGCCAGTAGTTCCGCCCCAGCTCTTCTGAAGCATCGAGCAGGGCCAGATCGGTATACCAGGTGGTCAGCTGTACTGATTCTGCACGCTCACCGGGCAACTCACTCCAGATCTCATCCGCAGTAAAACTGAGGATCGGCGCGATCCAGCGCACCATCGCTTCAACAATGTGATACAACGCCGTCTGGCAAGAGCGACGGGCAACTGAATCCGACTTTGCGGTGTACTGACGATCTTTGATGATATCCAGATAGAAACCACCCAGATCCAGCGAGCAGAAATGGGATACTTTCTGATACACCTGCAGCATCTGATACTGATCATAATGGCCTGCCAGCTCCTCTTGCAGACGGGCAGCACGATCAACCGCCCAGCGATCCAGCGCCACCATATCAGCCGGTGCCACCATATCCGTTTGCGGATTAAAACCTTCCAGGTTAGCCAGCAGGAAGCGCGCGGTATTGCGGATTCGACGGTAAGCATCTGCGGTACGCTTGAGAATCTCGTCAGAAACGGTCATCTCAGAACTGAAATCGGTGGATGCCACCCACAGACGCAAAATATCGGCACCCAGTGAGTTAGCCACTTTTTGCGGCGCGACGATATTGCCCTTGGACTTGGACATCTTGTGGCCTTTGGCGTCCACGGTAAAACCATGGGTCAGTACCTGTTTGTAAGGCGCACACCCTTTAATAGCAATACTGGTTTTCAGCGAGGACTGAAACCAGCCGCGATGCTGGTCAGACCCTTCCAGATACATATCTGCCGGGAATTGCAAACCCTCGCTCTGGTCCAGAACGGAATAATGGGTCACACCAGAATCAAACCAGACATCCAGGGTATCCAGCACTTTTTCATACTGATCTGCAGCCTCACCAAGCAACTCAGTAGCATCAAGGTCAAACCAGGCATCAATACCCACCTTTTCAACTCGCAGCGAAACTTCTTCAATCAAACGCGGCGTTTCCGGGTGCAGTTCAGCAGTGGTTTTATTGACAAACAATGCGATCGGCACACCCCAGGTACGCTGACGGGAAACACACCAGTCAGGGCTCTGTTCAACCATCGACTCGATACGGTTCTGGCCCCAGCCGGGGAACCACTCAACCTGTTTAATCGCAGCCAGTGCGTCTTTCTTCAGCCCTTTCTCTTCCATGCTGATAAACCATTGTGGCGTGGCACGGTAGATCAATGGGGTTTTAGTACGCCAGCAATGGGGATAACTGTGACTGAAGTGTTTTTTCAACACCAGACGGTCGTTCGCTTCCAACGCTGCAACAATGGCATCTTCTACCTTGTAGACATGCTGACCGGCAAACTCTCCGGCATTCTCGGTGTAAACGCCATCAGGTCCCACCAGGTTCAGCGTACCGATACCGTAGACGCGGCCGACGTTAAAGTCTTCCACACCGTGATCCGGTGCGGTATGTACCGCCCCCGTACCCGCCTCAATAGTGACATGGTCGCCGAGAATAACCGGAACATGCTTATCATAGAACGGATGTTGCAGCTGCTGGTGTTCCAGCGCCTCACCTTTACAACGACCGACAATCTTATACTCTGCGATACCATAGCGCTGCAGCGCATCTTCCACCAACGCCTCAGCAATCAGCAGCCGTTCGCCGCCTACCTGTACCAGCACATAGTCCAGCTCAGCATTCAGCGATACTGCCTGGTTAGCTGGCAGCGTCCAGGGAGTGGTGGTCCAGATCACAACTGAAGCTTCGCCCGTACCAGAGAGTTCTTCAAAACAACCGAGGAAGCTATCCTGATCCACCGGTGCAAAACGCACATCGATCGCCAGTGAGGTTTTATCCTGATATTCGACTTCCGCTTCAGCCAGCGCAGAACTACCGACAACACTCCAGTAAACCGGCTTATAGCCCTTCACCAGGTGACCGTTTTCAGCGATTTTACCCAGTGCACGGATAATGTTGGCTTCGGTTTCGAAGTTCATAGTCAGGTAAGGGTTATCCCAGTCGCCCAGCACCCCAAGGCGGATAAAGTCTTTCTTCTGCCCCTCCACCTGACGGGCAGCATACTCACGGCATTTCTTACGAAAATCGCCGTAAGAGACCTTCACACCGGCTTTACCGATCTTCTTCTCAACATTGTGCTCAATCGGCAGGCCATGACAATCCCAGCCGGGCACGTAAGGGGCATCAAAGCCTGCCATAGTGCGGGACTTAACGATAATATCCTTAAGAATTTTATTCACTGCATGACCGATATGAATATCGCCATTCGCATAGGGAGGGCCATCGTGCAGAATAAATTTCTTACGACCTGCGCTGACTTCACGAATCTTCTGATAGAGATCCATCTTCTGCCACTGTTTCAGCATCTGAGGCTCTTTCTGAGCCAGATTGCCGCGCATCGGGAACTTAGTATTCGGTAAGTTCAGGGTCGGTTTATAATCGGTCATTGTCGTATCGCTTCTGGATCATCTAATTTTGGCCCTGTTTACAAGGCACCTGTCAGAAAATAGTTTCTGACCTGTTGAATATCGATTTCTATCTGTTGTTTCAGTTTTTCCAGCCCTTCAAACTTCTTTTCCGGGCGGATAAAGGCTTTAAATTCCACACTCAGCAACTGACCATAAAGATCACTGTCCAGATCGAACAGATGCGCCTCCAGCACCGGTTGCTTACCATTCACGGTCGGGCGCATGCCCACATTCGCAACCCCCTGCGCAGACAGGTTTTTACCCGTCACCGTCACTGCATACACACCATTCAGCGGACAGTGAAAACGATGCATCCGTACGTTCGCCGTCGGCACGCCAATAGTACGTCCGAGTTGCTGGCCATGCATAATACGGCCAGTCACTCTATAGGGCCGTCCCAGCAACCGCTCGGCCAACAGCAGATCGTTGCTCTGCAAGGCAGCTCTGATCCGGGTACTGCTCACCCGTTCGCCATCCACATCAAAGGTTTCGGTGTTCACAACACTAAAACCATACCGCTCACCGCTCTGCCGCAGCATGTTGTAATCACCGCTGCGATCACAACCAAAACGAAAGTCATCCCCCACCACAAAGTGCCGCACGGCCAGGCCTTTCAACAAAAGTTCATCAACAAACTGGTCGGCACTCATGGTGCGTAACCGTTCGTTGAATGTCAGGCAGAGTACCCGGTCAACACCATTGGCCTTTAGCAAGCGAACCTTTTCATCAAAACGGGTCAGCCGTGGCGGCGCCTGATTGCCGGAAAAAAACTCGCGCGGCTGAGGCTCAAAAATAATCACTACGGCTGGCAACCCCAGCTCTTTACCCTTACGCAGAACCTGAGCCAGTACCTGTTGATGCCCGAGATGCACGCCATCAAAGTTGCCGATCGTTGCAACACAGCCTTTATGCTTGTCACGGAGATTATGCAGACCCCGAATTAGCTCCATGTCACCCCAATCTCATCAACAAATAAAATAAGCGCGGAATTATACCCCAGTTACCGCGATATTCGCCATCAATCAGCACGGATATAGGCCGATTAATGGCGCAGATCCCGCAGTCGCATCCCCATGAGCAGCAACACCAGCAGGTAGATGATCGCACCACCGCCCACCAGAATAGCCATCTGTGTAACCCGCTGCCACATATCAAAGCCCAACCATTGCTCAGGACGCCCGGCAAGCAGCACCAGGAACACGATCATGGCGATGTTAGCCATCGCAACCCGCAATAGCCACTTCGGCCAGCCAGACTGCCAACTAAACACCCCCTCTTTAAGCAGCCCCCGAAGTAACAGACCCGCATTCAAAAATGCCGAGAGAGTCGTCGCCAGTGCCAACCCGGCATGCGCCATAGGCCAGATCAGCAGCAGGTTAAGCACCATATTCACCACCATAGCAACAATACCGATCTTAACCGGGGTTTTGGTATCCTGACGGGAGAAATACCCCGGTGCCAACACCTTAATCAGCATAAAGGCCACCAGACCACCGGCGTAGGCCCGCAAACTGATCGCCGCCATGGTTACATCCCGATCAGCCATCTCACCGTAGTGAAACAGGGTGGCAATCAGTGGCTCTGCCAACACCAGTAACGCCATGGCCGCTGGCAGCCCGATCAGCAGCACCATCCGCATCGCCCAATCCAGCGTACGGGAAAAATGCTCGGTACTTTTCTCCGCATGCCGCCGCGACAAACTTGGCAGAATAACGGTCGCAATGGCGATGCCGAACACACCCAAAGGCAACTCAGCCAGGCGATCCGAATAGTACAGCCAGGAAACACTACCGGTCTGTAAAAAAGAGGCCAGCAGGGTATCCAGCAACAGGTTTATCTGGCTCACCGACACGCCAAACAGCGCAGGGAGCATTAGTTTCAGTATCCGCTTAACGCCTTCATCCTGAAACCCCAGGACTGGCTTAGGTAGCAACTGTAGACGCCAGAGAAACGGCAACTGAAACAGCAACTGAGCTGACCCGGCGATCAGCACCCCTAACGCCAGCGCCATTACCGGCTGGTCAAACAGCGGCTGCATCCAGATAGCTGCGCCGATCAGCGACAGATTCAACAGCACCGGTGTAAACGCGGGCACAGCAAAGCGCTCATAACTATTCAGAATACTGCCCGCCAGCGCAGTCAGTGATATCAGCAACAGATAGGGAAAGGTATACCGCAGCATCTCGACTGCCAGCCCATAGCGCAGCGGGTCATGCAGATAGAAGCCCGGTGCAAAGATCGCCGCCAATACCGGAGCACCCAATACGCCCAGCAGCGTCACCACAATCAACACCAGTCCCAGACTTCCTGCAACCCGGTCAACCAGCTGTTTCACCGCAGCCAGATCTCTGAGACTACGGTATTCTGACAACACCGGTACAAAAGCCTGCGAAAACGCACCTTCCGCAAACAGCCGACGGAGAAAATTAGGAATTTTAAAAGCGACAAAAAACGCATCGGCACTGCTGCCAGCACCGAAATAGTTGGCGACCACAACATCCCGAATCAACCCCAGCACCCGGGAAAACATCGTCATCAGACCGACCAGCGCACTGGAACGCAGCAAGCCCCGCCCTTTCGGAACCTTCTCTGGCGATTGCGTGTTATCAGGGTCCGGGCTATTAGGCTGAGCGTTTTCCGGTGATGTTTCTGTTCTGCTCAAAGATCGCTTTCCTGCCAGATAATATAGATTGCTGCTGATAATACCGATTAACCCGTTAAAATGCTTGCTCTAAGCGCAATAATCACGCCCTGCCGACAGGGCTTTTCATAATTAGCTGTTGACAGTTGCAGCACAAACATGAATAATCTCGCGTCTTAATTTTCGATGTCCAGAAGTTTAAAAATGAACCCCGGGGCATCTCA
>NZ_JBNKYN010000064.1:0-24757 GCF_050300915.1 Amphritea sp.
CTTCGAAATTGCTAAGCAGGATGGTGCGACCATCGCTGTCGGTGGCAAGTCTCTGCGGGATGAGATGGGCCCTGGTAACTTTGTGACTCCAACCCTGTTTGTTGACGCGAAGAACACTATGCGTATCGCTCAGGAAGAGATCTTTGGTCCGGTTCTGACCGCGATTGAGTTCGAAACCGAAGAGGAAGCTGTTCAGCTGGCTAACGAAACTGTTTATGGTCTGGCTGGCTATATCTGGACCAGCAACACCGGTCGTGCAATGCGCATGGCTCACTCAGTTGAAGCCGGTATGCTGTGGGTTAACTCAGAAAACAACCGTAACCTGCCATCCCCGTTCGGTGGCGTTAAGATGTCGGGTATTGGTCGTGACGGTGGTGACTGGAGTTTCGATTTCTATATGGAAACGAAGAATGTGTGTATAGCACATGATACGCATAAGGTCCCTGTCCTCGGCCGCTAATCGTCTAAGCTACTGCGCTTGATCATACGGCGTTGGAAGCAGGTTCAAAGTGCTCATTTAGCAGACTAGACTGCGCGCTTTTCACCTGCTTCCGCCTTGTCTGATCTGCGCTCGTGACGCTTAGACAAGCTATTGCGTTTGGCTACACTGCCTTAAAGCTGGTTTAGAGTAATCTTAGCCAGCTTTTGATTTTAAGTGCTATGAGCCTGATGCGTAGATCTATAAATTAGATAGATTGATTAAACAGAGGAAACTTTATGCCTCATTTTATTATGGAATACTCAGCCAACCTGGATGATGATCTGGATATCCCGGCGTTGTTTGAGAAGTTAAACGCTACTGCGATTGCCACCGGGGTTTTCCCGATTGGTGGTATTCGCAGCCGGGCGATCCGCTGCGAGCACTTTCGGGTAGGCGAGGGTGATCCGGACAATACCTTTGTGCACCTGACCGCTAAAGTGGGGTCTGGTCGTCCGCCTGAAGTGCTTAAAGAGGCTTCTGATAAGATCTTTGAGACCTTCAGTGAGTGTCTTAGGCCGGTGTTTGACCGCCGCTGGATGAGCGCGGGTTTCGAGATGATTGAACTACACCCGGAGCGCAACTACCGGATGAATAACATTCACAAGAAGCTTGCCGATAAAGCTTAAAGAGTGAATATTCCCAGAGTAAATTTCTGAAAAGCAGCGGGCAATCAACATTGCCCGTTTTTTTATGCAGACATCCTCTTTGTAGGGTAGGGTGTCCGAATCGAATTGTGTTTCCCGGCAACCCATTGCTGCGTTCTGTCTTCATACTTTGACTGCTAACTCCCTATGCATCTCGTTTTGGTGGGTCCCTGCGTTTACTTTGAGATCAGTGTTGGTAAAAGTAACATCTGTTCCAATACATATAACAATAAGGGTATATTCATGAAAAGAAATCTGTTTCTCATTCTTGCAGCTACGGCAATCGTTCCCTTTAATGTCGGCGCTAAGGACACTCATTCAGAAGGTCACGGAGCCGTTGTAGCCGATGCTGTTATAGCTGAGCAAAGAGCTAGTCTGGCGATGAATACCGAAGGGAAAGGTTTCGGACCTCAATCACCCCGGGATATTGATTCACTGGTCGGAACTAACCCGGTTGTTTTCAATGCTGCTCCTGCTTATACAGAGATGAACCTCTGTAATATTCATTTTCATAAGAATGCAGAACATAAAGGTGGCGAGTTCACTGAGTATGCTGGAAATGGGGATGGTCATGGCTATCAAAGTGGCTATAAGTATACCGGGCATCTGACCGCGGCAGAGCTGACCCCTCAAAAGCATGCAGCCTGCCCGAGCGAGCATGGTGGTCTCTATCCGGGTGATACGATAGAAGTTCATTACGTACACTCTACAGCTCAGGTAAAACCCGGGCCAACACTGGGCTCGTGCCTGAATGACTCAATTAATAACCCTCAACTGCGTGTTGAGACACAGGTATATGTTCTGGTCAGTGATAAGAACGCGGCTGATTTCGGTGATCTGACAAAAGTCGAGCAGAAGGGCGGGTTATATCAGGCATCCCACATTCCAGAGAATACTGGCAAACCCATTCAATATATAGGCTCAACGACAGGACCTGGTTACAACGAAAAAGGGTCTCCTTATCAGGTATCCTGGAGTGTTCGTCCGAAGGTGACGAAAGTGAATATTGAGACGGTTGCCGAGTGGTGCAAAGGCAACACCTTCGATGAAGATCATGCCCACGGGGTGAGAAATCTGGTTGTCAATCCAGTCCTGTTATCTGGCAGCACGCAATAGTCATAATTGTTGATTACAGTGAAAAATCACCGGACGCTGTTCAAGCGTCCGGTGATTTTTTGATAATGTTAATATCCTGGATTGAAGATTCCTGATTCTGTTCTCACTTCATTCACCTGAAGATTATCGAAATCGCTTTTCTAAGAGAGACCTGCCGGCCTTTGAGTGGCTTTCGTTACCTGTATGAATCAATGATGATATCTGTTAATTTTTTATTAATGGGTCATTCATTTCGGTCTATGAGACGTTATCAAACATCAGGAATAACACTATGAATCAGCATGAAAAGATCAATTACGTTGAGTTTCCTGCTTCTGATTTACAGGCAACTAAAGATTTTTTCTCCACTGTTTTCGACTGGGTCTTTGAAGACTATGGGCCAGACTACTGTGCCTTTGGGAATCAGGGGCTTGAGGGTGGCTTTTTCAAATCCGATCAAAAATCCTCATCAGAGAATGGTGCTGCTTTAATCGTGTTTTACAGTTCGGACTTAGAAGGTACATTGCATAAAATTGAAAGTGCTGGTGGACAAATCAATAAGCCGATTTTTTCTTTTCCAGGAGGCCGGCGTTTTCATTTTATTGAACCCAGTGGTAATGAACTGGCTGTCTGGTCTGATCATGAGTCTTGTTTGGCTGACGAGTGAAACGGGTCTCGCATCCTGCTTCGCTTCAACTCACTGGTATCTGCCAGGGCTTTTCGGTAAGGTCAAACCTTCTGAAGCTGGACTATCACTTTTTTGCTGACAGTCGGTGACCATTTAATTTTCCATCTAATATCGATAGAAACTGAGCGTTATCAGAAGCGTTCACCACGATATGGTTTCTCTTAGCCGGCTAAAGCGCGACGATGAAGGTTTAGTCCGGCTCAGACATCCAGAACTGTGTTGTGATGGGTGGGAAAATAGTGCGAATAGATCGTTTACAGATAATCGATAGACTGTTGAGTAGAAATGAGTTTATCCGGATCATCGGAGTAGGGCGCCTCGTTCGTGCCAATTTGTGTGAAATTAAAGGGTGTTGATCCCTTTAGTTACCAGCCTGACTTTAAGGATCATATGTTTGATACAGCCAATGGGTTGAAAGTAATAGCACTGCTGGAGGCGACTAAAGGGGTTCTCTCCCTGCTGGTTGGATTTGGTATCCACGCGCTGGCGGGGGACAATATTCAACAGATGCTGGAATCTCTGCTGTCCCACCTGCATCTGAATCCCGCCAGTCATCTTCCTGCAATTCTTCTGCATGAAACAACGCTGCTGACCCCATCTAACCTTACCCTGATTGCGCTAGGAGCGTTAATCTACGCAGTGGTTCGGCTCATCGAAGCTTATGGCCTCTGGCACGGGTTGGTATGGACCGAATGGTTTGCCCTGCTGAGCGGCGGCATCTACCTGCCTTTTGAAATCTACGAACTGGTTGTTAGTCGAAACCTGTTGAGTATCGCTGTGCTGGCGGTCAACCTGGCGATTGTCTGGTATATGTACTCGCTGCTTATGAGAAAGAAGCACGTTTAACGTTAAGGTGCACCGCAGAGTGTTTGAACTGAGGGTTTAAAGCGCAATCACTCCAGTAAAAAATGCTAAAACAGACCGGAATAGTCGTGGTAGATAAATATTTTTATGCCAGAATAGCTAATCTGATTGTCTCGTTAAAAGCAAATAGGGAAGTTGAGAAGAAATGAAAAAACTTGCAGCAGTGTTAGTTGTCTGTTTGGTGCTACCCGGTTGTTTGGTTATTAGACCCGATACTCCCAGTTATGCAGATGCGCCGAAACCGTCCATTAATGCCAGTCTTGCAACGGTATATACTTACTATCATGGCCAGCCGGGTTCGCGCATCGGTTTCACAATCAATGGTAAACCATATTTTGAGGCATACTGGGATACATATTCATGGGTTCAATTAAATCCGGGAACTTATATATTTAAGGCACAGCCTGGATTTTGGGATCTCGATTTAGCCGCATCTGCTAAGAATAGTACGGCAAACCAATCCGTCGAAACCACTTTGAACGTGGAGGCTGGCAATACCTACTATCTTGAACTAACTGAACGAGGCGAATTTACCGGAACATCTATGTCAGTGATTGGAAGTACGCCAGTATTTGAGCCCGAATACACAGAGTATGGAAAGAGTCTCGTACTTGTTAAGCCTGAAATTGGTGAAATATCACTAAAGCAAGGTGTCTATATCCAGGCTTCAAGTAATGCTGGCTCTAACGATTAGTCATCCATAGAGTGCATCTGCTGGTCTTGATTCGCTTGCTGTTGTTCAAAGCGTTAGGTCTCAAGTAGGAATGGATTATGTTATTAAGGCCCCTCGTTTCTTTAGTCTTCAGTGTTCTTGCGCTCGTCTGTACTATTGCTGCGATGACTGCATTCTTAAATAATGATGGTATCAGTACCACTCTGGCAGGCAGGCTGACTGCTCCTATCCAGTCGATGCATGAGCCCTCGCCCTGGGTGTTGTTCAAGGTGGGAGGGAGGCGTTTTGGTGAAGATGAAGCTATCTGTATAACGATGATACTGGCTTCTGTCTTTGATTTAGTCGCTCTGATTATGTGTATTATTGCAGCAAGCCATCGTCAGTTTAGGCTGACATATGGAGTGACGTTCTTATTGTCTGTGTCGGCCTTTGCCCTCGGTTTCTTTAATCTGAGGCATCTCATCAATGCCTGACAGGCACCAGCAGATCAGATTTTTGCTAGTCCTGGATTTGCATATTCGGGTAGGCAAAATAGCCTGGACTACAAACAGCATTAGGTCTTTAAGTTGATAGAGGCATTTTTTGAATACTCACTCAGACATGATTGATTCACATCTATGCCCTTTGTGTCATCAGGACAATCAGTGTGGGAACCTGTCTTCGTGTGGCTCTGATAAAGGTTGTTGGTGCAGTTCTCCTGACATGGCTTTTCCGGATTCGTTATTAGATCAGGTGCCTGAAGCGGCGAAAGGGAAGGCATGTATTTGCAAATCCTGTGCTTTGGTAAATAGTTAAATAACTATACTAGACTGGCCGGAGTTACTTGATCTATATTCAGCGATGCGGGCAATCAGATGCGCTTCTTTCGCCTGCCACTAAAAGCCTGAGGGATTGGTAATGCCTAAAAATACGCACAGACGAAAAGCATCTGCTCACTCTAAATCAAGAGCTGTTAAAAGTGTCAGGCGATCAGGGATGAGAACTTCAAGCCCTAAATTGTGGGTTTTACTGGGTGCATTTTTTGTTGCGTTAGGTGTTTATCTTCTGGTGTTCAAATCTCACGGTGGCGCAATGTCGGGCTTTGCTATGCTGTCGATTATTACCGGTGTGGTGACCGCTATCATTGCCAGTTTTTCTATATCTAAGAAAAAAACTGGTTAGATCGGTGCAATGCGAGAAATAAAAACCTGCTATTGTATGGCTTTCAGCTCTGGTAAGCCGCTGTTACCGGACATTCACAATGCTTTATTCGCAACTTGGCGATTATATTTCGGGGGAGATGAATGATCAGAAAGATGACGAAATCAGATTTTGAATCGTTTTGGTCTGTGTTCTCAAATGTTATTCAGGCGCAGGAAACCTACGCATTCGCCCCGGATATGACGCTGGAGGAGGCATATCATCTGTGGTGCGAAATGCCTTTGAAAACCTATGTGTTTGTAGAAAACGATGTGGTTTTAGGCTCCTACTACATTAAGCCAAATGCAATGGGGCCGGGTAAGCATATCTGTAATTGTGGTTATATGGTTGCCCCTGAAGCAAGAGGTAAGGGTGTCGCCCGCAAAATGTGTGAGCACTCGCAACAGCAAGCAGCTTCACTGAACTTTGAAGCGATGCAATTTAATAGTGTGGTGTCTACCAATGAAGTGGCCGTCCAGCTTTGGCAAAAGCTGGGCTTTAATATTATCGGTACGATCCCTAAGGGTTATAAACACGGAAAACTTGGCTATGTTGATAGCTACGTTATGTACAAACAGTTATGAACACATAGCGATTGTTTGTAGCAAATGACGAAGTCTCGTCTGCTAACTGCTTCAAAGAAGCATCTCTTCTCCGATAGGAAAAAACTCAGTCGCAGAGCTGATCAGGGAGTTAGCGGTCAGGGCAGGCACGCCATAGACCTGCGCTTTCACACCATATTTCTGTTTAACCCTCTCCAATAAAAGATCATAGTCGCCATCGCCGGATAGCAGGATAATGGTATCGACGTCTGGCGCGGTGTCCATCACATCGATGGCGATGCCGACATCCCAGTCGCCTTTGGCGGAGCCGTCACTGCGCTGGATGTAGGGCTTCAGTTTGACGTTGAAGCCGATATGCTTCAGGGCGTTCTGAAACTTGAGCTGACTGTCATCACCGCGATGGATAGCGTAGGCATTAGCGATGATTATCTCACCTTCAGCACTAATTTTTTGCCACAGTTTGCGGTAGTTAAACTGCCGCCCATAGGCCTGACGGGTGGTGTAATAGATATTCTGCACATCCACAAAGACAGCGATCCGGTTCACAGGTGTTCCTTAAGCTTTTAATCTTTTTCTAGCAAGCGGCGTAGCCGCGTCTAACCACCAGCAAGTGACGCAGTCACGTCTGGCTGCTACTTTTTGGCTGCTTTTCCAACTCCTCCATAAACGCATCCCGGATGAGGTTGTTGCGCGCGCCCTTGCGGGTGATAGCGGTATAGTGGGTGGTAAAACTGCGTTTTTCCGGTTGAATCGCTTTAAGCCGCCCCTCTCTGAGCCACTGTTTGGCGTAATGGGTGGGCAGAAAACCGATAAAGCTGCCGCTGAGAATGAGGAAAGCGATTCCTTCACGATCAGTAGAGCTGGCACTGGCTTTGAGCAGCGCTTGTTGCTGCTTTATCTCCGCTGACTGTGGGAAGGCTGGTAGCACTGCATCATATTGAGACAGTTCGCTATCACTCAGGCCGCTGTTGTCGCGATCAAATAGCGGATGTTCGTTGCTGCAATAGAGTACCGACTGTTCGTCATACAGAGGATAGTAGTTAAGTCCTGGCAGACTGCGCTGTTCTGATACCACGCCGACCAGTAGCTGACCGTCGAGTACGCCGGATTCTATATCCTTGGGCGGAATCATGCGGATATTGATAATCACTTCCGGGCCCCGTGCTTTGAGAGCTGCCAGCGCGCGGGTAATACGCATTTGTGGCACAGTGACCATATTGTCGGTGATGCCGATATTCAGTTCACCTTTGAGCTCGGTATTGATGGCATTGATCCGGGCGCGGAAGTTTTCCAGCCCTCCGAGTAGTTGCAGAGTGGCGTCGTACACCTCTTCACCCTGTTTTGTCAGGGCAAAACCGGCACGTCCCCGGTTACAAAGCCGCATATTGAGCAGGCTTTCCAGTTCAGAGATGGCTAGACTGATTGCTGGACGGCTGATATTCAGTTCAACCTCTGCGGCAGAGAATCCGCCACTTTCCACAACCGCTTTATAGATACGCAGCAGGCGAATATGGGCATCGCCAAGCTGACGGGGTAACAGGTTTTCAGAACGGCTCATTTATACGTAATCTATTGGTTAACTTAGAATTAATATTTGTGAATTTAATAAACTTAGTCTGTGGCGATAATAGAGTCAACAAGTAATAACCCGAGAATAACATTATGACTGATGATCCAAAGCGTTGCGGCCTTACTCAGGAGCAGCTTGATGCACACTGGATGCCTTTTACTGCTAACCGTAGTTTTAAGCAGGACCCGCGATTGATTGTGGCGGCAGAGGGTAACTATTATACCGCTGCTGATGGCCGGAAAATTTTTGATGGTTTGTCGGGTCTGTGGACCTGTGGTGCCGGACACAGTCGCCCGGAAATTACCGAGGCGGTGAGTAAACAGGTGAAAGAGCTGGATTACTCTCCGGCGTTTCAGTTTGGTCATCCAAAATCATTTGAGCTGGCGCACCGGATTACTCAGTTGATGCCTGAAGGCCTGAACCGGGTGTTTTTTACCGGTTCCGGTTCTGAGTCTGTTGAAACTGCACTGAAGATTGCCCGGGCTTACTGGCGTAAAAAAGGTCAGGGCGGTAAGACCCGTCTGGTCGGCCGTGCTAAGGGGTACCATGGGGTTAACTTTGGTGGTATCAGCGTCGGTGGTCTCAGCCCTAACCGGGCGATCTTCGGTCAGGGGATCGATGCGATCCATCTGCCTCACACTATGCTGGAAGAGAACCTGTTCACCCAGGGGATGCCTGAAACCGGTGCCCATCTGGCAAATGATCTGGAACAACAGATCATGGTGCACGATGCGTCGAATATCGCCGCAGTAATTGTCGAGCCGATGGCCGGTTCAACCGGTGTTATTCCACCTCCGGTGGGTTATCTCAAACGTCTGCGGGAGATCTGTGATAAGCACAATATTCTGCTGATCTTTGATGAGGTTATCACTGCGTTTGGTCGTGTCGGCTCCAGTACCGGGGCAGAAGAGTTTGGTGTGACCCCGGATCTGATGACGGTTGCCAAACAGCTGACCAACGGTGTGATTCCGATGGGCGCTGTTATCGCTAAACAGGAGATCTACGACACCTTTATGGCGGAGGGTGGCCCTGACTATATGCTGGAACTGCCACACGGTTATACCTATTCAGCCCATCCGGTCGCCTGTGCTGCCGGTCTTGCGTCACTGGATCTTCTCGCTAAGGACAAGCTGATTGAGCGGTCGAAGTCGATTGCACCTCAGTTCCAGGAGATGGTCCACAGCCTGAAGGGCACGAAGTATGTGTCTGATATCCGTAACTACGGTCTGGCTGCCGGTCTGACCATTGAGGCTGCCCCGGGTGAGCCTGCATTGCGCCCCTATCAGATCGCGATGAAGTGCTGGGAGAAAGGTTTTTATGTTCGCTACGGTGGCGATACCATCCAGCTGGGTCTGCCGTTTACTGTTGAGGTGGAAGAGATTGACCGGCTGATTAACGCGCTGGGTGAGTCGATCAACGAGCTGAGCTAAGTGCCCGTTTTTGATTGAGTTGTATTGATTTTACTGCGTCACTGGCGCAGTAATACAGAGTAAAGAGATATTATTATGACAGTTGTAGGCCATTTGATTAACGGTGAGATGCGCAGTGATGCCGTCCGTACACAACCCGTATATAACCCATCCACCGGTGAAGAGAGCAAACAGGTCGCGCTGGCATCGGTAGCCACCGTGGAAGAGGCGATTGCCGCAGCGGAACAGGCGTTTCCTGCCTGGCGTAACACCCCACCGGCAAAGCGTGCCCAGGTGATGTACCGTTTTAAAGCGTTGCTGGAAGAGCATGCCGATAAGATCTGTCAGTTGATCGGCGAAGAGCATGGCAAGATCGCCCATGATGCCGCCGGTGAGCTGCAACGGGGTATTGAAAATGTTGAATACGCCTGTGGTGCACCTGAACTGTTGAAAGGCGAGCACAGCCGCAATGTTGGCCCCGGTATCGATTCCTGGAGTGAGTTTCAGCCACTGGGTGTGGTGGCGGGTATTACCCCGTTCAACTTCCCGGCGATGGTGCCCCTGTGGATGTACCCGATGGCGATTGTCTGCGGTAACACCTTTGTGCTGAAGCCTTCTGAGCGTGATCCGTCCTCAACCATGTTTATCGCCCAGTTGCTGCAGGAAGCGGGTCTGCCAAACGGTGTGATCAACGTGGTTAACGGGGATAAAGAAGCGGTAGACGTCTTACTGACCGATAGCCGGATTAAAGCGGTCAGCTTTGTCGGATCAACACCGATTGCGGAATATATCTACAGCACGGCGAATGCCAACGGTAAGCGCTGTCAGGCATTGGGTGGTGCTAAAAACCATGCGATTGTGATGCCGGATGCGGATATGGACAACGCGGTCAACCAACTGTTGGGGGCGGCGTTTGGCTCCTCTGGTGAGCGTTGCATGGCATTGTCTGTCGCCGTCGCGGTGGGTGATGAAGCGGCGGATACCCTGGTGGCGAAGATGCGCGCGGCGATGGAGCCTCTGAA
The DNA here is from genome assembly GCF_050300915.1 of Amphritea sp. Taxonomy (GTDB): domain Bacteria; phylum Pseudomonadota; class Gammaproteobacteria; order Pseudomonadales; family Balneatricaceae; genus Amphritea. The sequence continues at coordinate 10,189 of NZ_JBNKYN010000064.1, forward strand.
AGTGGGTGCTTACAGCAATCGTGAGAATGACTTTGGTCCGGTGATCACCCGGGCGCATCAGCTGAAAGTAAACGGTTATATCGATAGCGCTGAAGCCGATGGTGCGAAGATTGTTGTCGATGGTCGCAATCCCTCCGTTGAAGGTTTTGATGGCGGTTTCTTTGTCGGAGCGACACTGATCGATGCGGTGACCGCTGATATGCAAAGCTATCAGGAAGAGATCTTTGGCCCGGTGTTGCAGGTTGTACGTGTCAATACCATGGAACAGGCGATGCAACTGATCAATGACCACGAATATGGTAATGGTACCTGCATCTTTACCCGTGATGGTGAAGCCGCACGTTACTTCTCGGACAATATTCAGGTGGGTATGGTCGGCATCAACGTGCCCCTGCCGGTGCCAGTGTCTTATCACAGCTTCGGTGGCTGGAAACGTTCACTGTTTGGTGATCTGCACGCCTACGGTCCTGACGCGGTACGTTTCTACACCAAGCGTAAGACGATTACGCAGCGCTGGCCGTCCAGCGGTGTTCGCGAAGGAGTATCTTTCTCTTTCCCTAGTTAATCCCATAGGGCCTCAGTTTTACATCTGGGTTTCATTTGTTCGTGAGATTTTGCCGGTCCAGTTAATACTGGGCCGGCTTTTTTATGCATCAATTAAATTTTCTGCTAGGGTTAATTATCAACACGCTTCATGGACGAAGTCCTGTTTATCTGCTCAGGGAGGGCGAAATGGTGTTTATCCGTTACTGTCATATCTTATTTAGCAGCCTGATCGTTGTGGTCAGTTTTCTAGTTGTGTCGCCTGGTTTTGCCGATAAGCCAAAACTGCAGCTGGCGACAATCTATCAATCGGGTTCTGATATCTCTGCTTACTGGGTAAGTGAGAAACTCGATGGGGTGCGAGGTTACTGGGATGGGCAACAGCTGTTAACCCGGCAGGGGTATCCGGTCAGCGCGCCGCAGTGGTTTATTGCTGATTTGCCCCAACAGCCGCTGGATGGTGAATTATGGATAGGCCGGGGGCAGTTTGATGCAGTTTCAGCACTCGTGAGAAGCTCTCCGGGTGATAATCCTGCCCTCTGGTCTCAACAGTGGAGACAAGTGAAATATATGTTGTTCGATCTGCCGGAGTCTCCTGGGACTTTTAGTGATCGACTGATTCAATTGAGAAGCATTGTAAATGATATTGATCGGGACTGGATTCAGCTAATCGATCAGAGGCGGTTAGCCTCTGATACTGAGTTAATGGCTTTTTTGGAGCAGGTCGTTGCCAGTGGCGGCGAAGGGTTGATGTTGCATCATGAAGATGCAATATATAAACAGGGACGCAGCTCGAATTTGCTTAAGCTAAAACTGTGGCAAGATGCCGAAGCGAGAGTAATAGGTTATGAGCCGGGTAAAGGGAAGTATGCTGGCATGCTGGGGGCGTTGCTGGTTGAAACGCCAACCGGAGTGCGCTTTAAACTCGGCAGTGGCTTTACTGATCAGCAACGAAAAAATCCGCCAGAAATCGGTAGTTTGGTAACTTACAAGTACACTGGGATCAACAATAATGGTGTGCCTCGTTTCGCCAGTTTTATGCGGATCAGGCTGTTATAGCGTAAGCTCTGAGGCCGCCTCGACAGACATCACTATCAATTGTTGGTTTGACGGGGCGTTAACCGGTAACCGCTCCGAAAAGCAGTGGTGTTCAACAGTCGGGTTGGTGCCTAACCTACAGACAGGGTCTTCAGTACTGACGGGGGATAATTTCTCGCTATTCCCTTGTGGGTATCTTATATTTTCGTTTTCCATTCTATAATTGTGTTGTCTAATATTGCATTGCGGAAAATTAACCATGAACGTCATATCGTTCGATGAGCTTCAACGACAGTTTCCGGAAGGGTTTTGTCAGCACCTTTCTATGTTTGGCGCCCTGTCGGAAGAGAGCCTCAACTTTTTATTGCAGCAGGGCAACCTGTTAGCGGTACAGGTCGGAGATGAGCTTTTCCGCGTGGGTGATAATTCAGATAAGTTTTATGTGATTATCAGCGGTGCAGTACGTTTTTATCAGCAGCGGGACCATGATGGCGAGAGGGTTCCGTTGCGCCTCTATATGGCTGGAGAGCAGATTGGCTTTGTCGGCATGATCGGGCTGCACGAGCGCCGTGGCGATGCTGTTATCGAAACCGAGGGTTATCTGCTGGAGATCAGTTCTGCACTGTTTCATCAGTTGTGCGAGCAGTATCCGGAGATGTTTATGATCTTCCTGATCAATATTACCCGGGAGATGAGCCGTGAAATCAGTCATCTGGATCAGATGTATGCTGATAAACACTGATCTCCCGTCAGTATCAGCCGGAATCTGGATACGGCAGTTATCTGCGATTTAATGGTCTTTCCTGAAATGGCATAATCTGGCGCTTAACTTGGCAGATAGCCCCCTCAACACGTGCTGTTTCTCCTCTCCTGCATACTTTGATTTTAGCAAAGCCCTGATTAAGCAAAACGCTGAACTATAACTGCCCTGGAGGCAGATTGTATAACCCTGGACTAATATCAAACTATTGTTCGAAATCTGTAATGGCTGAACAGCATAATTAGCCAGGTCTGAAACACTATGCAGACTGGGCTTGTCGGGAGCGACCCTATGGAGCAGCAACAGTTTCTGGTGGATGAACTGAATGAAAAAATTGATATGTTTCGGCGCAACTCCGCAGATCATAAAACACTACACCGCCGGCTGCGCTATGGCTCTTTTGGGCTGACGGCAATGCTCTCAGTCCTTTCGGGTCTGGCTTTGTATATCCCCGCCTATGCAACCCATTTGAATGTCGCGATTCTGGTGTTCTCTGGCACGGCAGGCATTCTGGCGTCGTTAGAGGGACTGCGAAAGGCCGATGAACTGTGGATTCATGAACGGACTACCTATTACTCCCTGTGCGATCTGAAACGTGAACTGCTGTTTCAGGTTAAAAGTGGGTCGCTGCAGCCTGACCGGCTGGAAGCATTTTTTAACCGGTTACAACAGATTCTCAATAACTCAGCAGAAAAGTGGAGTTCGGGGATTGTTCAGGGCCGTCAGACGGAAAAAGTCCCATCCGAATAAAGGGTTATGAGTCGAAGTGATTAGGCGTGATGTGATGATGAATGAAACACCTGTTTGATTTCTTGACAAGACGCCAACCCTCTTCAAAACTTATGGTTCCAACGCTGAATAATAAAAACGGGAGGCAGTACTCTATTCCCATCTCGCAGGGCGCTTGTGATGAATACTGTAACTGTAATTCCCTCCGCAAATCAGCAGCAACAACTGAGTAGTGATTTTTTACGCCAAAGTTATATCTCACTGTTACAAAGCCTTAATGATGAACAGGCATCTGTCTGGCATCAGCAGGTGCTCAGTGATGAGATTACCCCGGCGACAGTGCGAAAAATCAGGCAGGTTATCGGGTTTAGTAACGGTTTGTTTCAACCCCGTTGCCTTATATCCAAAGGTCTGGCGTGTGGTTTTGATAGTCAGCGTCAGCGCATATTTATTGGTGAGGGATATCTCTATCCTGCATTGGTTGATTCTGGCCGTCCCAGCGCCTTGTTAGCGCATATTCTATTGGAAGAGTATGGTCACCTGATTGATTACATTTTGCGTTATCAACTGTCTGAGCTTAAGGGGGATAGCCTGGGAGACGAGGGTGCCCGGTTTGCTTTTGCCATGGCTGATTTTCTTGCGGCTACAACCGCTCAGATCGAATTCGCCGAGTATCGCGGTACAGGGGGGCAGCTGTTGAGTGTTGCATCCACCCAGCTTAAAAATTTGTATACAGCCGGGCAGCGTCAGGCGATGGTGGAAAGTGACCAGCGTACTGGCGACCTTCGTATTGAGTACTTCTCTGCGGGCAGGGGGGACCCGGTGCACAATAAGTTTGGTCACTGGTCTATTGAAGATGCGATGAGCAGTGCCGGCTTTTCTCAGGAGCAGATAGACCAGGTCTATTACGGCAACTGGCTGCGGGATTATTCCCAGGTGGTTGATCCAAAACTGGTCGAGTTTCAGTTTCAGGGGCGGCCATTCTTTACCCGGGCGATGCTCACTGAGGTTGTGCAGCTGTTGGCTGAACTGGAGTTTGAGCCTCAGGGCTTTTTTACCGGGCCACAACGGCAGGAATTTGTTCTGACCGAGGCGCGCTTAGGGCTCTATCGTCCCGAAGAACATATAGATAACCCCTACGGCATAACGGCGAGTCAGATACCCGGTTTTCGCGGAGCCTATAACAGCAGTGAGGGGCAGATCGATCCGCTGCTGTGGCGCAAAAGCTATTTTGATCAATCGATCAGCTATATTGTGTCAGAACTGAATACGGCGGTGAGTGCGGGTGCGACCGCTGAGGGGCGACGTCATTTTGGACAGGCGATGCATACCCTGGAAGACCTGTATGCCCACAGTAACTATGTCGAACTGATCATGGAAGATATCCGTCGTGGGTTGATTCAGGGCGGCGTAACTCCCGCCTGGCCCAGCCCAAAGCTCTGGACGACGGAGGTCAGTGTTAACGGTGCCGATGGTAATCTCAGTGTACCGCCGCTGGTGACTGGAAGCTTTGCCTTTGTTGATACTGTCGCCAGCGTGATCTCGATTATTGAAAAACATTTTGATCATCCTGCGGTATGTACGCCGGGAGAACGGGCGGCGGGAACCCGTATCGCACTGATTATGGTCCGCAACCATGATGCACAGATGGGTGCTACCTTCGAACAGGCGTTGGTGGTTCTCGAACAGGTGCAGGCCGCTTTGGGGCTGGACTGGCTGAGTCAGAAGATCTGTGAGATTAAGCACACGCTGTTTGGCTGGATTAAAGCGTTAATGGCCGCGGCACTCAGAGTGGCGATGAATGTTATCCCGCAGCATCAACAGACGCCGCCAACCGATCCGACCCATACTCAGATTGCTAAAGACCCGGATGACCATCCATTGCACCCTCTGACCGCGAGTGTTGCAAGAACGATGGCCCGGCAGATGTCAGCCCTGATGCAGCAATGCTGGTCGGGCGCGGCGACTGCTGCGCAACTGGAACAGCAGGTACGCCACTACTTTGTTCATCCGTTTCAGGCGGCTGCGCTGGGTAATAGTGAAGTGAATGCATTGCGACAGGTGGTGCAGGGATATATTGATGACACGAGTCATCAGGGGGCTTTACAACGGGCAGCGACCTACGGCGGCCATGAGCATCACCATGCAGATGGTACAACTGAGAACCTGCAACAGCTCTACAACGCCGTTTTAGAAATTTATGAAATAGTCCGGGCCCTCGATCTGTCAGGGACGCGGTTACCAACACTGAGTGATCTGCAAGCGCTGTATCGCTGGAGTGCGGCACAGACAGGCTCTGTTCTGTCGGCCTCAGGTGGGTCTGAGGTTGGCCAGCAGTTACAGAATATAGGTCGCTCTCTGCCGATACTTCGCAGAAGTGGTGGGCAGTCAGGCTCGTTCCTCTCCGGCGCAGGTAGCTCGGGTGTTGGCCAGCAGTTGCAGAATCTTGGTCGGGATCTGACGCTATGGCGATAGTCGCCTTTACTTGCTGGATTTTATGACGGCTATTAGCGCCTTTTTCAAACTACTCTACTGTCGCCGAGGTGGTCTGATCTAACGGTTCTAGTTTAACGTTGTGCTTACGATCACCCAGCTCAGAGATCAGCATCGCAGCGATGATCAGGCCTGCGCCAAGCAGTCCGAGAGTTCCCAGATTTTCATCCAGAATCAGCCAGGCCGTGATACAGGCAAACACCGGCTCGGTAGCAAAAATCAGGGCCACTTTATGCGATTCCAGTCGCTGCTGGCAGGCAGACTGGGCCCAGTAGGCATAGGCTGTTCCAAAAACGCCCGCGATCAGAATGGCACTGATAACAATGGGGTTCATGGCAAGATCCTGCCAGCTAAGCGGTGTTGAGCCCGGATGATAAAATGCCGGGTCAGGGCCTAACAGTATTGCAATAGTGCTGTACAGAGCAACCGCCAGCAGTTGCAGAATGCTCATTGGCACAACCGGGAATGAAGCGACAAAGCGGCCTGTCAGCAGGATATGAATGGCAAAGCCAAATGCACAGACCATAACCATCGTATCTCCATAGTTAAACTCCAGTTTGTCGCCGACGGTTAGCAGATAGAGCCCGGCCGTGGCGACTATCATGCCGATCCAGATGGCGATAGGGGCCCGGTTTCTGAACAACAGAAAACCCAGCAACGGCACCAGCGGAACGGCAAGGCCAGTGATAAAGCCAGCATTGGATACGCTGGTGTAATGCATCCCTTCGGTTTGAGTGTAGAAACTGATAAACAGCAGAAAACCCAGCAAGGCGCAGGCACCGCATAAGCGTAGCCAGCGGATGCCTTGTAGCTGATGGCGTTTGAACCACAGCAGTGGAATCAGTGAGACACCTGCTAAGAGAAAACGAATGGCGTTAAATGTATGCGTGGGGATGGTGTCGATAGCCATATCGATCAGCGTAAATTCAGCCCCCCAGATCAGGCTTACCAATAGCAATAGAATGACTGCTGTCCGTGGAGATTTGATAAGCATGGTGTGTCCTTTAGATAATGCAAAAATGGAGGCTGGGCCTCCATTGACGTTTTTACCGCAATGATATGAACGTGCTTAGCTGGTCACGAAACCGAGAACCAGCAGTGAGATAAACGCAATGACTGCCGCGATCAGTGCATAGGGAATCTGTGTCAGTGCATGTTGCATCGGCGTACAGCCGGATCCCTGCGACGATAATACCGTGGAATCACTGAAAAAACAGGCATGGCTGCCAAATGCTGAAGCGGATAGCAGAGCACCGACGGTCAGTGGCATGGACATATCCAGGCTGATTGCCATCGGAATAACGATCGGCAGGGAAACAACAAAAACTCCCCAGCTTGAGCCGGTGGCAAATACCACCGCTGCCATTGAGGCAAAGACCAGTGCCGGTAACATCTCCTTCGACAGATAGGGGGTCATCGAGTCGATAATGTAGGGGGTCATACCCAGCTGATCGTTGATCTCTTTCACCATGAATCCAGCGCAGACCACGGCGATAGGGTGCAGCATCACTTTAAAACCGTCGAGCATGGAGTCGACCAGCTGACTGAAGGTTAGCAGGCGTTGCAGGAAGTACAGCACCATCGTAAACATGGATGCCACCAACGCCCCCAGCAACAGGTCTATCTCATAGTAAACACTGGCCGCAACCAGTACCGCCATCGGTAGTAGAAAGTTGATCAGCCCGACAATCGGCGCGGTTTTCTTCATTGCTGAGGTATCAAAACCGTCCTGCTGTATACCCTCGGGGATGGGTTGCCCAGCCTGAGCCCGAAGCTCTGCTTTCTTCATCGCCCCAAAGTCGCCGAGAATGCCTGCCGCAACCAGCAATACAACCAGTAAAGCAACCCAGCCGTACATCATATATGGGATAGACTCGATATAGAGTGACATCCCTTTGCCTTCCGTGGCTGCGCCGTTCTCTTCTAACAGTGCCGCAAAGTATACCGCCCAGGTGGAAACTGGCACCAGAATACAGACCGGGGCGGCGGTTGAATCCACCAGAAATGCCAGCTTTTCCCGCGAGATTTTATAACGATCAGTCAGCGTCTTCATCGATGCAGACACCGCCAGGGAGTTCAGATAGTCATCGATGAAGACCATGATGCCCAGTATGCAGGTGGTGAGCATCGTACCGCGTTTGGTTTTAATCCGTTTCGCCAGCATCTCTCCAAAACTGAGAACACTGCCACCCCGTTCCAGCATATTGATCAGGCCGCCCATCATGCCGCAGACCAGTACGATCCAGGCAATGGTTTCATCCATGACGACAGACATAGACAGGTCGCCCAGGCCGCTGACAACATTGCCAGGGTCAAGTAGTAACAGACCGGCGATGATACCGGCAAAAATAGATTCCAGTGGTTTCTTGGTAATAACGGCGACAAACAGAATCAGTAGTGCAGGCAGCAGGCTATAAAAACCATAGGACTCACCGTCGACATGCTGGGTCGAAAGGTAGGCAAAAAATGCCATAATCGCGCCATAGAATAGCAGCCATTTTTGCGGACTGGTTGTCGCTTCCTGGCTTACGCCACCCATCTTGTTCAGACTTTCAGCCTGGGCGAGCTCCGTACTCATTTAGCACCCTTTTTATCATTGTAAGTATTATTATTCAGCCTGCTTGCAGTCGGTTGTTCCAGACTGTTGCAAGAAGCGCTGAATGTTCGCTCTTTTATTGAGCAGTTAAGGAAGGCGCGACCTAATTCAGCCAGCGCCATTTAAAACGAATGGTATTGTGATCAGATGCCCAGCTTGTCACGCAGGGTGTAATACCAGGCCCCCATTGCGGTATAGGGGATACGGAAGGTTCGTCCGCCCGGGAAGGGGTACTGTGGTAACCCGGCGAATACATCGAAGCGTTCCGCCTGGCCCTGAATCGCATCGCAGAGTACTTTGCCCGCGAGGTGTGAACTGGTCACACCGTGGCCACTGTAGCCCTGAGCGTAGTAAATATTATTGCCGATACGACCAAACTGGGGCAGTCGCATCAGTGTCAGCAGGAAGTTACCGGTCCAGGCGTAATCCACCTTAACGCCTTTCAGCTGGGGGAAGGTTTTCAGCATATTCGGGACGATCAGCGATTCAATTTTGTCGGGCTCGCGGGCACCGTAGGTGACACCACCGCCATAGATCAGGCGGCCATCGCCAGAGAGACGGAAGTAATCCAGCAGATAGTTACAGTCTTCGACACAGTTATCCTGTGGCAACAGCGCTTTCTGCTGGGCTTCACTCAGAGGCGCGGTGGTGATCACCTGGGTGCCGCAGGGCATCGCTTTCTGTTCCAGTTTAGGGATCAGTCCGCCGAGATAAGCATTGCCTGCCACAATTACGAAATCCGCGCTGACAGAGCCTTTTGCGGTACTGATGATCGCTTTATCACCCTCCTGAACCCGGGTGACGGCAGAGTCTTCGTAGATAACACCACCCAGGCTTTCCAGTGCAGCCGCTTCGCCCAGCACCAGGTTGAGGGGGTGAAAATGGCCGCCACTCTTGTCCAGCAGGCCACCTTTATAGCGTGTTGATCCAACATGGTTCTGAATAGTGCTGGCAGACAACATCTCCAGCTGGGTATGCCCATGGGCCTCCCAAAGTGCTTTTTTCTGCTCCATCTCATGCAGCTGTTTACTGTTGCAAGCTGCAAAGATACCGCCCTCTTTAAGGTCGCACTGAATGTTGTATTGCCTGACTAAGCGGCGAATGATTTTGCCCCCTTCAAAGGCCATCTTGCCCATCTCGGTGCCGGTATGTTGTCCGTAATGCTTTTCGATAAAGTCGATATCACGGCTATAGCTGTGGACAATCTGGCCGCCATTCCGGCCTGAAGCACCAAAACCGATGCGGCTGGCTTCCAGTACGACAACTTTGAATCCCTGTTCAGCCAGATGTAGTGCTGATGACAGGCCGGTATAGCCGGCACCGATAACGCAAACATCAGCGGAGATATTGTCATTCAACGGTGCGCGAAACGATTTATCGTTTGCAGAAGCGGCATAGTATGACGTGGTGTGAGATGGAACAGCCATAAAAGAACCCTGTATTACGACCCGACCCGGGTATTGCAGATATGTGCCGGGACATAAAGTTGAGGTCCGCAGCTTTCATTATGGCTCTACGATAATAGTTACTTTAAAGAGGAGATATACCTATCAGTGTATAGATTGGGATACGCGGGTGTGCTGCATCGTCAGGGAGCCATATGATAATCAGTAGGGCGGAGCATTCTCCGAATCTTTGTGAATCATTCTGATTGAGTGCAGAAACATATCCCGGGCCCGGTTGGGCTGCGCCGATTTTTTTGAGATAACCGCCACTCCCAGACGAAAATGCTTAATCTGTTGCGCTACAGGCTTTAACAGCCCCTGTTCAACATAGGGGCGAGCCACTTCAGCCGGTAAGAAACTGATATAACAGCCCGACAGCAGCATCGCTATCCGCGATTCGTAGTGGTAGGAGCTGGCAGACAGGTTCATCTGCGCCAGCTGGTGATAGATCTCCTCATGGGGTTTGAGCCCGGCATGAACCAGTTTATAGCTATTAATAAGCTTATCGGTGATCTGCTCGGGCGGAAGATCAAACAGCGGGTGATCTTTGCCGCAGTAAACGTAGTTTTCGTCGGTGAACAGGTGGATATAGTTGAGCCCTTCAAACTTTCGGTGATAGGGGATCATGGCAAGATCCAGCTGATTATTGAGCACCATTTTTTCCATCACTTTCATATGATCAACTTCCACCTGAAGTTCGACATCGGGGGCTTGCTGATAAAAATGGCGGAAGATCTCCGGCAGTCGGAACCGGGCATCGGTGCTGAAGGTATCGCTCAGTGCAATTCTGAGCTTCCCCGCTGGGCTGTCACCCAGGTTATTGATAGTGCTGCGAAACTGCTCAAGGCGATTGAGTAGTTGTGAGGTCTGGTCATAGACAACCTTGCCTTCAGGGGTCAGGGAAAAACCGGCTCGTCCCCGTTTACAGAGATTAATATTGAGGCGGTCTTCGAGGGCTGCAATATGGTTGCTGATGGTGGGGCGGCTGATATTCAGCTCGGTTTCAGCCGCGGAAAATCCGCCGGATTCGACCACAGCTTTGAATATTTTAAGCTGTTTTATCTCAATATCGCCCAGCTGACCCAGTGCAAACTTCGTCATTGTGGCTACTCTGTAGGATGGCTGTTATGAACGGAACGAGAAGGTGTAACCGTTCGTTTTTTTATACCTAATAACGGCCTTTACGTAAAGTTTTGTCAACGTTTGAGTGGATTATTTGTAATTTATCCTACTCCTGTATTTTGTAAGGATAAGGCTACAGAGAGTTTATTCCGCGATATAAAACTAACAATCACTGGGTGAAGTATGATCAAAAACCTTAAGAAAACACTATCCACATCTGCACTGGCTGTCACGCTGGGTCTGAGTACCCTGGCTGCGAATGTGTCGGCTGCAGACTTCAACTGGCGTTTCAGTAACCTGTATGGTCGTGGAACCGCGTTTGGTGAAGTTTATGAGAGTCTGGCTAAAAATATCGAAACCATGTCTGATGGTCGTATCAAGGTTCAGGTTCTGTATTCTGGCGAAGGTGTGGGCACCAGTGGTCTTTTGGGCGCTGTTAAATCCGGCCTGATTACAATGGGGGCACCGTTTCAGTCTATGCACGCGGGCGAGTTGCCAGCGGGTATCGTCGAGATCGGTCTGCCAGGTGGTACTGATGATCCGGCTGAGCTGCAGTCTCTGTTCCATGAAAAAGGCTGGGACAAAGTACTGACTAAAGCCTACGGCTCACAAGGTCTGGTATGGCTTGAGCCATACATCCAGCCACCTGTTTACGTTCTGACTAAACAGCCGATCAACTCCGTTGCCGACTTCAAAGGTCTGAAAATCCGTGCGCCGGGTGCATATGGTAAGTTCCTGCGCAATCTGGGTGCTTCTCCTGTATCCCTGTCCTGGAGCGAGATCTACACCAGTCTGGCAACCGGCGTTATCGATGGTTCTATCGGTAGTAACATGATCGACCATCGCGATGGTAACCACGTAGAAGTGGCTAAGTACATGTACAGACTGCCACTGGCCGGTGCTCAGGTGCTGCCAATCGTTGTTAACCGCAACGAGTGGAAAAAACTGCCTGAAGATCTGCAGGCGGTGGTTCGTAAAGCCACTGAGATCCATGCTGCTGATCAGCTGCGTCTGTCTAAGAAGTGGGAATCTGAAGCGGTTGCTGAGATGGAAGCTAAAGGTCTGCAATGGAGCCCTGAGCCAAGCGAAGCTGACAAGAAAGCCTGGGCTGCTGCCGGTGCTGGTCTGTGGGACGAGTACGCTGCTGCAGATAAGTACAGCAAAGAGCTGATCGATATTCTGCGCGCTAACAGCAAGTAAGCATTTTGAATTAACAAAAAGGGGTGCTGTCGTGCCCCTTTTTTGTTGTAGGTATACCTATGCTTAAAATAATACTGACAAATTTCTGTTATTCCGTTGATTGGGTGGTACGCCAGGCGGGCCGGATAGCGTCTCTTATTATGCCCGTGCTTGCATTGGTTGTGGCATTTGAAGTGTTTTCTCGCTATGTGCTGGGTAAGCCGACTATCTGGGCGTTTGATCTGTCACTGTTTATGTTTGGCTATCTTGCCGCACTGGGTGGGGCGTATGCGCAGCAACAGCGTGCGCATATCAACGTCGACATCCTCTATCTTAAAGTGTCTCATCGCACCCGTTGTGTTTTTAATCTGATCTCATTTTCGCTGGCCATCTTCTTTCTGGTGATCATTGTGATGATGAGCATCGGTAAGTTTGAGGAAGCGATTGAGTTTGATTATCGCCGTCAGAGTGAGTGGGCTCCTCCTATGTACCACTTCTGGGTCATGATGGTTATTGCTTGTGGTCTGTTTATTGCCCAACTGACAAGAGATATGTTGGCAGAGTTGTATTTTCTACTGACTGGGCATGCGCTTATTGAGGAGAACTGTGATGGGAATTGAGCTGTTAACCGTAGTTCTTCTGCTATGTATTCTGGTGTTTTTTGCACTTGGTGCCCAGGTGGGGCTGGCACTGGGGGGCATCGCAATGGCCGTAGGTTATATGACCTGGGGTGATGGCATTTTTAACGTGATTCCCACCACGCTTGAGTCAACCTATTTCAGTTTTATTCTGCTGGCGATTCCGCTGTATATCTATATGGGGCAGTTGCTGACGAAATCGGGCATCGGTGATGCGATGTTTAACTTCAGCCAGATGCTGATTGGCCGGGTGCGTGGTTCACTGGCGATCAGTGTGATTGGCGTCTGCTCTATGATTGGCGCCATGGTGGGTATTATCGGCGCGGGTATTATGACCTCCGGTAGTATCGCTTTGCGGCCAATGCTGGAGCGGGGTTATAACAAACGTCTGGCACTGGGTGTGATCATGGCCGGAGGGGGGCTGGGTATCCTTATTCCGCCGAGCATTCCGATGATTATGTTTGCGGCCTCTACCCAAAACTCCGTAGGCCGGATGTTTCTGGGAGCGATGATGCCTGCGCTTCTGACTGTTGTGATGATGGTTCTTTATGTAGCGATTAGCTGCTGGTTGTTCCCTGACCGTGCGCCACGGGATATGGACAACAAAGATATTGTTAAGCTGGAGGGTAAGGAAAAGTTCCGCATCGCCCGTGATGGCTTGTTCTCCATGTTGCTGATTGTGGCGGTACTGGGCAGCATCATTACTGGTATTGCTACTCCCACTGAGTCGGGTGCTATCGGTGTTGTCGGTGCGATTATTCTGGCGATTGTATTTAAGCGTTTTAAGGTTGAGATGTTCCTGCACTCAGGATTGCAGACTGCGACACTGGTAAGTGTAGCGATGTGGATTATCTTTGGTGCGTCTGTGTTCAGTAACTTCCATCTGCTGATGGGGGTGCAGAGCATGGTGGCTGACTTTACTGGTAAGCTGGATCTGCCGCCGATCATGATCATCATTATGTTCCAGCTGATTATGCTGATGCTGGGATTCATTATTGATGAGTTCATCATCGTGTTGATGTGCGCACCGCTATTTACGCCGATTGCCGTTTCTCTGGGTTATGACCCGATCTGGTTTGGTGTGCTGATGATTCTGAACATTCTGATTGCAGTACAAACTCCCCCCTACGGTTTTGCACTTTTTTACCTCAAGGGTATAGCACCGGCCGGTATCGGGATGTCTGAGATCTATAAATCCGTGACACCGTTTATCATGCTTAACCTGACGGTATTAATTATCTGCATGGTGTTTCCGGAGATCGTGCTCTGGTTACCAAACTTAGTGATGGGTTGAGGAGTTAACCATGTATAGCAATATTCTTATCCCTCTGGATCTTTCACATAAGGAACAGGTGATTGAACTGGCGAAGATCGCCACCGCACTGGCGGCGGGTCATCCTGCTGAAATCAATCTGCTGTATGTTGATCAGAGCTTTGTTCATCGGGCGGGTGATCCTCAGTTTGATAAAACAATCCATGAAGGGCACCGCAAGGAAGCCCTGAAGGAGATGGAAGATCTGTTAAGCAATCTGCCTGAGAATACTCAGGTGAACACTATCTACCGTGATGGTACCGCCCATGATCAGATTCTGGAGACTGCTGAACAACTGGGGTCGGATGTGATTGTGATGATGGCCCGTAAGCCGGGTATCAGCAGTTATTTCATCGGCTCGAACGCTGAGCGGGTGGTACGCCACGCACCCTGCTCAGTGTTTATTGTGCGTTCTGCTGAATGAGAGCGCTGAGTCAGACAGTTGATTCAGCCAGGCATTCGGTAAATAGCTGAATAATGAGCCGGTTGTGCTGTCGGCTACGCCAGAGTGCTCTGAAGGTGTTGGTGTAACCGTAACGCTCCGTTAGCAACGGCCGGAGGTCTTTCTCCAGTCGCCAGTTAGCGACCAGATGGCGGGGCAGAAAGCCCAGATAGTGGCCACTCAGAATCAGGGTGGCCCGGGCTTCCTGGTGATGGGCGATAGCCTGTTTATTCCAGAGCTTCATATCGGCATGGACCTCCCGTCCAGGCATC
>NZ_JBNKYN010000065.1:0-24661 GCF_050300915.1 Amphritea sp.
AGCCTACTTTATGAATCTGATGAACAAGGTTTTCATGGAATATCTAGAAAAGTTTCTCGTGGTGTTCGTCGATGATATATTGGCATACTAAAGGAGTGAGGAAGAATGTGAGGAACTTCTCCTTTTATTTTTGTAGATGCTTTGAAATCATAGGTTGTATGCCATGTTGAGCAAGTGTGAGTTTTGGTTGAAGAAAGTTTCCTTCTTAGGTCATATCATCTCGAAGGGAGTAATATCTGTGGATCCAAGCAAGATTCAAGATGTATTGAGTTGGAATGCGCCTACGAGTGTCGGTGATATTCGGAGTTTTCTGGGATTGGCTGGATACTATCAGAGGTTTATCGATGAAAACAGTGATTAATATCAGCTGTGCAGCGGGCATAAAAAAGCCCCTGACGGGGCTTTAATGATTATTCAGAATCAGGCGCCAATTATGCCGCCATCAGTCCTCTGAATCGCCATAATGGTTGAACGAGGCTTGCTGTTACCGCCCGCAGGGAAGTGGGATGGTTTATCATCTTCACCTGGGTGTTGTACGCCTACAAACACTGTGCGCTGGTCCGGTGAGAATGTCAGACCCGTGATCTCACAGGCGATCGGGCCGGTGGCAAAGCGACGTACCTCTCCGGTTTGCGGATCAGCACAGAGCATCTGATTGTTACCCATACCTGCGAAGTCACCTTCGTTGGAATATTTTCCGTCAGTCAGAATCCACAGACGTCCATCGTTATCAAAGCCGAGCCCATCGGGGCTGTTGAACATATTCTCGTCATTGATGTTGGCAGAGCCTGCATAGAAGTCCTGGTGTACTGTCGGGTTACCGGCGACCAGGAACAGATCCCACTTGAAGGTGGTGGCGCTGTTATCGCCATTCGTTTCGTTCCAGCGAACAATCTGACCGTATTTGTTGTTGGCCCGTGGATTAGGGCCGCCAACCGGCTGATTGTCTTTCTTGCCACGGTACTTATTGTTGGTCAGGGTGCAGCAAACGGTCTTGGTTTTATGATTTACCGCTACCCACTCCGGACGATCCATGGTGGTGGCACCAACAACCGTCGCGGCTTCACGGGAGATCGGACTTCAGCCTGGCTGTTGAAACCATTCTCTTTAGTCAGACCATTTTTACCATAAGTCAGTTCGATCCACTCGCCGGAGCCCTTCACCTCACCGGGTTCAGCGTTGAAACGGGCAACGTAGAGTGTGCCTTCTTCCAGCAGGTTACGGTTAGCGGCTTTATCGGCAGCGTTGAAGGTGTGCTTGGATACGAATTTGTAGATGTGCTCGCCGCGTTCATCGTCGCCCAGATAGACCACAACGTGGCCGTTGTCGGCAACGATCACCGCCGCATTTTCATGCTTGAAACGACCCAGAGCGGTACGCTTCAGAGGGGTAGAGGTTGGGTCCATCGGGTCGATCTCGACGACCCAGCCGTGACGGTTTGGTTCGTTTGGCTCTTTATCGATATTAAAACGATCATCAAATTTGAACCACTGGTATTCACTGTCTTTCTTCAAACCATAACGCTTTTCGTGAGAGGTTTGCTCTCCCTCTGGTTTGGCGAAGAATCCGTTAAAGTTCTCTTCACAGGTCAGGTAGGTGCCCCATGGCGTTTCACCGTTGGCACAGTTGTTAAATGTTCCCAGCACTTTCTTGCCGCTGGCATCAACGCTGGTTTTCAGCAGATTATCACCCGCTGCAGGTCCGGTTAGCATCATTTCTGTATTGGCAGTGATACGGCGGTTGTATTCAGACTCTTTGCTGTATTTCCAGCCATCAGCGCTACGCTTAATTTCGAAGATTGAGACACCGACTGCCGCCTGCGCTTTTTTCACGTCATCGGCGGTCATCGCTTCGCCTCTATGATCGAACAGCAGAGGGTAGTTGGTATATTCGTTGTTGACTGCCAGGAGGCCGTGATCGTCAGACAGTGGGAAGAAGGTCATGCCGTCGGTGTTATCACCAAACTGGCCCGCTTGAGCGCTGGCAGGCTGAGTGCCGCTTTCGTCAAATGCTGGCGCGCCTTTCAGGATTGGGTCGCCCCAGGATATCAACGGTTTGGCAACATAACCTTCAGGCACCACGAAGGTATCAGCGGTGCTGGCTGGTACTTTGGTAAAGCCCAGCAGCTTGCTTTGAGGGTTACTGGTTGCCGCAATCGCTTCGGCAAGCGGGTTCGCAGCCAGAAACAGTCCCATAGCAGTGGCACCACCCTGCAAAAAGCGGCGACGGCTCAGGCCAGCATCGATGATTTTGCTGAAATCGGAGTCTAGTTCAGAGTGCATCGCTGAATCAGCCTGCAGAAGATCTTTGTTCATGCGTATATTCCTAAAAACGGCAGTGAGTGGAACTATTTTCTGCAGAGAAGACTAGACTGTGTTTATGTCTGCCGGATGACTTTAATGTGACAGAGTGGTGACACGACATCGGCATCGCTTTCGAAGCGCTTTTTACTATAAAAGCTAGTTATAGATCACGTCTCTGTGTTTTGCTACTGCCTATCCAAAAACGTAGCGTTAAGTGAGAATAGATGACGCTATGGATGCCGTTTGTTGAAGCGGCTGGTTTAAGATAGCCAGATTTTAAGGAACTATTGTTTAACAACGCTTACTTAATGAACGTACTTAAAAAGCTAACTTAAGGAACTAATCTATGCTGGTTTTAGTGTTGGGATTGATACTTTTTCTCGGAATTCACAGTGTTGCCATTGTGGCGATGCCACTGCGTAACCGGGCCGTAGCCGCCAGTGAAGTGGGTTGGAAACTACTATATGCGGTTATCTCCCTTCTGGGGCTGTGGCTGATCGCCAGAGGTTATGCGGCATACCGGCTTGACCCCTATATTGTCTATGTCACGCCGGGGTGGATGCGTCATCTGTCAGCGTTGTTGCTGTTACCGGTATTTATACTATTTCTGGCACCTTACTTTCCCGGGCGGATTAAGCGGGTCACCGTGCATCCGCAACTGATTGCGGTAAAACTCTGGGCGCTGTCCCATCTGCTGGTTAACGGAACACTGGGGGATCTGGTGCTGTTTGGTAGTTTTCTCACCTGGGCGGTGGTTGACCGTATCTCAATGAAACGACGCCAACAGCGGCCGCTGCCGGGTGCTCCGGCGTCTGCTTATAACGATGTTATTCTGATTGTTGCGGGGCTTGCTCTTTATGGTGTTACGGTTGTCTGGGGCCATAAGTGGTTAATCGGCGTCGCGCCTTTTGGTTGATAGCGCGGCACTCTGATGAGATAAATTCAGCCTGCCAGCTCCTCCAGCCCCGCTGTTTGCTCCAGGGCGCGGCTGGGGCTGAGCAGGTGCTGTCTGATTAGTTCCCGGGCCTTGTCTCCATCACCCGTCAACAGCGCATCAATCAGCTGTTGATGCTCTTTCTGATTAGCATCAAAAACGTCACTGTTAGCCATATTTTCTTTCAGCCAGAGATTGCGGTAACGGGATGCTTTTTCATATAAGGAACGGCGTACCTGTAGCAGGGTCGGTGAGTGACACCCCTGGGCAATCGCAGTATGAAACGCCTGATGGCGTCGTTCCCACTCCTGCGGGTCTTTATCGACCATATCACCGAACTTATGCATGGTGTGAGCCGCCGCCAGGATTCCCGCTTCCCACTCGTCATCGCCGCGCTCGAGTGCCAGCCCGATACAGAGGGCTTCAATTTCAGCCCGGGTTGCATAGATATCGCGCATCTCTTCCCGCGACACCGGGTGGACTTTAAAGCCCCGCTGGTTTTCAACCACCACCAGTTGTTCGATCAGTAGCTGGGACAGAGCCTCCCGCAACGGGCTGACGCCGATCTGATAGCGCTCTTTCAGACGGGTCATTTTAAGCTTTTCACCCGGCTTGAAATAGCCTGTAAGAATATCCTGTTTCAGATCACCTACCACTTTCAGGGCAGAATTATCGCCCCTGGCATCGTTTGCTGGTTTGGTCATTATCATGGTTTGAGAGGTCTGGTTTTTGTTTTTAAAGGATTTATTAAGGCTAATAAGTCACTTTTTCTGAGTCAGTTTAATTTATCGACATTAATTAGTTAAGACAAACACTAAAAAATATTGTTGACGTTTATTAAAAATGTCGACATTATTGCAATGCGTCGATGTTGGCAGTGACCCAGATCAACATATGCTTTATAAAATCCTCACTGTTGTTCCTGAAATGAAACGATCGGCCACAAAAACAACAAATTGACCACGTCTTACCTGGAGCTGCTGCGCCTTTGGTAAACGATACGAATACACTTTTGGAGAGATAAAGATGACTGCTTTGTTGCGTGAAGTTGAAACAGCTCAACCCCTGGGGTTTTCCGTTGCCCTTTATGCGGCAAATAAACGGCTGCAGGTTGTCACTCTGACCGCAGAGACTATTGCAGCGTTCGATGCGTCGATAGCACAGTGGCCGGTACAGGCGCTGGAATACAAACCGTTCCTGCGCTATGCGGTGGCTGATAAGCTGGATGCCATTACTGGTTACACTCTGGGTAAGTTTCTCAATGCAACCATGCAGGATCGCAATACCGGTGCTTTCCTGCTGCAGTATGAGGGCCAGCCAGATATTGCTGCAGGGGAGTTACGCACGGAGTTTGATATCAAACTGTCGACAGCGGTCTCTCATCTTGTCGGTCTGCCGAACCATGATGCGATGTATGGTAAGTACTATGCCCGTTTCACCGTGCTTAACGATGACAACTCTGATAGCTATTTGCGTCAGGCTCACCGCCGGATGGAGCTGCACAACGATGGTACCTATGTGAATGAGCGTACCGATTACGTACTGATGCAGAAGTTGGGTGAGGCACATATGGAGGGGGGCGATTCTCTGCTGCTGCATGTCGATGACTGGGCTGATCTGGATAAGTTCTATCGGCATCCGCTGGCAAAGAAAAACATTGTCTGGGGGGCGCCGAAGTCTAAAAATGTCGAGACAAAGGTTGAGCACGCTGTGTTTTTTGAAGAGGATAAAAACGGTAAACCGCATATGCTGTTTATCGATCAGTTTGCTGAGCCTCAGAATATGACCGAGGGTCTTTATCTCTATGAGATGGGTAAGTCTCTGGAGGAGGACGAGAATTTCTTCCGGGTTCGCCTGCCGGTCGGAACGATGCTGGTGATTCAGAACCATTGCTGGCTGCACGGTCGTGACAAGTTCGTTGCCCATCCTCAGTTGAGTCGTGAGCTGCTGCGTCAGCGTGGTCACTTCACCCGGTAACGGCTCACAGATATACTACGGCGGAGTCGATTGGTCGGCTCCGCCGTCTGTTTTAAAGCGTATTTAACTGATTCTATCTTTACGGGTGAAATGCATGACATACGATTACATCATTATAGGTGGCGGTATCGTCGGTATGTCTACCGGCTGGCAACTTCAGCAGCGCTTTCCTGACGCTAACATTCTGCTGTTGGAAAAGGAGTCGGTTTATTCTAAGCATCAGACGGGCCATAACAGTGGGGTTATCCACGCGGGTGTCTATTACGCGCCAGGCAGTCTGAAAGCGCAGTTCTGCAAAGCGGGTGTGGCTGCAACGATGCAGTTCTGTGATGAGAACGGTGTCGCTTATAATCAGTGCGGTAAACTGCTGGTTGCCACGAATGATCTTGAAGCAGAGCGGATGCAGGCGTTGTATAACCGTTGTATCGACAACGGTATTGATGTTGAGCTGCTGGATGCCGGACAACTGAAACAGCGGGAGCCCAATATTGTCGGTGTTGGGGCTATCCTGGTGAAAGATACTGCGATCGTTAACTATCAGCAGGTGACCACTAAGATGGCGGAGCGCTTTGTGGCGATGGGGGGAGATGCCCGTCTGAATCATAAAGTGACCGGTCTGTCGGAATCTGCCGATGAGGTCACTGTAGAGGCACTTCACAATGGTCAGTCGGTGAGTTTCAAAGGTAAGTTTCTGATCACCTGTTCCGGTCTGATGGCGGACCGGACAACAAAGATGCTGGGCATCAAAACTGATTTTCAGATCATCCCGTTCCGGGGTGAATATTACAAGTTGCCGGAAAAATACAACACCCTTGTTAACCACCTGATCTATCCGATTCCCGATCCCGATCTGCCCTTTCTGGGCGTCCACCTGACCCGGATGATCGATGGTTCTGTAACTGTGGGGCCAAACGCCGTGCAGGGCTGGAAGCGTGAAGGCTACGGCAAGATCAATATCAGCTTGCGGGATATCTGGGATATGGTGACCTTTCCGGGGTTCTGGCGGGTGCTCAAAGCCCATATCGGTACCGGTATTGTGGAAACCAAGAACTCCCTGTGGAAGCCGGGTTATCTGAAACTGGTGCAGAAGTACTGTCCGCAACTGAAAGTGGAAGATCTGCAACCCTATCCAGCGGGTATCCGTGCTCAGGCGGTGATGAATGATGGCTCACTGGTGCATGACTTCCTGTTTGCCGAAAGCCCAAGGTCGCTGCATGTCTGTAATGCACCCTCACCAGCAGCCACATCGGCAATCCCGATTGGCGCTTATATCTGTGACAAGGTGGCAGAGCAGCAGGGCTAAATAGCGTTGCATCATTTAATTATTAAACGCATTGGGGAAGGTAATGCCCCGGTGCGTTTTATATATAGGTTGGCGGTATAATATCCGATATTATTTTTATACACTGCGATCTGGATTCTGATCATCTTTTTCTGGTTAAGGATGTTTCAGTGGATAAATGGACTGTTTTTCAGGGAACTGATAGATGAAAAAGAAGCTTTTCTTTCTCCTGCCTTTTTTAACTATTGCCGGTTGTACTACCGCATCTTTACAGATTAAACCCACTCAGAATATTACCCTCGGCACGTCTGAGTATGTAACAGAGCCCAGTCTGATCAGAGTTATTGATAACAGGGACAACTCGGAACGCCAGTCCGGTTATGTATCAGACTATTTTAAAGGCTATCGTTTAGGTGATGAACAGTTGAACTTTGACAGACGGCAACTTCTTGAAAACTATCTTAATGCTCACCTTAAAACAGAGACGCCTCAGGCTATCACCCTCAGCACTTTTACACTTCACCACGTAGAACCTGAGACAGTTCTGGTAAGCAGCCGGAAATTGGGAGATCCGGATTATGCTCTGGGTGTAGAGTCTGTAGTAGGCGGTGCACTAGGAGCTGTGCTGGGTGAAGCAATCAGAGCAGGAGAGTCCACATCATATAAGAATGGAGACCCCTATTTTTTATGTACCATAAAATTGATCACGCAGGGGCAAAAAACTAGTATCAGGCACTATAAGGCACAAAATTACTATGCTGAGTTAAACCCAGAGAATCCGTTTGCTTCGGAGAGGTATACCTCCGGTCTGCGGGCAACTTTGAATTCATGTCTGGAGAAAACAGCGAATAAGTTGGCTAACAGTAAAAAATTCAGTGGGTTCACTTCCAGAGATGATTAACGCAGCAACAAAGTCAGATCATTATCAAATTAGTCAGTGTTCCAGATAATCGCTGAGTCGTTTTTCGTTATAACGTGAAAATGGAATAGGTTATTTATATGGCTGTTACAGGTAATATCAGAGCGTGGCTGATTGGCATGAGCACCATGCTTTTAGTGATAATTCTGTGTGTCGGTTCGGCCATTATATTTTTCAATCACCGATCTGATACTTACGAGGACGAGATTGTGCTTTTAATGAGTTCGGTTTTAGCCAGTTTTACCGATGAGGACTCTTTATCTGTTTATAATCTTGATAACAAACGTGCGTTGTCTTCTCTTGGAAAGTTCGAGGGGTGTTCAGAAAAGGATGAAAATAAGGTAAGTATACATTTTGGCCGTCCAACCAGAGCCTCTGTTATTCTTTACTGTGATTTTGCTGAGTCGAATGCAACTATTGAAGCTACTTTAGAGAGAGTTACTGACAAATGGAATGTGTTAACAATGTCTGTTACCAGTCCATTGTTTGTTGTGGAGCTACCCCGGAATCTAAAATATAAATGATGAAGTACAGAAGATGAAATTATTGATTTTATCTTTCTATATCTTAATAAGACGTGTCATAGATGGCGTTTAATCTTTTAGTTGATTCGCTATTTCCCTCTATCTGCTGTAATCTGGCGGCTAAAAGCATATACCTTGTTATCCGCCCATCTTCCATCAAGCCATCTGCTATCCACTTAATCCGTCAGGAAACAGTATGGCAGTCCGCGTTCGTTACGATACCCACGAGTTTGATAAAGTTGATATTCATCTGCGCAGCCTGCGCAGTAATCAGGAGTTTGAAGATAAGGATGGCCAGGCTGCCGCGCTGGGTATCTCTTCAGCCAGCTGGCCTTTGTTCGGTATTGTCTGGCCATCAGGACAGGTGTTGGCTCATCACCTGTTTCAGACCGACTTTAAAGATAAGCGTATTCTGGAGGTCGGTTGCGGTATCGGTCTCACCAGTATCCTGTTAAACCATCTTGAGGCTGATATTACCGCTACGGATTATCATCCCCAGGCAGAAGGTTTTATGCAGCGTAATACCGATCTTAATGATGATCCCCGGGTGCCCTTTGTGCGTACCGGCTGGGCTGACCCTATTACCGGTTTAGGTGAGTTTGATCTGATTATCGGCAGTGACCTGCTCTATGAAGATGAGCATGTGCAACAGTTGGCAGACTTTATCTGTCAGCACAGCAAACCTCAGGGACAGGTTATTCTGGTTGACCCCGGTAGGGGACGGCATGCTCGTTTCAGCCGGGCGATGGCTGAAGCAGGCTTCAGTCTGCTGGCTGAACGGCCACAACAACCTGGCTTTTTGATCGCGCCATTCAAGGGTGTGATCCTCAGTTATTCTCGATAGAATAATGACTTCATAAAGTTACATTATTGGGTCTTTATTGTGATTTTTTGCAATTAAGGTGCGATATTTGTTACTTTGTTGTATATCGATATGATTGGTCTATAATGTTCTCAAATCTTACTTTAACGGGGATTATCTCAACTTAAGTGATGATGTGGGGATATTATGGATCTTAGAGAAGGTTCTCCTGCAGCGGTCGCTGTTATTCTGGGAGAGCGGTTAAAACAAGCTCGGCTGAATGCCGATATGACTCAGACACAGGTGTCTGAGTTGTCTGGCGTTTCCCGCAAAATGGTGATGGGGGCAGAGAAGGGAAAGGTACAGCTGGAAACACTGATCGCCATTATGCAGGTTCTGGGGTTGAGTGACCATTTAAACCGTTTTCTGCCTGAACAAACGATCTCGCCGGTGCAGCTGGCGCGGTTGCAGGGCAAAAAACGGCAGCGGGCATCGGGTAGCACCAGCGTTAAACCTGAGGGGGACTCTGAATGGTGATGCAGGTCGTCAGGGTTCTCTATCATGACCAGGAGGCTGGTGCAGTGAGTTTTGATACTGACACCGGGGTAGGGGCGTTTGAGTATAGCCCCAGGTTTATTCAAAGCGGTATCGAGCTGTCTCCTATTAAAATGCCGCTGTCCCCGCGTATCTATAGTTTTCCCGAGCTGGAATATGCAACATTTAAAGGGCTGCCCGGACTGATCGCCGATTCGCTGCCGGATGATTTTGGTAATGCGGTGCTCAATGCCTGGGTGTCCAGTCAGGGTAAGCTGCCTGGTGATATTACGCCGCTGCAGCGCTTGCAGTTTACTGGTACGCGGGGGATCGGTGCGCTCGAATATGCCCCGGCCACCCGGCTGAAAAAACTCAATGCATCGCAACAGGTAGAGATCGAGTCGCTGGTGGCGATCGCTCAGGAGATTCTCGACAATCACTCTGATTTTTCGGTAGAGCTTTCCCGGGAGGGGCAGGAAAATCGCGAAGCGATGCTTGCGCTGCTCTCTGTGGGGATGAGTGCTGGCGGTGCCCGGCCAAAAGCGGTGCTGGCGTTTAATGAGGATTTTACTCAGGTCCGCTCCGGGCAGACCGGGGTGCCAGAGGGGTTTACTCACTACCTGATGAAGTTTGATGGCGTCAGTGAGCATCACCGGAACCGGGAGACCTTCGGCGACCCGCTGGGTTATGGGGCGATGGAGTTTGTCTATTCCCTGATGGCGGGGGCCTGCGGCATCCGGATGATGCCCTGTCAGTTACTCAACGAGGGCAACCGGCGGCACTTCATTACTCAGCGATTTGATCGTCAGGGGGATAACAAGATACATGTACAGACACTCAACGGTATTGCCCATGTGGATTATAAAAAACCGGGGTCGTTCTCTTATGCCGAGTTATTTGGGGTTGCACGACAGCTGAGACTGTCCGCCAGTGATGCCGCTCAGCTAATGCGGCGGATGGTGTTTAATATTGTTGCCCGCAACCATGATGATCATGCTAAAAACTTTGCCTTTATGCTGCAGCCTGAGGATCCCTCGCAGCCGTTGTCGCCACCCCGGTGGCAGTTGGCTCCCGCATATGACCTGGCGTATAGCTACAAACCCGGCAGCCCCTGGGTGAACAGTCACTGGATGTCGCTGAATGGTAAACGGGATGGCTTTACCCGGGCTGACCTCTATTCTCTGGAAAAGCTCAGTCCATTGTTTTCGCGGCAGAAGATTGATCAGATTATTGATGAAACCGTTGAACAGGTATCAAACTGGCGCAAGCTGGCAACGGAACATGCTGTACCGGCGGGGTTGGTTGATGAGATTGAAACGAATCTCAGGTTAACGCTGTAACGCCTGGGATATCGGTAACGATGATGCTGTCATACAGATCGCTCGCTTCCCGGATCTGATAACCAGGGAGAAGCGAAAACAGGGGGGAAGAAAACGCGAACTTTCGGGGATTACTCAAACACAATACGCAGGGGCTCACCGAAATCGTCATAGATCACTTTCTTACGCTGACGGGTACTCTTTTGCGCCGCGACTGCCCGTTGAGTACGCTCGGCTTTGCGGGCATCAATCTGAGCCAGTACGCCGTTCAGCGGGGTGCGCTCCTGCCGTTGAGGGTTGAGAATAAAGCCCGCATTGCGATAAGAGCCATTAATCAGACCTGTAGCACCGGTAGCGACTTCAGCAACCTGACCACCCTGTTTAAGGAAAGCCTGGGTTTGCAGCTGTAATTGCTTGCGCAGTTCTGATTTGGTCTGGCGCTTTATCATCGTTAATTTCCCCGGATGTGTATAATAAACGATCAATTATGCCTTATTTCGTACTGCAATAGCAAAAGAGATCCCCATTTTGAGTCCATAAGTTAACTATTTATCGTTATCTGATCTGTGAATCAGCTTTTTCTCCAGCTCAACGGCCATAAACAGTAACAGTCCTACCAACAGAATTTTCCCCCAGGCGGCGGCATCAATCGGTGTAGTGTGAAAGAACAGCTGCATGATGGGCAGATAGGTAAACAGCAGCTGAAACAGCATCACCAGGGCGATCGCATACAGTGCATAGCGGTTTCCAAGAAGTCCATCCCTGTTCAAGACTGAGCGACTGAGAAAGCGTGAGTTCAGCAGGTAAAACACTTCCAGTACGACCAGCGTGTTCACCGCAATCGTTCTGGCGGTATCTATGTCGGTGCCGTTACTGCGCTCCCAGAGAAACAGGCCAAAGGTTCCCGCAACCATTAATAATGAGACAAATGCAATTCGCCAGATCATAAAGGGGGAGAGTATCGGTTTGTGGGTGTTGCGCGGTGGACGCTGCATCACCCCCGGTTCTGTTGGCTCAAATGTCAGCGCCAGCGCCAGGGTGACAGCGGTGATCATATTTACCCAAAGAATCTGCGCGGGTGTCACTGCCAGCTGGGTGCCCAGTGCAATGGCTGCCAGTACTGTCAGCGCTTCACCGCCGTTGGTTGGCAAAATAAACAGAATCGATTTGCTAATGTTATCGAATACCGTCCGTCCCTCTTCGATGGCATAGGTGATAGAGGCAAAATTATCATCAGCCAGCACCATCTCTGATGCCTCTTTGGCGGCCTCTGTTCCCTTAAGTCCCATGGATGTGCCGACATCTGCACGTTTCAGCGAGGGGGCATCATTGACGCCATCTCCGGTCATCGCGACGACATATCCTCTGGTCTGCAGGCACTTAACAATGCGCAGCTTATGTTCCGGGCTGGCCCGGGCAAACACGTCAGTCTGTTCAACATACTGCTCTAACTGGTTATCGCTCATCTGCTCTATCTGATGACCGGTCAGGGCGCGGGGTGACTGGGTGATGCCCATCTGCATTGCGATTGCGGTGGCGGTAATGACGTGGTCGCCGGTAATCATTTTGACTTTGATACCGGCCTGATGACATCTGGTGACCGCCTCAATTGCCTCATCCCTTGGCGGGTCAATAATACCGACCACCCCCAGAAGGGTCAGGTTGTTGCTAATATCGCTGAAGTGCAGTGTCCGGTGTTCCTCCGGCAGATCCAGCATAGCCAGCGCAAGGGTGCGTTGTCCCTGACTGGCGATCAGCTCCTGCTGATTGGTCCAGAACGGCAGATCCACCGGTGTGGTGTTATCCCCCTCAAGTTGCCATTGGCAGCGGGGCAGAATCGCTTCTATCGCCCCTTTGATATAGACCGCTCCAGTGCCTTGATGGTCATGGTGCAGAGTGGCCATCAGGCGGTGCTCAGACTCAAACGGAATCAGGTCATCCCGGGGCATCTCCAGCAGTAACTCGTGCAGATCAATACCGGATTTAGCGCCCAGTACCAGCAGTGCTCCCTCGGTCGGGTCACCTTCGATCAGCCACTCTCCCTCTTTCTGTATCAGTCTGGCTTCATTACAGAGTACGCTGGCGCGGCAGAGTAGTTGCAGTTCTGTCAGGTTATGCAGATTCAGGTCCTGGTGATGGCAGGTGAAGGTGCCGTGGGGGTTGTAACCTATGCCGCTAATATCTGCACTGCAGCGTGCCATCACCACTGTGGTCACTGTCATCTCGTTGCGGGTCAGGGTGCCGGTTTTATCTGAGCAGATAACAGAGACTGACCCGAGGGTTTCGACTGCGGGCAGACGGCGGATAATTGCGTGACGTTTGGCCATGCGCTGCACGCCGATCGCCAGGGCGATAGTGATGATCGCGGGCAACCCTTCCGGAATGGCAGCCACCGCAAGTCCCACCGCCGCAAGGAACATATCGCCCAGGGCATAGTCTCTTACCCAATAGCCGAACATCAACGTGGCCATTGCGATCAGCAGGATCGAGCCGGTCAGCCAGCGGGCAAAGCTGTCTAACTGACGTGTCAGTGGTGTAGTCAGCGTGCTGACCTCGGTCAGGAGTGTACTGATCCGGCCGATCTCGGTATCAGATCCGATGGCAATCACGGTACCTGTGCCCTGACCGAAGCTGACCAGTGTGCCGGAGAACGCAAGATTAGTTCGGTCGCCGAGATCAGCCTCAGGGGCGACCGGTTCCGTCTGCTTAGTCACCGGAACAGACTCTCCTGTCAATAGCGCTTCATCGATATTCAGTTCTTTGAGCTTATGCAGGTGCAGATCTGCGGGCACCCGGTCGCCGGACTGGATAAAGACAATGTCCCCAGGAACCAGTTCTTCGGCAGCCACCTGTTGCCGATGTCCGTCACGAATAACAACCGCTTGTTGTGACAGCATATTACGCACCGCATCGATCGCTTTTTCCGCCTTTCCCTCCTGAAAAAATCCCACCAGAGCATTAATCAGCACAACCGCAGTGATAACACCGGAGTCCACCTGATGACCTAACGCCGCGGTAACCACTGCGGCCACCATCAGCACATAGATGAGAACATTGTTGAACTGTGCCAGCAGACGTTTAAGCTGGCTCCTGCGGGGTGGGGCTGGCAGCCGGTTGCTACCATATTTTTGCTGACGCTCGCGAACCTGTGCAGCGCTCAGCCCCTGAGGGGAGGTTTCTAACAGCTGCTCTATCTGTGCCGAATTACAGGTATGCCACTGGGGTTTTTCTTGATCCGGAGAGCTGCCGGCACCCCCGATGGAGCAACTGTCTGTAGAACCGCCTGATAAGCTATCCATAATTTTCGTCCCGATGGTTGAAAATACAGTATAAGAATAGCTAATAATGCTGCAGGTGCGGCATGCTGTTGGTCAACAGATAGCCCCGGTAAGAGATTAGCGGAATAAACGCTGACCGGGGTCATAAGATGAAGGTTTCTCTGCTTAAAAACGTAATGTGGTGAAGGGGAGTACTGCGTTCAGCCCGCATCAATCCAGTGAAGCGCTTGCAGAAACTGACTCTCCGTGAAGTGTTGCGTTTCCCCGTCGATAAAGGCTTCGCCGATTTTGACCGCCCAGTCGAGCCAGGCAGCACCACCGACGACCGCCAGGCGGATAAAGTCACTGCGGTGATGGATACCCAGTTTGGCATCTTCCCACATTGCGCCGACCTCCCAGCCTGTAAACGCATGGTCGAGATAGATCAGACAGCGAATCCGGCCATGGGCCGCGACTTTCTCTTCCAGTAAGGGGAGAAAGGTCTCCTGATAGTCGGCGGTTGTGAGTTTTTCGCTGGCCTGTAACACCATGATATCTCCGGCTGTTTCCGGCAGAATATAAAGCATCGCTGTTTCCTTTCATCTCGCAGAGGTTGGTGTGTAGTGTATCGGCGTTGATGCCAGTGTCAAAAAAGAATCAAATCAGCCGATATAGTGAGGTGGATACAGGTTAGCGACATGGGACCGCTATTTATAACCAGAGTGCTTCTAACGAGACGGTTTAATAAGAGATCTTTTATGACGAGAGTTGTTGCCCTGATTTTACTGCTGAGTCTAGGTGGCTGTGGTACGCCATCCTACCAGCCAGCAGATTCGCTTACCCCGGTAGCTGAACACTCCGGGGTGCGGGCGCGACTGCTGCAGCAGTATCATGAATGGCAGGGCGTACCTTATCGCTTAGGGGGCATGGATAAGCACGGCGTGGATTGCTCTGCCTTTACGCAGCTGACGGTGCGGCAGCAGCTGGGCATCGACCTTCCCCGGACAACCCGTGCGCAGTCGCAGGTGGGACGACAGGTTGATATTCGCCACGTGCAGCCTGGGGATCTTCTGTTTTATCGCTCCCGAACCAAGCTCCGACATGTGGGAATCTATCTCGGTAACGGTGAGTTTCTGCATGCCTCGACCAGTCAGGGGGTGGTGATATCATCGCTAAATAATCCCTATTGGGTGGAACACTTCTGGCAGGCCCGCCGTTTGACCGATTAATGTTGAGATGCTGCGAATGCTTAGCGATTGTTGCTGGCCGGCATTCTGGTATAGTGTCGCGGCACTTTATTGAATTTGACAGTATCGGGTTGTAATGAGTTATCAGTCGATTGAGCAATATAAAAAAGCCTGGATTTTCAGGCATAAAGACCTGCCAGTGAGTGAAGCGGATCTGGCGCAGATTAAACCACTCACCGAAGCACGGGCAGAGCAGGTTTGGTCGCAGCAGATTAGCAAGCATTGTAATCACCCGGGGTTGTTTGGCGCAGACGACTGGGCTAATAAAAACCAGACCTGGCTGCAAACTGATAACTGGCAGCAGGTCTGGGAATCTGAAGATCCCGCACTGCCTGCATTGCTGGCGGAACACCTGCAATGGGATGATCAGACCGTTGTCTGGTTTTGTTACAACAGCGAGCATGTGATTGAAACTCGCTGGGATGTGTTTTGCCGCAACTGGAAAAACTTTCTCTTCTTTGATGATGGTCCGTTATTGATTGGTCGCAAGCGCAAGCAGGTTGCCCA
Source organism: Amphritea sp. (assembly GCF_050300915.1). Taxonomy (GTDB): domain Bacteria; phylum Pseudomonadota; class Gammaproteobacteria; order Pseudomonadales; family Balneatricaceae; genus Amphritea. Next base: position 15,606 of record NZ_JBNKYN010000065.1, read on the forward strand.
GTTTCATCAGACCGGCAACTATCGTATTGGTAATCGTAAATAGACCTGTCTGACTGGTTAATTCTGACCTTTAAGCCCGGCCAGGATTCACCTTCTAATCACCGTTAACTTCATTTTTAAAACCTCGCCAGGGATAGTGAGTGCCAGGGATGGATTCCTGCTGTTATCTTTAAGGAAATCCTATGTTTCGTCGTCCTCTTGTTGCTTTGTTGATCATACTGCTGCCAGCTGTCGCGGTTGCAGACTCGCCGCCTTCGTTCAGTAAATCTAAGCGTATTCTTGCTGAGATGTATCAGGCAAATCCCGTTAGCTTCTATTGTGGTTGTGACTATCATAATGAAGGGAAAAAACTGGTGCCCGACTGGGAGAGCTGCGGCTATACTCCGCGTAAAAATGCTAACCGGGCCGCGCGAATAGAGTGGGAGCATGTGGTGCCCGCCTGGGCGTTTGGCCATCAGCTGCAGTGCTGGCAGGAGGGGGGGCGTAAAGCCTGTAAAAATGATCCAAAATTTAATCGAATGGAAGCGGACCTGCATAATCTGGTGCCCGCGATAGGTGAGGTGAACGGCGATCGTTCAAACTTCAGTTTCGCCCAACTGGAAGGCGAGCCACGGGTCTATGGCCGGTGTGATATGGAGGTTGACTTTAAAGGTCGTAAAGTTGAGCCGCCGCAGAACCGCCAGGGGGATATCGCCCGTACCTATTTCTATATGCGTGATCAGTATGGCCTGAAGATCAGCTCCAAGCAGGAAAAACTGTTTACCGCCTGGAATGCTCAGGACCCGGTAGATAGCTGGGAGTTGCAGCGTAATCAGATGATCACGGCGTTGCAGGGCAATAGTAATGCCTATGTTCGGCCTGCAGATGATCAGACTGATATGGCACTTGAAACGAAGAGGGTTAAGTCATCTGACAATAAAGCTGGCAATGCCGATGAGGTTGCTAACGACTCGCTGGTTAAGCGGCTGCTGACAAAACTGGGGCAACTTTAACCGGGTGTGACCGGTTATTTAGCTGCGAGGCTGCTGCCTGAATTTTTTGTGCCAGCTGGCAAACTGTTTAGCGGTCATTGCGCTGGCGTAGAAAAATCCCTGAGCATAATCGCAGCTTGCCTGATGCATCAGGTTTTGCTGTTCCAGGGTTTCAATTCCTTCAGCGATCACTTGCAGTCCCAGAGTATGCGCCATAACGATGATGGCGTTACACAGCAGCAGATCATCTGAATCTGAATGCAGGTTGCGGACAAAGGTGCGGTCAATCTTCAGATAATCAATATCCATCCGGCTCAGATGGGCGAGGGATGAGAAACTGGTACCGAAGTCATCCAGCCCTATCTGAATATTGGCATCCCGTAACTGGACAATTTTCTGCTGGGTTTCCGCCGAGGACTCCATCAGCAGCCCTTCGCTGATCTCGATACTCAGTTCCGAGTTCTGGATGTCGGATTCCCGGGCTAACTGCAGCCAGCGCTGCTGGGCTGGGTTGTCCGTATTGCTATTAAAATGGGCTGCGGAGGCATTGATACAGATCTGGATCTCAGGATTGAGCTGTTTGCGCCACTGCCTGGCCTGCTGTAATGCTTCACGGAACATCCACTCACCCAGATCATCAATGATGCCACTCTGTTCTGCCGCCTCAATAAACTGATGAGGAAACATTAACCCTTCATCCGGATGGTTCCAGCGGATCAGCGCTTCTGCTTTGACCACCGACATAGTTTCCAGGCTGATAACCGGTTGGTAGTAGAGTTGAAACTGCTGTTTGCTGATCGCACGGCGTAACGCTTTAATCAGGTTGTTGCGTTTCAGTGACAGGGTTTGCATACCCTCCGTGAAAAAGTGCAGTTTACTGCGGCCTGCCGCTTTAGCCGCATACATCGCCTGATCGGCGTTCTTAATCAGTTGTTCGGCATTTTCGCCATCCTGAGGGTAGAGGGTTGCGCCAATACTGGCTGAGATATAACGCTGCTGATTTTCCAGCTCAAATGGCTGCTGTAGCAGAGAGAGGATCTTTTCCCCGACCTGCTCGACCTGCGAGCTACTCTCTATCTGCGGCAGAATGATGGTGAACTCATCGCCTCCCAGTCGTGAGACGGTGTCACTGCTGCGCACCAGACTTTTAAAGCGTTCAGCAACCTCAACCAGCAGCTGATCGCCGACATTATGGCCGAGGGTATCGTTGATCTCTTTAAAGCGATCAAGGTCAAGAAACAGCAGTGCCAGTGAGGATTTTGAACGGGCCGCCAGGCGAATTTCCTGAGTCAGACGATCCATAAACATCCGCCGGTTGGGCAGGTTTGTCAGCGGGTCAAAGTTCGCCTGGGTCCATATCAGTTCTTCGGTTTGCTTTTTCTCAGTGATATCTGAAAAAGTGGCGATGCGTTGATAGACCGTGTTGTCATCGTTAAAGATGGTATTGATATTCAGCCAGGCGATATAGATGGAGCCATCTTTATGCCGGTTCCAGATCTCCCCCTGCCACTTACCTGTATCGCTCAGATTACCCAGCATATCTTCGTAGAATGAACTTTTATGCACTCCGGATCGAAGCAGTGTTGGCGGGTGACCAATCGCCTCTTCTGCCTGATAGCCGGTAATCTGGGTGAAGGCGTTATTGACCTTGATAATGTTATTATTGGCATCAACGATCATGATTGCGTCATTGCTTTCAAATGCCGCGGCAGCCAGGCGCAGCTGTTCGGTTTGTCGCTGCTGTTCAAAATTCATATGGGTTCCGGCGATGCACAGCGGGTGGCTGTTCTTGCCAAACCGTATCGGTTTGCCGCGGCTTTTTATCCAGAGCCAGGCGTTGTCGCTGGTGAGCAGCCTGAACTGTATTTCGGCAGTATGGTTATCGAGCAAGCGGGGCAGGAAGTTGACGTAAAAACGTACCTGATCTTCCGGGTGCATCAGTTTGCGGAATAGCTGCCGGTTGAGGTGAAACGCCTGATCCTTATACCCCAGCATCTTATAACACTGACTGTCCCAGTGGATCGTGTCGTTGGTCAGATCCCAGCTCCATAGGCCGGTCTGGGTGGCCTCCATTGTCAGGCGGTAGCGTTCTTCTGATTCTCTCAGTGCCAGTTCATAACGCTTATGGTTACGGTGTAACTGGTTAAAGGCATTAATCAGCTGGCCCACCTCATCGTTACTATTCACCGCCAGAACCTGCTCGCTAAGTTGGCCGTCTGCCATTTTGCGGATATCCCGTGAGGCATTGCGCAGGGGGGCCAGTAACTTCTTTAGCAGATAGGTGATTAAGCCTGCCATCAGAATGCAGATAACCAGGATCACGACAATGATCTTTTCGGTGAGCATATTGATGGTGGTCATCGCTTTGTGCAACGAATACGTGCGGATGACCACCCAGCCCATTTTGTCTAATTGGGCAGAGGCGAAGATGATCCGGTTGCCATCGATATCGCGGGTGATCCCTGATAACTCCCCAGCTTGTACCCGTTCAATGCAGTCACAGTGTTTCTCTTTCTGATAACTTTCAAGGGGGACCCCTTTTAGGGTGTCGGTCACATAGATACCCAGATTCGGGTCGATAATCATCACCCGGCCACCATCCGCGAATGTCTGCTGGGAGATCTCTTTCAGCAAGTTATCCTGAGCCAGCAGATTGACGCCAAAGATATAGCCGAGAATGCGGCCGGACGCCGAAAGGATGGGAGTGTCAATCGCAAATAACGGGCTTTTCAGTCCCCTGCCAAGTAGCGGTACCGTGATAACGCTGGATTTTCTCTGCCGGGCTTGTTCCAGGTGTTTACGGTCTGAATAATCCACACCGATACGGTTTGGCACTGTGGGATAGTCCACCAGAGAGATGCCTTCCCGGTTCAGCACCACGACGCCACCGTTGAACAGGGCGTGGAGCTGGGTATCTCGCTTCAGTATGTCCTGTATCTTTTCATTCGGATGCAGCCGGTATCGGGAGTGTAATGAGTCCGTGAACGATTCAAGATAATTCACCCGCTTTTGCAGCGCAGAGTCCATCTGCCGAACCACCATATCTACCATGGTCTGCTGCTGTTCAACCAGCAGCCTGGTCGAATCCTCCTGCAGGTATTTGAAGATCAGCAACATGATTGCACCCGCAGATAAAAGGAAACCTGCCAGTGTCAGTATTAAAACCCGGTTATGCAGAGATGTCGGTACAAAACGGTTAAAAACCATTCATGCATATCCATTTATTGTCGGTTAGGCTAACAGCACAACTTAATAGCCCGGCGTAACCGAAGGGTGCCGTTATCGCTCATCTAAGACTTCGTTGATGCACGCAGGCGGTTGAAGGTTTGAAATTAAATATTCACTAATGACTCCAGCTTAGCTTACTCAGTTCAAATTTAAACGCCAAAGTCGTCAAAATGGTGATTGCTGCTGTTGTGCAGAATGCCCAGTTGCCAGCGCCGATATGAACAATGGTCACTGACCTCCCGGAGTCTGTCGGGCACTGATAATTCTTTGCCTGAATAGCCGCAGGCATATTTAACCCGTCCGCTTTCAGGTATCATTTTTGACTTTTATAATCAGCCAGTCCGTGGCTTTCGGTATCTGTAAATGTTTCGATTTTTTGAGCGCCTGACTAACCCATATCCCGACCCTGAACCCCGCCAGCCACCGTCGGGTTTGTATGCTTTCTGCCGTTACTATATGCGGGGCATGGAGTGGCCGCTGCTGTTGATGACGCTGTGTTCTGCTCTGCTGGCGATGCTTGAGGTCTCCCTGTTTGGTTTTCTGGGACAACTGGTTGACTGGCTGAGCAACAAACAGCCAGATACCTTTTGGCAGGAGGAGGGTGGAGCCCTGATAGGGGTGGGGATTCTGCTGTTGCTGGGATTGCCGTTGCTGGTTGCACTGCACTCGCTGATTGTTCACCAGGTGTTGCTGGGCAACTTCCCGATGTCGATACGCTGGCTGGCGCACCGTTATCTGTTGCGCCAGAGTCTGTCGTTTTACCAGAATGATTTCGCCGGACGAATTGCCACTAAGGTGATGCAAACCTCCCTGGCCGTGCGTGAGGCGGTGATGAAACTGCTGGATGTACTGGTTTATATCGCGGTCTATTTTTTGTCGATGCTGGTATTGGTGGCGCAGTCTGATATTCGCCTGATGCTGCCATTGCTGGGATGGCTGGTGGGTTATTGCCTGTTGATGTGGTTTTTTGTGCCGCGTCTGAAGAACATTTCAGCGGTACAGGCGGATGCCCGCTCGTCGATGACCGGGCGGATTGTCGATAGTTATACCAATATCTCGACGGTGAAACTGTTCTCTCACAGTCAGCGCGAATCGGATTATGCCCGTGAAAGTATGGATGGTTTTCTGGACACCGTTTACCGGCAGATGAGGTTGGCAACGGGGCTGAATGTCACAGTGCAGTGCCTTAACTACCTGCTGCTGTTTGTCACCAGCGCGGTAGCCATCTATTTGTGGAGCTTCAGTCTGGTGACGGTGGGCGCGATTGCTATTGCTATCAGTCTGGCATTGCGTCTCAACGGTATGTCCCAGTGGATTATGTGGGAAGTGAGTATGCTGTTTGAGAATATTGGTACGGTGAATGATGGTATGAACACTCTGTCACAGCCCCTTGATGTCACCGATCAGCATGATGCGAAGCCACTGGTGGTGAATGCCGGAGCGATCTGCTTTGATAACGTGTCGTTTCACTATGATAAAACGGAAGGGGTGATCGAACATCTGAACCTGGATATCAGACCCGGTGAGAAAGTTGGTTTGGTAGGGCGCTCCGGTGCGGGTAAATCGACGCTGGTTAATCTGTTATTGCGTTTTCATGATCTGGCAGACGGCCAGATTCTGATCGATGGACAGGATATCAGCCAGGTGCAGCAGGACAGCCTGCGGCATCAGATCGGTATGGTGACTCAGGATACCTCTCTGCTGCACCGAAGCGTGCGCGAGAATATTCTTTATGGTCATCCGGATGCCTCCGATGAACAGATGATTGCGGCCGCCCGACGGGCAGAGGCCCACGAGTTTATCCTGGGTTTAAGCGATCCTCAGGGGCGCTGTGGTTATGACGCGCAGGTTGGCGAACGGGGTGTTAAGCTTTCCGGGGGGCAGCGCCAGCGAATTGCTATTGCCCGGGTGATTCTCAAGGATGCGCCGATTCTGATTCTCGATGAAGCGACCTCGGCACTGGACTCTGAAGTAGAAGCCGATATTCAGCGCGGCCTGTCCAACCTGATGCAGGGCAAAACCGTAATCGCGATTGCCCACCGGTTGTCGACGATCGCGGCGATGGACCGGCTTATCGTGCTGGATCAGGGGCGTATCGTCGAGCAGGGCAACCATTATGAGTTGGTGGCAAAAGAGGGGATTTATGCCCAGCTCTGGGCGCATCAGTCGGGTGGCTTTATCGGTATGGATGTTTAATAGGGCGGGTTTAACAATCGCTGCTAACGACAACAAGACAATAGGAGAGTCCTGATGCATGTGATCTCGTGGTGGTCGCTCGCCTGGTGCGCTCTGCCGGTGGTGCTTATTTCGGTCGTCTATACCCGCTGGTCAGGTAATGCCTCGGAAATACTTCTCTCTGCTGCGCGGATGACGCTGCAGCTGATCGGGGTCGGGTATGTGCTGGTGGCGCTGTTTGATAACCCCTCCCCATGGATTACCGTGACGGTTCTGATACTGATGATCTGTATCGCCAGCTGGATTGCGCTGCGCCCGGTGAATCATCAGCGCAACTATCTGAAACCCACGCTGATTGCGTTAAGCTGCTCCGCCGGATTACACCTGTTTATCTCTCTGGTGTTAGTGATAGGCGTTGAAACCTGGTATGAGCCGCGGGTGATCATCCCGTTGGCAGGGATGTATTTTGCCAATACTATGAACGCTATCAGTCTTGCCACCGAACGTTATAACTCTGAACTGGAAGAGGGGAAAGCGGAGCCGAAGGCCCGTTTGACGGCGTTCAAAGCGGCGATGATTCCCCAGATTAACGGTCTGCTGGCGGTGGGGCTGGTGTCGTTGCCGGGGATGATGACCGGACAGATTCTCTCCGGGGTATCGCCATTGATCGCGGTTCGTTACCAGATCATGATAATGACCATGGTATTGGGAAGCGGTGGTTGTGGTGCTGCATTGATGCTCTGGCAGCTCGGGCGTATGCAGCCCTCCGGGCCGACTGACGATGATACTGACAATAACAACAATCATCTGGCGGAGAACCAGCCATGAGTCAGAGACCTCTACTGTCCACCTTCGTTTTCACAGCGTTTGCACTGCTGGCCTTTGCTGGCAACTCTATACTGTGTCGGCTGGCATTGGGTGAGCAGAGTATCGATGCAGGCAGCTTTACGGTTATTCGCTTGTTATCCGGGATTGTTTCGCTGTCATTGCTCTGGTATCTCACCGGCGGGCACAAAACGGCAGTGGACAAGCAGAACACCGGTCGGGGGAGCTGGTCTGCCGCACTGATGCTGTTTATCTATGCGCTGGGGTTTTCCTATGCCTATATCAGTCTGGATACCGGTACCGGAGCGCTGATACTGTTTGGCGCGGTGCAGCTCACCATGATTATGCTTAGCCTGTTTCGCGGTACACGGCTGTTGTGGGTTGAGTGGCTGGGTCTGGTGCTGGCGTTCAGCGGCTTTGTTTACCTTCTTCTCCCAGTGCTCAATACTCCATCTCTCTGGGGATTTATCCTGATGACCAGTGCCGGTATTGCATGGGGTATCTATACCCTGATCGGGCGCGGATCGGTGAACCCGCTGGCTGATACTCAGGTTAATTTTTTCAGAACCCTGCCGCTGGTTATTCTGACACTGATCGTTACGCTCGTTCTGGGTAACGCAGTGCTCACCGTGGATGGCGTGTTATTAGCGATAGTCTCTGGCGCGGTTGCTTCAGGCCTGGGGTATGCCATCTGGTATCGCGCTCTGAGTGGGTTGTCTGCGGTACAGGCAGCGGTGTTGCAGCTGTTGGTTCCTGTTATAGCCGCAGCGGGTGGTGTGGTGTTTACCCATGAGGTTATTAGTATTCGACTGCTGATTGCCGCGCTACTGGTGTTAGGGGGAATCCTGCTGGTGGTGGCTGGGCGATACTATCTGCTGCAGTGGCGGGCTAAACTCCTTTGAGAGACCGCGTTAAATTTTCTACAAATAACTTGTTCAGACAGGTCGCAGGTGTGGCTCTGCGAATATTATAAATCGGTGAATAGTAACCGGAGTTTCAATTGATGATGGATAGCCATCTGTTTATCACGTTTCTCATCGCCATTACCCTGTTAACCCTGACGCCGGGGGTCGATACGATGGTGACCATCCGTAACAGCGCCCGCGGTGGCTGGAGAGATGGTTTTGCCACCAGTACTGGCATCTGTTGCGGGCTGTTTCTGCATGCCACGGTATCAGCGCTGGGGATCTCGGTGATCCTGTTGCAATCGGCTAATGCGTTTCATGTTCTCAAACTGATCGGTGCTGGTTATCTGATCTGGCTGGGGTTGAGTAGTCTGCGGGGGATTGTGAGCGGGGGCAGTATTTTTCGCTTGCCGGACTCTGGTGAAAGGGCGTTTGTGATTGGACGGTCATTACGGGAGGGGTTTCTTTCCAACGCACTTAACCCGAAAACCGCGCTGTTTTATATGGCTTTTCTGCCCCAGTTTATAGACCCGCAAGGGGCGGCGCTGACACAGTCCCTGTGGCTGGCGGGGATACATTTTATTATCGCTATGTTGTGGCAATGCAGCCTGGCGTTGGCGGTCAACAGTGCCCGCAACTGGTTGCAGAGCCAGGCCGTGAGTGTTGGCTTTAATGGGGTCAGCGGCGCGGTGCTGATCTATCTGGGTGCGCGGCTGGCGTTAACGGAGGATTAAGTATGGATATAACACAACTCTTTGGCATTGAATTGCCATTGATTCAGGCACCCATGGCTGGTGCTCAGGATGCTGCGTTGGCGATTGCGGTGAGTAACGCTGGCGGTCTGGGGTCGCTGCCCTGTGCGATGTTAAGCCCGGAGCAGCTCAGAAGCGAACTGGACACGATTCGCGCGGCCACCGATAAACCGGTCAACCTGAACTTTTTCGCTCATACC
>NZ_JBNKYN010000066.1:0-24647 GCF_050300915.1 Amphritea sp.
CTCAAAAGCTTATCTAAAGAGCGTATCTGAAAAATAGCTCTCAACCAGAGAGTGCCCCGGTTCTGTTTTCATCTAGCCATTAATGACAACATAATGGGCCTCCCTGTTTATGTTTGTGTATTATCTGTGTTTTTACTATGTCTGCAGAAGTGAATTCATGAGCGATATCCTCCAACAACTGACTGAAAACCTCGGCCCCAAAGCGGTACTTACCGGTGCATCGATGGGTGACAGATGTAAGACCGACTGGAGTGGCGTTGAGGGGATGCTGCCGCTGGCTGTGGTCAGACCGAAGACCACAGCAGAGGTGTCCACCGCTGTTAAGCTGTGTAATGCGGTAGAACAGCGGATTGTTATTCAGGGGGGCATGACCGGTATTAGTGGCGGTGCTGTTCCACAAGCGCAAGAGATCGCGATATCACTGGAAAGAATGACGGGTGTGATTGAGGTTGATGTGGACTCAATGACACTGACCACTTATGCCGGAACGCCTCTGCAGGTGATTCAGGAAGCCGCCGACGCGGTTGGGCTTTGCTTCCCTTTGGATATGGGCTCACGGGGGAGTTGCACTATCGGTGGTAATGTCGCCACCAACGCCGGTGGTAATCAGGTTATCCGCTATGGGTCGGCACGTGCCTTAATACTGGGACTGGAAGCGGTGTTGCCCGACGGCACCATTATCAGCTCACTCAATAAGATGTTAAAAAATAATGCTGGTTTCGATCTGAAGCAGCTGCTGATCGGCTCCGAAGGAACGCTGGGGATCGTGACAAAAGTGGTGTTGCGTCTTTTTCCAAAGATGACATCCGTTCAGACGGCCCTCTGCGCGGCACCTGACTTCCCGACTATTCTGAAACTGCTGAAATACACCTATGCATCACTGGGGGAAGGGCTTAGCTCTTTTGAGGTGATGTGGGCGAACTACTATAACGATGTGATAGAAACCGTAGAGCAGGCCCGCAGCCCTTTTAAGGAAGACCACCCCTTTTATGTTCTGATTGAATATCGCGGTCAGGATTATCAGCACGATAGTGAAATGTTTAGCGAAGTGTTATTTCAGACCATGGAGCAGGGGATGACCACCGATGTCGTCGTAGCACAATCCGTTGCCGATGCAGACTCTTTCTGGATGATACGCGATAGTATTGGCGAACTGTTATCTGTCATGGGGCCGGTTGTTAACACCGATATCAGCGTGCCAATCAATCGAATGCAGGCCTTTATGGAACATTTAGAGCCGATGCTCTATGCCACATTCCCGAAGATCAAACTGCGTATTTTTGGTCACATCGGTGACAGTAATCTGCATATCTGTGCCGGCACGGGATCAGCAGACGATTTGGCGGCGATCTCTGCCAGGATGATGGCGGTTGTCGGTGAATTTCAGGGCTCGATTTCTGCCGAGCATGGTATCGGTGTGTTAAAGAGAAAGTACTTACATCACTCCAGAACAGAGGAAGAGATCGCCCTGATGCACAAACTTAAAGACACCTTAGATCCTAAAGGGATCTTAAACAGTGGCCGGGTTATTTAAGGAAATCTGGCTTATAAATACAATCCCAGTGGACAATTCTTAAAGTCATGCCCAACTCGGTTGAGGATACCACCTTCCATATCCAAACGCGGAAACGCCTTGTTTGCATCAACAAGTTGCTGAACACCCAGTTTAGAAGCTAAACACTTGACTATCACCATCCTTCTCAAGTTTTAGCTTCTCCACCGTTGCGCAGATCAACCCCTGTGGTGTTTTCTTAATTACACACTCAAGCTCCACATCAATATCATAATATGCGAATTCACCACCAACCATCATTCCAAAAGTTTCATCACCGTCAATTACCGTTTCTCCAACTTCATCAGAAAGAAATAATTTTGATGAGCTATTATCCGATAAATCATCCACATAACAGTTAACGTAGTTGTTCCCGCTTTCTCCATGGTCCGATATGCGGTAGTAAAATTTACCTTTTACTGAGCATTCCAACCCATCGTTAGGCAAGTCAATATTTTGTAATTCTGATACTTTATACACCGTCTACTCTCCTTACGGCTTTTTAGGGTTAGTTAAAATCGCCTGACCATTAAAACGCTGAGCAAACTCGTCTAATGGCGTGAAGTACTGCCTACCTAGCGCTGGATCTCGAATCGCGACAAATTGCTGACCTTGGCGAGTTGTAATTCCATCAACTACAACAGCATGACCGCCCCTGTCTAATCGAGTAGCTACTACTGCGGGATTACCTCCTGATGTTGCTTCGGCTAATTCATCAACGCTCACACGGTTTCTAACTCTGGCAGCATCAAGCCCCTGATTGCGAAGAGCCTTCGCCATGTCCCCCATATACGCGCCTTGAGAAGTCACTTTAGAGTCGACAATAAGCTTATTTAAATCATACGTCTTGCCTGAAGAGTCCAGAACCATCGCGCAAGAGTTGGGGCCACACGTCGGCAGTTGTCCTTGATTAAGAACAAGTCTGTCTCCATTTCTCGGAATACTCGTACTTCTTGGATTACCTGGCTCTAACTGACCAACTAAAGATTGGTTGTCTGGAACAACACTCTCACCCCGCATCGTACCATCATTTCGATTCCCATCAACCCGCTTCGGTTCTGCCACTTTCTGTGCTTTCGGACGCCGAATTTCCAGCTTCTCTAGCTTATTACTCATCTTGCTGAATATGCGTTCTGAAAGTTTAGCTTTTTTCAGCACGTTACCCAGATCGATCAGAAGTTCACCCAGTTCGGTAAACGCTTTAGTAGCCACTCGTCCTGCTACAACAGTACCTCCTGCACCCATGGTCATCGCTGTTAAGATAGCACCCAGAATGGTTTCAATTACCGCTGGTGCTACGGATTCTGCAAGCTCTACGCTGTCTTGAGCGGCGATATATTCTCTTCCGAACTTAGCCAGCATTTTTTGAGTAGGCGGATCCTCATACACGAAGTTGGCCAATTCATAGGCTTCTGCCAGTTGAGTTATGGTGATCTGTGAAGGATCAAAGCCCAGCGCTTCTACCCACTCCCTGTGTTGAAGATCGTTATAAGTTTCTCTGAAGGTTTCTTGCCAGTCTGATTCTGGCCCTGCCTGCTTTGCCGCATAAGCAGCTTGTAATATATGGTTATAGGCGACCACTGGATTAAAAATGTCAGACCACTCTTTAACAGCAACAACTGAGTCTTTAGCCAGGTTCCAGATACCCCACATCACAGCACCGGTATGCACCACAACATTGTCAACAACACCCATCTCATCCTGTAATGACTGATGAAGCGCCGCCTGGGCTTCTTCTTCATCAATGATAGCGGTTAGGATCTTCTGAATGGCAGTGCGGAGTTTTGATTTTTCAGGGTCACCCTCATCAGGTTTGAGCTGTGCTTTATAGAAGAGGGAGGAAACCCCTGTGACCAGCAGGTGACCATTGGGGGGTAGAGTGTGCCGCTGCACTTCACCGTTATCAAAGGTGAGTAGTATGGGGGTTTCACCTACTGACTGGCCGTTGTCCCAGACACACTGAAGATCTACGCAGTACTGTTTCTCTTTGGTTTGTTTGTCTTCGCCCAGCAGATACTTGTTGTTTGCGGCGATGCTGTCGGCAAAACTCATTGGAGCGTCTGTGACTGTATCTGGGGTACTGACACGGCCACTACTGAAGCTACTGCGTTTCATCGCCCGTTCGATGGTGGTGCGAAACATCAGTGACTCCCGCTCTAACGCGGAAGCTTGTAGCTCACCATTTTGCTGGCTAACCACCGGGGCGGTGACCATACGGGCATCAGCCCGGAGCAATATCAGTTGACCGGTACGAATCGAATTTTCCAGCGACGGGGGAAAAGGTAGACGCCGATTATGGCGCGTATGCCGGGGCGTCGGGCTAAAACGTATCAGTTTCGAGCGCTCGAAGTCATTGGCCCACATCCGTCGGGCAGTATTCAGGGCTTCTTGCGGGCGAATAACATAGGGGAGTTTTTCGGCAGTGAGATCGTTGCCACTGCATAACTGTGCCCTGTCCATGGGATGTAACATACTCACTGTCCTTGTGAGGGTGATTTTCGAGGAGAAAAGAAGATAACCGATTTTGAAGTGAAGTGGAAATTTTAAGTAAGTGCTCACCGCGGGTTTCAAATATTATTTAATCTCCTCTGCGGTAACATCTTCATCATTCTGTCCCTGATTTCGTTCTTAATTTTACCTTTAATTTTACGACAGGGCTGGCGCCTGCCGGTCATTTGGTCAAGAATACGCATAATTCCGATGGTTGCCCGGTTCTGGTGCCATCTGATAAGCCATTTCAGCCCCACCTTATTGAGACATGCATCTATGTTGAGTGACACATCGACCCGTTTAAATAAATATATCAGTGACAGTGGTATCTGTTCCCGCAGAGAGGCTGATCGTTTTATTGAACAGGGTAATGTGTTTATCAATGGTAAGCGTGCAGCGATTGGTGATCGGGTTTTCCCAGGCGATCTGGTGAAGGTGAATGGTCAGGCGATCGATCCTGAAGAAGCGGAAGATCTTGTTTTTATTGCGTTGAATAAACCGGTGGGCGTTGTCAGCACCACTGAGGGCAGTGAACGCAACAATATCGTCGATTTTGTCAATCACAGTACCCGGATCTTTCCCATCGGCCGGTTGGATAAAGATTCTCAGGGACTTATCTTTCTGACCAATAATGGCGATCTGGTGAATAAGATATTGCGTGCGGGTAACAAGCACGAAAAAGAGTATCTGGTGACGGTGAATAAACCCATTACCGATGACTTTATCACTGGTATGAGTGCCGGTGTGCCGATGCTCGGCGTGATTACTAAGAAATGTAAAATCGTTAAAGAGTCGCCTCAGGTGTTTCGTATCACCCTGATTCAGGGGCTGAACCGTCAGATTCGCCGGATGTGTGAACACTTCAACTATGAGGTGACAAAGCTGGAACGGGTGCGCATCATGAATGTCGATCTCAAGGGCTTGCCGGTGGGCGAATGGCGGGATCTGACAGAGGCTGAACTGAAGGTGATTTTAAAAGCCGCGGCGGCATCCTCCTCAGAAGCGCCTGCGGGACAGAAGAAAAAGCCTGGCGCTCAGAGTAAAAAGAAAACCCCACCCCGTAATCAACAGAAAGCCAAAGCGGGTGATCGCTCTGGCTATTCGCCGAAATCCGGTGAAAGCCCCCGTAGTAAGTCGGGCCGTCCGGCGCGAAAAGCGCGGCGTCGTTAAGGCTATTTAGCTTTAACGTAACCGTTATCTGTCTGAGCTGACAACGACTGCCAGCTCAGGCGAAGAGGGCAGGAGAGCACACTCTCCTGTCCGTTATCAGCTGTTTTCTATCCGGAAGCCAACCTTCAGGGTGACCTGAAAGTGTCCCACCTCTCCATTAACCACATGCCCGCGGGTTTCGACCACTTCAAACCAGTCGATATTTTTGATTGTTTTGCTGCATTGAGCCAGGGCATTACGGATCGCATCGTCGGTGCCTGTTGGGGATGAACCCACAACCTCTATCTTCCTGTAAGTATGGTGATCAGACATGTTTAACTCCTGTTCTGACAGATCGTGTTAAGTACAGGATTAAGCGTAGCTTAAAAATGGCGACCGGGTAGGGATGGCGAGGGTCAAAGCTTATCTGCCAGGTTCTATTCGCAGAGATCCTGGCGGTAGTGAAGTATGTTGTGAAAGGTTGCCGGGGCCTGACTGCGATTCCTATAACCGTGGGGCGTATCTCCGGCAAAGCGCACCGATGAGCCTTTCGTCAGCGGTAGCCACTCGCCATCCACCAGTAGTTCCATCTCCCCACTGAGCACAACAAGGTGCTCTGTGACCCCCTGAATATGAGGTTCAGAGAGTCGTTCATAGCCCGGCAGCAGGGTTAACTCAAACATCTCAAAACCAAAGCGTTCCTCATAGGGGAAGATCGGTGAAATAGGGGCGCCGTCGCTGGCCAGAGAGCCTGGTTGTGCAGAGGGTGGGCGGATAAGAGTCTTGCTGGTTGTCTCGGCAGGAGGCTCTAATAAACTGGAAAGTGATTGATGAAACCCTTTTGATATTTTCCACATTGTGGCGATAGTCGGGCTGGATTCCCCCCGCTCAATCTGACCCAACATCGCCTTACTCACCCCGGTTTCACTGGCGGCCCGATCAAGGCTCCAGCCTTTTTCCAGGCGTAGTGCTTTTAAGGTTTTCGCGAGGTACTGATTAATTTCCTGCACAGGTTTTTCCATCATGGGTGACACAGAATTTTCGTTGTACGCTATAGCGCACAATGCTACTCTTTCTGCTCTGAGCGTTATAGCGCACAGTTTGATTGTCAGAGTGTATGAGGTTGTCAGGATGGGATCAACAATGGATCGGCAAGGGATAAAAAGTTTTTTCAGCCTGTCACATGTTTCGGCGGGTTTTGTGGCGGTGTTAGTGGGTTACACCAGCTCTGCGGTGATTATCTTTCAGGCTGCAGGTGCAGCCGGCGCCTCTGCCGCTGAGATCAGTTCCTGGTTGTGGGCGCTGGGGATCGGTATGGGTCTGACCAGCATCGGTTTGTCGCTCTATTTTCGTACACCGGTTTTAACTGCGTGGTCGACGCCGGGGGCTGCACTGCTGGTGACCGCCTTGTCCGGTGTGCCGATCAGTGAAGCGGTCGGAATTTTTATTTTTAGCTCCAGCCTGATTCTGCTGTGCGGCATTACCGGCTGGTTTGAGAAAATCATGCACCATGTGCCCATGCCGCTGGCAGGCGCGATGCTGGCCGGGGTGTTACTTCAGTTTGGGGTGAATCTGTTTAATGTGATGGAGTCCAGCCTGCTGCTGGTCGGGGTGATGCTGGGCGCGTTTATCTTCGTTAAGCGGGTGTTGCCGCGTTATACCATTCCTATTGTGTTGCTGGTGGGCAGTGCGCTGTCATTTTTTCAGGGGCAGCTGAATATTGAGATACTCAGCTGGCAGTTATCGATGCCGGTTTGGGTGACGCCGGTCTTTCATCTGCAAACCATGATTGGTGTGGGTGTGCCGCTGTTTATTATCACCATGGCTTCGCAAAATGTCCCGGGTGTCGCTGTGCTGCGCGCCAATGGTTATGAAACGCCGGTTTCACCCTTACTCACCTGGACCGGCTTTGCCGGGGTGGTGCTGGCACCCTTTGGCGGGTTCTCATATAACCTGGCGGCGATTACGGCGGCGATCTGTATGGGCAATGAAGCCGGACAGGATCGGTCAAAACGCTATATGGCGTCGGTGTGGGCCGGGGGCTTTTATCTGTTAACCGGACTGTTTGGTTCGACCATCGCCTCGCTGTTTACCGCGTTCCCCACGGCCCTGGTGATGGCGATCGCCGGGCTGGCGCTGTTGAGTACCATCGGTAACAGTCTGTCGGCTGCGCTGGCTGAGCCAGGGGACAGAGAAGCCGCGCTGCTGACCTTCTTAGTCACCGCGTCCGGACTGAACTTGCTGGGTATCAGCAGCGCATTCTGGGGACTGTGTATCGGCCTGATCGCCTACTATGTGCAGAAGAGTGTCAGACTCGACCGATAGCCATGCCGTGCGCTCAATCCTGCGGGTCTCTGTGCTCTCTGTGGTGCTCTCTATCTTATCGCCGGGGGCACCGGGAACAGGTCAGCTATGATTGAGCATATCCGGCTGGCCGCTTTTCAGTTCCCGCAGATTCTCAATCAGCATCTGTCTGTATTGGGTAGTGAGAAAATCGATGGCGGTATTGATATCACCGGCATCATTCTGTGACATCAGGTGGAATGCATTAAAACGTGCCGCCGCATGCATAATTGATGCGCTGAGCATCGGCTGAGCCCACTCGTTGGCGAGATCATTGGCAAGGTTGATAAACTCATCGGACACTTCAAAAAAGTCTGATTCAAGCATAATCTTCTCTCCGGTAGTAACGGTGGGCTTATGTCCCCACCGTTCTGACACAGGGCTGACCCTGATCTCAATACTGAATGGTATGGGTTTCCCCGTCCGTGGTGATGATGGCCTGAGTCAGGCTCTGGTCATCATCGTGATAGTGGTAGCGGTGGTGCAATTCGATCTCGTTGTAGACCACTTTGGCGATCTCGGTTACCCGGCCCCGATCATCAACCTTCGAGGCGAAAAACGTGTTGCGGTTTTCGATCTCCGAAGGCGCTATCGGGCCGACCAGCTTCAGTGGCAGTTTGATGCCACTGTAACTGAGATAAAAATGGTTAAATTGCTGAAGATCTGCCATCGGCTATTAACCCCGCTGAATCAGCACTTCATCAATCAACCCATAGGCTTTGGCAGCCTCCGCGGTCATAAAGTTATCCCGATCGGTATCTTGGGTGATGGTCTCCATTGACTGTCCGCTATGTTTAGCCAGCAGGCTGTTGAGCTTGTGACGGATACTCAGAATCTCTTTGGTATGGATCTCAATGTCAGACGCCTGACCCTGGTAACCCCCTAACGGCTGATGGATCATCACCCGGGCATTGGGCAGGGCAAAACGTTTACCCTGGGTACCACCGGCCAGCAGAAACGCGCCCATGCTGGCTGCTTGCCCCATACACATAGTGCTGACATCCGGTTTAATAAACTGCATGGTGTCATAAATAGACATCCCGGCGGTGACAGAGCCTCCCGGAGAGTTGATATAGAGGTGGATATCTTTACTGGGATTTTCGGCTTCGAGAAACAGCAGTTGTGCGACTACCAGGTTGGCCATGTGGTCTTCGACCGGCCCGATGAGAAAAATGACCCGCTCCTTTAATAATCGCGAATAGATATCGTAGGCCCGCTCGCCCTTGGCGGATTGCTCCACTACCATCGGGACAAGTGCATTGAGTATGTCAGTTCCGGAACTGTTGGGATTGATCATCGCAAGACCTCACATGAACACGCCGACCAGCGCAACAGGCTGTCTGGCGGAAAAAAAAGCGTAGCCCTGAGAGCTACGCATAAAAGGCGTACGGCAGGGAATACCGTAACTAATAGGAAAACGTATTGAAAAATCAGAGCGGCAGATCAAAGTCAGGCGCAATCTGCGCTAACCAGGCATTCAGGCGCTCTTCCGTCAGGTTTGACTGGTTATCAAGATCCAGTGCCAGACCGACAAACTTGCCATCTTCACCAACCGCTTCAGAGTGGGCGAACTCATAGCCATCAGTTGGCCATGAACCAACAACCTTCGCACCACGCTCAGTCACAAAGTCGTATAACTCGCCCATGGCATCAAGAAACTCGTCCGGATAACCAACCTGATCGCCCAGACCAAAGATAGCAATGGTTTTTCCGCTCAGATCAACATCATCAATCTCCGGCAGAAACTCTTCCCAGCTTTCATTTTCACAGTCTGCAGACAGGCCAGGCAGCAATCCCTCGCCCAGAGTTGGAGAGCCGATAATCAGATACTCGTAGTCTGCAAAAGCAGAGGGTTCTGCACGGTTAACGTTTAACGGGCTGGCCATCACCTCATCGTCAAACTTCTTTTTGATCATTTTGGCTACTTTACGGGTCTTACCGGTGTCGGTGCCAAAAAACAAACCAATACGTGACATATCAATCTCCTTTTGCACTAAAGTGCGTAAAAATCTGGACTGCAGTGCGCAAATAAACAATGCGAATTAAACGTGCGTACAGGCAATATTGCAGTTAACGTACCATGATTTTTATAAAAATAAGTGATTGATAAATATAGATAAAAATTATTTATGTCTGACTGTCCCCGGCGTTTGTTGGAAAGCCTACATTGATAGTATTTGATCGATTCTGGCTGTTGTGGGGTTTGCTACAAGGTAAAAAACGTGAGTTGCTAGACGTGGCTGCGCCACTTGCTAGTGGTTAGAAAAAGCGAAAAAAGCGGCAGATTCTTTGCTATTTCGAGCGACGAATAACGAGCTACGTCTTTTATCTAGCAAGCGACGCAGTCGCGTCTAACTACTAGCGACTTTATTTAAATCCAAAACCTTATCAATATCGTCGGCGGAGTGACGTTCACGCAGTTGTTCCCATGCCTCCCCCGAGGACTTGTTAACGATGCGGCCACGTTTGACGCCCTCGCGTTGTTCCAGCATCTGTGCCCATCGTAGAACGTGACTGTAGCTTTCAACCTGCAGAAACTCTGCGGCATCATATAAACGCCCCAGAACCAGGTTGCCATACCAGGGCCAGATGGCGATATCCGCGATGCTGTATTCATCACCCGCCACATAGGGATGTTTTGCCAGCTGTTTATCTAACACGTCCAGCTGGCGCTTAGTTTCCATGGCATAGCGATTGATGGGGTATTCCTGTTTTTCATCAGCATAGGCGTAGAAATGACCAAAGCCGCCACCGAGAAAGGGAGCGGAACCCTGAGCCCAGAACAACCAGTTGAATACCGCTGTCCGGCTGGGGCCGCTTTGTGGCAGGAACTGACCAAACTTCTCAGCTAAATGAACCAGAATTGATGCCGATTCGAAGACATTCACATCCTCTTCCCCCGATCTGTCGACCAGTGCGGGAATTTTTGAGTTTGGGTTGACGCCGACAAACCCGGAAGAAAACTGCTCAGACTTGCCAATATTAATCAGATAAGCATCGTATTCAGCCTCTTTAATGCCAAGCAACAGTAGCTCTTCGAGCATAATGGTGACTTTCTGACCGTTGGGTGTACCCAGCGAATACAGCTGGAAAGGGTGATCACCCTCTGGCAGATCCTGTTGGTAACGTGCCCCTGACACCGGGCTGTTGATGTTCGCCCATTCGTTGCCTCCCGCAGTATCATCTACCCAGATTGCAGGGGGGATGTATTGTTCACTCATAGGGCCTCCTTGATCGTGACGTTATTGCTGTCGTTGGTGCAGTCGGTAATGTCCGAGTGTGCTTTATCTTAATGAGGAAAACAAATAATACTCTGGATGAAGGACATCCACATTATCAGACGGTGAGGGTACTGTATAAATGGTTAAACCGACGTAGTCAGCGGCGAAGCTACAACTGGAGCGAGTTCGCACAGCTGTTAAGATAGTTTAATGTACGTGCACTAACCGCGAGGAAGGTGGAGTACAGTTAGGGCTCAGTTTTACGCGGGCGAATATACAACTGAAGAGCCGGATGCGGTAGTTCCACACGTCCGGATTTGTGTGGGGGCGGTACAGGTAACTGGCCGTCCTACCATGACTAACTTCAGGAAAAATGTGCCTAAATTAAAAACTATCATTTTATTGGTGTGCTATATGGTTTTTTCATCGCAAGTATACTCTGAGCCACAAGTGGTTGCAGACGGTTTGGCAATTGAATTACTTGAGTCCTTGGATATCACGTATCAAATAGTTCCTGATTATGATGATACTGAAAATGTTATAGTGGGCTGGAATGGGGATGAATTTCAATATTTCATTGCATTTAGCAAATTACCACCTGGGTGGCTTGATGCTGATGTATGGATTGCAGGATTTATACGGGATATAAATGCGGCAAGCGAACGGGACACTGTGAGAATCCTTGATAGAGGTAGCAATAAATCGCAAGGCGGGTACGATCTCACTTATATAAAGATTTCCTTTACACCTAAAGGCGAGCAGGAACCTCAAATCCAGCTCATTCATTTTATAACCGATCAAAAAAGCTCCTATTTGGCTTTTGCAACACCAGTTTCTGTAGATGGCGAAAGTAAACTAGGGACTGAGGTAATGAGTATTCTCCAAACCTCTCGCTCGCCAGCATCAAATGTCACACCTTTAATTAGAAAAAATGAAGATAGGTTCTTTGGTGTTTGGGTTGGTGGCTATGAAGATAAATTAAAGGGGCATGTAGAGGTTATCTTTGAGTTAAAACCCGATCTTACGTTCACTCGCAAAGAAGTTGTCGAAGGTGAAAAAGATAGTGTTTATTCCGGAGTATGGTCTATATCAAACAATGTCCTTAGCTGGATATACCTCTATGGAAAGCCAACATCTCAAGAAAGTAAATCTTTAGAAGAAGACGAAATTTCATCCTTCACCGGTGATGCAATGGTATTAATCTCTAAAGGCTTACAATCTAAGATTGTATTGCAGCGGGCTCAGTAGGTGGATAAAAGTTATAACAAAAAAAGACAGTCGGATGCTTCGTACTGCTGCTTTTGGCGTTATCAGAAAAGGACAATGAAATGACAAAACTAATCGTAGAAATTATCGAAAACCCAGACGAAAAGCGCGGTTGCTGGGGTATTCAAATAAAACCTGAAGGCGGAACCACTTTTTTGATACTGGGTATATTTATGAAGGGGACCGAACTACAAATCGAGAGTTCTGTAAAGTGTTAGAAAACTTACCTTCGAAAGAATCGTAGTTAATGTGTTGTATTTACAGTTACTAACAAACGGCTCTGTCACGCCCCGTGCAAGCGCACGGCCTGCGCCAGACCCGGTGCAGATGAAGCAAAACGTTTTAAGAGTCCTTGATAAATATGAACCAGAAATGGAACTGTAAGCAGTTATTTTCGGTTAGAGCTAGCACCATGTTGCTGCTTTACCTCCCAATTCTTATGGGGCTGGGAGCAGTATTCAAAGATGTCCAAGGGGAATTAGCAGCTTCAATGCGTATGTTTGTAGGAGTTGCGGGCTGGAATTATGTCATGGTAATTGCATTTTCAGCCTTATTTAGTTCGTCGTTTTTTATAGCATCTATTGTGCGTAAAAAACCACAAGTCCAGTTTTTTATCGAATTTATAATTGCGGCATGTATTGTTATATTTTCACCAGTGTATTAGCAACACTTAAGCTGCTGGCTGATTTCGATTGTTAACTGAGCAAACATGATGGAAGACTGGCCACAAATTATCGGACTAATCTTAGGATTGCTAATCGCTATCCCGATCGGTATTCATATGTTTCGTGAGTGCTTCAGGAGCTATAACCAGTTTCAGAAAGAGATGAAGGAGACCCGAGGGAGTGAAGAAATAAAGCTATATGATGGTGAGTTCAAAAAAGCTGTCAATCATCAGTTTATTGAATTCAAAGCCGGTTTTGCGTTGGTTTTCCCAATTATTATTTTTTTGATTACCTTCTTCCTTACGTCCTCAATTGCAGAAACTGCGTTTAATCTTTATCGGGGGTCTTAAATTGCCGTATGTGCCGGGAGACACGTAGCAGCAGCGGATCATCGCTAGGCTCATACACTGTCTCGTTTCCCCGCGGGAGCGTGGGAACGAGTAAAAATCTCCCCAGATTCTTTTCTCTGTGTCCTCTGTGCCCTCTGTGGTAAAAACGCCCTGGTTCCTTCAGGAATTAATCATCGTCATCGTCGTCATCATCTTCGTCAAACACGCGGATGATTTTGCGATAGATCTCGATCCGGTCGCCCTCTGCAAGCGGTGCGTTCAGCCGGGTGAGCTTACCGAAGATGCCGATCTTCTGGGTTTTCAGGTTGATCTCCGGGCATTGCTCCAGAATCTGAGATGCTGCAATCGCGGTCTCTACCGTGGCGCTGTCGTCGATCTCAATATTGGACCAGAGCTGTTTGTTTTCACCTGCATAGGCGATCGATACTTTCATACGGATCCCTCCTGCAGGGTGGCGCTTATGGCGTTTCTGCGTGCCTCCAGTTTACGGTCGGTGACCCGCTTGCCTGCCAGAATCAGGCCGAGACAGATAAAGCCGCCTGGGGGCAGTATCAGCAGCAGGGTGCCGCCATAGTCGGGAAAGATTGTCATCTCAATAAAGGAGAAACTATCGCCCAGCAGCAGTGAAGCATCGGCAAACAGGGTGCCGCTGCCCAGCAGTTCGCGCATGCCGCCCAGCAGCACCAGCACCCAGGTAAAGCCGATCCCCATGGCCAGGCCATCAATCATCGAGGGGGCGACATTGTTTTTTGAGGCGAAACTTTCTACCCGGCCGAGTATGGCGCAGTTGGTGACGATCAGCGGAATAAACAGACCCAGCACCTGATACAGTTCGTGCATCCAGGCGTTAAGAAACATATCTACCAGGGTGACCATCGCGGCGATCAGCAGAATAAAGACCGGTATCCTGACCTGTGGCGTAATGATGCCGCGGATCATGGATACCAGCATATTCGATGCCAGCATGACGGCGAGGGTCGCCACTCCCATGCCTAAGCCGTTACTGGCGGTGGTGGTGACGGCCATCAGCGGGCAGAGAGCCAGCATCTGCCCCAATACCACGTTGTTGTTCCATAGCCCGTCGGCCCAGATCTCTGCGTAGGACTGCTGTGTCATTGTGAACTCTCCTTATCGGTGGTCGCCGGAATACTGAGCTGAGCCTCGATGGCAGCACGTTGCTGAGCGTAATGAAGCAGACCGTTTTTCACCGCCTTTACCACCGCCCGGGGGGTGATGGTGGCGCCGGTGAACTGATCGAAATCACCGCCATCTTTTTTTACCTGCCACTGGGTTGCCGAGTGGTTTTCCAGTGAATAGCCATTGAATGAGGTCACCCAGTCATTCTTTTTAATCTCAATTTTGTCGCCCAGCCCGGGGGTTTCCGCATGGCTGATGGTGCGCACGCCAGTGATCTCACCTTTTTCATTCAGCCCCAGCAACAGCACGATATCGCCGCTGTAGCCTTTGCCGACCACCTCCATGGCGAGGCCGGATAGTTGCCCGTTTTTAGTCGCCAGATAGGCGACATTGTGGCCGGGGAAGGGGCTGTCTTTGAGGCTGTAGCGCAGCTCCAGTGGGTTGTTGTCATACAGACCGGCGGGGAGTACCTGATCCAGCATGACCCGGGTATCTTCCTGCAGACGTAGCTGAATATCGTCCCGGGTGCTCTGATCGCCCATGATCAGCAGCAGGCTGATGATGGTTGCCATCCCCCCCAGCAAACCGGCCTGATAACCGATGCGGTGGGTAAAGCTGGGGATTGCAATCGCTCTGGTAGGCTTCATCATTTACTCCTCTTTATCACTACTCTTTCGCCGCTTTCAGGGGCGCACCCTTGTAGTTGTAGCCATAGATTCTCGGACGGAAATAACGATCAATGATCGGTGTCAGCGCGTTCATAAACAGCACCGCAAAACCGATCGCTTCCGGGAAGGAACCCCAGGTGCGAATGGTAAAGGTGACCAGGCCGATGCCCACACCGTAGATCAGCTGACCTTTGATATTAGATGGAGAGGTCACCGGGTCGGTGGCGATAAAGAAGGCCCCAAACATCAGTGCGCCGGACAACAGGTGGTAAACCGCCGGAGCATAGCGCTCGGGGTCGATGCTGTTAAACAGCGTTGCCATCACCGCAACAGTGACGATCAGAGCAACCGGGATATACCACTGAATAATCTTTTTCCAGATGAGGAACACTCCCCCTGCCAGCATCAGCAGTGCCGAGGTTTCACCCAGGCTGCCGCGGGTGAAGCCGGTGAGCGCATCCTTGATATTGAATATCTCTGCCACGGAGACGCTGGAGGGGATGGATGCGGTCAGTGCGGTTTTTACATGGCCCAGTGCCGTGGCGCCGGTCAGGGCGTCGGTCAGCGGTGCAGCAAGAAAAGTAATCCGCAGCCCCTCTATAAAGCCGGGGGCTGTGGCTGAGGTAATCGGATTGACGTTGGCCCAGGTGGTCATCTCCAGGGGGAATGAGATCAGCAGCCCGACCCGGGTCAGCATGGCCGGGTTGAACAGATTTTGTCCCAACCCGCCGTACAGGTGTTTACCAATGACAATCGCAAACAGTGTACCGGTCACCGCCAGCCACCAGGGGCCCCAGGGAGGCAGTGTCATAGCAATAATCCAGCCGGTGAGGATAGCGGAGCCATCCAGGGCAAAACTCAGACGTTTGCCCGCCAGTGATAAGCACAACAATTCACCGGCTAATGCTGCCGCGATACAGAGCAGCCAGAGGTTTATGGCTGGCCAGCCAAACAGATAAAACCCCAGTAGTGTCGCGGGCAGCAGGGCGAAACAGACCAGATACATGGTCCTTTCAACTGAGCTGCGATCATGCGCATGGGGGGATGAAATCATCATAATGCTCACACCTCTTCAACGTTACTGGACGCTTTTTTGCGTGCAGCGGCCTTGGCGGCTTTCTCGGCTTTAGCTGCGGCTTTTTCGGCGGCTTCTCTTTCCTGCCGGGCCATGCGAGCCTCTGACAGTGATTTGGTATATTCCCCTTTCCTCGACTGAATCTGGTTTTCCCGGTGCTTGCCTTTGGCAAACTGGAAGTAGTGCACCAGCGGGATATGAGAGGGGCAGACATAGGCGCATGAGCCACACAGAATGCAGTCTTTTAAGCCGAACTCGTTGGCACCATCATAGTCATCCGCCCTTGAGTGGCGTGCCATCTCCAGCGGCAGCAGTCCCATCGGGCAGGCCTGGACACAGCTACCGCAACGGATACAGGGGGAAACCGGTGCGGAGTTAATCTCCTCTTCGGTGAGCGCCAGAATCGCGCTGGCCCCTTTGGTGATCGGCACTCCGGTATTGGGCAGAATCTGCCCCATCATCGGTCCACCCATCAGCATCCGTGCCGGTGTCGACAGTAGTCCGCCACACTGTTCTAACAGCCATTGCACCGGGGTACCGATCAGGACTTCGACATTTTGCGGGGTTTCGAGTGCTTGTCCTGACAGTGTCACCACGCGGGAGATCAGTGGGCGGGTTTGATAGATCGCCTGATGCACCGCGAAGGAGGTGGCCACGTTATGAACCAGTACGCCAATATCAGAACTGCGGCCACCAGTGGGCACTTCTTTGCCAGTGATGACTTTGATCAGCTGTTTGGCTGAGCCCATTGGATAGCGGGTGGGGATCACCCGGATCTCGACGTTGTTATGTGCCTGAGCGGCATCCTGCATCGCCCTGATCGCTTCCGGTTTGTTGTCTTCAATACCGGCGATAATCTGTGTGGCGTTAATCGCTTTGAGAATCAGCTGGGCACCACTGATAATCTCAGCGGCGCGTTCGCGCATCAGCATATCGTCACAGGTGAGATAGGGCTCGCACTCGCTGCCATTCAGAATCAGGGTGTGGACATTTTGCCGGGAACCCGCTTTCAGCTTCAGTGCTGCAGGGTAGGTCGCGCCCCCCAGGCCGACAATCCCGGCGCCATCCACCAGGTCGGCAATCGCTTCAGCACTCAGCTGTTGCGGGTCGATGGGGTTCTCCGGAACATAGACAGTATCCAGTCCATCCGGCTCAATATGGATCGCATCGTAACTCAGCAGTGACGGGTGAGGCGCCTGAATCCGACCGATACCCAGCACTGTTCCCGATGTTGGCGCATGGATGGATGCCGAGCGATCACCTGCGGTAGCACCGATCAGCTCACCTTTGAGTACATGCTGTCCCTCAGTGACAATCGGCTTCGCTGGCAGACCGGCGTGCTGGCTAAGGGGGATAGACAGCAGCGGTGGAATCCCTAATACGCGGATCGGTTTGTCGGTGCTCTGCTCTTTGCGTTCATCGGCATGAACACCACCACGCACTTTAAATTTCATCAACATCGTCTTATACCGCAGCAGGTTTAGGCCAGTGCCAGTTATCCAGAGTCTCCTCTTCCTGATGCAGTGCAATACAGTTCTCAGGGCAGGCGGTGACGCATTTACCACAACCGGTACAGGCTTCTTTAAACACATAGTGAAGCTGTTTGTTGGCACCGACGATGGCATCGGTTGGGCAGACTCTGAAGCAGCGGCAGCAACCGGTGCAGAGTGACTCCTGAACCGAGGCGGTCAGCGGGACAGAGGTGAGATTGCTCAGGTCGGCGCTCACACCCAGTTTGTCCGCCAGACTTTTCGCCAGCACCTGACCACCCGGAGGGCAGCAGGTGACTTCAGCTTCACCATTAACCATCGCTTGCGCCGCGCTACCGCAGCCGGTAAAGCCGCACTGACCGCAATGGGTGCCCGGCAGCATCGATTCAACCTCTTTAATGAGGGGGTCTTCTTCCACGGCAAAAATTTTGTCCGCATAACCGAGAATAAAGCCCAGCATTAATCCCAGGGAGGTCAGTACAGCGATAGTCAGAAACATAATATTTACCCTTCTAAGCTATGGTTTGAAAACGATCCGTTAAGATGAACAGTTTCAAACCTGAATATCGGTAAAACTGGTGCGGTGAGCTTAGACAAGCCCGCCAAACCCCATAAAAATCATCGAAAGAATCCCGGCTGTGACCAGCGCTACCGGTGTTCCGGCAAAGGTTTTCGGCACCTCTGACAGCGCCAGACGCTCCCTGAGTCCGGCAAACATAATCAACACCAGGGAGAAACCGATCGAGGCACCGATGCCGTAGGTCATGCTCTCGATAAAGGAAAAACCTTCACTGATGTTAATCAGCGCAACCCCGAGTACGGCGCAGTTGGTGGTGATCAAGGGGAGGAATATTCCCAGCGTTCGGTGCAACAGCGGGCTGCTTTTTTTGATCATCATCTCGGTGAACTGCACTACCGCCGCAACCACCAGAATGAAGCAGATGATTCGAAGGTATTGCAGGTTCAGTGGTTCGAGAAGGTAGTGTTCGATCAACCAGCCGGACATGCATGAGAGTGTCAGAACGAACGTTGTTGCCACCCCCATACCGGTCGCTGTGCTGAATTTATTGGAGACGCCCATCAGCGGACAGAGACCCAGAAACTTCACCAGAACGACGTTATTCACCAGTACGGTGCCGACCATCAGTGTGATTAATTCCATCTAAGCAACCTCAACAAAAATATGCTGATAGGGCGGCTGCACTAAATATGCCATTTTTAAATCATTGAAATATAAGGAGTTGTTGTTTTGTCTCTCTGTTTGATTAGCAACATTGTTAAAAACATGACATCGCTTTTGTCGGGCAGGGTGTTTGTAGGGTTTGCGACATTCTGGCTGTTTTTTGATCTTTAATGGTGCGTTTATTGTAGGGTTATTCGAGGGAGGAAGGCCGTAAACAGCGCTATAACGACAAACAGAGGGGGTGGCTTAAATATTGCTAAATAGAATTATGCAGTTTGAATCACAGGAGCGGTTATGACTAAAGATGTCAGTAATAATGTTCATGAGTGTGACAACGTTGATAATATCGACGAGCAGGCTGTTTTTTCCGGTTTGCCCGGAAGCGTTTTCTTTCAGGCTGTTGAACATGCCCCCATCGCCATTTCGATCACTGATCTCAGCGCAAATATCATCTACAGCAACCAGACTTTCAGCCGGGAAACCGAATATTCGAAAGAGGATGTGCTGGGACGCAATGAGTCGATACTGTCCAACCATAACACCCCAAGAATTGTTTACGAGTCGTTGTGGGGGCGGCTGACGCAGCAGAAACCCTGGGAGGGGGTGCTGGTGAATCGCCGTCGTGACGGCAAACGTTACCTGGCTGAGCTGATGGTGGCACCGGTTCTGGATGAAAATAATAAAACTATCAACTATCTGGGGATGCACCGGGATGTCACCGAACTGCATATGCTGCAGCAACGGGTGCAGAACCAGAAAGAGATGATTGAAAAGGTGCTGGACGCAGCTCACACCTCGATTGTGCTGATGGATCAGGCAAACCAGGTGGTGTTGGATAACATCGCTTATAAAACCCTGGCGACCGATATCGCTCCCATCGAACCGGGGGCGTTGTTCCTGTCAAAACTAAAAGAAGACCTGGGCCCGGATTTTAACCCGCAAAAGCTCAAGCCTGGACAAACCATTGCCGGTCACGAAATCACCCTTGAAGTGGGGAAAGGCAAGCAGCATCGAATCTTCTCCTGTGATTACAGTATTGTCGGAATTGGTGATGAAAGTGCCGATGGCTTTTTCTCCAACCCGGTACAGAACTACCAGATGCTGGTGATCAAAGATATTACCGAGATGCGCCATCGGGAGCGGCTGGAGCATATGAATGCGATGCAGCTGCTGATCGCTGAGGAGGAATCGGTGTATCACCTGCGCGAAGCGTTATCCGGCGCGATGTTTAAGTTCCAACAGCCGTTGAACCTGATGTCTGCTGCGGTACGGATGTTGGAGCAGAGCGCCTCAGGTGCTGAACTCTCGGCAGAGAAAATCGTCGATGTGCTGAAAGAGGCGATTCAGATCGGTCAGGACACCTGCAATATGCTCGAAGGGGTTGTGCCACAGGGGCAGCCCCGCTCGTTTGGCTCGATCAATATCAACGAAGTCTTGCGCAATGTGCTCGAGTTTTCTACCTCCCGTTTGCTGCGCAATGGCATCCAGGTGGTCTGGTTACCCTCGGTGTATGTTCCGGCAATCAACGGCCGGGAAAGTCGTCTGCACAGCATGTTTAAACAGCTGGTGGATAACGCTATCGATGTGATTGAGATGGAACGCCCTTCGCGACGTGAGATTGAGATCAGTACCCGTGTTGAAAGACGTGAAATTATCGTCAGTGTTTCCGATACCGGGCCGGGTATTCAGGACTCGATGATCACTAAAGTGTTTGAGCCTTTTTTCAGTACTAAGAGTAATCGCACACCAACATCCGGGCGGGGTATGGGACTGACCCTGGCCCAGGAGGTAGTGACTGAACATTGTGGGACGGTTTCGATCGATCCGAAATACAAGGATGGCTGTCGGATTCTGGTGCATCTGCCAATTGATGACCTGGACGGTTAATGGGGAGTGATGATGTTGAATAGTGCCGCCACCCGAACAGAACTATTTGAGCGCCAGCTGTGTGTGCTGGATAAAATTTGCTGGACGTTAACCCGTTCATTGGATCTGAACCCCAGTTTAGATGAAGTATTAAAAATTCTGCACAACGAAGCGGAGATGAAAAATGGTCTGATTGCGCTCAAAGATTATGAGATGGAGCATCTCTTCATCAGCGCGGTACACAGTGACTCTGATGAGGTGCAGCGGGCGAAAGGAGCGGCCCGTTATCAGCAGGGAGAGGGGCTTGTCGGTTCAATTTTAAAGTCACAAAGCTCATTAGTATTGCCCAATCTGGCCAATGAGCCGCGCTTTATGGACCGGCTGGAGCTGTTTGAGCTGAGCCTGCCCTTTATCGGCGTACCGGTTAAGGACCATAAGGGCGAAGTGGTGGGGGTGCTGGCTGCCCAGCCGACCTCAGACCCGGAACGTTTTCTCGCCGAAGAGTGTCGTTTTCTTAACATGATCGCCAACCTGCTGGCGCAGTTATTGCGCCTGCTGGGCGAGGTGGAAAACCAACAGCAGCAACTGACCGATGAACGCGACGAGCTGAGACGGCGGGTCCGGGGTAAGTTCGGCTTTGAGAATCTGATGGTGGGCCATACACCAACCATGGTGCGGATGTTTGAACAGATCCGGCGGGTGTCGAAATGGGATACCACCGTGCTGTTGCGGGGCGAGTCCGGTACCGGTAAAGAGCTGGTGGCCAGCGCGATTCACTATAATTCACCGCGGGCGCATAACAGTTTTATCCGCCTGAACTGTGCGGCGCTGCCTGAAAATCTGCTGGAATCTGAGCTGTTTGGCCATGAGAAAGGCGCTTTTACCGGTGCGACCCGCACCCGTCAGGGGCGGTTTGAACAGGCTGATAAGGGCACCCTGTTTCTCGATGAGATTGGTGAGATCTCACCGATGTTTCAGGCCAAACTACTGCGCGTATTGCAGGAGGGGGAGTTTGAACGGGTCGGTGGTAATAAAACCATCTCGGTGCAGGTGCGCATTGTTGCGGCGACCAACCGCAATCTGGAACAGGAGGTGCGTGATGGCCATTTCCGCGAAGACCTTTACTACCGGCTGAATATTATGCCGATCAATCTGCCGCCATTGCGGGAGCGGATTGAAGATGTTCCTGAGTTGGTGACCTTTCTGCTGGATAAAATTGGTAAATCGCAGGGTCGTCCGTTGGATATCAGTAACAATGCGGTACGCAAACTGATGACTCATGCCTGGCCGGGTAACGTCCGGGAGCTGGAGAATACCCTTGAACGGGCTTCGATTATGG
Source organism: Amphritea sp. (assembly GCF_050300915.1). Classification (GTDB taxonomy): domain Bacteria; phylum Pseudomonadota; class Gammaproteobacteria; order Pseudomonadales; family Balneatricaceae; genus Amphritea. The sequence continues at coordinate 21,795 of NZ_JBNKYN010000066.1, forward strand.
CGGAAGAGGGAGTGATTGATGAGAGTGATTTCTCCTTTAACAGTGCCGAACTGATGGGGGGTAATTACACACCGATGGCCTCTCAGGTGGCACCACAAATTGCTCCACCAGTGACACATCTGCCAAAAGAGGAGTCGTTTGCTGAGTTCTCCGCGTCGGGGGATGACCCGGATATGGACGAACGCCGTCAGGTGATCGCTGCGCTGGAACAGGCTGGCTGGGTGCAGGCGAAAGCGGCGCGCCTACTGAATATGACACCGCGTCAGATCGCCTATCGGATTCAGACCATGAATATCGAGGTCAGGAAACTATAACCCGAACTTGGCACTGATGGCCGAGTGGTGTGAGGGCTTTGGTTTTGTCTGCCAACGCTCTCATACGTTGTTATAGCCACTTTAACCGTCTAGGTCACTGGCTGTGAGCCGGGCGGCTGCCCGGTTTTACCTCCATCGACAGTTCCTCGCCTCATTCTGATTCCCTCATTTTGCGATATTCTCTATAAGCTTCATGAACCCATAACCGCTAGACTGGGCTTATCTGCTGACAGATCTGTGGATAGTTGATACAAAGAAGCTGATGTGAGTTGTTGTTAAATCATGAAGTGACAGCAGGCGTCTATATTTGAAATAGTTATACCGTTTTAACCGGGAGCGACGAGCGATCCGATTGAGCGTGTTGTGAGGTGATCGATATGGCGGAACAACCGCAAACCTGTGCGCGCAAATCCTGCAGTCAGTGTGCGGATGAGCACTGCCTCGATTTTGATTTCACCATGGCGTTTCAGCCAATTGTCGATTGCAGCGACCAGAGTATTTATGGCTACGAGGCGTTAGTACGTGGTTTAAATAATGAATCAGCCTACTCCATTATATCCCGGGTAAATAATGATAACCGCTATATCTTTGACCAGCTTTGCCGCGTAAAGGCGATCGCTCTGGCAGCAAAGCTGAACATCCGTTCGGTGCTGAGTATCAACTTTCTGCCCAATGCGATTTATCAGCCAGAGCGCTGTATTCGCACGACATTTGAGGCTGCAAAAAAATATAACTTTCCCATTGACCGGATTATGTTTGAGTTTACCGAAGTGGAAAAAATTGAAGACAGCAATCATATTAAAAAAATTGTTGAGTGCTATCATATGCTTGGCTTCAAAACGGCAACGGATGATTTTGGTTCCGGGTATTCTGGACTGAATCTGTTAGCCGATTTTCAGACGGAGATTGTTAAGCTGGATATGGCACTGATCCGGGATATCGACACCGATAAAGTCCGACAGACAATTGTTACTCACTGTTTACATATCTTCCGCGATCTGAATATCACGCCACTGGCCGAGGGCATTGAAACCGTTGCCGAGTATCGTTGGTTAAGGGATGCCGGGGTGAAATTAATGCAGGGCTATCTGTTTGCCAGACCGGGCTTTGAAAGCTTGCCTGCTGTTCATTTTGCAGCGTTCTAGTCGAGTGAAAAAAAGAGGTTTCAGCGGTTCTCAAATAGATTTTTTACCCCAGAAGGGGCGGTTTGGCATAAAGATCCCCTGAATGAGCCAAAGAATGCTATAATGCTCCGCCACCACTCAAACGGAGCTCTTCTTATGGCAGTTAAATCTAAAAAAGCAGCGGCGAGCCAGACCCATGACTCGATTGCTGAACAGACTGCCGCCTTCCTCAAGGCCGGTGGAGAGATCCAGAAGATTGATAAAGGTGTTTCCGGTCGGGAAAATAATGGCGGTCCGCGTCATATCGTCCTGGGCAAACCGCAGGGCCGGTAAAAAAATCGGCAGCTGAGATGGTATCGCGCCCGGTAAAGCAGGGCGCAGTCATTGTATAAATATCCTGCTACTAGCGTTCATGATTTAACCCGATTGATGTCTGTTTAGCGCTTCTCCCCGAAGCGGCAGCTGTCTGCTGCTGTAGATACTATCTGGCGGAGCAAGGCAATTATCTTCACCCACTCAACGATTACCACCCACACGACTGGATATTGTATTAATGACGACTAAAGCGTTTATCTTGCAGCGGATATGTAATTTTGCTGGCAAAGAGTTTGACCCGAATTCCGACCAGCAGGTTAATGAAGTCCTGCGTAATAAGTTCAACATATCGCTTCCCCAACGCCGCACCATGAATGATGCAATGGAAGCGGTATGCAGTGATCACGATATTATCGCCCTGATTTTGCAGTACCGGACAATGGCGTGATTTAATCAGCACTGCTTGTTTTCAGACGCCTTAAGCTCTGATTGATGTACCGCCTGAAGTATCTATCACTACTCACCGTGATTGCTTTGTTAACGGCCTGTTCACCCATCCCTGATCTGCCCGGTCCGATGGGTATTCCCGGACTCTGAAAACGTCAGGATGATTCAGCGAAAACGGCGCGTCTCATGTTTTGAAGAGAAGCGCTTTTAACGATCAATTCACCTGTTTAATGTTTCTGTAGTGCTCATGTTTAGCGCAATCTATAAAGCAGCTGCTTACTAATAGTGCGTTTTTATGCGGTATGATTTTATTGGAAATTCTTAAGTATATTATTAAGACTATGTTTTTAATGTATTTTATTAAATTGGCTTAAATGGTGCTTTGAACTAATCAACGCACGAGGGACGTTACCGGTGATTTAATATCGCCAAACACAATTGAGAAAACAGGCAGCTAGGGTTCCGGCTATTAATAAGTAGTGACTGGTCCGAGAGCCGCCGACCTCACCTGAGGTTACACGGAGGGAGAAAAGCCCGGGAGAACAGATACCAGTAACTGGTTATGTCTCTTGTGCTTTATTTCGTGAACTAATAGTAAAGGTGAAGTTATGATGCATTCTATCCGCTCGATCATGCGCACGTTAACACTAACT